>JABWBP010000051.1 GCA_013360445.1 Calditrichaceae bacterium | reverse complement strand
ATTGGTTGCCTTTGTTTGGCTCTTGTCTATTGTTAAACTTGGTCATGTTTATTTAATCCTTTAGCCTGGCCGCTTTCGGGTTATGCCCAGGCCGTTAGCTTCTTACAGCCGCAAACATAGAATTCGTCCCTAACTTTTTTTTGAAGCCTTTGCTGGTGGGGGATAGAGGCCGTTGCAGATTTTTAAGGTCAATAATAATTTGAAAGAACTTTCGCTGGCTTCTTACAGCCGCAAACATAGAATTCGTCCCTAACTTTTTTTTGAAGCCTTTGCTGGTGGGGGATAGAGGCCGTTGCAGATTTTTAAGGTTAATAATAATTTGAAAGAACTTTCGCTGGCTGCTAAAGTAGAATCGGGATCTATAAGAAAATCAAAATCTGCTCTTGATTAAGAGCTTCATTCCGCCTAAGTTTCACCATGAAAGAGAAAGTGTATATTGAAACGAGCATTATCAGCTATTTAACGTCGCGGCTAAGCAGAGACTTGATTGTGGCAGCCCAACAACAAGTCACACAAGAATGGTGGGAGAATCGCCGGTCTCATTTCGATCTATATGTATCTCAGTTAGTGATTCAAGAGGCTGAAAAAGGTGATGAAGAGGCGGCGGCAGAGCGGATAAGTACTTTAGAAGAAATTCCGGTAATAGAAATGAGAATTGAAGTATTGGAGTTAGCCGAGAAGTTTATCAGTTCCAGAAGTTTACCGAAGAAGGCTTCAGACGATGCTCTACACATTGCGATCAGTACAATCTACGGTTTAGACTATCTTTTGACCTGGAACTGTAAGCATATTGCAAACGCTGAGATACAAAAGAAACTGGCAAGAATCAGTTTAGAAGAAGGGTATGAAATACCAATCATTTGTACACCTTATGAACTTATGGGAGAATAATATATGTGGCGAGATCCAATAGTAGAACAAATTCATAAAATTCGGCAAGAACATGCTGGTAGGTTTAATTTTGATTTACGAGCTATATTTGAAGATTTAAAAGAGCAAGAGAAGAAAAACAAACAAAAAATAGTATCGTTACCGATTAAACGCCAGACCACCAGGCAAGAAAAACCAGTAATTGCAAATTAAACCGGTATGGTTGGTTTAAGACATCAAGTCATCGTAAAAATCGCGGTCGCTGCGATCAATTTTATGTTTGGTTTGTTGCCAATATATAAGTTCGGTGCGCGGGGGGCAGCTAACTTGCGCTGTAGCCGAAAAAAGGGCAGTTTGTTTTGTTTGTGTAAGTTAAATTTCACCAATCAGTTATGAGTGTTTATAAAGTCTGTGCTCGCATGCCCTTTTTCGGCTAAGCTTTGGCGTTAGCCACCTGGAGTATTGAGGAGAAATTCTTGAGATTATTAAAAAATTGATTTTCCTATCCTATTCATTTTTCACAACAGAAGTATTTGCTAAGAGATATTTTTTGAATAAAATTCGGTAGAATCTGAAATCATATAAGATTCTGCACACGATTCATTACTGAAACGGTAAAGGGAAAAGATTGGCTGCAAGAGATAATCTAAAGTTCACAGAGATTTACAAAGATGAACATACTGCTGCTCGAGCCGGAATATTAACAATAAATGGGTTTAAAATTAAAACGCCTATACTTTGGCTGGGTCATAATTTTAAAGGTCCTCTTAGTATATGGAATGAAGAAAGAATTGGACTACCCGGTTTATTAGTAAATGCTTGTGAAATTCTCAGTAGATCAACCGTCACTGAATCTGTACTTGCTAATGGAATGCAAAAATATTTGGATTATACTGGCCCGATTATGATGGATTCAGGCGGTTTCTTATTTTTAAAGAACAATAAAATGGGAGTCTCAGCCAATAAGATTTCAGACGTTTACGAAAAGGCGAAGATTGATATTGGGGTTACACTTGATCATCCTCTTAATCCCTCGCTATCATCTTCAGAGAATAGAAAAAGATGGGAATGTACCCTTAGAAACACCGAAGTAATGTTCTTAACTAAGGGATCATACGGTTTCATGCCTGTAGTCCACGGATACACTCTTAATGAACTCAAAAAATCTTGTCAACAAATTAGAAATATTGTTGGTGAGCCTGCTTTAATTGGAATCGGCAGTCTTGTTCCATTGATCAAAGCGAGTTATCTCGGGAATGGATTTCTTTACAGAAGAAGTAATGGAGAAAATGGCGATCACATCACGTTTATTGCCGATGCTTTGAAACTCGTTCGAGAAGAATTCCCAAATTCATTCATGCATGTATTTGGGGTCGGCGGCATTACTACAGCTCTTTTAATGTTTGCACTTGGAGCGGATTCTGTTGATTCTGTTGCCTGGCGGTTAAAGGCAGGTTACGGTGCGATTCAGTTGCCAGGTATCAGTGATCGATTTTTATCACCCCGACCGGAAAGTAAAAAAAGTCGGCCAGTTTTGAGTGAAAAGGAAGAAAAGACATTGGCTCATTGTGATTGTCCGATTTGTATTAATTATAGGAAAATAGGCTGGCAAAAACGACGTTTAGATAATAGCTTCAAATCCCGGGCAATACATAATGGCTGGATTTTTTTAAAAGAAGTTGTTGCTTTTCGAGATGAGATTTTTAAAGGAAAGGGGTATCACTTCATTGTAGAAAGGTTATCTAAGCAACATCGTCTTTCTAAATTATTTTTACACTCAATCCAGGAGTGATTTTGATGGATAACATTTACGATGTCTTACGGCGTTACGAGTTTAACAAAACCGAAGCCGAAACCCTTCAACAATTAGTCCAAAGAGCGGTTGAAAAAGGAGAGTCCGCCCGTACAGAACTTAAAAACTTAGCGAAAATTACTGAAAGACTCGCTAAGAAATCTCTTGAATTAGACTTGATTAAGATTCGCCCCCTACCTCAATCTCCAAATAAAATTCCTAAAATGGCTGGTATCGATGGAAGCTGCCAACAGGTTGGAGGTTTTGGAGGAAAGTGGTATGTTCCAATTAGCTGTGCAATTGTCAAAGCCATAAAAGGCTCACTGACAGATTTAGAAGTAGAAGTCTCCGCGAATATTGAAGAAATCCAACAAAAGGAGTTTCAGAAAGTTGGTGCTGATGTTTCCAGAATGATGTTCACTGTGGAAACAAAAGCAATTAATCAATGGGCGAAGAAAGCTCCCGAAGAAAGCTATATCCTTTTGGATGGACCGATAATTGATCCACCATCAGAAAAAGATTCAACCTACGTGAATCTCCGTTCAGGTGCTTTTAGAGCTTGCTTGGCCAAAAAGATTTGCCTGATTGGCTGTGTTAAAAGGTCATTTGATTTGACATTTAGAAACCATATAAATAGGCTGATACATGCGAAGGATGCTCAATTAGCAGGTTTAACGGTTCATTACCCCTCTGATACTCACTTATTAACTTTTCTACTTTCATTTCTTAGCAAATCAATGTCCACTTCAGGTTACTTGCATACCGATATAATTCCACTTGACACAAATGAGGTAACAAAACTATATCTGAAAAAAGGATTTAGAATTCACTTTGCCTATTTGCAGCGGGAGATTGGAACTACTCTCTTACGTGTAGAAGTTCTCATTCCGGAAGAAATTAAAGATAAAGACGCACCGGAGTTCGTTGGAAGAATTTTGGATCTTTGTGTTCAGACAACTTATCCTGGGCATTATGTACCTTTATTGGTTCAGATGGCCCATGAAAAATGTAATATAAGACAAGGATGTGCCGAGGTTCTTTTCGAGGATATTATGACTCGGGTAAGAACATCAGAACCATTAGAACAAATTGTCTTATCTAAAATGAGGTGAGGTCAAAATGAGCAACAGTATCGCTTCAACCAAGCAGATCGGAATAATCCTATCTGGTGGTACAACAAGTGAGACAGCTTTTCAGCCGCTTGAGAATTATGAGAATCATTTGGTAGAAGGCAAACTTGTGGTTGTATTCTGCCAACGAATCAAAACGGAAATTTTGGGACGAATTTCAAGGATTATTCCATATAATGCTTTCTACTCAGAAGGTGATGCTTTTTCTGAAGCCCGGCGCAAGGGAATGACTATTCCCGGTGATATTGCCAAACAATATCAGGTATGCAAAGTTGACCTACTTCAGACATTGGACAAAGGGCCGGCAAGTTCTGTAACTTTTCCACCGCATCCCGGCGATCCCGTTTATTTATATGACCACTCTTTACATGAAATAAAGCTTTTTGGCATGAAAAGAGATGAAGGCGATGAAAAGCACATTTGGTTTGGTACCCAAGTGGGTTATCCTGATGCGCCGATTGCTCTTAATATTGAAAATATGCCAATGCACATGGCCGTCTTTGGAGTTACCGGCAGTGGGAAATCATATAACATGGGTTCTTTAATTGAATGTCTATCCAGCATTCCTTTCAAAAAAGATGACAAAAAACGGGTTTATGTTCCTTATCCCATGATCATAATTGATGCAAATGGGGATTATTCCGATTACTCAGAAGTAAATGATAACGAAGAAATAGGCTCGTACGGAAAGCAAACTATAGAGCGAATATTTTTTCCGAACTCTTACGAAAGAGAACAACTTCGTGGAACGATTAAGAAAAATTTACAAAGATTGGTAATTAACTTAGATGTATTGAATACTCGAGATCTATCTGAAATGATTATGGAATTTTATCGTGGAGATGCTGAGGGGGTATCAGCATTACAAGTTTCGGGCCTTCAAAGGCATATTGATAATCTTGCCGAAACGATGGGATTCTCTAAGCAAGATTTGTTTACCACACAATTTAACACACTTCGAGACGCTATTAATCAGGATCGTGATATTCACCAACAAACAAGACCGGCTATAGTTCGAGCGCTTGACGAATTCCATCGGAGAATGGAAGTGGAGAATCATTTATTAAGTGATAGGTCAAGTGAATGGTTTAATATCGACATCCAAATCGATAGGCTTACAAAGGGTGGTATAGCAATATTTGATTTTAGTGCCGATGGCGCTACCGGAATTGACTTGCCTATAAAACAGTTTGTAATCGGATATTTAAGCGCTATGCTCTTTAATAAGTTTACTCGCTATAAGCAAAGTGAAGAGGGAGCCAGATACCTTTCATTCGTGATTGAAGAAGCACAAAATTTTTGTCCGGGTCGACGTTATCCAATCGGTTCAAGTTTAGCCAAAACCAAACTTTCAGCTATTGCGACTCAAGGAAGAAAATTCGGTCTATCTCTTTGTCTAATTTCCCAAAGACCCTCTTTTGTTGATGAAATTATCCTTTCCATGTGCAATACATTTTTCCTTCACAGAATCTCACCAGAAGACCTCCACTTCGTAAAGAGCGTCACGGGAGGATTACCAGAATCATTATCACGACGCCTCACTACACTCTCTCAGGGAGAATGCATCATCACTGGCCAAATGAACCGTCTTCCGTTTGCCCTATTGATTAAGGGCCTTGAACGAAAAGTAAAACATACTGCTGGAAAGACAGATGTGGTATCCAGAATCGTTCATATTAGAGGATTATAGAAAAGTGAAAACAACAACTGCTTATAAAAGATTACCGCCAGATTCTGGTACACCTCCTTTTGAACAACAAGTACACCTTTCCGGTTTTCGAGATATTAAAATCCAAAGTCGCGTAATCGCTGAGCGCCAAATATCAGATTTTATGAAATATTGTGAGCGGGATGCTGATCAGCCAGCAGCGCGAATGATTCTTGGCGCATGGGGAGAAGGGAAAACGGAAGCTTTCTACAGATATATTAAACCTTATGCTGAAAAACATGACCACAATGCCTTTCTACTTACTTCACGGTCAATAGTAAATGCTTACGTACACTATGATGGTGTAGATACTTCGGAAGCTCGACTTTTCTTAGCCGCTGTTTTTCATGTGCTTTCCGATGAGCGTGTAGTTAAAATTCCTAACTTCACACAAAGGGCAGGAAGCTTTGAAAGTTGGATTGAAAAGTGCCTGGATGATCTAAACTGTCGAAAAAAGAAAGTTTTTCTGTTCATCGACGAAGTAGAGCAACTTATACATGAACCACGCGATCTTCGCCGTCTGATGTTAGGGATTAAGCATATTTTAGATGGACAGTTTATCGGCCTTATGCCAGGAAAACCTTTTGCCGGATCATTATTTATTTTCTTCGCTTGTACACCGGAAGCTTATAATAGAATTGCAACCGATCCCGATGTTCGCCAGGTTTTTGGTGGTTACGGTCGAAGAATGGACAAAATTAATATTGAATCAATAAGCTTAAAAGAATCAGTGCAATTTCTTTTTGAACTTCTGAAATACACTTACGATGGAAAACTACCCAAACCACTTCCCATTGTATCTCCTGGGATATTAACAGCCCTTGCGATTATTGCTAAGCGGAATATGGGGCACATGGTTTCATTAACTACTCGTTTACTTAGCTCAATGAAGCGACAAGACGGTACTTTAGAAATAATTGGCCCGGAACAATTATTAAATTTTGCCAAAGGCCGGACATTAAATATTGAAGGACACGATACAAAATGCTTCGAGGATGATTTATATCAGCAAATCATTAAGAAGATCGAAAGACTTGATGCTGGGAGTGAATTCTTTAGAAAGCTTTTAATGTCGCTTCTTTTTGATCAAATGGCCGTCACTGAAAAAGATGTCAATGCCATAATCGAGGCGGAAATATGGAAGGGGATGGAAAAAATATGGATGAGATCATTGAATCAAGTTTTAAACGAATTGGGCTTTCCATCAGGATTATTTTCATTTCACCCAATTAACGGGAATTTAAGTCGTGAAGCTATATTCGAGAATCTTGAAGCATTCCTTGATAATGACAAAAAAGATATGTTTCGATTTGGAGAAAGATTGTTTGAAGTCAAGGATATTGAAGATTTGTTATTACAATGGACTATAACCGAAAAAGGTGAACTTGCAGAGCAAATTATAGTGCCATCCAACATTGAAACCATCAGCGCGCTTTTTGGACCACTGCCTTACGATAATGCAGAGCAGTTACTACAGATATTCAGCGATTTATCTGATAAAAAGAAAAATTTGTTTCGCCTACCAAAAGATTTGATCGATCAAGCATTTCCACCTCCTTGCCCACCAGGGTTGGAATTTATTCGTGATGCTGCTGACAGGTTCAATCTTTGGCGTAGAGCAACGATTGAATATACTCAAAGATTATCCCAGGATTTGCCGAAGGCTTTGGCGATATTGGCGGATTCAACCGAGAAGCAATGGCGTTTTGCAAATATAAGGGTAAAAGATTCGGATTTGAAAATATTCTCTGCAACTTTGATCTACGAAAAAGATACCCCTCAAAAAACAGTTTCACTTCAATCATTAGTTTTTGCCAGATCGCATGTAGATGAAAAGGATATCATCCAATTTCAAAAATATGTCAAAGGTTTGGAGTTCCTGCCTCATATCGTTATTGTCCTTTCTAATGATGCGGTTGACTCAAACATCCAAAACAAAATTGAACCGCGATTAAGAAAACGTACATGCTTTATCACTATCCATCCCACTTATGCTAAGCAAATGCTTGCAACTTTTTGGCATATTGCTGCGGGAGGGGCAATATACGAAGATCTCTTAAATTATGCCAAAGAAGCCCTTTTGGGTAGGGACCTGGGTTTATATTCGCAGTTAGACACATGGTTATCAAATGGTCGGAAAATGGGGTTTGTAGTTGATACTCCTGTTTTAAGTGAGGGGACATCATATAGAGGATTAGTCTATGCCCTTAGGCTTCTTTTAAATGCTGAAGGAAGTAGAAAAAACTTAAAAGAAATATTTGACTGGAATCGAAATATATTACGGAGCTTAATCCCCTATGGGACAAAGACTGGTCTTATACCGGAAACAGATCGTTTAGAAAGCTTTGATGGTTTCCGTTCCCTTGTAGGGGATTTGCAAACAAATGGTTTTGTGGAAATTGATTCTGAAAATAGACCCTTACTTAAACTTACATCTTGTGAGGAAACAATTTTGGAGGAATTATCTACAGGCGATATTCACAAAGACCATTGGAATAATCATTTATTAATTCTGTCGAATCCAGAAAGTATCGTTGAAGAGGTTTATCTTGATGCTCTGATTCAGCGAGGTCTGGTATCTCGCATAAAAGGGAGAGGTCGAGGAGGTTTGTTAAATCATAGAAGAACTATGGAAGGAAAAGAGGTTGTAGAGGAAGCAATTAATTCGGCACATGAATATAAAAAACGTGTGGAAAACTTTCTTAAAGAGTTACCCTCTTTCAGAGAATTGGCCTACCTTGTGGTTGCTAAAGAGCGCGATATTCAAGTTATAACCTTAGAAGATATTATAGCAGTTATTGATGAGCGATTGGATTCCATAACAAAATCAAAAGATGATGGCGAAGTTCGAGCAAATGCTGTCTTTATACATCGGTTCATTGAAGAATCCGGAAAGAAAATAATTGATGGTTCAAGAATAGCAATAAAAAGACTTCAAGATTTTAGTAAAGAGCTTCAAGTTAAATACCAGGAGTACATTTCCCAAAAGATTCCCACTATAATAAACGATGTCGGTACACTTCTAAATTTTTCTGTTGATGTATCATCGCTTAAAGAAGTTTCTGAATTAAAGGATATTATAAGAAAAATTAATGAAACTCTTGAACTAGCAGATGAACCCACTAAACAACCTATAAAGGACAAAGTTAGTACCCTTTCACCAGAGGAATTGAAAGCAAATTTTTGGTTCAATTCTTTAGATTCATTAGAAAATTATCCGCATCATTACCACTTATACACAATTCAAAAGTTCTATGACTGTTTTCAAGAGAGATCATCCACTTTAGATCGCGCGTTAAAAAGTGTTACCGAACAGATTGAATTGCTGCAAGAGCGGCGAAATAAATTATATCGACAAATAATCTCCTCAAAAGTGCCATCTTATCAAATTGTTTCCGAAAAAATTCATGAAATACTTCGAACTTTATTACAACCCAAGCCGAATAGTCGCTTCGATTCTGATTCTGTCATTAGCATTGATAGCATAGTTAAATTGAATAAATTAATTGAGAGTAGATTTAGTCAGTTGAAGAGTTCAATCATATCTCTTGAACAATCTTTTGAGAGTTGGGAGCAAATATGTACTGAAGAGAGCAGATATCTTTCAGAATTAAAACAGACTGAAGATATAATGGTCTTGGCAAAGAATAAGTTTAATATGGCTGAATATAGTAATGCATTTAAGAGTATAGAGGCATTACTTACTGAAAATAAAGAGAAGCATAAAAGATTACCTGAAAAAGCCATTGAAGTCTCACCCGAGACATTTAGTGAATTTAAAAGGAGCTTGAATACCCTTGCTAAAGAAGTTGGAGAAATTATCGCATTTATTGATTCGGAGCTTTGGGAGCAATATTTAAAGAAGCGGAACGAGTTTCTAATGAGATTGAAGAAACAAATTGTTATCTGCAACCAGTTAGGAATAAACACCCATAGTATTCAAAAAGAATATAATCTTCTTAACGATTTTTATGATGAGGGAACAACGTTGAATGATTTTCTTCAGAATAAAATCTCATGTGCTGAAGAATTTCATAAATTTGAACAAATTAATTATCAAACAACAGATTCTCTCAATCAGCATTTATCCGAAAACGAGAAAATCGTATTCGAAAAGCTTCTTGAGAGTTCAGGCAAGTTAAGTTCACAAGAAGGCATTGATTTGGAATATCTTAAACACATACTTCCTGATTCAATTAGTAACGAACTTTCATCCGTCATTAATTCTTTATGGGAGAAAGGAATATTATCAGTAAAATTGTTTATCTGATAAACAGTATAGGAAATTTCAAATGAGCCTTCAAAGACCATGGGTCGAGCAGATTAAAGAAAAATATGATATTAGATATATTCCTTCTGAAGAAGATATTTTTAAACTTATCAATTCTAATCATATTTTGTGGACTACTCGGTGTTGTGAAACCAAACTATGTGAAACGGGTTTGCCCATCGAAATGTACGATTCCTACATAACCAGATTTTTCTTTCGTTTCGTAACTGAAAGAAAACTGCCTTTTGCTATTCTATCGGATAAATATGGATTACACTTTTACGATGAAAGATTATCATATTACAACACTCACCCCAGTTCGCTTTCTTCTAATGAAAAAATAAACCTCGGAACTAAAATAAGCCAAAAAGCAAAAAACCGTGAATTTGATACTATAATTTTTTATAATAACTCTCCCTTGCTAAGTAAACCATATTTCGAAATGCTTTGTAATTCAGGATTAGAAGTATTGTTTACTACTCGACTACTCTCATAGTCTGCGTAGGTGTTCAGCTTCTGATGGAAGCGGTGCTTTACTCTATGGTGGTACTGGAAAGGCACTCCGCAAACATGCCGGAAAAAGCACCGGCATCTTTGCTTTCAGTAAGAGACAAGTAGGAGAAAATTCCCCCAAACAATTCGCAAAAAGCGCTTTAAAAAAGCGCCTTTTGCTTGTGCGCTTACAACGTTTCGTCAACCGGGTAAAGAATTCAACTCGCCCAGTCGGTGGCAGTTTTTCGAGAATCCTTTTCAGATTAATCAATGAGGGGCTCAAGTGTTTTTCTTAAGCGCCAAAACTGATGGTATAATCCCATGGCCAATTGCCGGTTGACAATACAATCATCATCTTCCAATTCTCGAACGACGCCTTTTATGACAGCGAACAGAATCTCAACTTCTAAAGCGACTTGTTCGCAATATTCTACATTTAACTGGAATAATCCTGGGGTGGGTTGCATGATATGCCTCGTATGATTTTACCATAAAAAATTAAGCCGAGTCTTGGTAACGCTCATACGGAGCGCCCCGCCCCTCACGGAAACGGGAGACTCGGCTGTTATTTATTTTTCCCGTGATTCGTACAAATAAATAACCGCACTATCGGGGCGGAGCAGCCGCGTATGATTTTACCGTTTTCAATATACTTTTATTCTCAACGAAAAGCAATGGTTGAAAATGTCGCTTTTATTTCATAAATTGACTCGCAATAAATAAGCAAAAAAGTTGTAGTTTAAAAAAAATACAGTTGGTTGCACGAGGGGGTGGCTAACTTTAGCTGTAGCTGACGCGAGGGCTTTTGGTGTGTTTATATAAGCCTGGTAATTCTTTAAAATTCGGTGGTGTTTATAAAGTTTGGTGGTGAATGCCCTCGCGCAGCTAAGCACCGCGTTATACCCGCATTGCTGATTTCAAAAAGGATTGAAATGAAAGATTCAGAAAATATCAGTGTGATAACAAAAGACGATGCAATCAAATTATATTCTGTTTTTAGTACAAACTTACCTGGTTCAATTAACCTTCACAGAGATTGACCTTTGTATGTTTGGAACTTATAAATATCGGAGAGGGAAATTGAAATGTCAAAAAACATCAGGGAAATTTTAAGGTCTATTTTTGGTTCGATCAGCTACCAGCCACCCCCTTTTATTAAAACCCTCCGGCAAAGGTCGGAAAAAGCTTTTCATTCTGCAGGCACAAAATTCAAAAACTTTAAGACCCAAAGGGGGAAGCTCTATCTTGCTTTAAAGATAACCATTCCGGTTTTAATTCTGCTGATAGCAGGTTATGCCATCTGGCGATCCACCCTGCCGGAACCCAAAAGAATAAAAATATCCGTTCAGGCCCCGGGACTAACCCCATTAATGAAAAACGCGGTGCCGGATCCCCTGTATATAAAATTTTCCGGTTCCGCCGCCCGGCTGGAAGATGTTCAGAAGGAAGTACCGGCGGGAATTGAGATTACTCCCAAAATCACCGGGCAATGGAAATGGGCCAAAGATGACCGTTTGGAATTCACCCCGGCAAATGACTGGCTTGCGGGAACCGAGTACACCGTGAAAATAGATGAAAAACTTTTTCCATCGCATGTATTGTTAGAGAAGTACAGCATCTTTTTCCGCACCCAGCCCTTCAGAATAAGCATTTCTTCCAACACATTTTATATCGATCCCGTTAATGAAGACTTAAAACAGGTCGCCGCAACAATCAACTTTTCTCACCCGGTTAAACCCGAATCATTCGAAAAAAAGGTATCGCTTCGCCCGGAGAATCTCGATAAAGCCATCACCGCTTTCGAGAACCGGGAGTATAAAGTCACCATTACCTATGATGATTATTTCGGCAAAGCATTTATCCTCTCCGAAGCGCTGCCCATGCCGGAAGACGACGTTTCCATGAAATTAACCGTAAAGGAAGGCGTGGAATGTTCTTCAAAAGGCAAAGAAAGCGTCGGGGATGTTTTTTCCCTGGTGACGATTCCCGGCATCACCAAGTATGTTCGCATTAATTCGGTATCGCAGACAATCGTTCGGGATGACAATTACAAATTAGAGCAAATTCTTATCGTTAATTCAAAAGGAAAAGCGCGGGCCGGGGATCTGGAAAAAAACATGGAAGTGTGGGCACTGCCAAAGGATTACCCGGAAACCCCCGGCTCAAGGGCGATTAAAGACTTTCACTGGTCGAGCCCCTCGGTGATAGGGCCGGAGGTAATCGAACTTTCCACAAGGTTGCAGTTGGCGCCAATGGAGACAGAGCTTGAATTTGAAGACCTGAACAGCTTTAAAATAAAAGTGGATCCGCTTAAATACCTCTATCTGAAAATTAAAAAGGGCACGCCCTTTTATGGCAAATATAGTTTGTCAAAAGATTATGAAACCGTCCTGAGAGTAAGTGAATACCCCAAACAGCTTGAAATTATGCACGATGGAATTATCCTCTCTTCCACCGGGGAGAAGAAAGTTTCCTTAATGTCCCAGGGTATCGAGGCCGTTCAGTTCCGCATCGGCAGGGTGCAGCCGGATCAATTGAACCACTTAGCCACTCAATCAAACGGCAACCTGACGAATATCGTCTTCCAAAATCGCAATTTCTCGGAAGAGAATCTTGTTGAAAACTACTATGAGGTAAAATCCCTGCAAATGAGCAAACCGGGAGAGAGCAATTACTTCTCTTTCGATTTTTCCCGTTATTTAAAGCCGGAAGCGGATGGCAAGGTAAAACACGGCATTTTCTTTTTTGAAGTAAAGGAATGGGACAGCCAAAATAAAAGGCCGCGATACCTGGGGGATAAACGCCTGATTATGATTAGTGACCTGGGCGTATTGGTGAAAGACGGGACCGATGACACGCACGACCTTTTTGTTCAATCCATATCGACCGGATCGCCTGTTGCCAGTGCCAGGGTTCAGGTTCTTGGCAAAAACGGAATTCCCGTTCTTTCTACCTACACAGACTTCAATGGGCATGTAAGCCTGCCCTCGTTAAAGAGTTTTGAAAACGAAAAGACTGCGACGGTATATGTAATTTCCCGGGGAGATGATCTTTCCTTTATGCCGGTGGAGGCGCCGGGCCGCTGGCTTAATTATTCAAGATTTGATGTGGGTGGCGTTCATGGCGCGTCAGAACTGTCTCAAATAGAGGCATATTTATTTTCTGACCGGGGGATTTACCGCCCCGGTGATGAGTTCAATATCGGGATGATTATAAAGGCAGGGGATTGGGGACAATCTTTAGCCGAAACGCCCCTCGAAGCAGCCGTTGTTGATCCACGGGGACTGGAAATCTACAAAAAGAAATTTAGGCTTTCTGCCAGCGGTTTTGAGGAATTACAGTATCAAACGGAAGAGACTTCGCCAACCGGGACCTACCAAATCAATCTATATACCATCCGGAGCGACATACGAGATCGTAATATCGGGTCGGTAACCATTAAAGTTGAAGAATTCCTCCCGGACCGCCTGACAATTACCAGTGTTTTTCCGGGCGTTGCCGATCTCGCCTGGGTTTCGCCGGAAGGCTTAAAGGGATTGGTGACCCTGCGGAATTTATTCGGATCGCCGGCCCGGGGCAACCGCATTGTCGCAACCATGTCGCTTTCCCCGGGCAGGATGTGGTTCCGCCCTTACCGGGATTTTACATTTATCGATCCGCTGACGTCCGGCAAGTCCTTTACCGAAACTTTACCGGAAGCAATTACCGACGACCAGGGAAAAGCCGAATTCGATTTTAACCTGGCAAGATTTGAAGCCGCCACCTACAACCTGACCTTCTCGGCGGACGGCTTTGAAAAAGAAGGAGGCCGGAACGTTTCAACCGAATCGAGGATTCTGGTGTCGCCATTGTCTTACCTGATCGGCACTAAGCCCAATGGCGACCTGTCCTATATTTATAGAGATTCCGAGCGCTTGGTAAAGGTTATTGCAATTAACCCGGAATTGAAAACAATTGCCGTTCCCAATATTCGGTTTGAGCTCAACAGGATTCAGCATGTATCCGTTTTAACCAGGCTGCAAAACCGAACCTATGCCTATAAGTCCGTGCCCAAAGAGGTGCCGGTTTCGACGACATCAAAAGACATTCCCGCTTCCGGGTTGGATTACACGCTGCCCACCAATGAACCCGGCGAATATGAACTGCATCTTAAAAATGCCGATGGCATCCAATTTTCGCAGATTCGCTTCTCTGTGGTCGGCATGGGGAATCTAACCCGTTCGTTAGACAAAACGGCAGAACTGGAAATCAAGCTGAACAAAACGGATTACGAGCCGGGAGAGGAGATCGAGATTTATGTAAAAGCGCCCTATAAGGGGGCAGGCCTGGTTACCATCGAGAGGGATAAAATTTATTCATACCAATGGTTCAAAAGTCAGAGCAATGCTTTTCTTAAAAAGATAACGCTACCGGCCGGGCTTGAAGGCAACGGTTATATAAATGTTTCTTTTGTGCGGGCGGCGGATTCGAAAGAAATATACATGAGCCCCTTGAGTTATGGCATCGCGCCTTTTTCTGTAAGCAAGAGAAACCGGATCAACCAGATTTCAATTGAGATACCTTCCCAGGCCCGTTCCGGCGAAGTTTTTCCGATAAAATACAAAACCGCCAAACCGGGAAAAATTGTCGTCTTTGCGGTTGATGAAGGCATCCTGCAAGTCGCCAACTACAAAACCCCGGACCCCCTGGCGCATTTCTTTAAAAAACGGGCGCTGGAAGTAAGAACTTCCCAATTGCTCGACCTGATTCTTCCCGAAATCTCCTTACTTCAGTTGAAGTCTGCCATGGGCGGCGGCACGGATTTTGAAGAAATTGCCAAAAACCTGAATCCCTTCAAACGGAAACGCCACAAACCGGTGGTTTTCTGGTCCGGTATCCTGAACAGCGATGGGACGGAACGCACCTTAGACTATACGGTGCCGGACTATTTTAATGGAACGCTGCGGGTAATGGCGGTTGCCGTTTCCCCGGGAGCAATCGGTACTTATGAAGAAAAAGCCATCGTAAAAAATCCCTATATCATCAGCCCCAACGTACCAATGTTTACCGCGCCCGGTGATTCCTTTCAGGTTACGGTTACAATAACAAACGGGGTGGCAGGTTCCGGCAAGAAGTCACCGTTGAATTTGGAAGTAACCGCCACACCGCACCTGAAAGTGCAAGATCCCAACCGGAAACTGTTTGTTGATGAGGACAGCGACACCACCCTGACTTTCTATGTGAAAGCCAATGATCTGCCGGGAGGCGCATCTCTAAATTTTAAAGTTTCGGGCCGCAATGAGAGCACCGGTTTGGCTGCATACCTCAGCGTTCGCCCGGCAATTCCCTACCAGACGCGGGTGACAACCGGCGTGGTTCGCGACGATGAAGCGGAAGTGGGAACTCCCCGCCGGTTATACCAAGATTACCGGGTATTGAATGCTTCGGTTTCCTTCCTGCCGCTGGGATTATCTAAGGGCCTGGTAACTTATCTGGACAGATTTCCCTACGGCTGCACGGAGCAGGTCATCAGCCAGGCATTTCCTTATTTATATCTCAAGGATGTAAATGGTTTTGGCATAAATGACAATATGGCCTCCGAAAAGGTTAATTATGCATTGAAAGTTTTGCAGGCCCGGCAGAATGCTGATGGGAAATTCGGTATATGGGCGGCCAACGCATATACATCCGACTTTATAACGGTGTACGGAATGCACTTTATAACGGAATGCAAGGAAGCCGGCTATTATGTATCCGGCAGCCTTTATGATAATGCCATATCTGCCTTAAAAAATATTATTGCACAGAAATCCAAAGATCTGAATGAATTCCGGGTGCAGGCGTACGCTATTTATGTGCTCACCCGCAATGAGACGATAACCACAACCTATCTTGCTTCCCTGCGAAAAATGCTGGAGGAAAATTATGAGCGCTGGAAAGAAGACCTCGCCGGGGCCTACCTGGCAGCTTCATACCAGATTATGAAACAGGAGAGCGAAGCGAATTCCATTTTTGATAAAACCATCAGAAGTACCTTGAAAACGCCGAACCCCTGGTATTTTTGCAACAGCTTTATTCAAAAATCGCAATTGTTATATCTCCTGGCAGAACATTCTCCGGACAGGCTAAAAGATGCCTCTGCTGACATCATTAGCGAATTAGCTTCTTTTTTACAAAATGGGGATTACAATACCATCACCTCCTCGTACACCATAATGGCCTTGAGCGCTTATTCCGCTGTGGCGGGAGAACCGCAGGGCGGGCAGGTAGCCATCAAACAAATTTTGCAGGATAAAAAAGAGGCGGTTTTACAGCTCCCGCCGGGCAAGTTTCCCACCGTTAGCTACTCCGAACAGGCGGCAAAGCTTTTAATAGAGAGCAAAATGAATCTACCCCTGTATTACCAGGTGGTCCAGGGCGGCTTCGATACCACACTGCCGGAAAAACGGGTCAGCAAGGGCATCGAAATCTTTCGCGAGTTTACCGATAAAGATGGAAATGTTGTCTCCAAAGCGGCGCTCGGCGATGAGATTAGGGTACATCTCAAATTCCGGAGTATAAGCGAAGGAAATCTTTACAATATTGCCATTGTTGATTTATTGCCGGCCGGGCTGGAAGCGACGCCGACATCGGTGCGGGAGAATATGAGCAGATCCTGGCGGGCGGACCATACCGATATCCGGGAAGACCGCTTAGTGATTTACGGAACGGTGCGGCCGGAAACCGGTGAATTTGCCTATACCGTTCGCGCTATCAATAAAGGAACCTTTACGGTTCCGCCAATTTATTGCGAATCGATGTATGACCGGGCGATTTACGGATATTCACCACAGGAGCCATTCATTGTTGAATAAAATTAAACGCCCCCTTTTTGTTGCCGGAGGGGGCTGCCTTATTTTGCTGATACTCTACTTTGCCTTTAAGCCTTCGCAGGGAATTCTTGGCGGAAAGGATTTTTCGCAAATTGTTTACGACCGCAATAAGAATGTTTTGAGGATTACCCTTTCCGAAGACGAGAAATACAGGGTATATACGCACCTGAATTCCGCCGGGCCGTTAATAAAAGAATCCGTTCTGCTGAAAGAAGACCGCTACTTTTATTATCATCCCGGTGTGAACCCGGTCGCCATCTTCCGCGCCTTTGTCCAGACCTATATCCAGGAGGGGAAAAAAATAGGCGGATCGACTATCACCATGCAGGTTGCCAGGCTGCTGCACGGTATCAACTCCAAAACGATCTGGGGAAAGATCGAACAAATATTCTGCGCGTTCTACTTAGAGCTGTATTTTTCCAAGAATGATATTCTGGAAGCCTATTTGAATATTGCCCCCTGCGGCGGAAATATTGAAGGGTTTGCCGCCGCTTCTTTAATTTACTTTGAGAAAGAATTGTATGGCATTACGCTGCAGGAAGCGCTCTTTCTTAGCGTGCTTCCCCAAAACCCGTCTTCATTTTTGCCCGGAAGCCAAACCGTTCAAAAAAATTTGGTAGAAGCGCGGGAACGTTTGTTTAAACAATGGAGAGACAAACACCCGGAGGCGCGGCAAGACGCGATCCATATTGAGATGCCTTTAAACCTTCAGTATAGCCTGCCTTTCCATGCGCCCCATTACACCACGGCTTTGCTTGAAAAATACGAGAACGAACGGAAAATTTACGGAACCCTGGACCTGAAACTGCAAAACACCATTACCCGCCTTACGGAGAGATATATTCAGCGCCAAAAAACATTGGGCGTTAAAAATGCCGCCGTTCTTCTGGTTGATTCAGATAATATGCAGATACTTGCCAGTCTGGGCTCAGCGGATTTTTTTGGCGATGATATTCAGGGCCAGGTCGATGGCACGCGGTCGCGGCGGTCGCCCGGCTCTACCTTAAAACCTTTTATTTACGCCCTGGCAATGGAGCAGGGGCTAATCCACCCGATGACCATGCTGAAGGATGCCCCGACCAGTTTTTCCGAATACTCGCCGGATAATTACGAACGGGATTTTAAGGGGCCGGTAAAAGCCTGGGAAGCGCTGGTAACCAGCCGGAATGTGCCGGCGGTCCACTTAGCCTCGCTAATCCGGGAGCCGGATCTGTATGATTTTCTGAAGGAAACCGGGGCCGGGGATTTGAAGGACAAAGCCCATTATGGCTTATCCATTGTTTTGGGCAGCGCTGAATTTAACATGCAGGAATTAGCGGCATTATATGGCATTCTTGCCGGGAACGGAATTTACCGAAATTTAACGGATTCATTTGAGCCGGAAAAGCAGCCCTGGATTTCGCCCAAAAGGCTTCTCAGCGAAGAAGTGTGTTACCTGGTCAAAAACATACTCCGGCAAAATCCCCGGCCTTCGGAAATGTACACACCGGCTATTAAGGATACCCGCAAACCGGTGGCTTACAAAACAGGCACTTCTATCGGCTTCAAAGACTGCTGGTCAATCGGGATATTCGATCACTATATTTTAGCAGTCTGGCTGGGTAATTTTGACGGCTATGGCAATCCGGTTTTTAACGGGCGCTACTTAGCAACGCCTCTTTTATTCGAAATTATCGATTCCATCTGGCCGGAGATTGGCGCGGATGGCAGGGATGATGAACTGGCTTTTCTACCGCATACGATACGTCGTATTAACATCTGTGCCGTATCCGGACAGATAGCGCATCCGTACTGCACGCGCCAGGTATCTACACTTTATATTCCCGGCAAATCTCCCATCAGCAAGTGCGAAATATGCCGGGAGATTTATGTGAACACTAAAACCGGGTACCGGACATTCAAACGCGAGGGCAGGCACATTCAAAAACAGGTTTATGAGTTTTGGCCCACGGATTTACTGGCCCTTTTTCAAAAAGCCGGTATTCCGCGCAAAACGCCGCCGCCCTTTGATCCGGGTGAAAACCTGGACCTGGTGTCAACTTCCGGCATTCGCCCCGAGATTGTATCTCCCCTAAAAGATACCGATTATATGCTTCAACCGGGCGATGAAGCGTTCAATGGCCTTCCCCTGAAGGCGACGGCAGACGCAGACGTGCAGGAACTATATTGGTTCGTTGATGAGAAATATATCGGAAAGGCCAGCCCGCTGGAGACGCAATTCTGGTCTTTGAGGCCGGGAACGTTCCGGATCGGGGTGGTGGATGACCACGGCCGGAGCGATTCGCGTGCAGTTCGGATCGGGATTACACCATAATTCTACCATCATTCTAAGCTTCTTCTTACGAATTCGTAGCTGGAAATGACATTGGGCAAATCAAAATGGTACATGGCAACGATTATACTTGTTGATAGAATTGGCAAGCAAAGTAGGATTGAAAGACTTGCAAAAGAAATTTGAGGAACGATCATACAAATGAGTATGGGGTATTGGCCTCAAGAAGTTGCCAAAGTTTTGAAAAATACTTTGGGATATAAACACAAATTGGTAGGCATGAAGCAATCACAGCTTAGTCAATATTTTCATGAAGAGATGCAAAAAGTTCCGTTGGAAAAATTTATTGGCAAAGTGATACTTGAAACTGGCGATTGAGAATAGATTTAGAAAGTGCTTAATATTCGGCATTCGCAAACTTGCGTCACTAAAAAACAGTGCCGCAAATTTGCTATCAGTCGTCTATATTTGAGAGAGAAAAGAAATAAGGAGTCGCGCTCGCTGCAAAAAGCGCAGCCAGCGCGGTTTAATTAAACTGGGTTGGTGGTAAAATCATACGGTGGTTGTGTTCCCAAAAGGTCGGGTATAACATTTTATTCCAGCCGAGGCAACCAGTAATTGCCTTTGTTGAGGTTCTGTGATATATTCTATTCTGTGTGTTTCTAAAGTTTTGTAGTCAAATGGTTGCCCGGCTGAATAATGTCGTTATGCCGTTTAATAATTATCAAAAAGACAATATGAAAACAGAAGAATTAAATTCATTAATCCACCGCCTAAGATCGTTTAGCAGCAGTGCAAAGGAGACCAAGCTGCTTTTACTTAGTTCCCTCATAACTTTCAATGGCATATTGATTAGCGCCTTTGCAATAATCATTTCTCTTAATCCCGCAAAGTATGATCAATACATAATATTATATTTTTTAATTTCATTCATACCCATAGCGGGGTCATTGTTTGTAATATATAGGATCAAAGAACATTATCAAGTATTAACGCTTCAGACTATTTATGATCTTTATAAAGAGAATCCTGATGCGCTAAAACAACGAAGCGACGATTTTATAGAACAATATACCAAGACAAAACCCAAGTACAAAAAAAGTGATCGTTTTATTAATATTCTTGAAAAGATTGTTTTCATATTCTCTTTTCTCAATATGCTCTCTTTGTTTATGATGCTTTATGTCGTCAGAATAAGTTGAGAATCCCCAGTCAGACAAAGCAATATCAACCGCTTCATTTATGTATTCATTTATAGAATTAAAATTAACCGGAAATCCATGACTTAATAAAGCACGGTCAATTTCAATGTTTAGAAGTTCTATTTCTTTCGGTGTCACAATATCCTCCGTTTCTTGCATACATAAATGTTTAGCATTGTGCAACAAAGCCTATGCGCTGGCATAACTTTCACTGCACCCGATTGCGGCAGGATGTTGCCTTTGTCAAAGTTGTGTAGTAAATTAAAATTGGTCATGTTAATAACGCCTTGTGCCAAGTTTGCCGCAACGGGTGAGTGCCACGTTAGGCGGCTTATCTATCCTCTGGGCGCCGTGAACGCGCGAGTTCCCTTCCCCAGTCAGTCCAGCCACCGCTGCGACAAAGGAGTTCGAACCATGAACCACGACATCCCGCTCACACCTGTACGTGCCCGCTTCCTCGGACGCTGGGTCGGACTGCTGTTCCTCATCACCTACGCAACGTCGATACCTGCGCTGCTGCTGTTTGGTCCCGTGCTGAACGACGCGCACTACGTGACCGGGGCGGGCTCTGACACGCAGATCCAATTCGCCGCACTGCTCGAGTTCATCCTGATCGTGGCGAACATCGGAAGCGCGGTCGTACTCTACCCGCTCCTGCGGCGCCGCTTCCCTGCCGGTGCGCTCGGTTTCGTCGCCGCCCGCATCACCGAGAGCGCCTTTATCGGCATCGGTATCCTCAGCGTGCTCAGCGTCGTGTCGCTTCGCGCATCGGGAAGCGATGGCGCGGCACTTCCCGTTGTCGCCGAGGCCCTCGTGGCGGTGAAGGACTGGAGCTTCCAGTTCGGGCCCGGCTTCGTAGTACCGATCGGCAACGGCATGCTGCTCGGGTGGATGATGTACCGATCCGGGATGGTGCCGCGGCGTCTTGCGATGTTCGGGCTCGTTGGAGGTCCGGTCCTCTTCGCCGCCAGCGCCGGCATCCTCTTCGGCGGGCTCGACAAGGGCGATCCGCTGTACGCCATCGCCGTGGCCCCGGAGTTCATCTGGGAACTGGCACTCGGTGTGTACCTGACCGCAACTGGCGGCCGGGTTGCCGGACTGGTCGACTATGACGCAGTTCCAGCGGCCGCTGCACCGAGGTAACAGATGACCATCACTCCAAATCACGTGGTTAGCGCCGTCGCAATCGGTGTGGGTGCCAGTATCCTCATGGACGCATGGAATCTCCTCTTGAAACGAGCGCTCGGCGTTCCGTCGCTCAACTACTGTCTGCTCGGCCGCTGGTTTCTTCATATGCCGGATGGCACCTTCTTCCATTCGAGCATCGCGGCGGCGTCGCCAAGACGTTTCGAGTGTGCCGCGGGCTGGGTCGCCCATTACACGATCGGCGTCGTGCTCGCACTAGTGTTCCTCGCTCTCGCGCCCGCCGACTGGCTTCAGCGGCCAACCTTACTGCATGCCCTCCTGTATGGCGTCGGCACAGTGGTGTTCCCGCTCTTCGTCCTGCAGCCCGCTCTCGGTCTGGGAATCGCTTCTTCAAAGACGTCCAAGCCCGCGCAGGCCAGGCTCAAGAGCCTCGTGACACATGTCGTTTTTGGAGTTGGGCTGTACCTATGCGCAGTGGCGATAAGCCGTCTACCCGTCGCCGCCTAACAACCGGTTCCAGCGGACGGCGCTGCGCGCCGCCGCTTAACTCCGGTGTTAGGCGCTATCAGTGAAAGTAAGGAGAGTCTATGAATGCAAAATGCTCCAAAACCTGTTTCTTGTTACTTATTTCTACGCTAACTTTCGTTTTGTTTAAGACATCTCAAGCAGGGACTTTAGCGGTTGTTTCTGAATACATTGAAGTAAATAATGGAAAAATCTTCTACGAAGCAGTGGGAGAAGGTCCAGCAATAATCATGATCCATGATGGCGTACTGCATCGCGAAACTTGGGACGCACAGTTCAGTAGTTTTTCACATAACTTTAGAGTAATCCGATGGGATCGCCGTGGATATGGAAAATCTGAACGTCCACAATCTTCCTTTTCTCATTTAGAAGATTTGGCAACATTGATAGATACACTAAAAATAGAAACAGCAATTTTGATGGGATGCTCATCAGGTGGGCTTCTCGCAATAGACTACACTTTGGAGCACCCGGAAAAGGTAGCTGCTTTGGTTTTAGTTGGTCCAATTGTCAGTGGACTAGAATTTTCAGAACATTTCAGAAGTCGTGGGGGGCAGGTACAACCCAAGACGGGTGCGCCAGTCACAGAGGAGATAGAGTATTGGGCATGGAAAGATCCCTGGATAACCGCACCAGAAAATAGAAATGCGAAAGAAAAAATTGAACAGCTGCTAAAAGCCAATCCGCAGAATATGATTGGCTCTGGACGATATGCGAAAGGACCGGGACGCCCCGCACTTGGCCTTTTGTCCCAGATCAAAATTCCAACAGTGATTCTTGCAGGAGAGTCAGATATACCTGATGTCCACGCTCATATGGGTGCTATTCAGGCAGGAATTGTAGGATCTAAAAGAGTAGTTTTGATAAATAGTGGTCATTTGGCACATTTCGAAGTCCCAGATTTATTCAATCGGGAAGTACTAGATTTCTTGGAATCAATCAAGTAATCACAAGAGAAGTGCCTAACCCGCAGCTCTTAGCTTTAGTGCAGATATTAATTCTCCCAATAAACCTCTAATTGCAGAGAGTGAATTTGAACAAGAAAAAATCTATGATAAAGTTGCTGAATGGGTTGAAGTATATTTTAGAGGTTTGACATCGTAGCCTAACATCGGCTGGTGCGGATTTGGCGAGCCGTGCATAAAATTCAGTTCGGTGGTAACTCCAACGTCTCGCCTTCGATCAACGTGAGTGCAAGCTCGCCAAAGCGCACAGCCGTGTGTTACTTCCCCCTCACCAAATCCCAAATCGAGGGAGAGTCGATCCCGCTTCAATCCCCGCCTGGGCTTGCCTTTACAAGTAAACTTTAGTCACTTTAGCTCACTGCCCCTGCCACCTGCCCCTGCCACCTGCCCCTGCCCCCCGCCCCTGCCACCTGCTCCTCCCCCACTCCCCCACCACCTGTCGATTCCGCTTGAATTATCCAAAAAATATTGCTATCTATAAACGGCAAATGGAGTACCGAAAAGCCCGTCGATAAAAACAACCACGGGCTGAAGCCCTCAGGATAAAGGCTTTCGGTAAGGAATTGGGAAAATCGTAGAGACGTTGCACGCAACGTCTAATCTACGCCGCAACGTCTCGGAGGTTTTGATCCATGGATCGGAAAAAAACAAAACGGGGATTTTTTAAACGCACCTGGATGCGCTTTCTCTGGCGTATTTTCCCCAAAAAAGCCCTCGCCGACCTCTTCCCTGATCTCGCCAACCGCCTCCACCTGCTCACAAACTTCCCCTCCCTCCTCCAAAACGCCGCGACTGACAACCCCGAAAAGCCCTACCAGACCCATCAATCCTCCACCTGGGTCTTTCGCGCCGTCAAAGTCTGGCAGGATCTCATCTCCGCCCTCCCCATCCGCGTCGTTGACAGGGAAGGAAAGTCCATCAAGCATGAAATCATCGACCGCCTGCTCTCCTTCCCCAATCCCGATCTCTCCGCCTGTGAACTCTGGTCCCGCTGGGCTTTGGAAATAGCTACCCGGGGAGAAGCCCCCTTCGAAGTCGTCTTCGACGGCAAGCGCCCTGCCGAACTCTGGCCCCATAACCCTGATAACGTGCAGGTTCGCGTATTATCAAACGCAAAAATCTACGCCCGCGTGGAAAGCTACCGCATTTACCGGCCCTCTGTCGCCGATTACGAGCTTGAAAAACAAGAACTGATCCACTGGAAATTTTATAACCCCCAGAATCCCTACCGAGGTCTCTCTCCGCTCCACGCCCTCCGCCACGCGACCCTTAACGACCAGTTAGCGGTCGCGTGGCAATTTTATTTCTTCAAAAACCAGGCCCGCCCCGATTACGCCCTGATAGTCCCCGGCGGCCTCACCCCCGACGAGCGCGAAAGCTACGAAAAAAGCCTCGCCGAGCGCTTCGGCCTCACCGCTGCCGACTTCGGCGTTGGCCGTCCCATCATCCTCGAAGAAGGCATCACCGACATCAAAACCTTCTCCCATCCTCCCAAAGACCTCGAATGGATCAACCAGCGCAAGCTCGCCCGCGATGAGATCGGCGGCGTATTCGGCGTCCCCCGCGAGCTGATGTTCGCCGACGTCGCCAAATACGAAAACCTCGACCAGGCGGAGCTTTTGACCTATACCCTCACCATTCTGCCCTTGCTCAAATTTCGCGACGACCGCCTCACCCACTATTTCCGCATGTTGGAGCTTTTAACCCCGGATCAGGCCGTAATGACCGATCTCTCCCGCGTCTGGGCCTTGCGCCGCCGCTACAAAGAAGTCTTCGAGCAGGCCATGCAGTTCTACCGTATGGGAGTGCCCTTCTACCTCATCAACGAATACTTCGGCTTCGGTATCCCCCGCTTCCCCGCCGACGACATCTCCAACCCCATCGGAACCGTCAGCAGCTTCAATACCCAAACCGGGGAAATCATCAGCAATACCGGCGATTCCGCCTCAAATACCTTTAGCGAAGATGATACCGAAGATCAACATCCCGACAAAACCCTTAATGGAAAATTGCGGCCCGAGAACATCCCAAAATGAAGAAAATGCAGTACAAATTCCCTGAAAGGGAAAAATAACACAGCCCAGGGCAACGCCCTGGGGAAAATCGTGCAAAAGGAAAACGGCCATGCCCGAACCGCAACATAAACGCAAATTTGACAGTGGCGCCATAACCTATCTCGACGGTTGCGACTCCCCCCACGCCCCCGAATGGGCCAGCGGCGCTCTGGCGGTCCGGCGCAAAGCCCATCAAATCCTGGAAGGAGGCAAAGAAGCCGATGAAATCTGGATCAGCACCCAGGAAGAAGACCGCGAAGGCGATATTCTCATCGCCGCCGGCGCTCGTCTGGATAATTATTGGAAAAATCCCGTCCTGGGATGGAATCACGGAAGAGGATCGATCGACTTCCCCATTGGAAGGATTACAAATGTGGAAATCATCTCCGGCAGGGGCCTTTTCGCCCGTTGGGAATGGCCGCCCTGGAAATTCGAGAACCCCAAAGAAGGCGTAGAAGCCGTTGACGACATCCACCGCCTCTGGAACGGCCGTTTCATCAACGCCGCCTCCGTCTGGTTCCGCATCCTCAAAGCCGACCCCAAAGAAGGCCATGAAAACGACTGGTGGCCCCCTCTCATCGTTCACGAATGGGAATTGATGGAAGCCGCCCTCGTTTACGTGCCTGCCAACCAGTCCGCGGTTCGCCGCAGCCTCAAAGCCATCGGCGAAACCGACTATTTACGTCGAATCAGGCGGAAATTCCGCCAGAAATGGGGAAACGACGGTGAACGCCTCGCAGCGGAGCCTCGCCAAACCGTAGAGACGCCCCGCCGGGGCGTCTCAAACCGCGCGGATGCTGCCCACCCCCCCGTTCGGAACGTCATCGTCTCCATTAATCAGCCTGTCCTGAGCGAAGTCGAAGGGCCGGATTTAATCCGCCTCGACGAAAAATTAAACCATCTAACCCTTGCCGTAGAGACCTTGCACCGTTTATCCCTTCGGGGCAACGTCTCCAAACCGCCCGGAACGTAGGGGCGATTCGCGAATCGCCCAAAACGTTTCCCAAAAACAAGGAGAATCAATCATGAAAGACGATAAAATCACCACCCCTGCCCTGAGCGAAGTCGAAGGGCCGGAACGTAGGGGCGATTCACGAATCGCCCAAAGCGTCCAGACCAACGACGACGGCGTCAAACTCAAAGACCTCGGAACCAAGGTCGATACCGTCATCAAATCCATCCACGACATCCAGGAAGCCGTAAAAGACCAAAAAAATTCCGCTGCCCTGGATATCGAGAAACTCGAAAAGCAATTCGAAGCCCAGTTGACCAAATTCGAGGAGCAGATTGCCGAGCTGAAAAAATCCAAACCCCAGCGCAAAGGCGAATTAGTCGGCATCGAAGGCTACCAGGTCCCCCACCAGGGCGTCATCGAGCGCGGCCAGTTTGCCGGGAAAAAAGTTTCCGACGTTCTCTTTGCCTATAAGCTGCTCAAACAGGCCCAGGCCCTCAAGGAATTGCGCGGTATGAAGTCTTTAGACCTCGCCCCGCCCTCCAAAGAGCTGGAGCAGCTTGTCAAAGCCTACACCGAAACCGGCGCCGGCGCTGGCGACGAGCTGGTCCCCACCGAAATGGAAGCCAGCCTCTGGGAAGACTTCTTCACCGAATCCCGCGTATTGAGCCAGTTCGAGGCCATCGACATGCCCTCCAATCCCTTCGAGAGCCCCCTCGATTTTGCCGAATCCACCTTCACCAAGGGAACCGAGAACACCGCTCCCTCTTCCGACGATGCCGCCACCCGCAAAACCACCTACACCGCCACGGAGTTGGTCAATCTCAAACAGTGGAGCTACTCCCTCAACGAAACCTCCATTGTCGCGGTTCTCCCGGCCCTCCGCCGCAACCTCGCTCGCGGCGGCCGCAAATTCATGGATAACTTCATCATGAACGCCGACGCCACCAACGCCGCCACCGGCAACATCAACCTCGACGACGCCGATCCCGCCGACACCAGCTACTACCTCTCCGATGGCCAGGATGGCATTCGCCATTTGTGGCTCGTCGATAACACCGGCCAGGGCGTCAACGCCGGCGGTAACGCCCTCGCCATCGGCCACGTCACCGACATGTTCAAAAACCTCGACGAATACGGCGTCGATGTCGAAAACATCCGCATCTTCCCCGGCATCCGCACCTATCTCAAAGGCCTGTTCAGCCTGCCGGAGCTGGTCACCATCGACAAATTCGGCCCCAACGCCGTCATTCGCACCGGCGAAGTCGCCCGGCTGCTCGGCGCCCCGGTTATTCCCACCGCCGCCGTCGGTCTCACCGAAGCAGACGGTAAAATCTCCGATACTCCCGGCAACAACACCCTCGGCCAGATTTCCGCCTGCCACCGCGACATGTGGAGCGTCGGCTTCGTCCGGCGGCTGCTCATCGAAATGGATGTCGATATTTCCAAACGCCAATTCATCCTGGTCGCATCCTTCCGGATCGCCGTCGCATCATTCGGAACCCGCTCCACCGCCAAACACACCGCCGGCATCCGCAACATCGCCCTCTAACAATTCCCCCTTAAAAAAGGGGGCCAGGGGGTTGTAAACCCATAGAGACGCCCCGCCCGGGCGTCTCAAAATCTCCCCTCTTCGGAGGGGCCGGGGGTGGGTAACCACCCCTGACTAATTCTCAAACCCAGAGGTAAACATGCCAGACCAAAAACAAAAATACCGCGCCCTCTCCTCCGGCCTCATCGCCCGCATCGGCGCCCGCGAATACACCGTCGAAGAAGGCAAAATCTACGAATGGGGCGACGAAGAAGCCCAAATCTACCTCCGCAACGCCCCCGAAAACTTCCAGATCATCACGGAAGATTCCGTAGAGACGTTGCATGCAACGTCTAATTTGCACCGCAACGTCTCCCCCTCTCAACCCAAGCCCAGAAAAGGAGCTAAATAATGCCCCTCTCCATAAATCTCCCCTCCTTGGAAGGGATTCAGGGGTGGGTTACTTTAGTCACTTTAGCTCACTTTAGTCACTTTAGCTCACTTTAGCTCACTTTATACTGAGCGCATTTTAAAATTTCCATTTCCTTGTTCTATGTCGAAGACTCCTTCGGAAAAGAAACCCGGTAAGGGTTTAACATTTATAGCCAGCA
>JABWBP010000050.1 GCA_013360445.1 Calditrichaceae bacterium | reverse complement strand
AGCAGGGAAAACGATTCTAAATGCTCTCCACGAAGTGGTGGATACCCAAAATTCTTCCTCTGTGGCCTCTGTGATCTCTGTGGCTGAATAGTAACGAAATAATTAAACCTTTTTAAAAAGGCATTAGCTGCTTGAACATATTAAGCATATTTCTTACTAACCAGGAGGCTATATGAAGCTCTACGATCTATCCCAGCCCTTGAATCAAGACGCCCCGTTCTGGCCGTATTACCCGCCGTTCGAGGTGAAATATATCAAACGCAAGGCGGAGCACGGGGTGAACGCCCAGTATATTATGACTTCCAACCACATGGGAACGCATTTGGACGCTCCGCGCCATTTCGTCACCGGGGGGATGACTATCGACCAGATTCCCCTGGAGTGGCTCTACGGCCCCGGGGTGATTGTGAATCTCTCCGATGAAATAGATGAACTGGATCTCTACACCCCGAAAATGATCGAAGACCGGGTGGAGGTGCGCGAGGGGGATATTTTGATCCTGCACACCGGCTGGCACAAATACGCCCAGTTCGGGGAGACGCCCGACGAGGAAAAGTATATCCACGTGCATCCCGGCGCCCACCGCGACATGGTGGGCTGGCTGCTGAAAAAGAAAATCCACATCTGGGGAGTGGACTGCGTTTCTACCGACCATCCCATGGATTTGCCCATCGGCAGGTTTTTAGGCAAGGGCATGCACGGCCACTGCGACCGGGTGCGCGCCAAATGTGAAGCAAAGTTCGGCAAGGAGAACATGGACGACCTCTTCCCGGATTCCGATTATCAAATGACCCACAACCAGCTTTTCCCCTTCAATTGCATGCATATCGAGAACCTGGGAGGAGATATTGCCGCGCCGGAACTGCAAAACAAACGCCTGGCCATCGGTTGTTTCCCCTGGAAATTCAAAGGCGGGGAAGCGGCGTTCTGCCGGGCGGTGGCGTTTGTGGAAGATTAGCGCATGGGGCAGAGAGCATAGCGCAAAAAACTCTTCACCCTCTAAGCTTTGCGCCATGCTCTTTGCACTCTGCAAAGGAATCCAATGATGAAAAATCCTGAAGAAATCCTTCGCCGATCCGCCGCGGAAATACGGAAACTGATTGGCCGGAAAGAAATTTCGCCTTCGGAAGTGATCGAAGCTTCCCTGGCGCAGATCGAGCGGTACAACGGAAAGATCAATGCCGTCGTTACCATTTCCGAAAAGGCGCTGGATGATGCGAAGGAATTAGAAAAAAAGGGTTCCAAAGCAAGCGAGATGGGCCTGCTGCACGGTTTGCCGGCGGGGATCAAGGATGTGACCCCGGTCGCCGGGCTGCGCACTACCTACGGCTCGCCGCTTTATGCGAACCATATTCCTAAAGAAGACGCCCTGGTGGTGCAGCGCCTGAAAGCGGCGGGCGCGATCATTTTAGGCAAAACCAACACCCCGGAGTTTGCCGCCGGCGGCAACACCTTCAACGAAGTATTTGGCCGCACCCGCAATCCCTGGAACCCCAACCTGAGCGCCGGCGGCTCCACCGGCGGCGGTGCCGCGGGCCTGGCTACGGGTATGATCGCCTTAGCCGAGGGCACCGACTTAGGCGGCTCCCTGCGCATTCCTGCTTCCTTCTGCGGAATGGTAGGATTGCGGCCATCACCGGGGCTGGTTCCCACTTATCCTTCCGATTACCTGTGGGACAACATGCAGGTAACCGGCCCGATGGCCCGCACCGCCGAGGATGTAGCCCTGATGCTGCAAGCGGTCAGCGGCCCCGGCCCGCTTTCGCCGGTTTGCCAGCCCGCCGCGGGGAGAGATTTTGTAGCAGCGGTTCGTAAGGGGATTCCCAAAGGGCTGCGAATCGCCTATTGCCGGGACATTGCCGGCATCGGCATTGAGGAGGAAGTAGAGGCAGTTTGCCGCAAAGCTGCCTTTGAACTGGAGCAGGCCGGGGCGGAGGTGGAGGAGATCGAGTTCGACCTCTCTTTTGGCTGGAAACCTTTTCTGGCGATCCGCGGCTTCTGGATGGTCGCCCAGCAATACCACCGGCTTGAAAAAGTGGAAGACTTCGGCGAAAACCTGAAGGGCAACGTGAAAGCGGGGCTGGCGATGCGCATGGAAGAATTGGGCGCGGCGGAGCAGGCCCGGGGAAAGCTATGGCAGACCTTTTACCAATTCTTCCAAAAATACGACCACTTGCTGACGCCCTGCATGGCGGTTCCCCCCTTCCCGGTGGAGCAAAATTATCCCGACAACATTGCCGGACAAAAAATGAAGACCTATATTGATTGGGTCGCGCCGACGTTCATCCTCAGCCTGGCCGGCCTGCCGGTGGGCTGCGTTCCCGCCGGGTTGACCAAAGGAAAATTGCCGGTGGGTTTGCAGGTCGTCGGGCGCCCGCAGGGGGAAGAAGCGGCGCTGGCGCTGGCGAGACAGATTCAGTTGGCGAACCCCATCGGCCTGCCGGAGCTGGCGGAATGAAAATTCGTGTTCAGGTACTTCAGTGTTATAGTGTTTTAGTGTTTTAGTGTTTTAGTGCTCCGGTAGTGGGTAATCTTAGCCGGGCACTATAACACCATAACACTCAAACACCCTCCGGCCAGGACAGGCCGGGATAAATCCGAATGAGCATAAAAACCGAGAGCACACCGATGAGAACCGTGGATTTACGCAGCGACACCTTAACCCGCCCCACGGAAGAAATGCGCCGCTACATGATGGGCGCGGAAGTGGGCGATGACGTCTTCGCCGAAGACCCCACCATAAACCGCCTCCAAGAAAAAATCGCCCAATTGAGCGGAAAAGAAGCCGCGCTCTTCGTCACCAGCGGCACCCAGGGCAACCAGGTTTGCATCAACGCCCACACTCAACCGGGGCAGGAAATCATCCTGGACAGAAACGCCCACATCGCCAACTACGAATGCGGCGCCCCGGCCATGTTGGCGGGCGTGCAGCTGCACACCATCGAGGGCAAAAACGGCATTATTACCGCCGAGCAGGTGGAGCGGGCGCTCCGCCCCCCGGACGACCACTACCCCCAGACCGGCTTGATCTGCTTAGAAAACACCCACAACCGCGCCGGGGGGGTCATTTACCCCCTGGAGGAAATCCGCCGCATCTCCGAATTGGCCCGCCGGAAAAAACTCCCCCTGCACTTAGACGGGGCGCGGCTGTGGAACGCCTCCGCGGCTACCGGGATCAGCATCGCGGAGTATTGCCGCTATTTCGATTCCGTGTCGCTATGCTTTTCCAAAGGATTAGGCGCGCCAGTGGGATCCATTGTGGTGGGAGACCGGGAATTCATTAAACGGGCCCACTTTTACCGCAAGGCCTACGGGGGCGGGATTCGCCAGGGGGGAATTCTGGCCGCGGCGGCGCTTTTTGCCCTGGAGCATCATCTTCCCCTGCTGAAAGAGGATCATCGCCGGGCGCGCCTGCTGGCGGAGGGGATTGCCGGCCTGCCGGCCATCTCCGTGGATTTCGCCGCCGTGCAAACCAACATCCTGATTTTCGAGGTCGATCCGAAAAAAATTACCGCCGATGCGCTGGTAAAGAAATTGGGAGAGCAGGGAGTAAAAATGTTCACCTTCGGCCCCACCCGCATCCGGGCGGTCGCCCACCTGGAAATTTCCGACGAAGACATTGAGTACGCCATCGGGGTGTTCAAGAGGGTGCTGTAGCCGGAGGGAAGGCGGAGGGGGGAGCGATGGAGTAATGGATTGATGGATGAATGGATTAATGGATTAATGGGGCAATGAGTGAATAATGGAAAAACGTAATTGGACACGGGAAGAACTCATTCTGGCTTTCAATCTTTACTGTAAGCTGCCCTTCGGAAAATTGCATCGCAGAAATCCCAGGGTAATCGAATTAGCATATCTCATTGGCCGAACGCCTGACGCAGTTGCTTTAAAATTGACCAATTTTGCCAGCTTTGACCCTTTCCTTAAGAACAGGGGAATCAGGGGAATGAGAAATGTCAGTAAAAGTGATAGAGAAATTTGGGATGAATTCACAAACAATTGGGATGATTTGATTTTTGAAAGCGAAAAAATTCTGGCAAAATATCAAAATCAGGAAATTGAACGGGTTCTTGAAACTGACATTGATTTAACTTCTTTAACTGGCGAAGAAAGAATCAGAAGAGTCAAAACTCGTGTTAATCAGAACTTTTTTAGACAGGTCATTCTGAACAATTATTTAACCCGATGTTCTATCTGCAATCTGAATATTCCCGATTTGTTAATAGCGGGTCATATTATTCCGTGGTCAGTAAATCTGAAAGAGAGAATGAATCCTGAAAATGGAATATGTTTGTGTGCCTTACATGACAAAGCATTTGAAGTAGGGTTGATCGGAATTGATACTACATACAAAATTCTCCTCTCGAATGAACTTCGTGAATATAGAAATGAAGGTTTTTATAAAACATACTTTGACAGTTTCCGAGATAAACAAATAAATCTCCCTGGAAAATTTCTGCCCCGATTTGATTTCCTTGAATATCATCTCTCCATAAAATTCAAAAAATAACTTCCGGAATTTCACAATGTCATACATCAACAAAAACCCTATCACTTCGTGACAGGGTTTCTACCGATTTAATTTCTCTTTTCCCAGGGTTCGTTTGCGCCGAACCCTGGGCTGTGGTATTTTTCCCTGCCTGACTGCACTCCATCACTCCACCAATCCATTTATCCAATAATCCACCCCCCCGCCCCCCGCTCCCTAAAACGTGGAGTACATCTTCCAGTGCCGGGGGATGAAGAACATGATCAGGGCGTAGATTTCTAACCGCCCCAGGAGCATCACCACGCTGAAAATCCACTTCCCGGCCGTGGAAATATGGCTGAAATTGCCCAGGGAGCCGACCTTTCCCAGCCCCGGCCCCACGTTTCCCATGGTCGCCGCCGTCCCGGAAAAAGCCTCTAACGCCTCGGTTCCCACGGCAATCAGCAGCAGGGTGGCGATAAATACCACCGCTAAGTAAATGGCAATATAGAGAATGGCGCTCTCCACCACCTCTTTGCCAATAGACCTCCCCGCCAGGGTGATCGGGATAACCCCGCGGGGATGCTGCAACTGTTTCATCTGCCGCCGGAACGCTTTTCCTAATAACACGATGCGATCCACTTTGATGCCCCCGGAAGTGGAGCCGGCGCAGGCGCATTGCAGGGTAAAAAAGATCAGCAGCACCTGGGAGAGCGCCGGCCAGACCGCGCTGTCCGCCGTGGCAAAGCCCGTGGAGGTGCCCACGGAGGCGATCTGAAAAGCGGCGTAGCGCAGCGCTTCCGGGAAATTGTCGTATTGGGAGCCGTACAGACCGGCGGCGGAGAGCAAAATCCCGATCCCCATGGAGATGAGATAGTAGCGCACGAACGGAGAATTGAACAGGCTGCGGAAATTCCCCGCCACGGCGGAGAACAGAACCCCGAAATGGATGCCGGAGAGGATCATAAAAACCATTACCACCATTTCGATGGGCAGGCTGTGGTAATGGGCGACGCTGGCGTTTTTGGGCGAAAATCCCCCCGTGGAAACGGTGGCGAAAGCATGGGTGAGCGCGTCGAAAAAGTTCATCCCGAAGATCATCAATAAAATCGTTTCCGAAACCGTTAACCCTAAATAAACAATCGCCAGAATGCGCACCGCCTGTTTGGCGCGGATTTGGAAATTGTCCATTGCCAGGGGCGACATTTCGCTCTGATAGAGCACCCGGGCGCTCTCCCCGATGAAGGGCAGGATCGATAGCGCGAAAATAATGATGCCCATTCCCCCGATCCAGTGGGTCATGGCGCGCCAGAACAGGATTCCTTTCGGCACGGCTTCAATATCGGTTAGAATAGAGGAGCCGGTGGTGGTAAACCCGGAAACGCTTTCGAACCAGGCGTTCGTGAAGGTAAACTCCGCTCCCCAGAGCACGTAGGGCAGGGCGCCCAACAGGCAGGATACCAGCCAGCTCGCTACCAGAATGATCAATCCTTCGTTATTGGTAATATTTTCCGTCGGGGGAACAAAGATCAACGGAAAAACCCCAAACAACGCTGCAACGAAACCGCTGTAGAGCAATATGGCGAATGCTCTTTCGGCGTACAGCAGGGACACCGCCGCGCAGAGCAGCATTGCCAGGGCATTCAACACAAGAATATAACCGGTATAGCGAAATATCACGTGCAGGCGCATGTTTAACCTCGCGGTTTTCCGGCCCGGGAGACCAGGGTCATTACCAGGTTGCCCAACTCTTTCAACTCATCGTGGGATTCCACTTCCACGTCAAAAGGCCGCTGTTCTTCCAAAAATTGTTTGATGCCCCGGGTGATGCGGATGACCGGGCTGACCACGTAATAGTTGATGAAGAAATTGAACAGCAGGGAAAACACCAGGGCGGCAATCATGGCGATAATGCCGGGGGTGATGGCGCGGTTCGCCCGCTCCCGCACCTCGGTAGCAGTATTATACATGGCGCTGCTGTTGACTTCCATCAGCGAATTGACCGCCGCTTTGGTGTTCAGAAAAGCCCGGTGAACTTCTCGGAAATACCAGTCCAGGTTTCCTTCCTTGTAGGTGGAAACGACCGGCTTCTCCCACAGGCTTTTATAGATTTTGTAGCGCCGGGCAATGGAATCGGTATAAGCCTGCTCGCCGGGGATGGTAAGGTTGTTTTTGGCCATCTGCAAAGCGGCGTTGAAGCTGCTGTCCGCGGCGTTCAAGATGGTCCTTCCTTCCTGCCATTTGCCGAGCAGGAGCAGCAGAATGGCGCTGTCTTCCCTTTCCAGGCTTTCTAACATCATTTTAGCCGCCTGGATGCTGCGGTAATTTTCGCGCAGCAGCTTCTGGCCGGAGTCCCCGATGGCGCTCAACTCGTAAATCGACCAGATCCCGGCCAAAAAGAGCATCAGCGCCAGGGCCAGGAAGCCGGATAGAATTTTTAGCCTTAAACCCATAACGTACCTCGGTTTTTATGCAGTATGCAGTATGCAGTAGGCAGTAGGCAGTAGGCAGTAGGAAGTAGGAAGTAGGAAGTAGGCAATCTCGCCTGCTGCTTATGGCGAAGCCCCGGCACAAAGTGCTCCCGTTGGAAAAGAGGTAAACCATCGCTTATCCCACCGCAAAGCGGTTCCTACGGAATAAGGAGCACTTCGCGCCGCGGCTGCCTGCTTGCCTACTGCCTACTTGCCTACCGCCTACTCGCCTACTGCGCGTATGGCCAGAAAAGTCTCCGCCACCAGGCGGTGGCCCGCTTCGTTCCAGTGGCAATCCCCGGGAATGTAGTAGCGTTCGATCATGTTTAGCCGCTCTTGCGGGGTATTGCCTTTCACAAAATATGGAAAATAGTTGATGAAACGCACCTTCCGCTCCCGGCACCACGCTTCCCAGTAAGAAACCTGGAGGGAGTGCAAATCCCCGTGAAATATCTGATCCGGCCAGGGATAAACCGCCACGGTCAGCCGGATGCCGCGCTCTTGAAGCAGCCGGTGCAATTTATCCATATAAAAAGCCATCTTTTCTAACCCCTCCCGCCCGAATTCTTCATACAGAGTAGTATGTATGGTCCAAAGGCTTCTTTTCCAGTTAACCGCATATTGCCGGATTAGTCTCTCCGGTTCGGGCATAAACCGGTCGCGTATGGCTCTCAAAATCAGGAAGGTCACGATGGTATTGTTGCGAATGCGCTTTTGCAAATCCGGCTTTGCAGCAACCGCGAGGCGGGTTTCGTAATCCGTTTCCCCAACGTTGCCGGATGAGTCCAAATAGTACAGTTTGGCTTCATTCTCCGGATCGTTGATGTCCAGGAAAACGACCAGCTCATCGAAGCGGAAAGAACGCTCCTCCAACAGGTATTTGATTTTCCGCCAGTAGATGATCGGCGAGTAGGACACCGCAGCAGCGTTGAATACTTCGATGTTTTCCCGCGACAACTCCTGCTCGATAATGCCGGCGAAGGTAGCGGGGTATTCCACCCCCATTCCTTCGGTAAAGGAATCGCCGATGAAAACGATGCGGTGGTTTGGGGAAGAAAGCTCCACCCGGCGGGTAGAGCGGTCTTTGAATCCCAGGGAATTGGTGCGGATGCGATATTGCAGGGGACCCCAGCGCGCATCGTCGAATTCCGCGCCGGGGGCCAGGTCGTGATGGTACACTTCGGAAGGGACGCGATATCTTTTCTCGCTCGCCGCCGCCCGCCCTTTATATCGCGCAGGCCAGGAATAACCGTAGATGAGCTTATAAATATTGGCGGCAGCCACGTCCAGGAGCAAAAGGGCAAGCATATTGAAAATGAAAAAAAATACTCCCGGATGCCGCTGAAACCAGAATGGTTTATGGAGACCAGCCATCGGCGTATCGATCAAAGCGATAGTTTTACCGGTTCATTCGGGCGGGAAGTTAATACGCCGGAAGGTAAAAACCATGAAAATTGTTTTTGAAGCAAGAACTCCCGGGCTTAAATCACTGCGCCCGGAGCCTTGCCATCAGGTTGTGAACGCTGATATAGACCGCAGGGATCAACACCAGGGTAATCAAGGTGGAGACGGTAAGGCCGCCGATAACCGCCCGGGCCAGGGCGGCCTGAATTTCCCCGCCGGGGCCGCCGCCGAAGGCTAGCGGCAACATGCCCAATACCGTGGTGGAAGCGGTCATCATAATGGGGCGCAGGCGCAGGCGGCCGGCCTCGATTACCGCCTCGGCAACTTTTAGGTTCTGCTCCCGGCGCAGCAGGTTGATATAATCCACCAACACGATGGCGTTGTTCACCACGATGCCGATGAGCATTACGATACCCATCAGGCTCTGAATATTCAGAGAAGTGCCGGTGAGCAGCAGGGTCGGAACCACCCCGATGATCGCCAGGGGAACGGAAACCATCACAATGAGCGGGTCCACGAAACGCTCGAACTGCGCCGCCATCACCATATAAATGAGGATCAGCGCCATGATGATGGAGAGGGTGAAATCCCCCCGGGCTTTCTGCTGTTCCTGGTACTCCCCGCTGAACACCAGCGAGAAACCATCCGGCAGGGTAATTTCGCGCAGTTGGCTTTGAAGTTTTTCGATAACGTCGCCTAAGGCCGCCCCGCTCTGGAGATTGGCGGTGATGTAGGTTACCCGCTGGCCGTCAACCCGTTCGATGGTCGTGGGGCTGCGCCGGCGCTCGCTACGCACCACCGCGGAAACCGGCACGATCTGCCCGTTTCCGGCGCGCACCGCAATATTGCCCAGGTCCAGGGTGCTCAGGCGGTCCTCCGGCTGGAGGCGCACCACAATGGGGAATTCCTCCCCGCCTTCCCGGAAACTCCCGGCGCGGCTCCCCCCCACGTTGGTTTGAATCACCCCGGCAACCTGGCTGACCGACAATCCCAAGTTGGCGATTTTTTCCCGGTCAACGATCAGATTTTGTTCCGGGCGTCCTTCCCGGCGGCTGGTGCGCACGTCGGCAATCTCCGGCGCCCGCTCCATAATGCGTTTGATATTCTGCGCCAGTTCATCCGCTAAATCCAGGTCGTATCCCCGCAATTCTAATTGCAGCGCCTGCCCCTCGCCGGAGCCGAACAAACGCCGCAGGATTCCGAGGCCGGACTGCGCTTCCACGCGGATTTCCGCGCCGGGAATCCGCCCGACAACGTTTTGCCGGATTTGATCCGCCAGCACAAAACTATCCATGGTGCGCTCATTGGCATTGTAAAGCGCAAGCTCCACTTCCGCATCCCCGGGGCGGATTTCAATGGTCATGTGTTTCACCTGGTCCATGGGGGTAGTTTCGCGCACGATTCGCTCCAGTTCATGGAGGTATTCGTTCATCACCGCGATGTTGGTTCCCTGGGCCATCTCCAGATCCACGTCGATCTCATCCGCGTCGGTTTGGGGAGCAAGCTCTACCGGCAGGAGCGGCCAGAGGAACAGGGTAACTATCAACAAAGCGCCCACAACCGCATAAAGTCTTTTTCTGCGCCGGATCGCCGTTTCCAGCGAGCGGGAATAAGCATTTTCTAACTTCAGAAACCAGCGTCCCAGGCGGGAGCGGGGGTTGTCGGTGGTATGCTCGCCCTCCTTTACGGTGAGGAAACGGCTGCCAAGCATGGGAACCAGGGTAAGCGCCACGAACAGAGAGCAGAGCAGCGCAAACACCACTACCAGCGCCAGTTCTCTGAAAAGCATTCCGGATACGGTTTGCATGAACAAAACGGGCAGGAAAATGACTATAGTGGTGAGCGTGGAAGCGATGATGGCGCCGGTAACCTGGCGGGTTCCGGTGAGGGCGCTCTCCTCTAAATTCCGCCGGTTTTCCCGCATCCGCACCATATTTTCCAGCACCACAATGGCGTTATCGACGATCATCCCGATTCCCAGCGCCAGCCCCCCGAAACTCATCTGGTTCAGGGTGAGCCTGTTGAAATAGAGCAGGCCGAAAGTGGCAACAATGGAGATGGGAATGGAAAGGGCAATGATAAAGGTGGTGGAGCCGTTGCGCAGGAAAATATATAAAATGAATATGGCTAACAGCCCGCCCCAGATCGCCGATTGCTTCACGTTATCAATGGAGTTTTGAATGAATTCGCTCTGGTCGATCACCATGAACAGTTCCAGGTCATTGCGCTCGCGATTGATCTGCTCCATCACCGCCCGGGCTTTTTCCGCCACGGCCACGGTGTTGGCGCCGGATTGCTTGCGCACCCCCAAGCGCACCATCGGCCGCCCGTCGATCTGCACCAGGCGGTTTAAATCTTGATACCCGTCCACCACTTCGGCCACGTCGCGCACGCGAATGGGCTGGCCGTCGATGACCGTGATAATGGTATTGGCAATTTCATCCAGCGATTGGTACTCCCCGCGGGTGCGCACGTACATGTCGCTGAGGCCCTCGCGCAGGTCCCCCCCGGGAAGGGTGATATTCTCCCGCAGCAAGGCCTGCTGCACGTCCGCGGCGGAAAGCCGGCTGGAGGCCAACCGATCCCGCTTGAGCCGCACCTGGATTTCCCGGTACACCCCGCCCCAGACGTCCACCGAGCCGGCCCCCGGAATCTGCTCGAAACGCTGGGAGATTTCCCGCTCCAAAATGCGGGTAAGTTCCTCCATATTGCGAGCCGATTTGGCGCCCAAAATCACCACCGGGAAATTGTCCGGATCGAATTTCCAGATTCGCGGCGATTCCACCTCCGGGGGAAAAGCATCGCGAATGCGGTCGATGGCTGCCCGCACGTCGTTGGCGGCTTCATCGATGTTGGTTCCCTGGGCAAATTGCAGGGTGACCCGGCTCTCTCCTTCTTCGGAGCGGGAACGCACCTCTTCCACGTTGGGCACGCCGGCCACGGCGTTTTCCACCCGGTCGGTGATGATGGTTTCGATCTCTTCCGGCCCCACGTTAGGGTAGTTGGTTCGGATGGTCAACTGGGGGTATTCGATCTGCGGGAGCAAATCGACCGGCAGAAAGCGAAATCCCATCACCCCCAACACGATGATGATCATAAACGCCATGGTGGTGGCGATGGGGCGGTGAACCGCTACTTTGGTGATATTCATATTTTTTTGCCTTTTGCGTTCGGGTATTCGCGTGTTCAGGTGTTCAGGTGTTCGGGTTTCCTTAGCACATGAACACCGGAACACCTCAACGCCGCTCTTCTACGGTGAGGTATGGGTCGATGGCTCGCCGGAGAGGCTATCTTGCACCGCCTCCTGCTGGCGTTTTATCACTTCCAGCATGAGATCTTCGTGCTGCAGGCGCTGAAGCTGCTCTACCCACTCCCACTTCACCGGGCGAACCCGGGCCTCGCCGGACTCTCCTCCCAGGAGATTCTGCCCGATGGTTACCACCCATTTCCCCCGCTCCACCCCGCGAACCCCGGCTTCCATCCGGCCTTTGGCGATCACTTCCACCGGCGCGAAGTCAAAAGTGACCGGCCCGGTAAGCGGCACAGGCTCATCTCCATTCAGCTTACCCGTGCTTGCCGGCTCCCGGTCCAGCGGAGTCTGGCTGACATACACGCCGGTAGCGCCGGTGGCCGGGTGTTCATAGAGAGCGCCTAAGGGAATCAGGGTGGCCTGCTCGCTTTCGCCGTAGTAAACATCAACTGTGACGAACATGCCCGATTTCAGATGTCCCCCGGGGTTGGGCAGGTCGATTTCGGCGACGGTGCTGTGGGTTACCGGGTGCAGGAAGGGCGAGATACGGGAGAGAGAGGCCGCCAGGGTTCCCGAGGGGGTGTTCGGAGCATATATCTCCGCTCTCTGCCCCTCCGCGATGTAATTGAGCATCACGTCCGTCAGCACCACTTCCACCCGCACGTTATCGAGCTGGCCGAGGGTAAATAAGCGGGTTCCGCTATTCACTAACATGCCTACTTCCGCGTTGCGGTTGCCCACGCTGCCGGCAATCGGGGCGCGGATGACCGTCTGCGAGAGCGCTTCTTCCCGTTCTTCCATGGTAGCCCAGGCCTGCTCCACCCGCGCTTTGCCCAACTCCACGTCCGCTTCTGCGGAAATAACCCGGGTGCGGATGGTTTCCAATTCGGTGGAGCTGATCAATCCCTGCGCCGCCAGGGTTTCGCTGCGCTGCAATTCCGCCTGAATTTCCGTCAACAGCGCTTCCGCCTGGCGGAGCTGGGCGACGGCAATCTGGTAGCCGGCGCGGGCCTGTTTCAAACGCTCCTGGAACTCCTTATCGCGGAGGCGCACCAGCGGCTGGCCCCGCTCCACGGCGTCGCCGTTTTGAACGTACACGGCAACAATCGCGGCGCTGATTTCGGCGTATATTTCCACCTGGTTCTTTGCTTTTACCACCCCGCTCAGGCGCTGGGTCAAGGGCAGGCTTCCGTGGCGCGCCTGTACCGCCTCCACGGCGGGAAGCACCCGGTTGCTGCGGTTCTCCATGGATTCGGACCGGCAGGAACACCCGGCCAGCAGCAATCCCGCGCCGGCCAGGCCTATAAAAAGAAGTGCGCTTTTAGAATACTTGAAAATGTTTCGACGATGGGTTTTCATCCGCTATCTCTATATTGGTTAGAACAAAAGTATCTACAACAAAAAATTATTTGTTTTCATCCTACTCGAAACGGAACCACAAGTTCCGGCGGCGGCAGTTGGATCGGGATCAGTGTGCAGGGAAGTTGCCGCAGCTTTGACGCTACTAACTCCAAAATGGCGCGTGAATGTTCCCGGCAAGCGGAAATTACCGGGGCGCCCGGACATTCTGCGGCATAATAAACGCAGCATTAACGGTTTTATAACTGATGTTACGCGGGGTCAAAAAATTTGCCTCAGAGCCACCGAGGGCACAGAGAAAATCAAAGATTTATTGAGCCTAAGCCTGCACTGAGAAGTAAAAACACTAAAAAAGTTGATGTAAACTCTGTGTTCTCTGTGTCTCCGTGGCAAAATACGTAACATCAGTTATAAGATCATTTTTCATTATACCGGCTCGTAAAACGCCATGCTCCCGTAACTGACCATAGACCGGGTATCGGGTTGGAAATTCTGGCCGTACGCGACCACTTTCCCCTCCCCCTTTTCCATGACGGAGAGCAAAGTCGCCGCGGCCGCGCAGGCGTCCACCCGGCGGGGGAGGAGATCCTCTTCGATGAGTTGGTAAAAAGATTTGCCATCTAAGCGAGCAAGTATTTCGAACATTTTGTAATCGGCGTCGCGGATGCGCTGCGCATCGGATTCCGTAACCGGCTGGGCGTCCCCGAATTTTGGCCCCACGTGCGCCAGGTCCACGCTGAGGATGAAGATCGCCCGCTTCCCCTGCTCGATAATGGTACTTTTCAACGCCGCGATGGAGGCGGTGATTTCCGCCGCTTCTTTGGAGGAGGAATCGGGTTGCAGCAGCGGCTGCACCGAGCCGCACAAGACCGGGAGAATTTTAAAGGGATGCTTCAAAACATGCTGCAAAAAGGGAAGTTGAAATTCGATGGAGTGTTCGGTACGGTGCGCAATTTCTTCCCCGGTCAAATCTTTTCCGGCGTTGCCGCTCCAGGCCTCCAGAAACTCCCGGTCGGTTTCCACTCTTCCCAGGGGCGTTTCGAAATCTTTGGCGGTGGCTATAAAAAAACCGTTCCCGCCGTAATGGGCCACTCCCAATATGATGTATAAATCCGCCTCCGAACCATTCTCCAGACAGCGGTAGGCGTGGGTATAACAGGGGCCGCCTACCCGCAGGTCGATATGGGGCGCCATGATCGCCCGCAGTTGCATTCCCTGCGGAACGGCGCCGTTTTTCCGGTTGGGAACCCCGGCGCCTTCGGGGTGGCGGTAGTAACCTTCCAATTGCTCCCGCAGCCGGAGGGGGTCGGCATCATAGGATCCCCCGGCGTGCCAGGCTTTGCGAATCGCGGAGTTCCGGAATTCGGCAACCACCCGGTCGGTCTGTTCCCGGAAGTGAACCGTATCGAGGTAGTAATTTTCATCCAGAATTTCGATGATCTTCTGTAATTGCTGGTCCGGCAGCAGAATTCCGCCGAATTTTCGGGAAAATTCCAGTTTGATATCGGAGCGGGAATGAACGCCGTCGAACAGGGCGATAATGAAGAAATCCACCGCGGACATCACCAGCGGAGATGGGGCAATTTCCAGGGGATCGCGCACGTAAAAATAGGTCTGGCCGTCCTGCTCTATAGGAAAGGCATCCACGTAACGCAGCCGGGGATATTCTATCGGTTCAGGCATGGGTATCCTTTGTCATTAATTGTCATTCGCTTCGCTGTCATTGATAGTCATTGAGTCATTATGAATGACAATCAATGACGCCGCCAGGCGAATGACAATTAATGACAGCGGACCGTAATGACAGCCAAGCAAATGACTTTCTTAATCAGGAAAGCTGCTTCAGCGCTTCCTCCAGGCTGGAAATGATCAACTCCACTTCTTGAAGGCGGCAGGTTCCTACCGAGAGGCGATACCAACTCGATTCCTGGGAAGCTCCGAAGTAAGGCATCGGCACCAGCCCGATTTTGGCTTCATCCAAAATGTAGCGATGCACCGCGGCGTTAGAATCTAACACTTTGCCGTCGGGGGTCTTCTTGCCCCGCAAATTCAATTGCACGGTCAGGTAAATTGCCGCCTGGGGTTTGATCGCATCGACCGGGTAACCCTTTCCATTCAAGTAGATAAATCCTTTATAGAATCCTTCCAGGCGCAGGAGAAGTTCCTTCCGGAAATGGGTGAGATAGCGTTCCACCGCTTCCGTTTGCGCCAGGTAACTGCCGGCGGCGAACTGCTCCGCCCGGGGCGCCCAGGCGCCCATGTGGGAAATGATGGTGCGCATCTTTTTGAGGATATGCGCGGGAGCAAATCCCCAGCCTAACCGCACCCCGGTGCCGGCAAAAGCTTTCGACATGCCGTCCACGAACACGGTGTAATCGCGGATGGCCGGGCGCAGGTTGACCGGGGTATAATGACGGTTATCCCCAAAGGTAAGCTGCCAGTAAATTTGATCGAATAGCAGGTAAACCGGCTTGCGGTTGGGGCCGCGGGAGTGGTTCTCTTCCAGTACCAGGTCGCAGATATCTTCTAATTGCTGCTTCCCGAATACCGTTCCGGTGGGATTCAGCGGGGAACATAAAGCGATGAGCGCCGCATCCTTCAATTGCGGTTTGATCGCCTCCGCCGTGGGCATAAAATTGTCTTCCGGGCGGGTTTCGATGAGCACCTGCTTGCCAAAGGAGAGATGGGTATAGTAATCATTATTCCAGGAGGGGACCGGAAATATCACCGAATCGCCCGGGTCCACCACCGCCCGGTAGGCGCTGTACAGCAGGGGGCGCGCCCCGCAGGAGATCACGATATCCTCCGGATCATAATTCAGCCGGGCGTAGCGGGCCAGCAATTGGGAAACCGCATTTCGCAAGTTCGGCAGCCCCAGCGCGCCGGGATAGTTGGTATATCCGGCCCGGTAGGCGGCGATGATTTCGTCCCGAAACTCTTCCGGGATGGGGAAAATCTGCGGATTGAAATCCCCGATGGTAAGGTTATAGAATTTTTCACCCTGCTGAATTTTTTCATTGATATCAGCGGCAAGGGTAATAATGGGGGAGGTCTGGATACCCTGGGCTAATTTGGAGAGAATCATAAAGGCTCCGATGTTAGATTTTTTTACACTTAACCTGGCGTATCATGCCAGGCATTTGCCCCTGCGTTCAGGCAATAAAATATAATTCAATAATAGTATTATCAAAAATCATTATCATTATTATTAGGATGTTGAAAATGTTAAAAAGCGGCGAACTCCCCATCCCTGTTAAAGTATCGTGTGGGATATTTGTAAAAATACTGTTGCAAGCGTGTTAATAAATTGTTGAAAACCCGGGAAGGGGTAAAATCACCGTTTCTTATCGACCGCGAATTCACACTTTCCACAGGTTTTGAACAGGTTTTTGGCGGGTTTTTAAACAGCAATGTTAAAATCCCGCAGCACCGCGTTCAGGGATACCTTTTTATCCGTGCTCTCCTTGCGTTTGCCGATGACCAGGGCGCATTGAATCTGGTATTTTCCGGCGGGGAAGGTTTTTTCATACGAACCGGGAATGACCACGGAGCGGGGGGGAATTTCTCCCCGGTATTCCACGGTCTGGCTGCCGGAAACGTCGATGATTTTGGTCGAGGAGGTTAAAATGACCCCGGCGCCTAATACCGCTTCTTCCCGCACCAGCACCCCCTCCATTACCGATACCGCGGATCCTAAAAACGCGTTATCTTCGATGATTACCGGGCGGCTTTGGGGAGGCTCTAACACCCCGCCCACCCGGGCAGCGCCGGCAATGTGCACCCCTTTACCCACCTGTCCGCAGGAACCCACCGTGGCGTGGGTGTCCACCATGCTGCCGCGGTCCACGTACGCGCCGATATTGACGTAGCCGGGCATCAGCACTACCCCGGGGGCCAAATAAGAGCCGTAGCGGGCCATGCCCGGGGGAACCACCCGCACCTGCTGCCGCTCGAAATTCCGCTTCAGGGGAATTTTATCGAAAAACTCGAAGGGGCCGATTTCGATCTTCTCTATTCTGCGGATTTTGAAATAGAGCAGAATCGCCTTTTTGATCCACTCATTCACCGCCCAGTCGTTTCCCCGTTTTTCCGCCACCCGGATTTTTCCGGCGTCTAACAGGCCGATGGTGCGCTGAATCGCTTCGATATAATCCGCCTGCGCCAGCAGGGCGTCGTTATCATAGGCGGCGGATATTTGCTTTTCCAGGGTATTCGGATTCATATCTATACCTTTAAAATCACGCCTCACGCCGGTTTACGGGCGGAAGGTGGAAAACTTTCCAATTTTTAACTTCAAGCCGTTGCAAGAGATTTCTCGAACACTTTCTAAGCCCGCGCCCAGCCATTTTTCAGGCTTTTAAACCCAGCACGTCCTGCATGGTATAATAGCCCGGCTTTTGGGAGGGAATCCAGCGCACTGCCCGCAGCACTCCTTCTACAAAAACCGCGCGGGAGAGCGCCTGGTGGGTAATCACGATGTTTTCATGGTTTCCCAGGAAATGCACCTGGTGTTCTCCCACCACCGATCCCCCGCGCAGGGAGTGCAGGGCGATTTCCGGCCCCCGCTGCGCCTGGAAACCCTGCCGCCCGAAGCGGATGTTTTCCTGCTCCGCAACTCCCAGGCCCTGCAACAGCGCCCGCGCCAGCAGCAGCGCGGTTCCGCTGGGAGAATCTTTCTTGTTGCGATGGTGGATTTCCACGATTTCCCCGTCGAAATTTCCCCGGAGCGCCGCGGCGGCTTTTTGGATGAGGTTGATCAGCAGGTTGATTCCGAGGGAAAAGTTGAAGGATTGCAGCACCGCAACGTGATTTGCCAGCTCCCGCAGCCGGGATTGCTGCGCTGCGGAAAGGCCGGTGGTTCCGCTGACCAGGGGAACCCGGCGCTTGCGGCAGGCGTCGGCGATGGCGGCGGCGCCCTCCGGGGAGGAAAAATCGAGCGCCACGTCCGCCTCTCTTAAAATCTCATCCGGATCCGTGGAAACGCAGATTTCCTCAGCGTAAAACGTTTCCAGGGTGTCGATTCCCCCCGCCAGCGCCAGGGATTCATCTTTCAGAATCGCCGCGCTCAACTCCCGCCCCATCCGTCCCAAAATCCCGTTGATGGCTACCCGAATCATAGATTTCCTCATTTTTCGATCCACTTTTCCAGCATGGCGGCTAATTTTTCCGGGGAGGTGAAGGGGTGAGGATACATTCCTTTGATCATGCGCTGGCGGCAGGCTTCGTAGAGGATGACCGCCGTGGCCACGGAGACATTCAGGCTCTGGATCATTCCGAACATGGGGATAAAAACCCGCGCGTCGGCAATTTCCAGGGCCTCCGCGGAAACCCCGTCGTGTTCGTTCCCCACCATAATCGCCGCCGGCGCGGTCCAATCCACGTCGTAAATAGATTGCGCCTGCTCGTTCAGGCAGGTCGCATAGACCGTAAACCCTTGCGCTTTCAGAAAGGAGCGCGCCTCCCGGCAGGAGGAAAAGAAGCCCACCTCGACCCACTTTTTGGCCGAGGCGGAGGACTTTTTCCCCATTTCCGGAAATTCACCGGAGGAATAGAGCAAATGAACCGTCTCCACCCCCACCGCGTCACAGGAACGCAGGATGGCGCTGACGTTATGGGGATCGTGGATGTTTTCGCAGACCACGGTCAAATCCGGCTGCCGATTTTTCAACACCCCGGCCATTTTTTTTACCCTGCGGGTTGTTGGCATACCTCACCTTTAAACGCTTGAGCGACGAATATAATTATAAAAATAAAATGCTTGAAATTTGAAGAAATAAAATTTTAAATTTGCCCGCTAAATTGTACCCGTTGAGAAAGGAGAACTTCATGGCTAAAAAACAGAAAAAAGTATATGACGATGACATTGAAGAACGCGAAGATGAAATTGACGACGAGCCGGATGACGATGAAATCGATGACGACGATTTTGATGATGAGGATGACGACGATGATGAGGATGACGAAGATATCCCTGATGATGAGTTGATCGACGAAGAGAGTTTGGAAGAGTTAGGCGAGGAGGACATCGAGGAGAACGAGGAGGAGATGGAGCAAATCGAGTCCAAGCTGGCCAGCGGGGAAGAGTTCGTCGCCTCCCAGAGCGAAATGGTGACCCTGCTGAAGGCGAATTTAGTATATACCTGCCCGCGCTGCCGGCGCATTTTCTTGAAGAACAAGTGGGTAAAAGACAGCATTACCGACGTGTACACCGTGCGCACGGAGTTGGCTTACTGCGACAAATGTTTAGGCAAGACCGCGGAAAATTTCATCGGCAGCATCGAAATCTACGATAAAAAACTCTCCGAAAAGAAGACCCCCCTGCTCAGCCTGGCCAAAAAAGTAGAAGCAGGGTTAGAGAACCGGGAACCCTTCGAGACCATCATCGAAGTGTTCGAGAAGGACGAGATTCTCTATATTTTCACCAATACCACCCGCCTGGCGGTAGAAATTGCCAAAGCCATCCGCCTGGAATGGCACGGCGCGATGCAAATCGAATGGTTCGAGCGGAACCAGTATCTGCGGGCAAAATGGTTCTCGGAAGTGCAGAACCGGGAGCATTTCAAGAGCCGCATCCGCGCGGCCAAGGAAAAACGGATCGGGTTGTTCTCCTTCGAGGATGAATAACTGATGTTAGGCAGACAAGAAAAATTTTGCCACAGAGGTCACAGAGAACGCAAGAAAAACAAATATTTATTGGCCTGATGCATTGGGAACGAGAATGCGGTATTGGCCTCGCCTTTCCGGGGTAAACTCTTCCGAAAAATGAAAACTCTGGGTTCTCTGTGGCCTCTGTGGCAAAATACGTAACATCAGTGAATAATATAGGTGCAAAGGTGAAAGGTGCGACGCATCGCGCTCTTGAGGCTGTTGCAGATTCGTGCAGTCTGTCATTCCCGCATGTTTTAAGCGGGAATCTATGACTTTGTGTTTGTGGATTCCCGATAAAAGCATTCGGGAATGACCATCTGCAACAGCCTCTCTTCCGGGGTGAATCGCAAATCTAACCCAATAACCATGGCCGACGGCAAAACCTACCAGAAGCTGCTTCGCATCCGGGAAGAGAAAGGGGCGGGGTTCATCCTGTTATTGGACCCCGACAAGCTCCCCGTTCCGAGAATCCAAAACAGCATCGAACACGCCATCGAGTCCGGGGTGGACGTTTTTTTCATCGGGGGCAGTTTTTTGCTGAACCGGCAATTCGACGGCTTTGTGCAGGAAGTGAAACGCGCCGCCGGGGAGCATCCGGTGATCCTTTTTCCCGGAAGCCTGCACCAGATATCTCCCTTTGCGGACGCGCTCCTCTTTTTATCGGTGATCAGCGGGCGCAACCCGGAACACCTGATCGGCAGCCAGGTAACGGCCGCGCCCCTGGTGTGGAAAATGCAGTTGGAAACCATCTCCTGCGGTTACATGCTCATCGAATCCGGCGCCCTGACCAGCGCCCAGTTCCTCAGCAATTCCTTTCCCATTCCCCGCAGCAAACCGGAAATCGCCTTAGCCCACGCCCTGGCGGGGCAGTTTTTGGGGATGCAGAGCATCTACCTGGAAGCCGGCAGCGGCGCCAAATGGCCGGTGCCCGCGGAAATGATCTCCCTGGTGAGCCGGCATATCCGCATACCGTTGATGGCGGGGGGAGGAATTCGCTCCCCGCGGGAAGCGGAAGAGCGGGTTAACGCCGGGGCGCATTTCATTGTGGTGGGGAATTATTTTGAAACCGAAGGGAGCGCTTCGCTGATGAAAGAATTCGCCGCGGCGATTCACCGCCGGTGAAGGGAGCGTTCTTGAAGACCTGGTTTCAAAAACTTATCAAAAGGGAAGATTCCCGGAGGCTGGCCGAAAACATTTTATCGCTGACGGTTTTGCAGGGGCTGAACTACCTGCTTCCGCTCCTCACCCTGCCCTACCTGACCCGGGTGTTAGGCCCGGAGAAATTCGGCCTGGTAGCATTTGCCCAGGCGCTGGCGCAATATTTCGTGATCATTACCGATTACGGATTCAATCTCTCCGCCACCCGGGATGTTTCCATCCACCGGGAAGACCCCGCCCGCCTGCGCGCGATCTTCAACTCCGTAATGGCGATCAAAACCGGGCTGATGATCCTCAGCCTGGCGGCGCTGGCGGTGATCGTATTCAGCTTCGATAGATTCAACCGCGATTGGGAGCTTTATTTTCTGTCTGCCGGGCTGGTGCTCACCGGGGTGCTGTTCCCGGTGTGGTTCTTCCAGGGACTGGAGCGGATGAAATACATCACCGTGCTGAATATCATCTCCAGGTTAACGGCGGTCATCGCCATCTTTGTTTTCATCCGCAGCAGCTCCGATTACCTTTACGTGCCCCTGATCAACGTGGGCGGCTGGTTGGTGGGCGGGGTGCTTTCCCTGGCGCTGGTGTTCCGGGATTTCCGCATGCGCTTCGAAATGCCCGCGCCGGCAGATATTCGCTATCACCTCAAAGAGGGCTGGAATATTTTCGTTTCCGGCGTCGCTATCAGCATGTACACCGTCACTAATACCTTTTTATTGGGATTATTCACCACTGACGCCATCGTGGGCTATTACAGCGCCGCGGAAAAGGTATTCCGGGCGCTGGCGCAGATGTTCAATCCCCTTTTCCAGGCGCTCTATCCGCATATCGTCGCGCTGGCGCAAAAATCCCGGGAAGGGGCGATCAATTTTCTGAATAAATTATTAGCCGTGGTTTTGGCGGGGTGCAGCGCCGCCTGGCTGGTCATTTTTCTGGTTGCCGCTCCCCTGTTGAATATCGTGCTGGGAAACGCTTACGGCGAGTCGGTAACCATTTTCAGAATTTTTTCCCCCATGCTGATCTTCACCCCCGCGGCCGCGGTGTTTGTAAACCTGGCCATGCTGGCGTTCAAGTTAGACCGCTACTTCCTGAGAATCTACTTATTCGGCGGCGCGCTGAATCTGGCGCTGGTGGCGCTGTTTTTAGTTATATTGAATATGGAAGCAAACGGCGTGGCGCTGGCGACCCTGATCAATGAAATTGCGCTGACTTTCCTGGCCTATTACATCCTCGCCGGGCATCATATCAAACTGTTTCCGCGCCTGCGCAACGCCAATATTTCAATCACGTAATCAGGGATTTAACAGGAATTATCAGCCGATGTTACGCAGATGCCAAAAATCAACCACAGAGCCACAGAGGGCACAGAGAAAATCAAGTATTTATTGAATCCGAGACTGCGTTGAGAAGCAAAAACGTTAAAAAGGCGATTAAAACTCTGTGTTCAATAAAATATAGTGATCCGAAAAATGGAGAACCCCCAATGGAATCGACGCCCGAACGGATGTACCTGGATTTGCTGAAAAAAACCCTCTCGTTCATGCTCTGGCCGGAGCCGCCGGTCAATATCAGAACCTTCAATTTTATGCGCCCGCTCTATAAGCGCCTGATCGCCGGCGGATTGGCGAAAACGTTCGGGGCGGTGGGGCTGCAAATTACCCAGCACAAGGTTTTTACGGAAGCAGAAAAGGCGGAAGGAAAGGTGTGGCCGGGCTACGCCGATACCATGATCGGGATGAAGCGGCTCGACAATTTACAGGATTGCATCGAAACCGTTTTGAAAGAGAACGTTCCGGGAGATTTTATCGAAACCGGGGTCTGGCGGGGAGGCGCCTGCATCTTCATGCGCGGGGCGCTGGCGGTTTACGGGGAGAAGCAGCGGCGGGTTTTTGTGTCCGATTCCTTCGAGGGGCTTCCCAAACCGGATCCCGCAAAATATCCCGCGGACCGGGAAGACAAGCACCATACCTTCGATTACCTGCAAGTATCGGTAGAGGAGGTGCGGCAGAATTTTGCCAAATACGGCCTGTTAGATGAGCGGGTGGTCTTCCTGAAGGGGTGGTTCAAAGATACCCTTCCGGCTGCGCCGATCGAGAAATTGGCCATTCTCCGGCTCGACGGCGACATGTACAGCTCGACCATCGACGCGCTGGAGAATCTGTATCCGAAGCTTTCTAAAGGCGGGTTCTGCATCATCGATGATTACGCCCTGGCGGGATGCCAGAAAGCGGTGCATGATTACCGCGACAAACATCGAATTCACGATGAAATCATCCAGATTGACTGGATCGGCCGCTATTGGCGAAAATCGTAAGGATCAAAGAAGTTTACTATGCAGCGAGTTCAGCCTGAAATATCGGCGATTATTTTAAATTACAAAAACCCGCAATTGACCGCGAAGTGCGTGGAGGTATTAACCCGCTCGCTGGAAGAGTGCGGGGCAAGCTCCCAAATCATTGTGGTGGACAACAGCGCCGCGGAGACCGCCGGGGAGCTTCGCCGCCGGCTCCCGGAAGCGGTGGAGATCATTGAGAACCCGGAAAACCGCGGATTCGCGAGGGCGACCAACCAGGGCATCCGCGCCGGCCGGGGGGAATATATTCTGTTGCTCAACAACGACGTGTTCGTAAATTCCCAGTGCCTGAAAACCGGGCTGGATTATGTGAAAGAACACCCCCAAACCGGGATTTGGGCCCCGCAATTGATCGGCGGCGACGGCCGGCCGCAGGTTTCCTGCGCCCGCTTTCCCTCCCTGAAGAGCGCCTTCGGGGAGTATCTGTTGGGGAAGCAGTGGAACTGGTACGGCGACCTATTTGAATGGAAAGAGCCGCGCGCGGTGGAAACCGTCAACGGCGCGTTCAACCTCGTTCCCCAGCCGGTGTTCGATCAGGCCGGGTGGTTGGATGAAGATTTCTTCTTCACCGGGGAGGATTTGGATTTTTGCAAGCGCTTGAACCAGCACGGATTTGCGGTGATCTATGATCCCCGCTGCCGGGCAACCCACCTCGGCGGGGCTTCCCAGGCCCCGGGAAAATGGTTTCGCGATCCCTATCTGCACCGCCATCTCATTCTCTACTATCGCAAACATCACCGGGGATTTACCGCGGCATGTTCCGCGATGATCATTCACCTGGGATTGCTGCTGCGAAGAGTGCTTGCGCCGCTAAAATAGCACATGACCTTAATTTTCGCGTTACTTCGGGTGTTTTGTGGGCGAAAGTAATGATAAGAGAAACCGCATGGAAAAACACTGCCCCATTTGCCGGCAAACCACCCCGCAGCAGCCGGCGCTTCGCGGGAAGGATTTTCAGCTCGCCCGCTGCCGGTTTTGCGGGCTGGTCTCTACCGCATCCACCGCGGCGGCAAAAGCAATCGAATATGACCGCGACTATTTTGAAAGCATGAACGCCTATCTGCAAAAGGAAGCGGAGTTCCGCGGGATATTTTCCCATATTTTCGATCTGGTCGGCGCTTACCTGCCTGCCGGGGGGAATCTCCTGGACGTGGGGTGCGGCGTGGGGCTGTTGTTGGACGTCGCCCGCGGGCGCGGGTACCGGGTATCCGGGGTAGAAATCTCTCCCTACGCCGCGGATATTGCCCGGCGGCGCTACCGCCTGGAGGTGCACACCGGCGCGCTTCAGGATGCGAAATATGAAGATGGCGCCTTTGACGTGGTCATTATGAACCACGTGATCGAGCACCTGCCGGACCCCCCGGCCGTTCTGGTCGAAATCCGGAGAATCTTGAAGCCGGGGGGCGCTTTGGCCGTGGGCGCGCCGAATTTTGCGAGCCTCTTTCGCCGCGCGCTTCGATCCCGCTGGCCCTCGCTGCTGCCGGAACAGCATTTATGGCACTTCTCTCCCGCAACCCTGGAGAAATTGCTGGCCCAAAGCGGCTTTGCGGTCGAAGCGGTAAAAATGGTGGATAATCACCCCTATCACCAGCATTTGCCGGCGCCGCTGGGATTTATCGCCAAAGCCCTTTCCGCGCTGGCGCTGGCCGTTAACCGGGCGGACAGTATGATGGTGATCGGGGAAATGAATCCCTGATATAGCTATTCAGCTTTCAGCGCTCAGCCATCAGCGTTCCGCCGGGAAATCAGGAGCGAGCTCCCATGAAAAAATACCCCCTCTCCGTGGTGATCAACACCTTGAACGAGGAGAAAAATCTTCGCAACTGCTTAGAAACCGTGAAATGGGCGGAGGAGATCGTCATCGTGGACATGTACAGCGACGACAATACCGTGCCAATCGCCCGGGAGTACACCGGGCGGATTTTTTTCCACGAGCGGATGGGTTACGCCGATCCCGCCCGGCAGTTCGCCCTCGATCAGGCCTCCCACGAGTGGGTGCTCTCCCTGGACGCCGACGAGTTAGTTCCCCCGCCTCTGAAAGAGCGCTTGCTCGCGATCATGCAAAACGACCAGGCGGACCTGGTTTACCTGCCCCACAACAACTACTTTTTCGGGCATTTGATGCAGGGAACCAGTTGGGGCGCGTTGCAGGACAAACACCCGCGTTTTTACAAAAAAAAGTTCGTTCGCTATAGCGAAACGGTGCACGACATCTTCCGCATCGTCAACAACCCCCGGGTGCTGGCCGTCGAGGATCCCCGGGAGGGGTTCATCCACTTCAACTACATCGATGTGGAGCACTTCCTGGATAAACTGAACCGCTACACCACCATCGAGGCGAAGAATATCTTTGCCGGGCAGAAGGAGGATATTTCCGCGGGGAAAATGCTCTACAAGGCGGCGCGGGAGTTCCTGCGCCGTTTCATCGTGCGCAAAGGTTACAAAGACGGGGCGCAGGGGCTGTACCTTAGCTGCCTGATGGCCGCCTACCACGTCTCCACCTTCGCCAAAATCCGTTTGATGAAGCGGTTCCAATCCCAATCTCCCCGGGAAGAGATCGAAAAGCTCTACGCCCAAATCGCCGCCGGGATCATCGCCGAATATCGCAACCATGAAGGGAAATAGGCATTACAAGAGGACAAGAGGACAAGAAAATATGTTGAGTTTTGAAAAGAAATTTCTTTAAGCCCCGCCAGGGACGAGCGGGACATTTGGGGCGATTTCAGCCGCCCCTGCCGGGGCTAAAAACACAGGTGGATTTACACTGAAGCCGGGGGCTATTTTCGGATGCCTCTGCCGGGGCAAGTTAAAAAGTTGGAACCCTACAAGTATTTACGAAATGAAGCATTTCGGCGAAAACTCTTTAAAACCTCTGCGTCTTAGCGCCTTTGCGGTAAAACAACCGGTTCCGAGAGGACCTGACGATCCCGCCGTTTCCGGCTCCCCGAAAATCTATATCGTGGTGCTGAACTTCAACCGCGGGGCGGACACGGCGGAGTGTTTGGAGAGCCTGCTGCGCAGCGATTATCCGCGCTTCCAGGTGTTGGTGGTGGATAATTGCTCCTCCGACGGCTCCATGCAGCAGCTGCGGGAGTGGGCGGAAGGCCGCCGGGAGTACCAGCCGCCGGGCGATCACCCGCTGCGCCGGCTGTCCTTCCCCCCGGTTCCCAAGCCGGTTTCTCATGCCCTGCTTTCCGCACCGGAGGTCGAGGAAAATGCTCTCCCGCGCCCGGAGCGGGTGATTTTCATTCAGAGCGATCGCAACCGCGGATTTGCCGGGGGCAACAACTTAGGCATCCGCTTTGCCCTGCGGCAGAACGATTTCGAGTACCTCTGGATATTGAACAACGATACCGTGGTGGCGCCGGACGCGCCGGGCAAGTTAGTGGAAACCATGCGCCGGTACCGCACGGAGGGGCAAAAGATCGGCATTTTGGGCAGCAAACTGTTATATTATGACGCGCCGGAGATCATCCAGGCCCTGGGCGGGCGCTACCGCAAGTGGCTGGGGGTGGGGCGGCATGTCGGCGACGGGGAGCGCGACCGCGGCCAATACGACCGGCTCGACTCCCGCCCGGATTACGCCGTGGGCGCGGCCATGCTGGTCTCCCGGGAGTTTTTAGGCAAGGTGGGGCTGTTGAGCGAGGATTATTTCTTATATTTCGAGGAGTTAGACTGGGCCTTGCGCGCCCGCCGGCAGGGATGGGAAGTGGGCGTTTGCGGGGAGAGCAAGGTCTATCACAAGGAAGGGCGCACCATCGGCTCCCACGCCGATTTGCGGCGGCGCAGCTACCAGTCCGATTACTACATGCTGAAAAACCGGCTGGTTTTTACCCGCAAGTTCTATCCCCGCTGCCTGCCGGCGATCTGGGCAAGCTACGCGGTTTCCCTGGCGCGGGGGCTGCTGTTCGGCAGGCGGGAGCGCGTGAAGGTGGTGCTGCGGATTCTGAAAGAGGAATGGCGATGAAATTAGCGGTGCTTTCCGGCGATTACCCGAAGGTGATCTCCGGCGTGGGGGATAACAGCTATTACCTGATCCGGGAGTTGCAAAAATCCGGGGTGGAGACCGTGCTGGTTACCACCGACGTCCCGGAAATCCCCGATCCCGGCTTTCCAACCTTGAAAATCCGCTGGCGGCTGCGCGATTACGCAAAGCTCCGCGCCTTCCTCAAGCGCCAGCAGGTTACTCACGTTATGATCCAGTATCCCTGCTCGCTCTACGGCAAATACAACCTGATTCCCCACCTCTACGTCAAATGGCTGCGCCTGGCCGGTTACAAAATCGTCTCCACCCTGCACGAATTCTCCAACATTCACCTTTTGCGGCGGCTTTCCGAGTACGTCTTCCTGTTCTTCTCTCATTGGATTTTCGTCACCAATGAATACGAGCGCAGGGCGGTCAGCGCGTTCTTTCCCCGCCTCGGAAAGAAAGTTTCCATCGTTCCCGCGGGCAATAACGTGTCGGTAGAGCGCTCCCCGGCGGACGCCGATCCCGGGGTGATCGCTTTTTTCGGCATTTTTTACCCCAACAAGCAGATGGAGCAGGTCATCCGGATGATGGCGGAGATCGAGCGGCAATTTCCCCGGAAATACACTTTTAGATTCATCGGCGGGGTGCACCCCTACTACCGGGAGTATTACCAGGCCTTCCGGGAGCAGGCCGAGAGCGCCCTGCCCCGCAGCGAGTGGCGCATCGACCGCCCGATTGAAGAGATCGGGGGGTTGATAAAAGATGTTTTCTGCGCGGCGCTGTATTTCAAAGACGGGGTCTCCTCCCGGCGGAGCAGTTTTACCGCCTTCATTTCCAACGGGATTCCGGTGATTACCAACCCGGGCCGGTACAGCGGGGAATTGAACGCGCTGGAGGGGAAGGGGCTGTTCTACGCCGGGGAAGCGTTTCAAAATATCCCCGGCGTTTTACAAAAGCTGCACGCCCCGCAGTTTTATGAAACCTGCCATCAAACCCTGGTTCAGTTTGCCCGGCCGTTCCAGTATCCCGCGATCGCCGCGGAGTACCGCGCCGTGTTTGCCCGGTTGTAATTATCTGCTTCCCTAAATTTGGAAGTCATAAACGATTAATGCGAATCGTGAGTTGAATAATTTAGCCGCTGAATAACGCTGATTTTCTATGATATGACAAGAAATCCCGTTAGAATTCACAAATTTTCAGCGTTACTATTCAGCCACAGAGATCACAGAGGCCACAGAGGAAGAATTTTGGGTATCCAACACTTCGTGGAGAGCATTTAGAATCGTTTTCCCTGCTTGTGGAACATCTTTTTCTACCAAACAGGTTTTTTTAGCAAGCTTTTTATATCTCTGTGCTCT
>JABWBP010000138.1 GCA_013360445.1 Calditrichaceae bacterium | reverse complement strand
ATAGGGACGGTTGAATTCCCCTCCAACCCCTCCATCCCGCCAGGGATGTCCGACCATAGCCCACCAATTCATTGGTGGGAAAACGGAAAGACCAAAACGACCAAGAGTCCCGTAGGGACGACTGAACTACCCGAACTACTACCCGAACTACTACCCGAACTACCCCCAAACATACCGTTCATCATACGCTATCCCATGCTTATCCAAAAACGCCAGATATTCTTCCTGAAATGTCTGGGTCTTATGATGCTCTTTCTGTTTGTGGATATAGGCAATGGTCTTATCAATATGGGAAATACTGACGCTAAATGCCCCATATCCTTCCTGCCATTCAAAATCTTTATGCCCGGGAAAGGTTTGATGAACCCAGGTGGATGATCCTCCTTTTATCAATTGAATTGCCTTAGCAATTGACAACGTGGAAGGCAGCGAAATTAACAGGTGAGCATGATCTTCGCAACCGCCGATTGCCAAAGCGCTCATTTTATGCTCCCGGGCAATGCCCCCCATGTAAGGCCAGAGCCGCTCTTCTAATTCCGGGGTAATGATTTTGACTCGATTTTTTGTGCTGAATATATAGTGAATATGGCAGCAGATATAGGAGTGCGCCATCCCGAATACCTCTTTATTGAATTCACCGATGAATGAAATAAAATCGAATTTCAATCGTCCCTGCCGGGACTCATCTGCATTTGGTGTCTTGTAAACCACCAATAAATTGGTGGGCTATTGTCAATTGTCCCTCCGGGACAAATACTATAGACTGCCTGTCCACAATTTTCCCCGCTAATTTTATGAATAACCTCGATGTGTTTCCCCGGGGAGGGGATTTTTTTTTCTTTACATCATTCATAGTGAAATCTTTTTGTTATTGCGAATAACCTCGAGCAACTTCTCTCTCAACATTTGAATATATGTCTCCACCTCAGCCTCGCTATCCAGTGTCGCCTGGTAGATGGCCGGCTGCAAACGCCGGATGGGAACGATCTCCTTTACCGGCTGGCCGCCGCCGTCTTTGGCAAGCCATGCGTCCATCTGGCTGAGCGCCGACTGGTACAAACTGTTCTGAATCCGCAGGGCGGTTTCGCGGAGCACCGGGATGAAGGTCTGCCGGGAGAGTTTTTGCCCCTCGGCCTCAAAAATGCCCAGCAGGGCGGTTTGCTGCTCCGGTTTCAGCTTTTGGTAATCCTCGAACTTCTGCAAGCGCTCCCGGGTCTCTTGCAGGGTTTTTTCCACCTCTTCCCGCTCCCGGGCAACCTGCTCCTGCAGCGCGGTTTGCAGGGCCTCCAAAACGGTCTTGCTCTCTTTAATGATGTTCCCGCGGTAGGGGGCGGGATGTTGGGAAAGATTTTTGAGCTGCTCCACCCCGCCGGCTTCTAAGTATGTCAGGTTGGCCGCTTCCCGGGCCAGGAAGTGCTGCACTGCGTCGTAAATCTTGCGCTGCTCCCCGTTCATGAACCGCTTCAGGGGATCGAGCAGGTCTTCTTTGGCGTCTAACAGCCCCCCGCCAAATTCCTCCACGTGCTCGAACAGAAAGTAGGGGTCTTTTTTCAGCAGTTCCCGGAGCTTGCCCAGGGGCGTTTCCAGGGCTTTCAGGAAGGGATATTGCGGTTGCTGCTGCAGCCAGCCGGCCAGTTCCTGCTCCTCCCGTTCCAAACGCTGGCGAACCTTTTCGGAGACCGCTTTCGGCTCGCTTTCGGCGAGGGTTTCGTTAAAAAATTCCCGGTAAAAATCTTTCAGCTTTTTGATCTTTCCGGCCTCGATATCCCGCGCCGCCTCGATAATGGTGTTAGCGAACTCCCGGCTGTTTCTCAGGAGGTTCAGCAGATCTTTCCGCTGCACCGGTTGGGACTCATAGCTGATTTCCACCTTGTTGCGTATGAACAGCCGGGCCACAATGCACAGGATCGCCGCCTGGTACCAGCCCCAGGGACGCCCGGAAAAATCTTCCAACAGTTTTTTGGTGGTCACCCGTTCGTTTGCATTCTGCTTGCGCTGAAAATAAGAGAGCATCTCCTGCTCCGCTTCGCTCATCCCTGCTCCCCCGAACAGGTCGCTGTCCTGTTGTAAAATAACCGCCTTAATATCCTCTTCTTTAAAAACCGCTTTCAGAATCTGCAAATTGGGATAGGTCAGCTTGATGAGATGCTGGAAGGCGCTATTGATTTTGCTTAGCGGGTTTCCGCTGCTGGCCTCCAGAACGCTGCCGTTCAGATAGATAGAGCTCTCGACGATCAAATCTTTGACATGCTGGATCAGGTTGCGTCCCCGTTCGCTGTTCTGGCTGCCTTTGGCGGCCAGTATATTGCGAACGCTTTCCGGCAACACCGAGGATTGGGTTTGGAGAACGTATTTTTCAGTTTTTTTGTAAAGGGTTAATTCCTGCCGCAAACGGGCATCATCCGGGAGTTTGATGATCAGCTCCCGCCGTCCCATGGAGGCGGCTTTCAGGGCCGCTTCGCCGGCGTTTTCTTCGAATAACGGGGTGATAAAATGGATCGCCATGTCCTCTTCCCGGCTGAACGTCCGGTTATCCGCTTTTTTGGCGAAATCGTAATCCTGTTTGTTGTCCTCGAAGCGGATGCGGTTATCCTGGATAATTTGCTTGAAAAGTACCTCCGCCAGGAGCTTGCGCACCGTCTCCGTATCCACCTCGGTGGCTTTGATTTCATTCTCCACGTCTTTTTCTTCATCGGTCAGGAACTCATACACTCCCGCGACCTGCTGCACGTAGGTCTGGCTTTCTAAGCGGTTCAGGGATTCCTGCACCTGTTTTTCTAACTTCAACAGGTCCGCGCCGAAATGGTCGAACATCAGGGTGGTGATATTCTTGCAGGTGGCTTTGAACTCTTTCACGTATTTTACCAGGAACAGCGCTTTTAAAACCTTGACGTCCAGGGGATGATCCAGGTTCTTCTCCGCATTGGTAATGGAGCTTTGGATTTCGCTCTTGAGAGTGGCCTTCTGGCCGTCGAATAAGCGGTCGAAGCTGACCAGTTGTCCCGGTTCCGCATCCGCTAAGCCGCGGGCCACCTCCTGGCAGACGTCTAACATGGAGCGCTCCCCCACCGATTGGTGTCGCCCCTGGAAGGCGTTGTGGCGCGACAATCCCCGCCGGGAGCTTTGGAAAAGATCGAACTGGTAGGGAACAAAAGGATAGGTATAGATGAAATGGGCTTCATCGCGGAAGTTCTTATACTGGCGGCCTTCCTCAAAATGAAAGTAGGTTTTGAAATTGCTCGTTTCCTTTTCGTACAGGGATTTCAGTATCTTCTCGCCGGCTTCATTTTTCGCCAGCAGCCGTTTTTGAATCACCTCGTCCACGTTTTTGCTGGAAAGGTTGATGCGGGTGGCAAAGCGCGCCTGGATGCGCGAGAAATCATTGGCCTGTTTGTCTTTCATCTCCCCGGTAATCAGATCCATTTCTTCCTGGGAAGTGACCATGATCCAGGCCTGCCCCTTGCAGATGGTGGATAAGGATTCCGCGATGGTTTGCAGGTCTAACGTCAGGCGGGTATTGTCGGCGATATACTGCCCCATTTCATCCACGCAGAAGATCAGCCGGAACTCTTTTCCCTGTTGGTCGATATAGGATTTTACCTTTTTGGCAAAATCCTCGATGGAAAGCGCGTAGCGGGTTTCATACTGTTCGATCACTTTGGCGGCGTCGGCTTCGGAGATGTTCTTGACCGCCGCTAATGCCTTCGCAAAGTTCTCGATTTCCAGAAAGATGGTCTCCCGGCCTCGCTCCCAGGGTTCCCCGGCGATTTCCCGGTATTTTTCTTTGAACCTCGCATACAATCCCTGCTGGTCGAGGTCGCGCTCGAATTCCGCCACGAACCCGAACTTGGGATAATATCCTGACATTTCGTTAAAGACCTTCATAAAAACCGCCAGCACCGCGTCTTCCTGGGTCTTGCTGGTCTTATCGGTTTTCTGGTCGATGTTGAACAGAATGGTCCGGGTGGGGATGCTAAGCGCCTTTTCAATATTGCGGCGCAGCTCAAAGTCGGATTTGGCTACTTTTTCTAAAAATATTTCCCCGGCCCGCCGCCCGTCGATCAGGCGGTTTTCCAGCACGTAGGAAAGCATCTTCAAGAGGTGCGATTTGCCGGAGCCAAAGAAACCGGAGATCCATACCCCGATCTCGGAAGTCGCGGCGCGCGTTCCGATGGAGGAAGCATACACGCCGAAAAAGTGGTCTAATTTTTCCTCTAACTCCGCGGTGATGATATATTCTTCGACTTCGTTGATAATGTTGGATTCGTCATCCGCTTTGATGACGCCCTCGATGTGGCGGCCAATATCTTTAAGATAGAGCTCTCTTAACCGCATAACATGCCTCTCTCATCCTTTGTAATGGTCTAAGCTGAAGGCCCGGTAGTAATTGTCATCTTTCAATTTTCCGAACAACTCTAAAGAAGTGCCGCTGTAAACCCCGGGAAAGAACATGATGGTCGGCGCTTCTTTGATAACCGATTGCAGATTGTTTAACACCGTATGAGATCGAATGTAAGGAAACACCAGCCCCACGCCGGTCAAGAATACCAGCTTGTACTGACCGGCTTGATACCGTTCGGCGATTGCCGGTATGAGGTTTTTTTCAATATCCAGCGGCGCTTGCAGCGATTTGATGAATCGCTCCTTATTCATGCCCGGCTCTTTTTCCAGCAACTTGTCTAAAATTCCCCGGCCGCGCAGCATATCCAGACATAGATGATACAGATTAATTTCCAGCACCGGAATACCGGAAGTCTCCAGCCGGTTCTTCAATGCTTTAATGTGCTTTTCGGCCTCAATCTGCTGTTTGGGATTGTAGGTGGAAACGTAAAAGGGAATCTCACCTCCGAGCGACTCCATCGCCAGAAATGAATTCTGGCTAACAATGTCATACAATCGGGCAAATTTCTTATCCAGGTTCTCAAGCGCCATGGTCAGCAAATTTTTCTTTCCAGGTTTGAATGTCCTTATCTGGAAGCAGAAAGGCTTTTAAATATTTCGCATCTTCTCGTGTTACCAATTCGATAATTTTTTCCGGAACATACGGCGGAGTGATCTGCCAGTTTTTGGAGGAGGCAATCAATCCGCTTTCCGCCAGTATGCGAAAGAGAACTTCTTTGATCTTCGCCCGGCTGGTTTCCGATAGCGAAGCTACTTCCGGGTGCAAAGCCGCTTTCGCTTCAAAAAACCGCGCGTAGTCCGCTTCTAAAATAATCGTATCAAACAACAAGAACTTTGAGCGAACCACCTCATCAATAAATTCAAAAATAAAATCATAAGTTTTAACCACCGCCAGCAGGAGCAAAAAACGGGCGGCTTCCAATTCCGCCGAAGCTAAGTAATCAAGACTTTCCGGGGAAAGGTTATCCAGCCGCCTTTTGATTTCTCTTACCTGGCGTTTCTGGGTGGCCACGGTCTTTTTCTGCAGGATGTTTTCGCGGAGAATCCGCCGGTCGATGTTGCGCCAATCTTTCTCTTCCCGGTAAAGACGGGCAATCTTGACGGATTCCAACAGAAACAATGAGCCGGTTGTAAAGGACAGTCGGTATTTCATACCCAATAGCAATCCGAAATTTTAGCAATTTTGTCGATCAAAGTTAGGATGATCAATAGAAATATGAAAGATTTTTGTGAAGAAGAATATGCGGTAAGGCGGCTGTTATATCCCATCCGATTCCCCCCGGCAAATCCCCTTCCTTTTCGGTTATATACACTCTGAAGAGCAATACCCGAATTTCCCCAACCCCAATCCTTTAGCCCGATAACAGGAGGAAACCGCTATGGCATCCCATTCATCCCAGGACCCCGCGAAGAAGAAAGCCGCCGAAACCGCAAGACCGATGCGGCAGGTAATTCCCAAGAAGACCAGCGCCGCCAGAAAGCCATGGAAGACCTGGTGCAATACGTCTGGCACAACCGCCCGGCCTACTTCCCGGTCTATGGGCAGACCAACCTGAGCGGCCGCCTGGCCCGGCTGGCGGAGAAGACGACCGAGGCGCTGGTGATGTTAGGCGCGCTCTCCGGCCTAATCGTCGGGGGGCTGCGTCTGAAAGACGAGCTTGTTTCCCGGCGCACCGCCCCCAAGCTGGTCAACGAGGTGCCCTTCAAATAGCGCCGGCGAGGAGCAAACGGGGAGGAAAAATGAGTTATTCTGACCTGGATGGGATAAATACGAATAATTCAATCATAAATTATTGTAAAATATAATTATAGAAAAGAATTCAATTTTTTATTTTTGGTCAAATTTTGGTCAAAAAATAGTTCTTATTCATTCAGGATCTCAGTTGAAGACCGGGTGCTCACCCCGGGTATAATACTATACATGTCTGAAGGCCGCCCCGGAGTATTTCCGGAGAGCCCTCTTCTTTGCCGGTCATACCCGGTTGCGAGTTGACTCATATTAAAATGTAACTTTCATGGTATTAAAAAGCCAGTTTTTTTTGGGTAGAGTTTTCATGGATTTTTTGTGAGTTCAGAAGATGCT
>JABWBP010000137.1 GCA_013360445.1 Calditrichaceae bacterium | reverse complement strand
AGCGGTGTTTTTTTCTACCCCGGAGCGTTGCTCCGGGCTATTATATGTCGCCCCGATGGGGCTGAGTTGATCAAATGAGCACCGAAGAGCCTGCCCCGGAAATGCGGGGTGCGGAATATGATAGCCCGGTGCGAAGCGCCGGGAGAAGGTAAGAGACCTCGATTTAAGCCCTGAAAGGGCGCAATAAGCATCAAAACTCGAAAAAAAATGAGCGAACCGGGAGTTTTTACTTTTCACTTTGCACTTTTCACTTTGCACTTTTCACTCAACTCTCCTCCTCTTCCGCTTTCTGCTCCGCTTCCCGCTGTTTGCGCAGTTGCTCCTGCAGCCGGCGGTTATCTTCGATCCGCTCGCGAATACGCTTCAACGCTTTAATATATAGACTTTTCGGCTTAAGATTCACCGCCCGGTCATAAGCGTCCTGGGCGTCGCTGTATAATCCCTGCGCTTCCAGGGACAGGCCCAGGTCATACCAGGCGGCGTGATTTTGCGGCTCCTCCTCGACCACCCCTTGCCAGATAGTCTGCGCTTTATCCCATAACCCGTTTTTTGCGAATTCGACGCCCTTGTCCACCTCGCTGCCGCCGCCGGCGAACTCCGCCATGACGGTCTCCGGGTGGGGAGCGAGAACCCGCACAAAATCATTGATGCAGCGCAGCCCTAATTCGGTGAGAATGTTGTCTTTGGGGGGCAGACTTTCCTGTTCGGTCTTCACTTTTTTATTGTAAGAATGAGAGGCTTCCCGGGTGGCAATAACTTGCCCGCTCTGCACGTCGATCAGCCGGAAGCTCAGGCCCACGTTCGCTTCCCGGGTGAGCACCTCCACGTCCACCCACTCATCCCGGTACACTTTCTTCCGCACCTTTTTGCCAAAAATGCTTTTTTCATAGACGTAATTGCCGTCTTTATCCTTTTCGTACTCCCCGGTCCATACCTGGCGCTTCTCTTTTTCCCGCCCGCGCCGGTCCTCGCAGCGATACGCCAGCACGTCCCCAACCACCACTCCCTGCACCCCTAACACGTTGCCGGCCTGCACCGCGGTTTCCGGGTCCACCACCCCGGAAAGGCTGAGCGCGTGCTCTTCTAAGATTTTTTGCAATTCCGCGCGTTCCACGATGGTGTAAAAACCGGTCTCGAACAGCTTGCTGGCAAAAACCGACGCCGCGTTCGCGCCGCTGTTCTCCGGTCCCCGGAAATCCATAATGGCAATGCGTTTGATGCCCCCGACGTCGATTTCCGCCGGTTTGGTGAATTGGATGGCGGTTTTTTGAGAGCAGCCGGCCAGCCAGAAAACCCAAATCGCAATAGCCGCCCGGTTCAAAGATTTGCGATTCATCGCCCGTACCCCCGCTTTTCTGGTATTCGGGTGTTCATGTGTTTTAGTGTTCCTGAACACCTGAACACTAAAACCCTCCTCAAATCGCCCAGCGCAGCAGCGCGCTGCCCCAGGTGAACCCGGCCCCGAATGCCGCGATCACCACGTAGTCCCCTTTTTTCAGCTTGTTCTGGTGATACACTTCCGACAACGCCAGGGGAATGGTGGCCGCGGTAGTGTTTCCGTAATTTTGAATATTCACCACCACTTGCGAGTCATCCAGTCCCATCCGCCTGGCGGCGGCGTCGATAATCCGCAGGTTGGCCTGGTGCGGAATGAAATATTTGATCTCTTTACCGCTCAACTGGTGCTTTTGCAGGATTTCCGCGGAAATATCGGCCATTTTGGTGACCGCAAATTTGAATACCGTAGGCCCGTCCTGAAAAATATAGTGCATCTTTTTGTCCAGCGTCTCATAAGTAGCCGGGTGCAGGCTCCCGCCGCCCATCATGTACAGGTGCTCCCCGCCGGAGCCGTCGCTTCGCAGGATGGCGTCGATAACTCCGATATTCTCATCGGTCTCCACGGCCTCCAGGAGCACCGCCCCGGCGGCGTCGCCGAACAGCACGCAGGTGGTGCGGTCGGTATAATCTACAATCGCGCTCATCTTATCCGCCCCGATCACCAGCACCTTGTTATGGGCGCCGGAGCGGATAAACTGCGCCCCCGTGCCCAGGGCATATACAAAACCGGTGCAGGCGCCGTTCAAATCAAATCCCCAGGCGTTCCAGGCTTCGATGCCCTCCTGGATCCGGCAGGCGGTGCTGGGGAAAAAGGTATCCGGCGTGACCGTGGCGGTGATGATCAAATCTATTTCTTCCGGGCGGATATTGCGCTCTTTCAAAACCATTTTAGCGGCCTGAATCCCCATGAAGGAGGTGCCCTTTTTCCCTTCTAAAATGTGGCGCTCGCGAATACCGGTGCGGCTGACGATCCATTCGTCGCTGGTATCCACCATTTTAGCCAGATCCTGGTTGGTCAGAATTTTGGGGGGGACATAGTGCCCTACGCCTGTAATAACTGCTTTTCGCTCCATGTCAATCCTCGCGAAGTAAGTTCTTCCTGAATGCGTTTATTCACTTGCTTCTCCCACATCACCCGGGCGACGTACATGGCATTTTTCAAGGCTTTGGAAGAGGAGCTGCCGTGGCAGATGATGGAAATTCCATCGATCCCTAACAACGGCACCCCGCCGTATTCCTCATAGTCGAAGCGGCGCTTCATGGCCCGGAAGGCCGGCCGCACTAAGATTCCCCCGGCCATGGAGAGCAGGTTCTTTTTGATCATGCGCTTCAGATTGCGCCCGAAAACTCCCACCAGGCTCTCGGCAAACTTCAGGATCACGTTGCCGGTGAATCCGTCGGTCACCACCACTTCCGCTTTCCCGTTCAGGATGTCCCGCCCTTCCACGTTGCCCACGAAGTTGGGCAGGTGCTTGGCCATCAGCTCGTAGGAAGCCAGGGCCAGCTCGCTGCCCTTGCTTTTTTCTTCCCCGATATTCAGCAGACCGATGCGGGCGGCGGGGAGGTCGCAGGTAAATTCCATGAAAATTCCCCCCATCAGCCCGAATTGCAGGAGGTTGATGGGCTTGCAATCCGCGTTGGCCCCCACGTCGATGAGCAGGATCACCCCGCCTTCCCAGGGCAAAAAGGCGCCTAACGCCGGGCGCTGCACCCCCTTCACCCGCCCTAAGATCAACAAGCTGGCGGCCATTTGCGCGCCGGTGCTGCCCGCGCTCACAAACGCCTCGGCCTCGCCGTCGCGAACCAGGCGCAGACCCTTGACCATGGAAGAATCCTTCTTCTGGCGCACCGCCGTCGCCGGCTGTTCGTGCATGTCGATCACTTCCGAAGCATGAACCACCTTGATATTTTTGGGGGCGAGGATGTGGCTTTCCAGCTCTTTCTCGATGATCGCTTGATCGCCGATCAATATCACCTGGTCCCGACCGTGCGTCTCACGGTCGTATAATATGGCCCCATGTACCGGGGCTTTGGGGGCAAAATCCCCGCCCATCGCATCGACGACTATGCGCACGAGCTACGCTCCTAAGTGGATGAAAGGGCAGATTGTTGTTTATAAAACCGTGGCTTACTCTTCCGCTTCGAATATTTTTTGCCCTTTGTAGTAGCCGCATTTGGGGCAGGCGTGGTGGGGTAATTTCACTTCTCCGCAGTTGGGGCATTCGCTGAAACTGGGGGCGGTCAGGCGGCGCATCCACGGCGCCCGCCGTTTGTCCCGTTTGGATTTGGATATTTTCCGTTTAGGGTTTGCCATGATCAGGTTTCTCCTTTTCTAAAAATACTCGTTTAGTTCGATTGGATATAAGTTTCGAGTTTTGGGTTTCGAGTTTCGAGTTTTGGGTTTTCCGGCGTTCCTTTCACTCCCTTAAGGCTCCCGGCGCTATAAAAACCGCAACACGATAACACTTGAACACCAAAACTTCCTCGCTCTTTTCTTTATTTTAATAACTCCCGCAATTTTTCCCAGCGCGGATCGCCCGGTTTCTCGCCGCAGCGGCAGGCCTCCTGGTTCAGGTTCGCGCCGCAGCCGGGGCAAATGCCCTGGCAGTCTTCCCGGCAGAGCAGCTTCATGGGAATGCTCAAAATCAACTGCTCCACAATCCATTCCGCGAGATCCACCTCCGCGGTTTCCGGCGCTAACAGCACCACGTCTTCCTCTTCGGTTTGCAAATCCTCCTTCCCGATGTGGAAGAGCAGCTCGAATGCGCACTCGCAAGGGATCGCAAACGCTTCCAGGCAGCGGTCGCAAGCGTGGTGCGCGGTGGTGCGCAGCGAAACCCGGCAGCGAATGTTCTTTTGAAACTTGTTGACTTCCGCTACTGCCTGAATCGCCGCGGGATACACCTCCTGGCGATAAAAATGAAGAGTCCCCGGCTTGATGATCTCCTCGAAGCGCTGGAACCCTTCGGGCAAATGTAATATCGGAATCTTCATAACCAAAATTCGAATTTAAGTGGATGGAGCAAATTTGTCAAGGTCTTTTCTTTGCGGGGGGCCGGCGGGGCGATTTTTTACAGGCGGCGGAAAATTGGAGGGAATGGGTTACTATTCAGCTATCAGCCATCAGCCATCAGCTTTCAGCTTAAAAGATGTTGTAAACAACCCCAAAGCGTAAACCCAATCGTGAAGGCCATCGCAGCGAGTATCTCTGTAAACATTTTTTGCTGACTGCTGCTGTCGCTATCCAATAGAATCGAACACGAAACCTTTCTAATAAAACCCCCTGGGGTTTTCGCCAAAAGTCCATGGGGTTTGGGGCAAAAGCCCATGGGCTTTTATGGCGATTCACGTCTCATCCGGCAAATTTTCCCGCAGAAAAATCCCCCCGCTATGGCAGGGTTTTTCTGATCACGGCTTACCCGATTACCGGGCTTCAGCCCAATGCCACTAACTTTTTAGTTCCGGCAGGGACGAATGATAATAGCCCGCCAATTCATTGGCGGGACGGAAAATTCCTGATTTTCTGTGAGTCCCTCCAGGGACGATTGAGAGATATGCTGTTCTCAAACGTCCCTGACGTGACTATTTTTATCTGGGTGTGTCCCTTTTTTCCACCAGTAAACTGGTGGGCTATATTCGATCGTCCCTGACGGGACTTAGAATCACGAAAAGTTAGTGAACTTGGGCTTCAGCCCGGAAAACCCCCTCTCAACCCTCTCCTTATCGCAAGGCTCTTCCGATCGGAACATAAGACCTCAAAGGTTTTGAAAACCTTTGAGGTCTTAATCCCCTCTTAATTGCATGGCTCTTCTGATGCGTGTAGAGACGTTGCATTGCAACGTCTCTACCAACGTCTCAATCCTCTCTTAATCGCGAGGCTCTTCTGATAAAGGGATCGCCCCAGATTCAGATCATCCAACCCGCTGTCTCAATCCTCTCTTAATGCGAGGCTCTTCTGATCAGCCGGAGCCTGGCGTTAGCAACCGAAAGCCGGGAAGCCGTCTCAATCCTCTCTTAATCGCGAGGCTCTTCTGATTGGATCATTCTCCCGTTCGTGGCAATGCAATTGCGTCTCAATCCTCTCTTAATCGCGAGGCTCTTCTGATGTAATCAGGTATGAATGAGATGAAGGAATTCCAGGTAATCAGTCTCAATCCTCTCTTAATCGCGAGGCTCTTCTGATTGAGTGAAATACTCTCCCGTGAGGCGACTGAGACCACGCTGTCTCAATCCTCTCTTAATCGCGAGGCTCTTCTGATCCGCTGGAAGCGGTGGAAAAACTGCAAAAAACCATCGGGTTGTCTCAATCCTCTCTTAATCGCGAGGCTCTTCTGATGTAGTGTAATGGCAATTCTGGAAAATGGGATTTTGGGACCGTCTCAATCCTCTCTTAATCGCGAGGCTCTTCTGATAGTACTACTTTATTGTATTACTTAATGGCACAGGGGGTCTCAATCCTCTCTTAATCGCGAGGCTCTTCTGATTAAAAACAATAGGTTATGCGGCGGGCATAAAACAGGTGTTGTCTCAATCCTCTCTTAATCGCGAGGCTCTTCTGATTTAATACTTCCAGCACCTACGCCAGTAGAAAGACCAAATTGGTCTCAATCCTCTCTTAATCGCGAGGCTCTTCTGATTGAAATGGAAAAGAAACGGCGTGAACGGGAGGAAGTCTCAATCCTCTCTTAATCGCGAGGCTCTTCTGATAGCTGGATATCCTCACCTACACGTGTTAATGAACAAGTGTCTCAATCCTCTCTTAATCGCGAGGCTCTTCTGATGCCGATAACTATATATTAGATTGCGAATAATACAAAATCTTGTCTCAATCCTCTCTTAATCGCGAGGCTCTTCTGATTGCGATTGCGGGCCGATATTCGCATTTCGATTAAAAATTTGTCTCAATCCTCTCTTAATCGCGAGGCTCTTCTGATGGTGCGCAATTTGGAGTGGGCGCATTCCAACGCCCGGATGTCTCAATCCTCTCTTAATCGCGAGGCTCTTCTGATTTGACGTGTAAGTTGTCATACCAAATCACCAGAGAATGTGGTCTCAATCCTCTCTTAATCGCGAGGCTCTTCTGATCTATGTGCCGCACTACATGCGCACGGATAACGGGTCATTTGTCTCAATCCTCTCTTAATCGCG
>JABWBP010000136.1 GCA_013360445.1 Calditrichaceae bacterium | reverse complement strand
GGTGGTGAGCGCCCCGGTCATGGTGTTGTAACTGCTGGCGTGGTGCACCTCGATGGTGCCGGCGTTGTCGATGTTCGCGGAAATGGTGTTGTTGTATTTCAGAATCAATGTGCCGGAGTTGGTAAACGCCCCGCCGCTGAGGGTGCTGGCGGTTAAATTGATCACCCCGTTAGGGTTGATGGCGCCGCCATTTGTCAGTGCAATCGTGCGGCTGGCAGCCGCCAGCGTCTGCACCCCGCTGCCCGCGCCGATTTCCAGGCTGTTCAAATTCACGTTCGCATCCAACGTGACGGTATAAGTGCCGGCCAGGACAATGTGAACGTCATCCCCGGTTTGCGGAACGGTTCCGGTGTTCCAGTTGGAGCCGGTATTCCAGTTGCCGCCGCCGGCGTTATTCCAATATACATCCCCGGCGAAGACTGTTTCTGCAAACAGAAACGCCAACGCGTACAGCATAAAAACAAAGTTGCGGAATTTCATCATATTCCTCCATGAAGTCAGGTTAGCGGTTATTTTGTTAGGTATCATCAGCATTCATAATCCGGAAATTTTATCAAAGCCGATTCGCAGAGAATCAGTTTGACGCCGATTTTTTCGGAAATCTTCCGCGCCGTCTCCCAATTTGCCGCGGTCATAATGTTGAAACCCTCCCGGGTCAGGATCTCCCGCAGGCGGCGCAGCACCGCGGTGTCGCTCTCGATAATCAAAACGTAATCATCCATCCCGGCCTCTTTTCTTAGATCATACCATTCTCGGAGAACCTCCGAAAGACGGTTTGTTATTCACAAAAGCTGTGCCGGAAGGGAGGCGGGAAAAGAAATTTCGCTAAGCGCCTGGTATTATAGGGATTGCTGAAATTGTTCCGGGAGGGAATCAAAGGAGGGTGTCGCGCCTACGCGACATACCGGGGGGAAAACCGTGTTGCATCCATGCGACAGGGTAGGGGAGGGAATCTTCGGAAAGCGAGAGGAGCGGCGCCGGGTGCGCGGCGTTATTGCCGGCGGCTTAAAGATCGAACCGTATCGCCAGGTGAGAGGAGGCTGCCCATCAATCTTACCCCCGGATTCCTGCTGCGGAGAGCGCTTCGTACAATTCCCGGACCGTTTGAAACCGCTCCCCGGGATTTTTAGCCAGGCAGCGAGCAACCAGATCATCCCATTTTCCGGAAATATCGCCCCGTAGCCGGGAGGGCGGGGGCGGCTCGGTGTTGAAAATGGCATGGATCAGGGCCATTTCGTTTTCGCCGCTGAAGGGCAGTTTGCCGGTCAGAAGCTCATAGATGATCACCCCGAAAGAAAAAATATCCGCCCGCTGGTCCACGTTCATCCCGGTCACCTGCTCCGGCGCAACGTAGCCCAGGGTTCCCAATACCGTGCCCCGGGAGGTCATGGTGCTCACCAGCGAGGACTTGGAAAGCCCGAAGTCCATGATCCGAACCCGGCCCTCGCCATCGAGCATAATATTGCCGGTTTTCAGGTCGCGGTGGATGATGCCTTTGGAGTGAATCTCCCGCAGCCCTGCGGCAATTTGCAGGAGGAAATCCTCGGCTTTCTCCGGCGTAAGGGGGTGATTGCCGGCCAGGTAATCCCTCAAAGTGCCGCCGGGCAGGTACTCCATGGCAATAAAACCCTGCGTTTCCGTCTCCCCGATCTCGAACACTTTTACGATATGGGGATGGGAGAAAGAGGCCAGCAGCCGTCCTTCGTTAGAGAAGCGCTTGCGGTTTTCCGGGTCCTTGAGCAACTCTTCATTCAACAGCTTGAGGGCCACGGTTTGTTTGTTGTTCAGATCCAGCGCCCGATACACCTCTCCCATGCCCCCTTTGCCCAATAATTCCCCCAATTTATAATGGGAAATCGCCCGCTTTCTGGCCGCGAACAGCACCTGCCAGTTGGCCGCGATCCATTTTCCGGTTCGAATCAATAAAAACAGGGTTCCGCCGTAGAGCAAAAATGCCCACCAGCGCAGCCACCAGGCCGGTTTGACGGAGAAAGTGAGGCTCAGGGGTGTTTCTGCCCAGACGCCGCTGTTGTTGGCGGCGAGGGCCTCGAAGGTATATTCTTTCGGCCAGAAAAAAGCCGGTAAATTGGTGTAGCGGATTTTATTTTCCCGGGTTTCCGGCGACCAACCGGGATCGTACCCTCGCAGGCGGTTCCGGTAGAGAACCTTTTTTTCGTTGGCAAAGCTGAGCGCGGCGTATTCGATTCCAAACTGGTTATTCCCCCGGTTATCTTCCGTGAAACTGCTGCTTTTGATGCGCAGCAAGGGGACGGCGGGGTTGGATTTATCCAGCGCCGGGTTATAAATGGTAAGCCCCCGGGGGGTACCGAAATAAACCAGCCCGTCGCTCCCCACGGCCACGGATTCCAGCCAGTGGGTTTCGTTGCTGAGCAGGCCCTCTTCCCGGGTCACCTGGCGGATTACTTGTAACGTTCGAGGGTCGATTTCCGCCAACCCTTTATTGGTCCCTGCCCAAATCGTGTTGGTGACGGGCGATATCGCCATACTGACCACGCTGTTATTCGCCAGGCCGGTTCCCTCGGCAAAATGATGGATCAGTTCAAAATTGGCCTGCCCGATAACGTACAGCCCGCTGGAAGAGCCGGCCCACAGGGTATCTCCCCGGCAGACTAATTCCAGGATTTCATTGGTGGGCGCGCCGGCGGAGGTATTCCAGACCGCGTGAAATACCTTTTCCGTAATGATATAATCTGTAGGGCTGCGGCTGAAGCGTTTTAAAGCTGCCAGGGTGAGGGGAACGCGACTGGAAAACAATCCCCGGTCGCCGGTGCCGATCCAGAGGCGGCGCCGATCATCCATTGCCGCGGTATAGATGATACTGGAGGGAATGCCGCTCTGCTCGTCGAAGATAAACCATTCCCCTTCCGCAAAGCAGATGATCCGTTTGTAGCTATTGAACCACAGGGTTTCGACGGTTTCGGATCCGGTTTCCGAGCGGGGAATGGGGAACCGGTTGCACACCCCGATGATTCCCAGATCGTAAAAAGCGAGATATTTTTCCTGCCCCAACAGGCGAATCCTGGCGGCCCTGGGTTTACCGGCGAAGTGCGGGAGGCTCTCGCGGTCCGCAACGCAATTCAACCCCGCGAAATTGCCGATCCAGAGGCGCTCTTTTTCATCGATGCAGAGGTCATAGACGGTATTGCTGGGCAGGCCGCGGGAAATATCGAGATATTCCGCTTCGGTATAATTTTTTAAGCAAACCGCCCCGCCGCTGGTGGCCAGCCAGAGGGGAAACTGCGCGGAAGTGTCGGCTCCCGGCTCTCGCGGCGGCGGGATGACGGCGTCGATAGTGGGAATGGGGAGCAAGGGGCCGGCGTTTCCCGGCGATTGGCCGCTGAGGTGAAGAAAGGCGCGGTGGTTGTAGCGGAGTTTCGATACCCCGCCGCCTTGCGCGAACCAGAGATTTCCTTCTCGATCCTGGCAAACATCATGCAGCGCATCACTCAATAACCCGTTCCCGGTGGCCAGTATTTCCCCGGGCCGGCCCGGCTCGCCGGGAAAGAGCCTCAGCATTCCCGATCCGTAACTGGTAATCCAGAATGTCCCCTCAGAATCCTCCAACATGGCATAAACAACGTCGCGGAGCTGGCGGTTTACGATCTCGAGTCGCGCCGGCCGGCGCCGTTCCTCGAGCCGCCAGATGGCCCCATCGGCGCAGCCGCCCCACAAAACCCCGGAAGCGTTTTCATACAGGGTATGGGTTACCGCCAGGGCAGAATCCTGCCCATCCGCAAATACTTCAAATCGCTCCCTGGCGGGATCGAAGACCAGCAGGCTTTTTCCCGCGGCGCACCAGACAGTACCATCCTTCCTGCCCAGCAGGGCGTAAACGATCCGGTTCTGGCCGTCGCGCTGCGGAGCGGTAGAAAAGGTATCAGCGATGGTGGCTTGCTCATCCGGCCTCCCCGCCGGATTCCCGGGGGCCGGGAGCAGGCGGTAGCGGATCGCTCCCAGGCCGGTCGTTCCCACCCAGATGTTGCCGCCGGCATCCCTGGCAATGGCGTTGGGAGCAACCTGGCTGATGGAGGTTTGCGCCAGGGCGGTATGGTTCAAGGAGGTGCTAAAACGGAGCGGTTGATTGTAGGAGTGTTCCGAAATCACTCTTTCGGTTGCGGAAACGCCGACGTCGTTCAATACCCAGAGCCGCCCCTGGCCGTCTTCCGTTACGTTCATGACGTTGAGGTTGGGAAGCCCGTGCGTGGTGGTATAAAGCTCCAATGAATTCCCGTCATAACGCGCCAGACCGGATGAATAAACGCAAATCCAGATATACCCGGCGCGATCCTGGTAAACATTATAAATGGAAGCGGAGGGCAGGGGATTCAGCTCATTATCGGGAGTGTAATGGGTAAAAGGAAGCTCCTGGGCGAAGGAAAAGATGCAGAAGCAAATGATCAGGCTAATTCCCTTTATCGTGAGCACCGAAACCCCAGGTTTTTATCCTGTTCGCGAGCGGAAATTTACTGCTTTCAGGCGCGTTTTCAAACACTAAATACGCATGCGCGCCCACGCAAGATTTGCCCTTGATAAACTTCAAAAAAAAGTGTAATATTGCCGCATATTGGAAATTCGTAACGGTTTTCGAGGCTGAAGTACGGGGCGCTGCTTCCGATCGGAACGGCAGCAGGGAGCGAAAAGAGCTTGACAGTGTTAGCCAACTTGTGATCGGTATTCTCTAACCACTTAAATCGGTAAATGCTTATGATCGTTCTAACGGAAACCGGGCTTACCCCGCGCATCAAGGAAAATCAGAAAATATATGATGAATATTTCGATGAGGAATACCCTTACTTTCTGGTCAAAAATGTGCTCGACCCGATTGACAAGTTCTATTTTCGCTCCCGGTTTATCGGATTCGAGGCCATCCCGCAACGGAACAACCCCGATCACCCCCTGATCTGGGCCAGCAATCACTCCGGGATGGCCTTTCCCTGGGATGGGATTATTTTTATTTCCCAGCTATTCAAGCGGAATAATCACGAGTTCCAAAACTCCGTGCGGGCCTTAACCGCGCCCATGCTGTCTTATTCCAAATTGATGAACCCTTTCCTGATTCCGAACTTCTGGAAAAGGTGCGGAGGTATCGACGCCACTTCCCTGAATTTTGAGACCATGATGTTCTATCCCAAATCCAACCTCCTGGTTTATCCGGAAGGAGTGCCCGGGATCGGAAAGGGATTTGATAAAAAATACCAGTTGCAGCGATTTTCGACCTCGTTCATCCGCATTAGCCTGAAATACCGCACCGACATCATTCCCTTCGCCACGGTCAACGGCGAATACATCAACCCCTATAATCTGAAATCCGAGTTTCTCAACAAAATCGTGCAGAAAATCGGTATTCCCTTTCTCCCGGTCGGGTTTATGACCCTGATGATCCCCTTTCAGCCCTGGTTGTTTTACTTTGGTTTCCCGGCGCAATTGACCTATGTGATGGGCAGGCGCATCAAACCGTATGAGATCGTTGACAAACCCTTGAAAAAAATTACCGAGCAGGATATTGCCTACCTGACCGCGGTGGTAAAGAACCAAATGCAGGAAGAATTGTATGAGGCGGAGAGAAAATACGGCCAGAAACCTTACCAGGTAAAACACCTTTTCAACGTCTGGGCGAAGAATTACAAAAAATTCCCCTTTTTTGTTTCCTGTTTCTGGCCTTCGCTTTTCAACGAATTTGATCGCCTATATAAAATCCGCAAGGCAAAAACCGTCAAGGTCAGTTTCCTCTCCGGGATCCGGGCATTCTTCCATAATCCCATGATGTTCGCCTTCTTCCTGCCGATTTTAGGCTGGATTCCGATTTTGATCCATGGACTGAGGGGAAGGCGGAGGAGGTAGGAGTGAGAAGTGAAAAGTGTAAAATGTAAGTATCTATTCAGGCTGGTTGCTTGGCGTAAGCGTAGTTCTAAACAGGTAATGCCGTTATTCTCTTCGACCACCTGTTTTGTCCTTCCCGCGAAAGCGGGAATCCACTATCTCTGCTGAGTTTATGGATTCCCAACTTGCCCCTTTGGGGCTTTCGTGGGAATGACACCATACACTTCTTTAAACAGCATTGATCGTTTAGGACTACCAATAATTGAATGGCAAAATGATTGGCTAAAAAAGTGAATTATTTTGTCTGCCCGAATAATGGTCAGACGGGCCACGAACTCATTTTGCCTATTTATACCTAAACGCACGTTGAAATTTCCATTTACCGGTAATGGAGCCTCTTTGTAGCCAGGATTCTTTCCCGAGCACCGGAGGTGTTCAACATTTGTAGAATTCACCAGCCTCAAATAACCGCCGGAACCCCGAAGGGGTTCAACCCCTGCTTCGTGGCCGGGGTTGCGGTTCGTATGGGTATTATTGCCGGCTATCCCGGATGGCCGCATTCGCGTTAACCTAAGTAAAAAATCACCGCAAAGACGCAGAAGTTTTAGAGAGTTTTCGCCTGAAATTCCTCCTGATCTTCACAAAAATCA
>JABWBP010000135.1 GCA_013360445.1 Calditrichaceae bacterium | reverse complement strand
CCTGAAATTCCTCCTGATCTTCACAAAAATCAACACTGTTTTCTTTGCGTCTTAGCGTCTTTGCGGTTAAAAATACCTAAGGTTAACGGGAATGCGGCCATCCGGGATAGCCGGCAATAATACCCATGCGAACCGCAACCCCGGCCACGAAGTGGCTCCTTCGGAGCAGGGGTTGAACCCCTTCGGGGTTCCGGCGGCTATTTGAGGCTGGTGAATTCTACCAATGTTGAACACCTCCGGTGTTCGGGAAAGAATCCTGGCTACAAAGAGGCTCCATTACCTGTAAATGGAAATTTCAACGTGTGTTTAGTATACTAAGGAGTGCCTTATACCCCATCCTCCCCCCCATTAGCGCCAATTTTTTCCCCATATCGTCGAATGGTTTTCAAAATATCTCAAGAGAAAATAAAAATATCTCTTGAGAAAATTATTGAAAGAAACGGGATTTGCGGAAAAATGCCGGCGCTATTTTGCCGGGATTGAAGTCTGGAGTCTCCCCCGCGGCGGGCGCTGATATACTATATAAGGGCATAAATTGTGATTTTTGAGGATATAAGGTATAGGGTATAAGGCATTGTTTTCCCTATACCTTATACCCATATTCCCGAAAAATTTAAAAACACAATTTATGACCTTACGCGGTATATTAGACTGCCCGGTAAAATTCACTTTCCCGGTCTTTTCCCTTGAAAAAAACTGACAAAATCCTTATGTTCAAACCGGGTCGGATTTTATCTGAATTCAATCAAAAAAGCGCATCAAATAGGAACCTACATATTCCTATATGTAGGAACATGCTAGAAAAATTCCTGTATTCAGGGAGTTGTTCCTAATTCTACTTTAAGACTTTGAGGGAAAAATGCCAGAGTGGAAACTTAACCAGGTTTTGACATCCCCCGTTCGGCTGAGCTCACGACGAACGGGGGATGTTAAAGACTGTATGAATCTTCACTTTTGCGCTTTCATCTCAAAGTCTTAAAGTAGAACTAAATATAGGAACATGAAATCAGCGAAGTCTAATGGGTTAATACTAAGTTAGACTTGTACATCCTCGATTGTAATAATGCCATTTTCTCTCTTTATTATTTTAAAAATCCTGTTATCCCCATATGCAAAATGTCGAAATAATTCGCCAGAATATTCATACCCATAAATTATCCAAACATCACGATCGGGTTGATAACCCTTTTTTTTGTTCATTGAATAATAAAAAAAATCCAGGGGAAAGATGATCAAATATAAAAACCTAATCCAGAATGGATACCTTTCTCCTAATGGGTGCTTGATTTTGTGAAGAAAGTAATACCAAAGTCTTAATTTCAAAGGAGCTTTCATTATAACTCTAAGTCTAACAAGCGTTTGCACACCGATTGCGGCAGTCTGGCGTGTTTCGCAAGTTCGGCAATTAATTATAGTTTAGTTTGTTAATCCGCGTCTCAGCACATTTGCCGCAACGGGTGAAACGCAGGCCGTTATACCTCTCCCAAAACAGAGAAATTATAGAAATGGCCAAAAGAAAGTCCCCAAATATTCCAAAAGAAATCGATTTCACCGATGAGCCACGAAATAATATTTACGAAAAGCTTATTGAGTATGCGGTAAGCCAGTGTGATAAATTTTCTCTCGTTTGGCGTGAAGATTTGGGCCATAAGAAGGAAGAAAATGAAATTGCGAAAAAACTCGAACCGTATGCCATATCTAACATTATTACAACCAAATGGCCCGGTACTGAAATTTTTAGTGGTACAGCAAATCTTAGTACTTATAAGCTCAACCCAGAAACAGCAAAAATTTTAAAAATCGCAAAAAGTTTGTACCAGTGGGAAGCCCCAGACTTTCCAGAAGACCTTGCCCTATATTTGAAAAATGGCGAATTATGGCTTGGTTCTGTAGCACATGAACAAATGGGGTGGCTATGTACTGAAAATATTCCTGAACCTCAGTTGAAAGACATATTGTCGTTCTTATATGGGAACGGGATTATAAATAAACAATACATTTAAGGTATAACCATCGCATTAACGCAGACGGGAGGAATGTTGGCGGCCTGGTGGGCTAGTTTGGGTGGCCCGCTGGTTATACGAAACATTATACCGTCAGAAGGAAAAACGCTCTATATTTTTGTCTCAGCGGTGAAAATCATGGGATGAAGTGAGGAAATGTAAAATATCTCTTGCTTATGTTCACGTTTGCGTTAACTTAATCCATGCGAGAGATAATATTTTACAGAACTGAAAATGATCGCTGCCCGGTTGAAGAATTTCTTGATACGTTATCGGATAAACAGGTTGAGAAAGTATTATGGGTTTTACGAATAATCAGAGAATTGGAGATAGTTCCCAAACAATACTTCAAAAAGCTAACGAATACCGATGAAATTTGGGAAGTAAGAGTTCAAATTGGAAATAATATCTTTCGCATACTCGGATTTATTGATCAATCAAAATTTGTTATTCTGACGAATGGATTTGCGAAGAAAACTCAAAAAGTGCCAAAACAAGAAATCGAATTAGCAGAAAGAAGAAAGAAGGATTATTTAAAGAGGAAAAAATAGATGGATGATTTAGAAAGGTATATTGAAAAACGTAAAAAGCAAAGTTCAGAGTTTGCCGAGAGCTTTGAAGTCGGCTATGAGACTTTTAAAATAGGCATATTACTTCGCAAAGCTCGAGAGGAAGCCGGAATGACCCAAGAAGAAATTGCCAAGATTTTGAATACCAAGAAATCAGCGATTTCCAGAATTGAAAATCATGCGGAAGACATAAGGCTTTCTACTCTGCACAAATATACTGAAGCATTGGGAAAGAGGCTTCAATTATCGATTTCCTAAAAGACCACTTGAGTTTCAAGCTGTATATTAAAATTCGGTTTTGTTCGGGGCGCAGCGGTATAACTTTGCATCCAGCCGATGCTGCCAGTGATTGCCTTTTAAACAGTTGGGTGGGAGAGTCAAGTTGGTCATGTTTACAAAGTTCAGTAGTGAGCTGGCGGCACGGCTGATGCCCACGTTGGGCGTCCGTAATATACCTCAAACGGGGATTTAATGAACACTTTCGTAGCGCTTTTCAGAGGCGTCAACGTCGGCGGTAAAAATTCTCTGCCTATGAAAGAACTTGTTGCTCTGCTCGAAGATATCGGATTACAAAAGATCAGAACTTATATTCAGAGTGGAAACGTGGTATTTCAGACTACCGTGAAAGACACTTCTGATCTGGCGAAACGGATATCTGCTGAAATCAGGAAGTGTTTTGCCTTTGAAGCGCATGTTTTTTTGCTCAGGATTGAAGCACTAGATGAGGCTATGGCGAAAAACCCGTTTTCCGAAGCGGAAGCGGATCCAGGCAGATTGCATCTGTGGTTCCTGGCTTCAGAGCCCAAAATCCGTAACCTGGATAAGCTCAACGAGCTTAAAAAGGATAGTGAGAGATTTTATCTGGGTGATAAAGTGTTTTATCTACATGCCCCCGAAGGTGTGGGCAGATCGAGGCTTGCCGCAAGTGTCGAGAAAGTGCTTGGGGTACCAATGACGGCTCGCAACTGGAGAACTGTATGTAAAATCAAAGAGCTGGCAGAGAAGTAACCGACGCCCAACAATTCAAATCGGAAGCCCGGGCCTTCACAAGCGTTAATTGAACTCCCCGTCTGTGAACAACGGGGTCATATTTGCGGCGGTCGGGAAGCGAAAGAACAAGCCCGGCAAGGGCGGGCGAGCAAAGACCATTGAAACAACGCAGAAAGGCAAAGACCGAAATGCAAAGAGCAAAAGATATCAAAGCAAAACAACGCGAAGAACTACTCCGAGCATTGAAAGCCCGTTTTGAGAAAAACATGAACCGCCACAAAGGGCTTGACTGGGCTAACGTTCAAGCAAAACTGGAAGCGAATCCTGAAAAACTGTGGTCGCTCGATGAAATGGAAAGAACCGGCGGTGAACCGGATGTTGTCGGTTATGATAAAAAGACCGGCGAATACATCTTTTATGATTGTTCGGCGGAAAGTCCTCAAGGCCGCAGAAGTGTTTGTTACGACCGTGAAGCGCTGGAGTCAAGGAAAGAGCCTAAACCGGAAAATAACGCGGTTGATATGGCAGCCGCCATGGGCATCGAGATTTTAACGGAAGAAGAATATCAAGAGCTGCAGAAACTTGGAGATTTCGATACGAAAACCTCGAGCTGGGTGAAAACACCTGCCGATATTCGAAAACTCGGCGGCGCTCTCAGTTGTGATCGCCGCTACGGCCGCGTCTTCGTGTCTCACAGCGGCGCGCAATCTTACTATGCCGCCAGGGGGTTCCGCGGCTCGCTAAGGGTCTGAATTTTGCTCAGATAGCTAAGTTTGAATTCGAGAACGGATCATGCAAAAGAGAGGGAATACGCCATGAGAAAGTTAAAACTCCAGGTACAAATGACCGTTGACGGATATATTGCGGGACCCAATGGCGAAATGGATTTTATGGTGTGGGATTGGGACGATGAATTAAAACAGTATGTCACGGATATAACCGAACCTGTTGACTGCATTGTTCTGGGACGAAAGCTGGCCGAAGGGTTCATTCCTCACTGGGCTGCCGTGGCGGTCGATCCGCACCACCCGGAATTTGCAGCCGGCAAGAAATTTACCGGCACCCCCAAAGTGGTTTTTAGCAAAACGCTGCACCGGCCCCAATGGGACAATACCGTTTTGGCAAAAGGCGATCTCGCCGAGGAAATCACCAACCTAAAAAAGCAGGATGGTAAGGACATTATCGCTTATGGCGGGGCAACCTTCGTATCAGCGCTGATCAAACAAGGGCTGATCGACGAGTTTCATCTATTCATTAATCCTGCTGCGCTTGGCAGCGGTATGGCAATTTTCAGAGAACTTGACGGAAAGCAGAACCTGACATTGGTACAATCGACGTCATTCGACTGCGGGATTGTGGTATTGCATTATGAGCCGAAACGCAACTGAACCCCCCGCACGCTTTCAAACCACCCGCTCCACTAAATAATCCATGATCTTGTCCTGCGAGATGCGCTCCTGCGCCATGCTGTCGCGGTTGCGCACCGTAACGCTGCCGTCTTGCAGGGTTTGCGAATCCACGGTAAAGCAGTAGGGCGTGCCGATCTCGTCCTGGCGGCGATAGCGCCGGCCCACCGCCCCGGCTTCGTCGTAAAATACCCGGAACTGCTTGCGCAGCCCGTTGACGATGTTGTGGGCGATCTCCGGCATCCCGTCTTTTTTCACCAACGGAAAAATCGCCGCCTTCATGGGCGCGATGCGGGGATCGAAGCGCAGCACCACCCGCGTCTCCCCGGCGGCTTGGTCTTCGTCGTAAGCGTCGGCCAGGGTGGTGAGCATCAGGCGATCCACCCCCGTGGAGGTTTCGATCACGTAGGGAATGTAGCGTTCGTTGGCTTCCTGGTCGAAATACTGGAGATTTTTCTTGGAATACTCCTGGTGGCGGCCCAGGTCGAAGTCGGTGCGGTTGTGGATGCCCTCGATCTCCTGCCACCCGAACGGGAATTTATACTGGATGTCGAAAGCCGCCTTGGCGTAGTGCGCCAGCTCTTTCTCGCTGTGCTGGTGGAATTCCAGGTTCTCCTTGCGAATGCCCAACCGCTCATACCATTTCAAACGCTCTTCTTTCCAGAACTCGAACCATTGCTCGTCGCTGCCCGGCTTCACGAAATATTGCATCTCCATCTGCTCGAACTCCCGCATGCGGAAGATGAAATTGCCGGGAGTGATCTCGTTGCGAAAAGCCTTGCCGATCTGCGCAATCCCGAAGGGCAGCTTCTGGCGCGAGGCTTCCCGGATGTTGTGGAAGTTCACGTAAATTCCCTGGGCGGTCTCCGGGCGCAGGTACACGATGTTAGCGGCGTCTTCCACCGGCCCCATGTAGGTTTTGAACATCAAGTTGAACATGCGCGGTTCGGTCAGCTCCCCGCCGCAGTTGGGACAGTTCTTGCCGGTATCTATTTGATCGGCGCGGAAGCGCATTTTACACTTTTTGCAATCCACTAAGGGATCGGTAAACCCTTCCACGTGGCCGGAAGCTTCCCACACCCGCGGGTGCATGAGGATGCTGGCGTCCACCCCTTCGATGTCGTCGCGCTCGTACACCAGGGACTTCCACCATAATTCTTTGATATTCTTTTTCAGTTCCACCCCCATGGGGCCGTAGTCGTAGCAGCTATTGATCCCGCCGTACACCTCGCTGCTCTGGAAAATGAAGCCCCGCCGCTTGCAGAGCGATACCAGTCTATCCATGCGATCGTTGGTTTGCTGAGCCAATGGTTTCTCACCTCGTGCTTACATTCGTTTAAGAAACGTGATGCGTAAAACGTAAAACGTAATGCGTAACTCTTGATAGGGATTGCGTATTGCGTATTCCGTTTTTCTTACGCCCTACGCGTTACGCGTTACGCAATACGATGCGCGTGATGCAATAGAACATCATCAATAGTCGGGATGATATGATGAATAACGAGTTCCTTATTTTTAACCACAATATGATCAAT
>JABWBP010000049.1 GCA_013360445.1 Calditrichaceae bacterium | reverse complement strand
GAAAGGCGCTGTCGTTCTCTAAAAAGTTAGAAAACCATATCGGAGCTATTAAATATTTTATCTGCTATTACAATGCAGCATTAAACGTTTAGGACTACCAAAAATTCTATACAAACCGCTTTATGGTCCAGATACAGGGATAAAGGCCCCAAATGCTCTCCACGAAGTGGTGGATACCCAAAATTCTTCCTCTGTGGCTTCTGTGGTCTCTGTGGCTGAATAGTAATCCAGCACTTTAATACCCAAACACTAAAACACTAAAACACTAAAACACTAAAACACTAAAACACTAAAACACTAAAACACCAAAATACTCATAACACCGAAATACGATCCCCTCTAAAATGCGCTACCTTTTTATCCTGGCCAGCCTGATCGGTTGCCTCTCCTTCTCGGCAAATTTACCTGCCCAGTCCTCGCGGCTGGAACTCATCCATGCAGACGTCAACCGGGGGCAACTTTCCCAGGACCTGGAAGAGTTGAGGGTGTTGGAGGGGAACGTACACGTGCGGCAGGATACCACGGAGATTTTCTGCGATCTGGCCACCTACTATTCCCGGCAGCAAAAACTGGTTTTGGAGGGCAACGTGCGTATTCACCGCGGCCCGGAGGTGCTGTACGCCCAAACCGTTACCTACTACGAAAACCGCAAGCTGGCCATCTCGCAGGGGAACGTCCGGGTTCTGCGCCCCGGCCAGGAAATGCGCTCTCAATACTTAGAATACTACTACGATACCGACCGGGCCTTCGCTAAAACGAATTTACTGCTGATCGATGAGGATTCCCGTGCGCGGGTAAGCGCAGCGGAGGGAGAGTATATTCCCCAGGAAAATCGCAGCCGGGTGGAGAAAAATGCGCATTTTTGGCAGGTGGACAGCAGCGGGAGCGATACCCTGCACATTTACGCCCGGCTGATGGAATACTTTTTTGCCCCGGAGCGAAAAGCGGTTGCCCGCGATTCGGTGCGGATTCTTCGCGGGGATTTGACCGCCCGCTGCGATTCCGCGGTATATTGGCTGGATAAGGAGCAGGTTTTTCTGGAGATCGATCCCCGGGCGTGGCAGCAGAATAATGAATTGTTCGGCCGCCAGATGGAGCTGGACCTGGCGGGAATGGAATTGCGCAAAATTACCGTGCGCGGGCAGGCCCACGCGGTTTCGGTGGAAGATTCCGCAGTGCAAAAAGTCAATCGCCTCACCGGCCAGGAAATCATCGGGTTTATCGTGAACCGGAAAATAGACCAGTTGTGGGCGATCAACAATGCCCGCAGCCGTTACTATCTCAAAGATCAGGAGAGCGAGCAGGGCTTCAATGTCGCCTCGGCGGATACCATCCGGCTCTTTTTTAAGGAAGGGGAGTTGGACCATATCAACGTGCGCGGGGGGGCGCAGGGAATTTTTTACCCGGTAGATTATAAGGGGAGCATCGAAACGGAATATTAAAACTGATGTTACGCATTTTGCCACAGAGACACAGAGAACACGAAGGTTTTATCAATATTTTCAATCTCTGGTATCGCAAAGTAGTCCGATTCTCACTGAATATTTGATTTTCTCTGTGCCCTTTGTGGCTCTGTGGCTAATTTCTTAAACCTGTGTAGCATCACTTACGAACGCAAAGGTTTGAAAATGCCAGAAGCAGCACCCCCGGAAAATCATAATCACTCTATCTTACGCTCCGAAAGCCTGGTCAAAATTTACGGCAAGCGCAAGGTGGTGAATGACGTCAGTTTGCAGGTGAAACAGGGTGAGATCGTCGGGCTGTTGGGGCCGAACGGGGCGGGGAAAACCACTTCGTTTTACATCATCACCGGCCTGATCCGGCCCGACGCCGGTAAAATCTTCATCGACGACGAGGATATTACCAACCTGGCCATGTATAAACGCGCCCGCCGGGGAGTGGCCTACCTGCCCCAGGAAGCTTCCATTTTCCGCAAATTGACCGTGGAGGAAAACCTGCTGGCGATTATGGAGGTGCTGAAATTCCCCCGGTCGGTGCGCAGGCAGCGCTCCCAGGAGCTAATGGAAGAATTGCGGATCAGCCATATCGCTAAAAACAAGGGATATAACTTATCCGGCGGAGAGCGGCGGCGAACCGAGATTGCCCGCGCCCTGGTAAACAATCCCCGCTTCATTTTGCTGGATGAGCCGTTTGCAGGAGTGGATCCCATCGCCGTGCAGGATATTCAGAGCATCGTGAAAAAGTTAAAAGAAAAGAACATCGGAATTCTGATTACCGACCACAACGTTCACGAGACCCTCTCCATCACCGACCACGCTTATCTTTTGTTCGAGGGGCAGGTGCTCAAGCAGGGCGACAGCGAATTCCTGGCCAACGACCCGGAAGCGCGCAAACTCTACTTAGGCGAGGACTTCCGCCTGATCCGGTGAAGAGGGCAGGGGCAGGGGGCAGGGGCAGGGGGCAGGAGCAGGTGGCAGGAGCAGTTAGCAGGGACAGGAGCAGGAGCAGGGGCAGAAACAATTCTCCTCTCGCCCCTATTCCTACCCTCACTCCTGCCCCTGTCCCTGCCCCCTGCCACCTGCCCCTGTCCCTGTCTTGCGAATCTTTTGCATTTCTGACTCTAAATTAATAAATTTTATCGCCCTGCCGAATATTGATCAGCGGCGGTGTTGGGAGTTGATCTCACTGAGAAACTTATCCGCCGAGACATCATTGAATTACAGGGATTGTGGAAGATTTAAACCGGAGAGGAAGATATGAAACGGATTTTAGTAACCGGCGGCGCGGGATTTATCGGGTCGTTTTTGTGTGAAAAATTGTTAGAGCAGGGCCACGAGGTCATTTGCTTAGATAATTTTTTTACCGGCTCTAAGCGGAACGTGATGCACCTGATGGATAATCATCGTTTCGAGCTGATTCGCCACGACATTACCCTGCCGATTTACTTAGAAATTGACCAGATTTATCACTTTGCCTGCCCCGCTTCGCCGGTGCATTATCAGTACAACCCGGTAAAAACCGTTAAAACCAACGTGATGGGAACCATCAATATGTTAGGGGTTGCGAAGCGGGTGAGAGCGCGGTTTTTATTGGCTTCTACCTCGGAAGTCTATGGCGACCCCCAGGTTCACCCTCAGCCGGAAACCTACTGGGGGCACGTAAATCCCATCGGAACGCGCAGTTGTTACGATGAGGGGAAGCGGGTGGCGGAAACCCTGACCATGGATTACCACCGCAAGAGCAAGGTAGATATTAAAATTATTCGTATTTTCAATACCTACGGCCCCCGCATGGCGCTGAATGACGGGCGCGTGGTGAGCAATTTTATTACCCAGGCCTTGAAAAACCAGGATATCACGATTTATGGCGATGGCTCCCAAACCCGTTCATTTTGCTACGTGGACGACCTGGTAGATGGGGCAATCCGCATGATGGCTGCGGAAAATTTCATTGGGCCGGTCAACTTAGGCAATCCTAACGAGTTTACCATGTTGGAATTGGCCGAAACGGTCATTCACCTGACCGGTTCCCGCTCAAAAATTTGCTACCTGCCGCTGCCGGAAGACGATCCCAGCCAGCGCCAGCCGGATATCCGCCTGGCGCTGGAAAAGTTGGACTGGGAACCCAAGGTCGAGTTGGACGAGGGTTTCCTCTACTTCGATGAGATGCTTTCCGAAGCAACCGAGGAAGCGTCGCGCTATTTTCGGGTATAATCCCCGGCTTTCCTCAACCGGAGTGCAAAGCTTCAGCTTTGCACTCCCGGCGCAAAAAATTACCCTGAGCGAATATAATTTAAGACAGCGTTTTCGCCGCTTCCGCGCTTTTCAGGGAAGCCGCCCCGTGCCGGAACTTGCGGGCGCGCGGCAGGGGAAATTCTTCCTCGAAAAAGAAGCGCTCCTTTCCGAAGGCCGGCTGCAAATCGTCTAACCAGATCGCCTCCGGGTCGTATTGCGCGAAAAAGGGCCGGTTGACCCAGGCGGGATTCCTTCCCTGGAGCATTCTCAGCACCATCACCTTTTCCTCGTTTACCTCGCTGACGCCTAACACCTGCACTTTGCCGGGGCCGCAGGACATGCTGGGCCCCCGCGCCGTGCGGGAAATTCCGCTCACCATCTGGTAAGCTTTGCGGAAGATGTGCCAGGCCTCCACCAGCGGAACCCCAAAGTAGTGCTGCGCCCCGGTGTCGCGCACCACGAACATGTAATAGGGAATGCAGCCCAACCGCACCTGCTCCTTCCACATTTTTGCCCAGGTCTGCGCGTCGGCGTTGATGTGCCGCAGCACCGGCGACTGGGTGCGAATTTCCGCCCCGGTCTGCTTGATCTTGCGGATCGCCTTCCTTACCGCCGGGGTGGACAGCTCCCGGTAGTGGGAAAAGTGCGCCATGATGGCCAGGTGCTTGCCGGAGCGAGCGACTTTCTCGAACAGGGCGAGAAGCTCCTCCGCCCCGGGATCGGCGAAGAACTTGTACGGCCAGTAGCCCAGCGCCTTGGTTCCCAGGCGGATATTTTGCAGGTTCGGCAAATCCGCCTCCAGCAGAGCTTCCAGGTATCCCGCCAGCAGCCGGGGGCTCATAATCAGGGGATCGCCGCCGGTAAAGAGCACGTCGCTCGCTTCCGGGTGGCGGCGCAGGTATTCCACTAACAGATCCGTCTCCTTCATGGCAAATTTCCACTCATCAATACCCACAAATTGCGGCCAGCGGAAGCAGAAAGTACAGTAGGCGTGGCAGGTTTGACCCTGGTTGGGGAAGAACAGCACCGTCTCGCGGTATTTGTGCTGGATGCCGGTCAGTTTCCGGCCCTCTAATTCCGGCACGTTGTGCTCCATTTGCCCGGCGGGATGGGGATTCAACTGGGCGCGAATGCGGTTGGCCGCCCGGTTGATTTTTTCGGGGTCTGCCCCGCTGCGGAGAATTTTGGCCATTTCCCGGTAATGATGCGGTTGCAGCATCTCTTTTTGAGGAAAGGTGAGCACGAAGATGGGATCATGGGGTACCTCATCCCAGTTGATCAGTTCATCCACCACGTAATTATTGGTCTTGAAGGGGAACACGTTCCCGACTACTTCGATGTCGAAAATCTGCTCCTCGCTCAACCTTTTTAACTGCGGTATCTTCCTGAAATTGTGCAGCGAATACGCCTGGTAGCGGGGATATTCGCGGTCCTTTGAGGGGAGTGCGGCTGAAAAAGTGGGCTTTTTCATGGGGCCTCCTTTCATGGTGAAGGTTGGAGTTAGTGAGCAAACCGGGCGCTCCTGGCCCCGGTTCATATTGTCGTCCTGAATTTTTGAATCGGTGAAACGGTGAACCGGGGATGGGGCGAAGCCGCCGGCTCACTGTTTTTCCGATTCACCGGCCCGGGCGGGGGACTACCAGACGAATTCCGCCCTTTACGGGCCGGGAAGATGTTTGCGCAGCGGTGGGACTGCCCGGGTCGCCGGGAAACTCGGTAGCGGCGGCGCGGTATTGCCCGGAAAAAACCCGGGTCTATAAAACCGATTCCGATTCAGGAACGCGGATGAAATTTCTCGCAGAAGCGTGATCCGGAAATGGGGAACGAGCAGGATGGGAATTGATCTCGCCGCCGGGTTAGTTATTTCCGGATGCCGGAGTGCAAAACTTCAGTTTTGCACACTTCAGTTTTGCGCTCCACCGTCGTGATCTACCGGTCAATATAAAAATTAATCCGGGTGAGGCAAGCAAAACTTTCCGCGGGGAGATTTTTTCTTGAATGATGTTGAAATCAGTGGTCACGATCCCGGCGTTCCGGAATCATGGCAATTCAGACATAACTCCTGATATAAAATGAATCTCTTTATTCCACTACCCCAAACCACCCCACCTCCGCCCCCATCAGCGCCTTCGCTATCAGGGGTTTCCAATCCAGCTTCCTTTCCGCCTCCACCACCATCCCCGGCAGGGCTGCGGTGGCCGGGTGCGCCGGAACGAACAGGGAGCAGCAGTCTTCATAGGGTTCCGTGGAAATCTCGAAGGTGCCGATCTGCTGCGCCAGGGCGATGATTTCTTCCTTGCTGCTGCCGGAAAGGGGGCGCAGCACCGGCAGCGCGGCCGCTTCGTCGATCACCCGCAGGTTCGCCAGGGTCTGCGAGGCCACCTGCCCGATGCTCTCCCCGGTCACCAGGGCCTGGGCTTTCTCTTTTTTGGCAATTTTTTCCGCAATGCGCAGCATGGCCCGGCGATAGAGCACCACCCGGTACTCCGCCGGGGCGCTCAGCAGAATGGCCTGCTGGATTTCCAGGAAGGGAACGCAGTAGAGTTTGGCGGAAAGCTGGTATTCGGCCAACCGTTCTACCAAGCGTTTGGCGTTGGCTACCGAGGCCGGGCTGGTGTAGGGAATGCTGTGGAAGTGCACGAAAATCAGCTTCACCCCCCGGGTGATGATCTTGTAAGAGGCCACCGGGGAGTCGATCCCGGCGGAGAGCAGGCTGACCGCCTTGCCGCTGCCGCCCACCGGCAGCCCGCGCAGGCCGGGGATTTTTTCGCGGTACACTAAAGCAAAATTATCCACGATTTCGATATAGCAGACCGCTTCCGGGTGATCCAAATCCACTTTTGCCCCGCTTTGCCGCCGGATCGCCTCCCCCACCTTTGCGGAAAGAGCGTCGGAGCTTAGCGGGAAGGATTTCTGGATACGCCGGGTGGTTACCCGGAAGGTGGAAAACTTCTGCCCCTGCATCTGCCGGCAGGCGGTTTCCAGGATCCGCTCCGCGTCCTGCGCCGCCATCTCCGCTAAAGCGAAATTTGCCAGCCCCACCACTTTCTGCAAGCGGGCGGAAATGGCCGGCCAGTCGAAATCTCCCCCTAAAGGGATCACAAAGCGCCCGTACACCCGCTGAACCCGCGCCGGAAAGAGGTCTCCCAGGGCGGCGCGAATATTCTTCGCCAACTGGTTCTCAAAAAATTTCCGGTTCCCCCCTTTTACCCCGATCTCGGAGTAATGGAGAACGATGCAGTAGTTCGCGAGCAGGTTCATGTTTCTATTCCGTCGGTTAATGTTTTAGTGCTATGGTGTTTTAATAGACTTATTGCGAAATAAGGATTTTGAACCAGTTCGTTCAAAAGTCAGCCACGAATCAGCACGAATGAACACGAAGAAAAACAAGCACCTTCTAAAAAAACATTCGTGAAAATTCGTGGGCATTCGTGGCTTTTTGCTTATTTCACAACAACTCTAATGTTACGGGAAGCAATCCAAAACACCAAAACACTATAACACCCTCCATTCCCCCCGGCAAGGGAATTTACACTTTGCATTGTTCCTTTTGTTTTCCGGGGAAAATGCTGTAAATTCACCCCCTCGTTTGGCTAAACCTCGCGGTGGTTAAGACCCGGGTGCGAATTTCATGCAATTTGTTTGAATGTTCAGGGTTCTTTCACCGGACTAACAATAGCAAAACCGCCGGGAGGCCAGGAGCCGATTCATGGTTTTTCGGGGAGCGCGTGCATGTCCAAACCCTTTCAAAGCTTCATGGAAAAACTGATCGACTACGCGGGATTGTTTCCCCCCGCCCAACTGCCCATGGAGAAGGCGATCCAGCAGTACGCCGAATACCGCAAAAGCCCCGACGCCGGGATGCTCTCCCGCTTCATCTGCCCTGCCGCACGCCTGCGGGAGCTGCAGCCCTACCAGGACAGCCTGTTTCAGGAAGGAGAGCCTTTCCGGTTTTCGGTTTTGGGAAGGAGCGGGAAAACGAAAGAGGAATTCCTGGCCGGGTTGGAAAAAGATTTGGAAGCGATCCGGGAGTTCCTGGAATTCCACCAGGGCCGGGCGACGGCGGACGTGTTGGAAGTGCGCCTGCCCGGGGAGGCGCTGCACTCGCCGGGAGCGTCGGCAACTTCCCAACTGTTAAGTGCCTTTGCTGCGGCGCTGGAAAAAAATGGCCCCCCGGAAGTCGCCGCCTACTTCGAGGCGGACTTTATCAGCTTTGGCAAAGAGTGGAAAAAAGTATTGCACGCCGCGGTGAAGGGAATCGCCGAGCACAACCGCTACCTGCAGCGCGGGAACAAATTCACCCGCTACAAAAGCGCGGGATTCAAACTGCGCTGCGGCGGGGTGGAGCCGCAAATGTATCCTTCCCCGGAGCAGGCGGCCGCGGCTATCAGCGCCTGCATCGACCAGCGCGTGCCCCTGAAAGCCACCGCCGGGCTGCACCACCCGGTGCGCCATTTCAACCGCGCCGCGAAGGTGAAAATGCACGGATTTTTGAACGTTTTTGGCGCGGCGGTGCTGGCGGAGGCGCACAATCTTTCCGCGGAGCAAATCCAGGAAATCATCGAAGACGAAGACGCCAGCAATTTCATCTTCACCCGGCGGGCGTTCGCCTGGAAGAACCTGCGCGCCTCGTTAGACGAGATCACCCGGGCGCGGCAGAACTACGCCATTTCCTTCGGCAGTTGCAGCTTCGACGAGCCGCGCGAGGATTTGCGGGGGCTGAAACTTTTATAGGAGTTAATATGAAAACGCTTACCGAGATCCGGGAAATTCTCCGGCAGCAGAAACCCTATCTCTCAAACAAGTACGGGGTGGTGAGATTAGAGATTTTTGGCTCGTTTGTTCGCGAAGAACAAAAAGAGGGAAGCGATCTGGATATTCTGGTCGAGCTGAAAAAACCACTCTCGATAGATTTAATTGCCTTTATTGAAATGGAAAACTATTTGAGTGATTTGCTGGGGATTAAAGTTGACCTGGTGATGAAGGAAGATCTGAAACCCCGAATCGGCAAACATATCTTAAACGAAGCTGTCGAGATATGAAAGAAGAATCTGTGAAAACATCCGCGCCCGGTTTACGCTCTTTTATTCCGGTATCATCCGGATCCCATTTCCCCATCCAAAACCTGCCCTACGGCGGGTTTCGCCGGAAATCCGGCGGCCAAACCCGCCTGAGCGTGGCCATCGGCGATTACGTGCTGGATTTATCAGTGGTAGAAGACGCAGGTTTTTTCAACGCCCCCCACCTGAAGGGCAAAACGTTTTTTGCCCAACCGACTCTGAATGCGTTTATGGCCGCAGGACGCCCGGCCTGGCGGGAAGCGCGGGAAACCCTCACCCGGCTGCTGCGCCATGACGTGGCGGATTTGCGCGACCATCAAAGGCTGCGAGATGCGGCGTTGATCCCCATGAGCCGGGTGGAGCTGCAACTGCCGGTGGAGATCGGCGACTACACCGATTTCTATTCCTCGAAATATCATGCAACCAACGTCGGCTCTATGTTCCGCGATCCCCAAAACGCCCTGCTGCCCAACTGGCTGTGGGTACCCATTGCCTATCACGGGCGGGCCAGCTCGATCGTTATCAGCGGAACGGATATTCGCCGCCCCCTGGGGCAGAGCAAAGCCGACGACGCCGAAAAACCCGCTTTCGGCCCCTCCCGGCTGCTGGATTTCGAGTTAGAGATGGGTTTCTTCATCGGGCCGGGCAGCGAGTTAGGCAAGCCGGTGGCGGCGGCGAAAGCGCCGGAGCATATCTTCGGAATGGCGCTGGTGAACGACTGGAGCGCCCGCGACGTTCAGAAATGGGAATATCAGCCGCTGGGCCCCTTTCTTTCTAAAAATTTTGCCACCACTATTTCCCCCTGGATCGTCACCCTCGAGGCGCTGGAGCCGTTCCGCTGCGCCGGGCCGGGGCAGGATCCCGCGCCGCTGCCCTATTTGCAGTGCGAAAATAACTGGTCTTACGATATCCAATTGGAAGTACATCTCCAGAGCGAGAAAATGAATGCCCCGGCGCGGATTTGCCGCTCCAATTTCTGCCACCTCTACTGGAACATCTGCCAGCAGGCAGCGCACCACACCATTACCGGCTGCAACCTGCGCCCGGGGGATCTGCTGGCCTCCGGCACCATCAGCGGGCCGGAGCCGGATTCCTACGGCAGCTTGTTAGAGCTGGCCTGGAGGGGAACCCGGCCGGTGCAAATTTCCCCCACGGAGAAACGCAGCTTTCTGCAAGACGGCGACACGGTAATTCTGACCGGCTGGTGCGAAGGCGAAGGCTACCGGGTGGGATTTGGCGAGGCGCGGGGCAAGGTGCTGCCGGCGCTGGAGTGGAACGCGGGGAAATGACAAAAGGCGCAGCAGCGGCCGTTATAATCATTGTGTTCAGGTGTTCAAATTACTCGAACACATGAACACTGTAACACAAACATCAGTTGAAAGGTAAACTCCCGTGCCCCCTCTCAAAATCTGTTTCGTCTCCTCGGAAGTGGTTCCCTTTGTGAAAGCCGGCGGGCTGGGGGACGTCTCCGGCGCGCTGGGCAAATACCTCAGCCGCAAAGGCCACGATATCCGCGTGTTCATGCCCTACTACTCCAGCATCGATACCCGCAGCCTGCCGGTTCAGGTGGTGGAGTTCCTGCAAAACGTGCCGGTGCACTTCGGCGGTTTTACCCTGTACTTTACCGCCCTCACCGCCAAATTGCCGGATTCCGAGTGCGAGGTCTATTTCATCCACTGCGAGGGACTTTACAATCGCAGCAAGATTTACACCGATGAGGGCGATGAATACCTGCGCTTTGCCCTGCTCTCCCGCGCCGCCATAGAGTGCTGCCAGCGCATGGGCTGGGGGCCGGATATTTTCCACTGCAACGACTGGCAAACCGCGCTTATTCCCCTGTACCTGAAGACGATTTACCAGTGGGACGGCCTGTTCAAGCAATCCAAAACCGTGCTCACCATCCACAACATCGGCTACCAGGGCATGTTTTCCGCGGAAGCGGTGGATAAGCTGATGTTCGGCGGCTACCGCCACATGCTCCCGCCGGAGGATTTGGGCGCGGGTATGATCAACTATCTGAAATTAGGCATCATCTACACCGATTTGATCACCACGGTCAGCCCCACTTACGCGCAGGAAATCCAGACCGCGGAGTACGGCTCCGGCCTGCACCAGATGTTAGAGTACCGCAAATACCGGCTGGCGGGTATTTTGAACGGGGTGGATTACCATGAATGGAGCCCGGAAAACGATCCCTACATTCCCCACAAGTATTCCATGGAGGATTTCTCCGGCAAGGAGAAGAACAAAAAAGCGCTGTTAGAGCGGATGGATTTGCCCTACGATCCCGACGCGCCGGTGTACGGGATCATTTCCCGGCTGACCTGGCAAAAGGGATTCGAGCTTCTCTACGAGGTGCTGGGGGATATTCTATCCAATTACGAGCTGCGCTTTGTGGTGTTGGGCAGCGGGGAGGACAAATATACCCGATTTTTCCAGAGCGCCAGGGACCAGTTTCCCGGCAAGCTGGCGTTTTATAACGGCTACCACATCGAGCTTTCCCACTGGATCGAAGCCGGCAGCGACATGTTCGTGATGCCCTCCCGCTACGAGCCTTGCGGCCTGAACCAGATCTACAGCCTGAAATACGGAACCGTGCCCATCGTGCGCAAAACCGGCGGCCTGGCCGATACGGTGCAGCTTTACGACTGGGTGACCCAGGCCGGCACCGGCTTCGTGTTCGAATACTTCAACGGCGACAGCCTGCGCTGGGCGATTGACTACGCCTTCAACACTTTTCACAACAAAGCAGCCTGGCAGAAGATTATGCACAACGGGATGGCGCAGAACTTCTCCTGGGAGGTGCAGGTGGAGAAATATATCGAGTTGTACGAGAAGTTGAAAAGTTGGTAGAAACGATAGGAGCAGGTGGCAGGGGGAGGAGCAGAAGCAGGGGCAGGTGGCAGGGCAAAAAGCATTTAATTGATCACCACGCCTCAGCGTGCGGGATGGCAGGAGCGCCACGCATCAGCCGAATACTTCCTCCAACTTCACCGTCAACCCCGCCAGCAGCTTAGAGGTTACTTCTTTTTTCTGTTCCACGGTATCCTCGGCCAACGCGCCGTGCGCGAACAGTTCGTAAGCGCCCTTTTCGCCCAGGGCCAGCAGGGTAATGCTTTTCATGTAAGGATTCACCAGCCAGTATTCCGCCACCCGGTTTTTCTCGTAAATCGCTCTTTTCACCACCATGTCGCGGTACTCGCTGGAAGAAGAAATGATTTCGACGATCAAATCCGGCGCCCCGAAGATGCCCCGCGGTTTAATGATTTGCGCGTTGGCCGCGGCGATGAAGATAATATCCGGCTGCACGGTTTCCTCTTCCGCGGTTCCTTCGTTGAACACCACGTCAATGGGCGCGTAACAAATTTTCCCTGATGACTTTTCTCGCACGTACTGGCCGAGTATAAATCCTAAATTCTCTGCTACAATCTGGTGAACCGAACTGGGCGCGGGCGACATAATCAACTCTCCTCCGATGACTTCGTAGCGGTTGTCGTCGTCTAACTGGCGGTACTCCTCATATGTCCATACTTTTTTTCTGGCCGAGGCTTCCATGGCATTGCTCCGTAAATTGGCTTCGCAAGATTTTATAAAAATATTGGAATGATGGCAAGTTAATATTTGGTTTGCATGAAGCCGTGGGAAAAGGAGGGAGTAGAGGCGATTTCTGCCCAAAACCGCCTCTACCCATGGGGGGAGGAGAGAATTAAGATTGAAGATTGGAAATTGAAGATTGAAAATTGCTAAGGTTTCAATGCGCCGGGGTCCTGATTTCGGGTTGATCTCAAAGGGCTGAATCAACCCATCGCCATTTACCCCGGGGTGAGGGACGGCCTCACGGGGAGACCGCCCCTGCCCGGGGGGAGGAGAGGAGATGTTTTTGTCGGGATGGAATTTCTGGCCACACACTCCGATTTTATCGAATCAACAACATCCGCTTTGTTTCCGTAAAGGGGCCGGAAACCAGGCGGTAAAAATAGATGCCGCTGCCCACCGGAACGCCAGCCTCGCTGCGGCCGTCCCACACGACGGAATGGGTTCCCGCGGCGCGGTATTCATCCGCCAGCACCCGCACTTTTTGCCCTAATAGGTTGAATACTTCCAGTCGTACCTTGCCGTCTTGCGGAAGGTGGAACCGGATATTGGTAGCAGGATTGAAGGGATTGGGATAGTTCTGCTCCAGGGTGAATCCCGAAGGAACGCTCTCATTTTCGGAAACCAACTGCGGATTCAGCCCCGCGCCGGTCTCCTTCAGCCATAACTGCGAAACCACCACGGACCCGCCATTGCGGTTTATAATGCGGATCGTAACCTGCCCATCGGCATAAGATTCCCCCGGCAGGGGCAGGTAACCGGTTTGCGCCGGTTTGTCGCCCGCCCGGATTTGCCCCAGGGAAACTTCCCCATCCACAAAAATCTCCTGGTTGCGCGCCTCCCCGTCCCCGGCAAAGCATTCCAGCGCCAGTTGATATTCGCTTTCCGGGTTTAAGCCGTTAAAACGGTAAATTACCGCTTCCGGGTGCTCCAGCGCGGTTTGCGAAGGCTCGCCGCCCCACTTCACCGGGAAGCCCTGCACCCGGAAGGCATCATCCGCTTTCACCTCGCTGCCGCAATCCTGCCAGTAATACAGCGGCAGGTACAAGCGGGTTGCTAGGGTGACTGTCTCATCCCGGTAAGGAGATTTGACCGCAATCTCATACCGGTAAATCCCCGGGGGCGCCTGTTCCCCGGCCTGGTTTCGGCGGTTCCAGAGTTTGGTTTTGGAGCCGGAAATCAACCATTCCGCGGGGAACTCTGCTGCCAATTGATTCCGTTCATCCAGAATTTGAACCCGAACCTCCGCAAAATCGGTGAGGGTGAAATTTGCGCGAATCTCGCTGACGTCTTTATCGCTTTGAAAAGAGGCCTCCCGGATGGCGACTCCTAAAGTGCGTCGCTGCGCCCCGCTGTGCCCGGTCCAGCGCTCCAGGGTGAAGAGTTGGTCGAAACCGGCCCAGTAGGTTCCTTCGCCTTCCACGATGATCTTTCCGAAGCCGATATCCAGGTTGGCCAGGCCGTCGAAGGTCTCTTTTCCGCCCTCGGCATCTAACAGCTCCAGGCCGGCGGTGTATTTTGTGAGTTGGGAGTTGATATTATCCACTAAGTAGATATTCCCGAAATGGTCGGCCTTGAGAGCGCTGAAATATTGTCCCGGCGCGCCTTTGATCTCTTTCAAGGGGGTTAGCGAAGCGCCTTCATCTTCCAACAGTTGCAGACGCCGCCCGGTCTGGTCGATGACGTAAATGAAACCGCTGTTGGCCCCGTTCCATTTCCCGGCCAGCACCGCGGTGGGGGCGTCGAAGCCCGCGAACGCCGCCGATAGCGCCGCGCCGCCGGATTGCAGGCTGTATTTGAGGATTTTGTTTTGCACCGGGTCGGCGATGTAGAGAAAATCATCGCTGATATCCAGCGGAGTTCCGTTGTCATTCGTAGCCAGGTCCGCGGGGTGCGCGACGCCGGGAATCTCGAACCGGTATTCCAGCTCGGTATCCTCTTCCTGCGGGCGCAGTTGCAGCGCCAGCACCCGGTTTCGCCCGGTCTCGCCCACGAAGACCCGGCCCTCCGCATCCACCGCAATGGCGGAAGGACCCCGCACGTCGTCATAGGACTTGATCCAGCGCCCTAAACTTCCGTAGAGAATGCGGTTCCAGGCCGGGTCGGTCACCAGTTGAATGTAGGTAGCGGTAACGAAGGGCGCGTTGTTGGAGTAGCGGGCAAAATAATAGGAAGCGGTCTTCTCCGGCGCGCCGAAGAGCGAGCGATCTAAATTTGCTTGCGTGACGTTGCGGGTCAGCCGCGTGATGCCGTGCTCCCGGCTGACGGGCGTGGGAATGAAAGTTTGCCCGGCGGAGAAGGCGGGGGATGCGAGTTGCGAGTTGCGGGTTGCGGGTTGTGAGTTAGAGGCAGCCCGGAAATGAGAAGTTGTTTTCTGCTCCCTCGAGGTTTGGCCAGGGATCTCCCCGTTTTCTACCTGCCATTGCTGATGATGCTTTTTTAAGGCCAGCCGTTCGCCGTTGGGAAATTCCACCAGGGCGCTTGCCCCGTCGATGAAGATTTCCGGGGAAACGCCGACGGAGTTTGAAAATTGCGCAGAGCGAGATTCCCCTATTTTTTGGGCCGGAAGCGCCGGCGCAGCCTGAACCCTTTTTTGCAGCATCTGCATTTTGACAGGATTTTCCGCCGCGCTGCGCATTTCATCCAATAGCAATTCAATTTGCGCCCGGTCAGATAGGCTGGCCGGGTGCGCGCTCACCTGTTCCGGCGCTTGCGATTGCTGCGCCAGCCCCAATCCCGCCAAAAACGTTATCCCCAATATGATCAACACCATCCTTGCGTTCATAATTCCCTCTTCTATGGTTATGCCATTATGTGATTGCTTGCTGAAAGGGTTCGATTGTCACATTGTTAAATTGTTGAATGGTTATATGGCTGCACCATCATCCCTCAACAGCCATTCAGCAATCTAAAAATTTAACCATCCAACCATCCGACCATCCAGCCATCTAACCCCGCATCACTCTATTCTCCCTATTCCTCACAATCCAAAATTTACATTCAACTGCAAAATATTCGCTGAGAAGTCCAGGGTATTGAAATAGCGGAAATAGCGCGCCTCGATAGAGGTTTTCTCTAAGAACTGCAAATCCGGGTTGGATTCGGCCAAGCCGCGGAACAGCAGGGCCAGGCTGAAGCCGAAATTGTTGGAATTGAAGGGGCGCAGTTTGTAATCCGCAGTGCGGTACGACTCATTAAGATACTCCGCACCGCTATATTTTTCCCGGTAGAATGAGGCCCCGGTCTGGGTGTAATAGCGGTAATTGAACTTCACGATCAGGTCGCTGAAGACGTATTTGTTGAGCTGCACCTCCGCGGTGTGGGAGGATACCTGCCAGTCGTCGAAATAGAAGCGGTAACTGCCTGAGAGCGAGGCGCGCACCTCCGGGATCATCTGGCTCAGCTTGCCGGTAACGGCGTGGCGGGTGCGCATTGCGGGGTGTTTTTCCTGCGCCAGCGTGAAGGCATTGTTGGCGTCGAAAACCTTGACCTGGCGATAGGGATCGCTTAAAAAGCCCTCGTGGTAGAGCACGTCGTAGCCCAGGTCGAACACCGTGGTGGGGGAGAGAATCTGGCTGAGATTGGCCACCGCCCAGATGGAATTTTTATCCTGCTTCTCGATGTCGCCGTTATCTAAAATTTTTCCCACCTCATCCACCAAATATTGCCCCCGCAGGGTGAACACGGTATTTTTCTGATTTAGCTCCCGGGTGAGGGTAAGAATGGCGGAGCTGGAATTGTAGTCCACCTCCTGACTGCGGTAGAGATTGAACGCTACCGCGCCATTCGCCCCCAGCCCCTGCTCCAGGCCCAGGATGGCCTGCCCGCGGGTTTTCTCGAACGGTTTGGCGCTCTGGCGTTTGGGACGGGTGGCCCCGGTGGTGGCGGTAACCGGCGGCACGTACACGTTATCCACCTCCAGGTCTAACAGGAATACGGTGCGGTTCAGAATCTTTTTGGCCAGGTTGAAGGCCGTGGTGGTAACGCTGTTCCCGCCGCTGTCCGAGAAATAGTAGGTGGTAAATCCCATCCCCTCGCCCTGGGCGTACGCCGGGGCAAAGGAGAGGCCGAGCATCAGCGGCAGCAGGAGCAGGGCAATTGGTTTGCGATATTTTGTTGACATTTGAGAGTTTCTATATTTGAGTTTTTTCATATCATGGAATACAGTGGAACGTGAGGCAGAGCCTCACCAACTGCGTCACAATGCAGAGCCGTGTGACGAGTAGAACCTTCAAAACACCTGAACACTTTAACATTGAACCACTATTTCGCGCACCCGCACCCCCCGCCGATACCGATGTCGCCCCCGATGCTGCCTTCCCGGGTGGAGAAAAACTTTTCGTCTAATTTCTGCTTGGCGAACTGGTTTTTCGGCTCCATGATCGGGTCGGCTAATTTTTCGCGCTGGAAAGCCTTGACGGTAACGCACCCGCTCAAAACCGTGCTCGCCAGCGCGGAAATTGCTATTTTCCAAAGCAAGCGCATATCTGTTCCTTTCTCATCGGGCTAAAGCCCGGCAATCAATGATTTTTAGTTAGCTTTTCGATCTCCGTTTTAAGCTCTTGCAGGCGCTTCTCGCTGTAGCCGGAGAGGGTATAACGAACCACCCCTTGCCGGTCGATCAGCAGCGCCGAGGGCATCGCCTCCACGCGGTAGGTTTCGGCGACTTTTTTGTTCTCGTCGTACAGCGCGGTCAGGTCCAGATTCAGGCGTTTCATGAATTCCAGGGCGTTCTTGCGTTCGTCGTCGATGCTGACGGCCAGCACTTTCAGGCCGGGGTACTCCGCTTCCAACTTTTGCAATTGCGGCAGCGAAGCTTTGCAGGGGCCGCACCAACTGGCCCAGAAATCCAGCAGCACCGCTTTGCCGCGATAATCTTTCAGCGCTATCTGCGTCTGGTTGCCGATGGTTTTCAGGCTGAAATCCGGCGCGGGGGTACCGACCCAGTCGGCAAAGGAGTTGGCCGCCGGCCCCAGGAAGTACCAGCAGGTTAACAGCAAGATCAAAATCAAGCGCGCTTTCATAAAAGTTGCCTCCATGCAGGTTTTTTAAAGAGCTAAGTCTCAAGAACCAAGTCCCAAGAGCCAAGAACCCAAAAAGCTGTTGCTCCCGGTTCTCTTGGAGCTTGATTCTTGGAGCTTGATTCTTGGAACCTGGTTCTTCAATACCCGGTGGTGTTGGAATACTGCGTTCCGGCGTCGATCCACTCGATCAGGGTCAACAAATCCCGGTTTTGGGGCAGGAAGGGGTCGATGCGGTTATATTGATCCTTCGCCCACAACTGGGTATGATTGTAATTGAGCGGTCGAAAATCTTCGTTATTAGCATTGTTGAGTTGGCGGTGGTACATCACCCACGCCAGCGGGCTGCGCCGGGCGCCCGCTTCGGTTGCATAGTTGATCTGGGCGTTGCGGGCGGTGCGGTAGCCGTTGCCCCCGGTAAGCAGTTCGTACACCGAGGTCGGCTCATCCGGGTTGCTCAAGTCCGAAGTTAGCAATTCCAAGCGCAGCCCCCCGGCCGGGGAAGCGGCGCTATGGCAGGAAATGCAGCGGGCGTTGAACACCGCCTGCACGGTGTTGCTGCGATTGGGGCGCAGCTTGTCGAAGAAATCCACCGTATCCGGGCGGGCCGCGGGGTGCGCCAGCACGTTCACGGCGTTGTGGAAGCCGGAATCATAGACCTTTCCCAGCGCCGTGTTAAACACCGTTTTGTCGCCCTGAATTTGCAAATCGTTGATGATCTTGTCGCGGTCGTGGGAATCGTGGCAGCCGGTGCAGAGGCGCTGCTCCCCGGGCATCACCTGCACCCAGGTAATCTGGTTGACTAACATCATTCCGTTTTCGTCTAAGGTCTGCATGTGCAGGGAGCGGTTGGCCGGCACTTCCACGGAGAATGAGCCGTCCGGGCGGATCGGCGCGTAGCCCACCGCCCGCTGTTTCTCCAAATTGGTATTGCCGATGGAGGCCCCGCGCCTGTTGCCGTCAACCGGCAGGGGAATCGCTTCTAAGATGCGCAGGTAGCGCGCCTGGCCTTTCACCCCGTCGCTGTTGGTAAAATTGGGATCCGGGCGCATCTGCCCGTCGTTGGGGGCGCGGTCGTACACGTTGCCGTCGAAAAATATCCCGGTCTCCCGCCCGGAGGCCAGACCCGCCTGCACGTTGGCGTCCATGGGGATCACCTGGGGAACGCCGCCGGGCACTTTTTCGCGCGGCAGCACCGGCACGGGGTCGATTTCGTTGTACCCCGGGTCATTATAGATCAGGCGCAGGTTCTTGCCGTCCTTATCCATCACATAGATACCGTAATCCACCTGCTCTTCCTCCCCGGTATTCACCGGGAAGGGCGACATCGCTACCAAAATCTTCTCCTTGCGCTCATTGGAAGCGGTGGGGTCGATGATCGGGTGCGGGGTTTTGAAGACCGCCCGGGAGGGCCGGTTGGTATTGTTGAACGGGGAAGTTTCCGGGGTGATAAACGTCAGGTTGTCATCGGATTTGGAAATGTCGATGACCGCGATGGCCCCGCCCTCGAAGGGGGAATTTCGCTCCATCACCGAGCAGACGATCCCGCCGTCGGAAAGCTCCCGGGGTTCCAAAAACACCCGGCTGCCGCTCTCCCGGGGGGAATGGTTCCCGTACATCACGAACTTGCGGGTCCCGTCGGGATTGATCACGAACATGGGGAACTTGTTGGGGTTTCCTAAGTGCTCCCAGCGGCTGTAAAAGATTTTTCCGCTGGAATGCACCATGGGGTTGGCGTCGTGGCTCTGGTTGAAAGAAGTCTGCCGCACATTGACCAGCTTCCCGTTCGGCCCCCGGTCGCCCACGTGCAGCAGGGGAGAGGCGCGGCGCTCGTACTCATCCACGATGCCGGAGCGGGTAGAGGCAAACATGATCTGCCCGTTAGGAAGATAGACGGGATCCATGTCATCGCCCTCGGCCTGGTCGGTCAACTGCACCAAATTGCCGCCGTCGATGTTCATCTCATAGATGCGCCAGCGGGCGTTGCGATTCACTTTCATGGAGAAGAGGATCTTCTTGCCGTCGTAAGACACCTCCGGGTCCGCCGCCGCCCCGTAATTGCGGGGATCGTTGATGTTGGCGCGGGTGTACTGCGCGGTCAGGTTGGTCAGCTCCCCGGTGGGGGCGATGGGGCTGAGGATGAAAATATCGCTGCCGGGATAGAACTCGTCGCGGTTGCTCTTCATGGCGTTGTTGCTATTGTTTTCCCGGCTGTTCTCTTTCACGAACACGATCGCCGCCTGCCCGGACTTTTGCAGCACGTCGTCCGGCGGGGTAGTGCCGCAGGCGGCCAGTAGAAAATTGAACAGCCCCACTAACAGTTCTGCGCTTATTTTCTGTTTACGAGTGAGTGTATTTTTCATATTGCATTCCTTGCAATGGGTTTCCTTGATGAAATACTCGTTCAGGATGATTATTCTGGCAGGAGTGCAAAACTTCAGTTTTGCCCGGCGCAAGGATTACGCCCCGGCAGTGCAAAGCTGAAGCTTTGCACTCCAAATTTGCCTACTGCTTACTTGCCTACTGCCTACTTGCCTACTGCCTACTTCAAAAATAGTAGCTCAATCCTAAGGAAAAGACCAGGTTATGGGCGGTAAACGCATTGGCGTCGTTGATCTGCTGTTTGAAGATCTGGTCGCGAATATCGTAGCGCAGGCCCAACCGTTTGGTCTTGAAGAACTGCGCCAGGGGGATTTGCTTGCCCAGGCCGATCACGTAGGCAAATTTGGATTGCCCGCCCTGGTTCAGCCCCGCCACCCCGGCCACGATGAAGGGAAAATTGCCCAGGGGGGCCATGTCGTAGCCGAGCAGGAATTCATAGGCCAGCAGCTTTTCCGAATCGAACACCTGGAAAGCGGCCAGGTCTTGCAGCACCTGCGATTTCAGGCTGCTGACCCCAATGGAACCTTCCACAAAATAGCGCCATTTGCTGAAAAAGTGGTTGTAGCGCATCCCGAAATAGAAATTACTGCCGAATCCCTCCGCGGAATAAACCCCGCTGCTGAAGCTCATGGAGTTGGAAAACAGCCCTTTGGCCTGCACGCCGGGCGCGGCCAGCAGCAGCGTTTCGATGAGGATGATCACGCCGAACAACCGTTTCAAAAACGGCAAAAACCCTCCGGGGTGGAAGGCCATCAGGCTGAAACGGTTCAGATCGCTGAGGCCGGTTTTTTCTTTATCATAACCGTTCTCTTCTGCGGAGAAACCCGCGGCCTCGCCAAAATCCGCTTCCTCCACCTCGAAAGCGGCGGCGGGCGCGCCGGGACCTGTCTCATCATCTATATATTCTCGATTTGGATCGAGGACGAATTTCAATAGCCGATTTTTGCGGAACATCTATCCTCTCCTTATTTATCAGCGAAACATGAAGGTTACCCCCAGGCTGACTTCCTGAAAGATCAAGAGTTCATCCCTGGACTCTAATTCATTGGCGACGCTGGTGACGTATTGCCGCGCTTCTAAGCGAAAACCGAAGGTCGGGGTGACGTAAAACCGCGCTCCCCCGCCGAAGTTGATCCCCATGGTGGAAACCGTCTCTGAACCCAGGGCGTTGGTGGGCACGGTGAGGAATAGCCCCCCGCCCACGGTGCCGTAGGGCAGCAGCCGCCCCCGGGTGGCCAGGTTCAGGGCGAAATTCACCGAAATGGGGTACATGTTGGCGGTCTCGCCGATCACCTGCTCGCCGGAGACTTCTAAGTTCACCGAACCGTAATTCATGGCCAGGCGCAGCCCGAACACCCCGCTGCCGCCCATCATCCCGGTGTGGGGGGCGATCTCGAACGAGGCGCCCTGTTTCAGATCCACCAGCGCCGGTTTTTCAGCCTTCGGCGAAGTTGAATCCTGTCCCAACAGCGGCGCTGCTGCCATCAGCCAGACAAGCAGGTGCACGATCACGAAAACCCGGTTTTTGGGTTTCTGGTCGCTGCTGGTTGGTTTCTGGTACCCCGGAACCGGTTCCCGGGCGGCGGATCGCCCTTTGGGAGATACTGGAGGTTGGCCCAGGTCGCCGGGATTTTTCTCTTCCTGCAATGGCCTGCTGCCTATAGCCAACTGCCTGCTGCCTACTGCCAACTGATTTCCGGCTCCACGCTCCCTGTCCCCTGCCTGTCGGTTAGAAGAATACAACGCCCAATCCTCCTTTAATATGAAGATTCGTTTTCATCCCGGAAGCGGAGAAAAATTGCGCCTGGGGGGCCAACCGGATAAAAACCCGGGAACCCAAATGCCGGTTGAATGCCGCCCCCAGGCTGAAAAGGGTATAAGTATCGCTCTCAGCGGGCAGGGAGCGCTGTCCCAGCGCGCCCAGGGAAAGGTTGTATGCCTTGCGGTCGATGTGCAGTGCGCCGAGGCCGCCGCTGAGAGACACGTTCAGAAGGCCCGGCAACCGCAGGGCCTTCCAGTGTATTTCCAATAAGAGCGTATTCAAAGAGAGATCAATCCCGTCGCGCCCGCCCGCCAGGTCAAATTCACGGCGGGAGCCGTTCCTGTGCGCCCCAAGCTCAACCCCTACCCGGGGAAGAACCGCATAGAAAAGGCCGCCGCCCAAACCGGTTCCGGGGTTGAAGTGCAATTCGGAATCGAAGCGGGTATAGGAAAAATCCAGCACCGCGCCCATCCGCGCCGCAGCCGGCTGCGCGTGGGCGCTGATGCCCAGCAGGAGCGCGAAAGTCCAAAAATGTATATGTTTTAGCCGAATAAACATGGTCATCCGTTCTAATTTTCCGTTTCGATCTTCGGTTCTGAAGATCGTTATTCAAATCAGTGTGAGAGCAACTGGCGGGAATGCCGCATTTATAAAGACCGGGTATTCATCTTCCGGCAGGCGCTGGCGGTGAAATCTGCCGGAGTTGGCGGGATGATGTTCAACATCCGTGCCAGGAGCTGAGCCGGTCTCGAAAATGTCGAAAAAATGCGCCTTCCAGCGGGATTGCCGCGCTACAGCGGCGCCGGAGGGGGCGGGGAGGGGTTGTAAATTTATTTTACAAGCGCGGGAAAGGATTGCTGCTTCCGCCTGTCTTGCCCAGGCGCTCCCCAGCCGGGACGATCGGAATTTTTTTTCAACCGCTTTGCAGGTATCCATTATCATAGCGCTTCCAGGATGTGTAATATTTTCCCAACAACGAATGGCGGCGTTCGCGGGACTCCTTTTATTGCATGGATTTCCAAAACTGGCAATATTTTTGCCTTCGAGGAGGTCTGGAACCAAAAAACGGGAGTTCATTGTGAACCGCAAACTGTATGTTGTAATCCTGACCTCCGTTCTGCTGGCCGGCGCGGCCGCGCAAACAGATTCTCTGAATATTTATTGGGATCCCAATACTGATCCGGATATTCACCGCTATAAATTGCAGCGCGCCCTGAATTCGACCGGAAATTTCAGCGACCTGGCCACCGTGAATCATCCCCAGACCCACGTGGTGGATCATTCCGTGCAGCCGGGCAATCTGTACGTCTATCGGGTGGCGGCCATCGACTCCGCCGGCAACATGAGCCTCTATTCCACCCCGGCATCGGCGGGTATTCCTGTAATTCAGTGGCAATTGGCCCAGGTTCCCGGGGGGCAAAATACGACCGTTTCCCGGTCCTCTTTTTTGAGCGACCCGGACGGCAGCGTGAACGACCTGCAATTGCAGATCAGCCAGGAAAATAATGTTTCCGTGACGGTGCAGGGGAACAACATCGTGCTGGCGCCTTCCCCGGCCAATTACCTCGGCCCGGCCTCTTTCCGCCTGCGGGCGCAGGACGCCGGGGAGCTGTACGACCTGAAAACCGTCTCCTTCGAATTCATCGAAGTGATCCCGGTGGTGTTCGTGGTGCAAATTCCGGACGTTACCTTTGCGGAGGACGGCGAATTCCAGATCCAACTGGACAACACCGTGACGCATTCCAACTACAGCGCCAGCCAGATGAGCTGGTCTTTTTCCTCCGGGGCGAATTTGCAGCACAGCTATAATTCCCAGGCGCGGGTGCTCACTATTAAATCCAAAAATCCCCACTGGTTCGGGCAGGACCAGTTCATCGCCCGGGCGACTGCGCCGGACCAGAGCAGCGCGGCGGATACTTTCAGCGTGACCATCAGCGCGGTAAACGATCCGCCCAATATTTCCATGCAAACCCTGTTCGTATCGCCGGATCCGAACAATAATCTGATCGACTTGAAGCAATACGCCACGGACGTGGACAATACTCCTTTGGAGTTGAGCTGGTCGTTCTGGGGATTTTCCGCTTTCGACATCCAGTGGCAGGACCCGGGGCAGAAGATCATCAAGATTACCCCCCTGGCCGGGGCCGGCTCCGAGACCGGAACCTTCCGGGTAGCCGATCCCGCCAACGCCGCGGATACCGCCCAGGTCACGATTCAATTGAACGCGGCGCCGGTATTCCAGGTGAGCATTCCCGACGCTTATTTCGATGAAGACCAGACCTTCTCCATCCAGATGGACACCACCCTGACCGTTTCCAATTACACCCCGGCGCAAATCAGTTGGAGCTTCCTGGCCGGGCCGAATTTGAAGTACACCTATTCCGCGAACAACCGCGAATTAGCGATTCAATCCAAAAACCCGGATTGGAACGGCAGCGATCGCATGATCGCCATTGCCACCGCGCCGGATCAATCCACCCGGGTGGATACTTTCCAGGCGGTCATTCGCCCGGTAAATGATCCGCCCCATGCCTCGATCCAAAATTTATTCGCCAGTTCCCAGAGCAGCAATTTAGTGGATCTGAAAGCTTACGCTACGGACGCGGACAATACTCCCTACGAGTTAACCTGGGAGTTCTGGGGATACTCGCAATTTACCATCCAGTGGCAGAACCAATCCGAAAAGATCATCAGAATCATTCCCGCCGCGGGAGCGACTTCGGAGACCGGGAACTTCCGGGTGCGCGATCCCCAGGGCGCGTCCGATACCCGCCAGGTTACCATTACTTACACGGAAACGAATACTCCCCCGCGTCTCTTTTTCCACCCCACCCTTACTATGGGGGAAGACAGCCTGTTAGTGCTGAACCTGGTCAATTTTGTGGTGGATTCCACCAACACCATCGGGGAGCTGACCTGGGAGTTCAACGCGGGAGCGAATTTGAACCTGGATTATGATCCCGCGGCCTACACCCTCGCCATTCTGCCGGCGCGGGATTGGTACGGCCAGTCATTCTTCAATGTGACCGTGCGCGATCCGGAGGGGTTGTCCGACCAGCAGCAGGTGGCCGTAACGGTAGAGAACCGCAACGATCTGCGCAATCTCAGTTTCCATGCGAGCGCGGGAGGCGGGGTGGCCGCGGATATTCAGGTGGAAATTCCTTCCACGGTGGAATTTACTTACTGGCGCACCCTGTCCCAGATTATCACCATCCGGATGACCCAGTTCCAAACCCGCCATACCTTCGACCTGGCCAATATTCAGCCGGATACCGTCTATCATTTCAACGTTTATGTTCGGGATGAAAAAGGCGGGAGCATCGTTATCGAAGATTCGGCGTTTTCTACCGGGAATCTTTCCGCGCCGTTGGCGAAAACCACCAGCGTAATCGTTTATCCCAACCCGATCAAAACCGCGAAGGGGCATAACGAGATGATTTTTACCAATATGCCCCCGGAGGTCAGGACCATCAGCCTCTATTCCATTACGGGAGAGCGAATCTACGAGCAGCCCCTCTCTCCGCCGGTGCTGGCGGAGCATCGCATCAACGTGGTGAATGGGGGAGTGGATATTCCCAGCGGAATGTACATTTACATGCTGCGGGGCGAGGGATCGCGGGTGCTGGACAGCGGCAGGGTTGTGATTATCCGGTAATATGCAGGGGCGAATTGCGATTCGCCCCTAACGGTGAAAATATTGGCAATAATCCCGGAGGGGGCAGATCTCGCAGCGGGGATTCTGCGCCTTGCAAACTTTTCGCCCGTGCCAGATCAACCAGTGGTGGGCGCGCGCCCATTTCTCCTGCGGGATGTTTTCTTGCAGTTGTAATTCGGTATTCAGTTCGTTTTTCGCTTCCGCCAGGCCGATGCGATTGGCTACCCGGAAAACGTGGGTGTCCACCGCAATAGCGGGGATGGCAAAGGCGGTGCTCATCACCACGTTGGCGGTTTTGCGCCCCACCCCGGGCAGCCGGGTCAGCGCCTCCAGCGTCTGCGGTACTTTTCCCCCGAAATCGTTCAAGATCATTTTCGAGGCGGCCAGGATGTTCCTTGCCTTGCTGCGGTAGAGTCCTACCTGTTTGATTTTCTCCTCCAAATCTTCTAAAGAGAGCGCCGCGAAGGATTTCGCGTCCGGGCATTCCCGGAACAGTTTTTCAGTAATCTTATTCACCTGGTTGTCGGTGCTCTGGGCGGATAGCATGGTAGCTACCAGCAATTGAAAATCATTTTGATATTTCAGCGCCGTGCCGGTGTGGCCGTATTCGGCTTCCAGAACTTGCAGCACCGCGGTAATTTTGTTCTTCGTCAACATATTTTTTGCTCTCCCGGCGATTCGATGAATTATTGCCTTCCCTGCGCCCGGCTGCGGCGGCAGGGGAGTGAAAACTTGCGCGGGGTGAAATTAAGGTGATCGGGCTGAAAATCCAATATTCATCATCGAATTGCTTCTTTTCTGCCCGCTGCGCCGTTGAATTCGTGCAAAAACATGACAAAAGTCATATTTTTTTCTGAGGATTATCATTCTTTTTATCATTTAGGTGTGGTATATTATTTTCGGATTTGGGAGTCCTATTTATTAATCTTCAATCCTGTAAAGAAACTTTTCCAGGGATATTGTCCATTTTCAAAGAAGTATTAAATTCAGAGAAATTCTGAGAAGATAACGGTCTGGTAGAAAACAGCGGACTTAACGTTAACTCACAGGAGGTCTTATGAAGAAGGGTTTTGCAATTTTACTAATGGTTTTGCTGCCAACCGGGTTACTCCTGGCGGCAGGGTTCAATATCGGGGAGTTCGGGGGCCGTTCCGCCACCATGGGCAATGCCGCCGTGGCCCAGGCTTATGACGCCTCGGTATTGTTTTATAACCCCGCCGGATTGGGTTTCTTGAACGGTACGAATTTCTATGGAAACCTTACGCTGATTTCGCCCTCGGCGCAGTTTGTGGGCGCGGCGCCCATTTTCGATAATACCGTCTATCCGGCGCAAAAGCAGTTGTTCCCCCCGGTCGGGATATATGCCACGCACAAGTTTAGCGAAAAATTCGCCGCGGGCATCTCCCTGGTAACCCCTTTTGCGCTCGGCCTGGCCTGGGAAGATGATTTCCCCGGCCGCTTCATCTCCCGGGACGTGGATTTAAAATCGTTTTATATCACCCCCACGGCGGCCTATCAAATCAGCCCGAACCTTAGCGTGGCCGCAGGATTGGACGTGGTGCTTGCCCACATCACCCTCATAAGAAATATTCTCGCGTTTGGCAGCCCCGGCTCCCCCGGAACCGACGCCGGTGAAGTCAAGATCGACGGCTCTTCCAAGCCCACTTTCGGTTTTACCGCGGGGGTGATGTATAGAGGAGAGCGCCTGGGATTAGGGCTGGCCTACCGCCATTCCATCACCAACAAGGTGGAAGACGGCACGGCAACGTTCACCCTGTTTGATCTACCCGGCAGCTCCGAAAATACCGTGGCCGCCGGCATCACCAACTTCGGGCAATACAGTCTGGAGCAATCCCTGAACGCCGAGCTTAGCTTCCCGAATTATTTCGTTGCCGGTATTTATTATAAGTTGACCGAAAAAGTCGGGGTGGAATTCGATTATGCCTGGTACCGCTGGGAAGTTGTCGATAAAGTAGAGCTAATCCTCGATAACCCGGCCTTGACCTCGGAACTCAATCTGAACTATAGCAACGCCTACCAGTTGCGTTTCGGGATGCACTACGACCTGACTGAAAGATTCTCCGTGCGGGCGGGATTTATCTATGATAAGACTCCCCAGCCGGTGGAATCGGTAAGCCCGCTGCTCCCGGACGATACTCGCAACGATTATACCATGGGTCTGGGATACAAAGCCGGGAAATTCCAGTTTGACCTCGGGTATATGTTCGTGGATATTGGCAAGCGCAGCACCGTGGAAGACGGGGTTGGCAAAAACGAGAATAATTTCAACGGAAAGTACCTTTCCTATGCCAATCTGTACATGTTCAGCATCGGGTATTCGATTGAGTAATATCTCCCATTCAGCAAAAAAAAAATCAGGAGCGATATAATGAAAACCTTTATGAAATTTCTGTTGTTGGCGACGATGCTGGTTTTCACGGCCTGCCAGATAGAAGAACCCACCCAGCCGACGATTACCACCATTCAACCGCAAACCCTGCCGCTGAGCAAGATGGTATTTGTCGGCAACAGCTTGACCGCAGGCTACCAGTCCGGCGGGCTGGTGGAAGATTTCCAGCGGCACAGTTACCCATATTTTATTGCCCAGCAAATGGGCCGGGCATCTACAATTCAAATGCCCTGGCTGGCTGCCCCGGGTTTCGGCAGCGCCAATACTCAAACCGGGGAAGCGTTTGGCCCGTTGAAATATGAGAATGGCCAGATCCTTCCCGGCGATCCGGTGCCGGGCGGAATTGCCGGCATTAGCAATCTGCTGGTGCAAGGCGGGAATGCCACGTTATCCAGACCCTATGACAACTTAGGCGTTCCAGGAGCCAAGTTACACGACGTATTAACGGCGTACGACGCCACCACCGCCAGCAGCGTGAATCCCTTTTTCAACCTGGTGCTGCGAAATCCCAACTTCGGCAATACCACCCAGGTGCAGCAAGCGCAGCTTCTGGCGCCCACCCTGGTGGCGCTGTGGGTCGGCAATAACGACGTATTGGGCGCGGCCCTGGCCGGCGGAAACCTGAGCCTGATTACCCCCGTCGCCGATTTCCAGGCGGATTATATCCGGCTGATCCAGGAAATCGCTAAAATCCGCGACGGCAATGTGGGGATCGTCCTGGCCAATATTCCTAACGTGACCGATATTCCTTACGTGAATCTGCTGGATAACCTGATCTACCGCGACGTGCCGGTTCCGGGAGTGGGACTGGTGAAGTTGCCGGTGGTGTTCGGGCCTACTTTCCAGCCGGTGGACTTCGATCCCGACCCGACTTCGGTATTATATTTACCCTTGTTGACGGCGGAAGGCATTATGGGCGGCCAGGCCAGCCCGGTGAAGCATGTTCTGCTGCCCTTCCTGAGCCAGTATCAAGCGACCGGCTTAGGCGTTCCGGATTCTACCGCCATTGCCGATTTACTGATTGGCGCCGGTTATCCTGCCCCGATTGCCGCGGGGCTGGCGCAGCAGGCGGTGCAGGGAATGATTGCCGCCGGTTTAACCCCCAGCGGCGTTCCCATTCCCGGCAGCCTGACCATTACCGCGGATGAAGAAGCCGGTATGTTGGCGGCGGTTACGGCATTCAACCAGGTGATCGCCGGAATCGCCGGCGCGAAAATACCCGTGGTCGATATGAACACAGCCCTGAACCAGTTGAACACCTCGGGCCTGGATGGATATTCCGGCAAATTCGTTTTCTTCGACCCGGCCAATACCGCTTTCAGCTTGGACGGGGTGCACCCCAACAACGGCGGGAACGCGATTATGGCCAACCTGTTCATTGACAAGATCAACCAGGTATTGGGCCTGGCGATTCCCAAAGTCAACACCGCCGCGTATAAGGGGCAATACTTAGGCAAAAATATCACCGGAATTTCCCCGGAAGCGGCCTTGCAAGCCAGGGCTATCTTTACCGATTTCTAAGCAACAATTTTTTCATCTGAATGAAAAAACCCGGATCGCCGCCAGTGCGATCCGGGCTTTTTTGTCGGAATCAGGCCTGGCCTTTGGCTAATACAAGAAGTAAATTTCTTGCAGTTTCAGCTCGTATATTGCCTCGAACGCCGGATAAGAAACAAAAAAGGCCGCTGAACGATTCAGCGGCCTAGCGGTAGCATTGCTACTCACTCTAATTCTGCTCACGTTTCCTTCCCAAAATCATACAGCGGAAACGCCGCGCACATCTCTTTGATCTCTCCCCGCACCTGTTTTTTCACGGTTTCATCGTCTTTGTGCTTCAGCACCCGGTCGATCAGCCGGGCGACCTGCTTCATTTCCTGCTCTTTGAAACCGCGGGTGGTGAGCGCCGGGGTTCCTAAGCGAATTCCGCTGGTCACTAAGGGGCTGCGCTGGTCAAAGGGAACCATGTTTTTGTTCACGGTGATGCCGGCCTGGTGCAGCGCGTCTTCCGCGTCCTTGCCGGAAAGCCCGGTTCTGGTCAAATCCACTAACATGACGTGATTGTCGGTGCCGCCGGAGATGAGATCGTAGCCCAATTCCACCAACTCCCCGGCCAGGGCTTTGGCGTTGCGGATGATCTGCGCGGCGTATTGTTTGAAACCCGGCTGCAGCGCTTCTTTGAACGCTACCGCTTTGGCGGCGATGACGTGCATCAGCGGGCCGCCCTGCACCCCGGGCATTACCGTGCTGTCCAATAATTCGGAGAGCATTTTGGTGCGCCCGGATTTGGGGGCTACCTGTCCCATGTCGTTCTCTTTGTCTTTGCCCATCAACACCATGCCGCCGCGCGGGCCGCGCAGGGTTTTGTGGGTAGTGGTGGTGACCACGTCGCAATAGGGGATGGGGGAGGGGTGCAGCCCCGCGGCGATGAGGCCGGCGGGGTGAGCCACGTCGGCCCAGAGAATCGCGCCGGTCTCGCCGGCGATCTCGCGGAATTTGTCGAACTCGTAATAGCGGCTGTAGGCGCTGGCGCCCACGATGATCAGGCGCGGTTTGTGTTCCCGGGCTTTCTGCGCCACGTCGTCCATGTCGATGTACCCGGTTTCCCGCTTCACCCCGTAGGCGACGATGTTATAGATTTTGCCGGAAAAATTCACCGGGCTGCCGTGGGTAAGATGCCCGCCGTGGGCTAAATTCATACCTAACACGGTGTCGCCGGGCTGGCAAAACGTAAAATAGACCGCCATATTCGCCTGCGCGCCGGAGTGGGGCTGAACGTTGGCATATTCCGCCTGGAACAGCGCTTTGGCGCGGTCGCGGGCGAGGTTCTCCGCCACGTCCACCCATTCGCAGCCGCCGTAATAGCGTTTGGCGGGATAGCCTTCCGCGTACTTGTTGGTCATCACGCAGCCGTTCGCCTGGAGCACTGCTTTGCTGACGAAATTCTCCGAGGCGATCAGCTCCAGGGTGGTATTCTCCCGCTCAATCTCCCCATTAATGGCGTTGAAAATTTCCGGGTCGCTTTGTTTGATGTATTCTAACATGATAGCCCCTTTGGGTATTCCCCGGGAGCGCCACGAAGTGGCTCCTTTGGAGCAAAGCTTCAGCTTTGCAGCGGTTGGGAGCGACGTTTTATCAGTGCAAAGCTAAAGCTTTGCACTCCGATTCGAGAAGTCTGGCGCTCCGGGCGAAGGCGTGGATATTATTGGACCCAGCTATAGCATTCATCCTTGATGCTGGTTCTGGGGTTCATGAAAATATCCTCTTTGGTGCGCACGAAATCTTTAAGCCCATTGCGGCGGGTGTTTGCGGCGGCCCTGAAATTGGGGTCGCGCTCCGCTTTTTTCAATTCTTCTACCGCTTTTTCGAAGACCAGTTTATCATCTAAGTTATACTTATTCTCCCCGCGCCTGTTGGAGCAGTATTCCGCCGCGGCAATGTATATCTCGGCCATGACCATGTACGGTTCGCCGTTATTAGGATCGACACGTTTTGCCTGCCCTACCTGCGCTTGCGCCTGGGCAAAGTTATTCAACCGCAGGTAATTCCGGGCAATGTTGCACAATACCGCGGTGTTTTTCGGATCGATCTTGAGAACTTCGCGGTAGGTGCTGATGGCATCGCTGGTATTGTCTAAAGCTTCATAGCTCTTTGCTTTCAATTCCAGGGCGGCGATGTTGTTGGGTTCCTTTTTGATGGCGGCATTGGCCGCCCGCAGCGCTTCTTTATACTGGCCGATAATGAAAGCCTCGTTGCCGTAGCGCATGGCGTTGGCTACATTGGTGGTATCGTTCAGGAAAGCGTCCCTGATCGGGTCAATCGGGTCAAAGCCAAAGAATTGATACATCTGGATCAACAGGTTATTCGCCTCCGTGTCATCCGGCTGCAATTCCACCACCTTTTTCTGGTACTGGATACACCGTTCATCCTGAATCTGGAATAACAGCCCCGCCAGCGCCTTCAGGTAACTAACTTCCTGGGGATTTGCCGCCACCAGGGCCTCGTAATGGGGGATTGCGCACTGGGTCTTCCCCAGGGTGCTGAAGATGCTGCCGGCGCGGTAGTGCAGGGTAACATAGTCGGGATATTTTTCCAGCCCCCGGTAAACCGCGATCAGGGTGCTATCCAGGTACGCGGCCTGGTTTTCTTCTCCTTTCGCCAGCTCGAAATAGCAGGTGGCGATTTTGGAATAAACCACTTTAAAAGTGCCATCCTTATCGTTGATGACCACTTTCCAGAAGTATGGTACCGCGCGTATGTACTGCTCGTGCTTGAATTCTTCGGACCCGAAGCTATACCAGATATTGATCTGCTTCTGGGAGATAGTGTCCGATTTAAAGGCGTCGTAAGGAGTAGAGAGATCTGCCGGTTTGCAATTCTGGGCTTCGGCGGCAGCCTCTTCTTCCATATCATCCTGCGCAAAGAGAGGTACGGCGCTTAAGGTTAGTAAAAGGGCAAGCCCAACTCCCCACATCCGGTGAAGGCTGAAAAGCCAGAATTTCTTGTTCACAGTGTTCTCCTTTTACTTACAGAGTCCCTAACTTTTTTTTGCGGCAATTACAAGTCCCTTTGGGTATATAGTTTAAAAAAAACGAAGTTTTTAGACAAGCAGTTTTATTCCTCCCGCGAAGGAAAAAGTAAAAAGTAAAAAGGGAAAAGTATAAAGGGAATCAATATAACTTATTTTGTTACTATTCAGCCACAGAGATCACAGAGGCCACAGAGGAAGAATTTTGGGTATCCACCACTTCGTGGAGAGCATTTAGAATCGTTTTCCCTGCT
>JABWBP010000048.1 GCA_013360445.1 Calditrichaceae bacterium | reverse complement strand
CAGTCTCGCCAGAGATGTTGGCTAACTTCAGTCGCTCCGCTCCTTCCGTTAACCAACATCTCTTTCTACATCAAAAGCACAAAAAAACTGACACTCCCAATTATTTTCCTCTCCATCTTGTTTTCTGCTATCACAACATATCCAATCTTCTCTCAATCTAACTATAATTTTATCCTGGTCAGCCATCCCACCCAACAAGTGCCCTGGCAAAAATTGATGGTCGAAGGGTCTTATTTGTACCTGGGCGCATCGTATTATGGATTTTATGTCTTCGATTCTAATCCGTTTAATCCCATCGTGCTTGGAAGTGTTTGGCTAAATATGTGGCCCGTAGATATCGATGCAGAAAACAATTATGTCTATGTGGCGAATAGTGATTCCGGTTTACGCATTATTGATGTTTCGACGCCTGCTTCTCCTTTCATTGTCTCGACATTCAAGCCTGCCAATGACCGGTGCAAACGGGTCAAGGTTAAAAACAGCTATGCCTATGTGGTATATGTTTTCTCTAATAGTTTGGAAATTATTGATGCAAGTAACCCGTCTTCTCCCTCATTAGCCGGACAGGTTAATATAACCAACCCGGCTTCGGCTATCTTCATTCAAGACCATTATCTCTACGTTGCGGAAAACGGAGTCGGGATCAAAATATTTGACATTACGGATCCATTAAATGTTCAGCTAACGGGCTTATTCGCTACTTCCGGCGCGAACACCATTTTTGTTTCCGGTAACTATATCTATGCAGCCTACGGCTTTTGGCTCATGATTATTGACATTACTGACCCTCAATCTCCCTTCGAAGTGGGGCTTCATAATAACGGGGTTAATATCCAAGACTTGCATATAAGTAACCAGCGGGCCTTTTTGTTGGGCAATAATGGCGATGTAATCGCAATTGATGTAAGCAATCCCCAGCAAATGCAGGAAGTTGGGTATTATAACTATACCGACATTAGCGGCGCCTTCGATCTTCATTCTGTTGGGGATTATGTGTACATTGCCCACGGAGATGCAAGGGGGGTTGTGATAAAATACGAGGGGAATACCGGGATTGAACCGGATGCCAGTAGTTTGCAGGGATTTAGGTTATTTCAGAATTATCCCAATCCTTTCAACCCCAATACCACCATTCGCTATAATTTGCCGAAAGCCCTGTCGGTGAACTTGAAAATCCACACCATTACCGGCCAGGCAGTAAAAACTTTGGTTAGCCGGATTCAACCCTCCGGGGAATATGATGTTCAGTGGGATGGCAGGGATAATACCGGCAAAGCGGTTGCCAGCGGGGTATATCTTTACCAATTGAAAGCGGGAGAGTTTGTGGAGAGCCGGAAAATGGTGTTGCTGCGGTAGATCTAGTAAACATCATAATTATCAAATGAAGTTTGATAGTTTCGCTAAAGTCTGCTAAATTTCCGGCCTGTTCTTTTATACTTAGAAACCGACCGGAAATCTAAATAGTGCGCAACCTAAAACTCCTTTTCGATACCCTTCGCTACCTCAAGCCAATCCAATATTGGGGACGGTTTACCTGGGTTATCAAACAAAAGCTCTTCAAACCCTTTATTGTTTCTTGTGTCAATCAGATCAGGCCGGGCCAGGTTCCGGTAAGATTGCATTTACATCCCAAGCCCGTCGCCGATGCGGTTTATCAACAGGATATTTCTTTGAAACGATTCTGTTTTTTGAACCGGGAATACCAATTTCCCGGCGAGATCACCTGGAATGACAGCGCCCTGGAAAAACTCTGGCTCTACAACCTGCACTATTTTGAATACCTGATCCCGCTTACCGGTAGAACCTCCCCGGCGAACTTCCGGATTGGCAAAGCAATTATTTGCGAATGGATCGAAAATAATCCGCCAGGCCGGGGGAATGGCTGGGAACCTTACCCGCTTTCCCTGCGGATCGTCAACTGGATTTTTTTCTTTGATGCCTATTTTGAAGAATTTCGCAAAGACGATCAATTCCGGGAAATATTTTTAAATAGCCTCTATCGGCAGAGCGCTTACCTGGATTGGTTTTTAGAATACCATATCCTGGCGAACCATTTCTTTGAAAATATAAAAAGCCTTCTGTTCGCGGGGATTTTTTTCCAACACCGGCAATGGGTGAAAAAAGCCTGCCGCCTGCTGCGGAAAGAGACCGACGAGCAGGTTTTACCGGACGGCGGGCATTATGAACGATCCCCGATGTATCACAGCATTATCCTCGCCGGCTTCCTGGATATTTTTAATATCCTGAAAGCGGCGGAAAACGTTGCGCCGCAATACTTGCAAAGCGTTGAATCTGCCGGAGAAACTCGCCTGGCTGCTTCGGAAATAGAGAAGGCTGCCCCAAAAATGCTGAGCTGGCTGGGCAGCCTGATTCATCCCGACGGCGAAATTGCCCTGTTCGGCGACAGCGCCTTCAATATTGCTCCCACTTATGCACAGCTTACAGATTATTATGCCCGGATTAACGGCCATTATTTTGCGCATTCCCCGCCGGAAGGCGTCACCGCCCTGCCAGAAAGCGGATATTTCATCTTTAGCGCACCCGCACACTATTTTGCCATCGATGGGGGAGAATTAGGGGTTCGCTACCAGCCGGGACACGCCCACTGCGATTTATTCAGCTATGAGTACTCATACAGAGGAACCCGCTTTATTGTGGACAGCGGCGTGGGCAACTACTTAGAAACCGATACCCGGCAAAAAGCCCGCTCGGTCTATTCACACAATACCGTGGTGATAAACGGGTGGGAACAGGCGCAACTGTGGAAGGTGTTTCGCGCCGGCAAATGGTGGGTAAGTATCAAAGAGGTTTCCTTGCAGGAGAGCGAAACGGGGCCATTTTTTGACGGCGGTTATGAATACTCATCCGCTAAGGTTTTTCACCACCGCCGGGTTATCTTTGTAGATCGAAAAGTATTTGTTATCGAAGACAAAATTACCGGGAGATCCCTTCAAACCATAGAGAGTTTGGTTCATTTTCACCCGGAATGCTCCATCGAACAAAAATCCGGTATGATAGAGGTATATCGGGGCGACAAAGGTATCTGCCTGCTCTGGGATTCCGAAATTGCGGAAGCGGAGATAAAGCCCTGGTTTTATGTCCCGGAATTCGGTAAAATGTTGCAGAGCTATAAGTTGCTATTAAAACCGGAAGTTGCGAATCAAGTAAAGTTGTATTATGTTATTGCCCCTCCGGAACACATTCAAAAAGGGAAGGAGATTATGGGGGCGATGAATCAAATCCAGACCGGAAGATGAAGCAAGATATCCATATTCTTTTTCTTTCCCAATATTTTCCCCCGGAAATGGGCGCTCCTTCCGCCCGAACCTATGAACTCTCCCGGAGATGGGTCGAGAAAAATCAGAAAGTGACCATCATAACCGGCTTCCCCAACCACCCCACCGGGGTTATTCCCAAAGAATACAAACAGCATATTTTTAAGGTCGAGCAGATCGATGGCATCCGGGTGATCCGCACCTACATTTACCCGGCTCCCAATAAAGGCTTTTTTAGAAGAATTTTGAGCTACCTGTCATTTATGTGCAGTTCGATTCTATTGGGTCCCTGGAAAACCGGTAGAGTGGATATTGTGGTGGCTACCAGCCCGCAGTTTTTTGTGGCGATTGCCGGGTACCTGATGAGCCGGATCAAACGAAAACCGTTTATCTTCGAAGTGCGGGACCTCTGGCCGGAATCCATTGTACAGTTGGGACAGCTTCGCAATCGCGCTATTATCAAACTTCTGGAATTCATCGAAGTCTTTCTTTACAAAAAGGCGGATTTAATTGTAGTGGTAGCGGAATCTTCTATTCCGCTCATCGAACAGAAGGGCATTCCCCGGGGGAAAATAAAAATTATCAAAAATGGGGTGGATCTAAATCTATTCACTCCCCAAAAAATTGACCCCGAAATGAAGAAAAAACTGGGTCTCGAACATAAATTTATTATTTCGTACATCGGCACCCTCGGCCTCTCCCATGCACTGGATCAGGTTTTAGAAACCGCTAAACTCTTGCAAGATTCTCCGGACATCCATTTTCTCCTGATTGGAGAGGGAGCGGAAAAAGAGAAACTGATTCACCGGAAAAACAGTTTGGGATTGACCAATGTTACCTTTTTAGATCAGATCGAGAAGCAACTTCTCCCTTACTACTACAGCTTGTCAGATATCGTGTTAGTGACCCTGCGCCGGCTGCCGTTATTCCAATGTGTCATCCCCTCGAAAATATTCGAAATTATGGCGATGGAGAAGCCGATTATTATCAGCGTGGACGGAGAAGCCCGGCAATTAGTGATCAATGAAGCAAAAGCAGGAATTTTTGTCGAACCAGAGAGCCCCCCTGCTCTTAAAGAAGCAATATTAAAATGCTACCAAAATCCGCCGGAATGCCATGTTATGGGCCTTAACGGAAGGACGTTTGTTGAAAAAGAATTTAGCCGAGAAGTATTAGCCGATCGCTACTTAGAATATTTACAAAGAAATTCGCCGTAATTGGAGGAGACGAAATCATGTCTGCATTGACGCGATGGATGGATGCCCGGCTTTATGCAGGTTACAGCGATAATTGGGATAACCAGCGGCTCCGGCAATACTTGATGGAGCGGTTGAAAAATGATCACGCAATTTTAGACCTGGGAGCCGGAAGAGGGGCGCTCATGGAAATGAATTTCAAAGGGGCAGTAAAATTCGTAGCCGGGGTTGATCCGGATCCGGTTGTGCACGAAAATCCCTTTTTGGATGAGGCCAAAACCCTGGCAGTGCCCGACGGAAAAATTCCCTACCCCGATGAAAGTTTCAATATTGTCTTTAGCAACAATGTATTGGAGCACGTCAATAATCCGGGCAACCTGTTTGATGAAATATACCGGATTCTTCAACCGGGCGGTTTTTTGATATCCAAAACCCCTAATAAACGATACTATGTTCCGGCAATCGCGCGGTTGACGCCGCATAGATTTCATGAATTCATCAATGAAAGGCGGGGGAGGAAGCGCCAGGATACCTTCCCAACCGTCTATAGGTGCAATACCCCGGAAGAAGTTCAAAAATTTGCCGCACACAGCGGTTTTAAGGTGATAGATTTGCAAATGTGGGAGGGCCGGCCGGAGTATCTGCGACTTTTTGCGATCACCTATTTTATGGGCTACCTGTATGAAAGGTTGGTGAATTCCTTTGAAGCGATGTCGAAGTTTCGCTGCGTGATCGTTTTTACCCTTGAAAAGCCAAAAAAGAGTTAACGAAAAATACCGCCCATCAATATTTTGCAGTTCTTCTCCGGCTACCACAGACTGGTCGAATTTCGACCATTCCCTGCCAAAGTTTGCCCAAATTTATAAGCGGGATATTTTATTGCCAATTGAAATTTCCCGCATTTTATCCTTACATTCCCCGCCTTGACTAAATTCCGAAAGGATTGTTGCACATGAACTACCGGGTGCTCCCTGTCTTGATCTTATTGCTGCTCTGTAATCCGTACTTGCACTCCCAGGTCGTTTACGAACCCCTCTTCCGCGACGTGTATGATTATCTCAGCCGCTTAGGCCAGAAAGGGGTGATCGAATACAACGACCTCATCAAGCCCCTGCCGCGCTCCTACCTGGCGGAAAAGCTCCGGGAGCTTTCCGAAAAGGAGAATCAGTTGACTCCCCTGGAGCGCAAGGAGTTAACCTTTTACCGCAAGGATTTCTACGCCGAATTGGAGGCGCTGGCGGAAAGAAAACCGGTAAAGCAGGAGGTCAAAATCGCCGGAAAAGACCCCGGCGCCCGCCCGCGCCTGTTCTCCTACCGCGATTCCTTTTTCAGCCTCAACCTCAGCCCCATCTTAGGTTACCGGAGCGGCGCCAACGACGGGGAAAAAAATACCCACCGCTGGAACGGCGCTTACCTCTACGGTTACCTGGGCAAACACATCGGCTACAGCTTCGATTTCCGGGATAACCGCGAGGAGGGAGAGAACGTGGATTTTACCAAAGCGTTTACCCCGGTTACCGGGGTAGTGCAGGATCGTTTTGCGGATAGCACCGCATTCGAATACAGCGAAGCCCGGGCCACCCTTAGCGGCAACTGGTCCTGGGGAAGCCTCAGCGTGGGCAAAGATTTCATCGAATGGGGCTACGAACGGAACGGCAAGCCGGTGCTCTCCAACAAAGCACCCTCTTTCCCGTTGATCCGGTTAGATATTCAGCCGGCGCGCTGGTTCAAATTCAACTATTTCCACGCCTGGCTGCGCTCCGACGTGGTGGACTCCACGGAAATGTACAAAACCCAGACCGGCACCGAGCGCATCCTTTTCCGGGAAAAGTATCTTGCTTCTCACACCATAACCGTTACGCCAACGCGGGGACTGGATATCTCACTGGGAGAATCTATCGTGTACAGCGACCGGCTGGAGATTGCCTACCTAATCCCGGTCATGTTCTTCCGTTTGGCCGACCATTATCTCGCGGATCGAAATAACGACGCCGGGAACAACGCCCAGCTTTTTTTCGCGGCCAGCTCGCGCAATCACCTCAAAAACACCCATCTGTACGGCACGTTGTTCATCGACGACCTCTCCATTCCCAATATGTTCGATGAAGAGAAGCAGGTGAACCACCTGGGCGGGAGCATCGGCGTATCGGTCGCGGATTTGCCCTTGCACAACCTGACCGCGACGATGGAATACACCCGCATCAATCCCTTTGTTTATAAGCACTACATCCAGACCATTGATTACGCCAGCGCCTCCTACCCCATGGGGCACTGGATCGGGCACAACGGCGACCTGCTCTATGGGGCGCTGAACTACCGCTTTCTCCGCGGGTTGCAGGCCACCCTGTGGGGGCAGTATATTCGCAAGGGGGAAGAGGGCGTCGTGGAAGACCAATATACCCTTCCCCACAAGCCGTTCCTGTTCGGGTTGAACACCCATTATACCTACCTGGGGATGGACGTGAAGTACGAAATTATCCATGAGCTTTTCCTGCGCGGCCAGTTTCAGCACATTAAAACCGCGCAGGAGCAGGCCGACGGTTCGTTCCGCGATGCGAACCGGGCGGAATTTTTTGTTTCCCTGTACTATGGACTATAGACCTCAAAGGTTTTCAAAACCTTTGAGGTCTTTACTCCAAAAAGGTCTAAATGGCAATAGTTTTGACATTACTTTCTTCCCTGCTGACCTCCCTGGCGATGGTGGCCGTGGTGCGGCGGGTAGCTACCCGCTATCACATCGGGGCGCTGCCCAGCGTGCGGAAAATCCATACCGATTTTAAACCCCTGTTGGGAGGCATGGGCATTTTTGCGGGGATCATTGCCGGGATGTTAGCGGCCAACCTGGCCGGCCTCGCGCCCTTCGATAGCTGGATGTCCAATAAATTTTTCTGGCTCGGGCTGCTGGCGGCGCTCCTGCTCGGCTTCATCGACGATATCCGGGGGGTGAACGCCTGGCAAAAATTCGCCGGGCAGTTCCTGGCGGCTGCGCTGGCGGCGCAGGGAGGGTGTCTCATCGAGGCGTTTTATAATCCCGGCGGGGGAACCTTAGCGCTGGGCTGGTTCGGTTACCCCTTTACCATCCTGTGGATTATCTTTATCATCAACGCGGTGAATTTGTTGGACGGATTGGACGGCCTCGCGGGGGGAATCAGCCTGATCATCGCGGCCGGGTTCTTCATCATTTCCCTGATCAATAACCAGATTTATCTCAGCATCCTGTCGCTGGCGCTGATCGGCGGTTTATGGGGATTTTTGCGCTACAACTACCATCCCGCCTCGATCTTCATGGGCGACGTGGGCAGCCTGATGTTAGGTTATTTGCTGGCCTGCCTCTCCATCGAAACCCTGAAAGTAGCCCAAAGCCGGCAGGTCTATTTCCTGGCCTCCCTGGTAATGTTGGGAATGCCGCTCACCGATACCCTGATTTCCTTTTTCCGCCGCATGGGGCGCGGCGACCACCCCTTCAAACCGGACCGCGAGCACATCCACCATCGATTGATCAAGTTAGGGCTTTGCCACCTGGATTCGGTATGGATGATGTACTATTTCACCCTGCTGTACGTTACCCTGGGGGTGTTGATGGTGCTGTACTGGGACCGCCTGGCCGGAAGCCTGTTGTTCCTGTTAGCTTTTATTTTTTCTTTGTTCTGGGCCTGGCGGTTGGGATACCTGGAAACCCGCCGCTACATCAGCTTCGGGATTGGGGAGCAGGAGATCGGGGCTTCCCTGCGACCGCCTATTCACGTGGGGCGGATCTGGCACCAGATTGCGCTGCTGATCGGGGATATCTTTTCCGCCGGCTTAGCGGTGTTCCTGGTTTTCTGGTTCCGTTTCAAATCCGGGGTGCTGGAGCCCCCCGGCGACAAACCCCTGAACGATTACCTGACCCAGCCGGTGTTATTTGTGCTGATCGGCTTCTGGCTGCTGCTGTTCTGGCTGAACGATCTCTACCGCATGCCCTGGGACGTTTCCCGCTACGATAAATTTTTGCGGGTCACCCGGGTCATTACCTTCGGAACGGTTTTTTTGCTGGTTCTTTTTAACTTGAATATCTTAATGACCCCCAATTCCGGCAATCCCCTCAATACCTCCCAGGTACTCACCCTGGCGCTGTACTGGCTGGCCATGGTGGTGCTGGTGAACGGGGTGCGCCTGTTGATCATCAACCTCGAGAAGCGGCGGCACATTTTCGAATATTCCTACAAAAACACCCTGCTGATCGGCGCCACCCGCCAGGGGCGCAATATCATCCGCGACATCTGCGGCAATCCCCACCTGCTGAACAAAATCGTCGGCATCGTGGATCGCAAGCCCACGACAGCGGAATTCGAGGGGTTCCCGGTTCTGGGCAGTTACCGGGATTTGCCGCAATTGATCCGGGAGCACCAGATCGAGGAGATCATTGTGGCGGTAAACGAGGGCGTGCGGCAGGATTTTTTAGAGATCATCGGCATCTGCGACCGGCTCCAGGTGGTAGTCAAAACCCTGCCGGGCCTGCAAACCATCGTATCCAGCCACACCCCGGAGTTAGCCGGGCAAAACCTGGTGCGGGTGTTCCCGGAGTACATGGTGTTGTGGCAATGGGCGGTTAAGCGGCTCATCGACGTGTTATTTGCGGCAACCGTGCTGCTCTTTACCCTGCCTTTCTGGGTTGCGCTGGCTATTTTGGTGCGGAAGCAATTTGGGAAACCGGTTCTGGCCAGGATTCCCATCTTAGGCAGAAACGGGCGCATCTTCACCATGTACCTTTTTCGCATGTCTAAACCCGGGGGTAACGGCGAAGCCATTTACCACGGGGAGGTTGAAAAAACGCCCCTGTCCCCGCTGGGACAATTCCTCTACCAAACCCGCTTATATAAAATGCCCCAGTTGCTGAACGTGCTGAAAGGCGACATGAGCGTGGTAGGGCCGCGGCCGGAATCGCCGGAATGGTATCGCAAAAACCAGCACCGCCTGCAATTTTTGCACCGCCGGTTGGTGGTGCGCCCGGGGATTACCGGCATCGCGCAGTTCAAATACCGCTTTTTCGAGTCTCATAAAATGCTCCGGGAGCGTTTGAAATACGACATCTTTTACGGCGAGAACATCTCCATCAACCTGGATTTGCGGATCATTTTGCGCAGCATCTTCCTGTTTTTCCGCAGCAGGCCGGCAAAAGGGTCTAAGAAGCCTGCATCGCAATCTCACCGGCCATAAGGAAATTGGCAGAATAATTACCGTTTTTCCAAAACGGCTAAAATATTGGTTCGGAATTTGTGAAGAAAGGCGGGGCGGGTAAGGATGTGCCAGAATAATAATATTCTAAACACCCATTTGCGGGTGTAATTTAAGTCGGAAATGAATTCCAAATGCTGAAGGTGCAGATTTTTGATTCCTTTGGCGAATTTGCCCGGGGAATTCAGCTGATGGAAGGTGGGAAATATTTCGGCGGAATCCACCTTAAAAAGCCGGCTCAAAATCCAGTTCTTTATGGGATAAGGCAACACCAGCCGGGGAAGAAAGATAAGCGGGCTGAGGATATTGGTGGTTAAAATAATAACTTTGCCGTTTTTTCGCAGCACCCGGTCGATTTCCGAAAAATAAGCCTCGACCTCCGGAAAATGCTCCACCACGAATCTCAGCGTGATCAAATCGGCGCACCCGGAGGCAAAGGGCAATCGTTTTATGTCCCCTTTTACAAAATTTCCCCCGCCGGTAAGGGGTTCCTGAATATCCAGCCCGGCGGCGCAATTGGCCTGCACACCAAACGCTCGAACCGCTTCGTTATCGCCGCAGCCGCAGTCTATCCAGATTGTTTCCGGGTTAAGATGGTTCTTTACCTCGTCACTATAAACAACCCAGCGATGCCGGAAGGCGGGGTCAATTCTTCTTAGAACCTGGTTTGCCCATTCTTTATGAGTCGTTGCCATAGAATTTTAAAATACCTGTAATCTAATGAGCGCCATAAACATATATTAAGTGTTGGTGATAGTCAAAGTAAAAACTATTTGATGATCGTGATCCGGCTTCTATTAATGCTGGAGCGGTTTAACGAAATTTTAGTGGAATGAGCGAAAGACCCCGAATCTCGGTCATTATCGTCAATTACAACGTCAAGGAGTACCTGGAGCAGGCGCTCATCTCCCTGGAGCGGGCGCTGGCGGCCATTCCCCACGAAATTTTTGTGGTGGACAACGCCTCCGTGGACGGCAGCGCGGCGCACGTGCGCCACCGTTTCCCGCAGGTAACGCTGATCGAGAATTCCCAGAACCTGGGCTTCGGGCGAGCGAATAATGTTGCCCTCCAACAAGCCCGCGGGGAGTTCATTGTGATGATCAACCCCGACACCGTGGTGCAGGAAGATACCTTTGAGAAATTGTTAGAATTCTTCGCAACCCACCCGGACGCCGGGGCGGCCACCTGCAAAATCATCAACCCCGACGGCTCGTTCGCTATCGATTGCCGCCACAGCATCCCCACCCCGGCCATCGCGCTCTGGAAAGTGTTAGGGTTGAGCAAGATCTTCCCCAAAAGTAAAATATTCGCCCGGTATAATCTGACCTATCTGAATCCTGACGAAACTTACCCGGTTCCGGCCATCTCCGGCTCCTTCATGATGGTGAAAAAAGCGGCGCTCGACCGGGTGGGCCTGTTCGACGAGCGGTTTTTCATGTACTGCGAGGATATCGACCTCTGCCAGCGCATCAACCAAGGCGGGTTCAAAATTTACTATGTGCCCGCCACGCAAATCATTCATTACAAAGGGGAAAGCACCAAAAAGAATAACATCGATTACGTGATTACCTTCAACAAAGCCCTGTACCAGTTTTTCGAAAAACACTACGCCGGCAAAACCCTGTTTTTGTTTCGCTGGATCATCGTGTTAGGGATCGTGGCCCGGGGCGTGCTGATCTACCTGCGCAACTTTCTGCACGAGCATTTCCCCTTGCTGTTGGATACCCTCCTCCTCAACGGGGTTATCCTGTTCTCTTTTTTCATTCGCTTAGAATTGAAAGAGGGGTTTTCCTGGGCGGAGTACATCGAGCACCCGGCGGCGATCAACCTGATTTCCTCGCTCATTTTTTGGATTATTGCTTATTATTTAGAAGTGTACCCCCGCCATCGCTTCTCCATCCAGGGGATCATCAAGGCCAATGTGCTCACCTTTACCCTGCTGGCTTCGCTGACCTTCTTCCTCAAACAATTCGCCTTTTCCCGCATCGTGGTGCTGGCTGCGGCGCTGTTGTCGCCCCTGGCGATGATCCTCTGGCGGGTAATTTTGAAACGCTACCACCGCGGCGATAAATCCGCCTGGGGAAAGGATATGTTCAGCAAACCGACCATCATCGTGGGGAGCGGGGCCGGGGCGGTTACCCTGTTCCGCAAAATTCGCGAAATGAAAGATATGAGCTACGACCTGTTGGGAGTGGTAACAGTGGGCGAAGAGGAGGGGGAATTCGAAACCTCCCACGTCCCGGTGTTAGGCAGCATCGAAAATCTGGATAAGCTGGTCCCCATGCACCGGGTGCGCCAGGTGATCTTCTCCTCGGAAATGCTCAGCTATGAAAAAATTTTGAAAACCATGAGCGAAATGGGCATGCCCCAATTGGAGTATAAAATCGCGCCCTCGAATTTAGAAGTGGTAATCGGCAAATCCTCCATCGAACGGTTAGATGATTACCCGTTCCTGGAGATCGAATACGCCATCGGAAAGCCCTTTAACCGGGCGGCCAAGCGGATTTTCGACGCAACCCTCTCCACCCTCGCCCTGCTCTTCACCCTTCCGGTGATGCTGCCGGTATTCCTGGTGCGTTTGCCGCAGGTCCGGCGGTTGCGGATTTTCGGGAAGAAGGGCGAGCCGCTTTCGATATGGCAGATCAAATCCCTCGACCATCCCGGGGTGCTCAACGACTGGCTGCGCCTGTGGGAAGTGCTGCGGGGGAATTTATCCCTGGTCGGCGCACCCATTCAACCCGCCGACGCTGCTCAACCGCTGACCGGCTCCTGGTATAAACCCGGCATGACCGGGTTGGTGCAAATCAACCGCAAAAAAATTCTCACCCTCGATGATATGGAGAAATACCACCTGTTTTATCTGAAAAACCAATCAATCTTGCTTGACATTGAGATCCTCGCCAAAGCCATTTTGGGGAAAAGGGCAGGGCGCAGAAGCAGGAGTGCAAAACTTTAGTTTTGCAGGGGCAGTGGGCAGGGGCAGTGGGCAGGGGCAGTGGGCAGGGGCAGTGGGCAGGGGCAGTGGGCAGGGGCAGTGGGCAGGGGCAGTGGGCAGGGGCAGTGGGCAGGAGCAGGGAGCAGGAGGTGGGAGCGGCAGGCAATGTTACGGTTAACGGCATCAGGCCCATGCAAAACTGAAGTTTTGCGGCGAAGCCACTCCTTCGTAGCACTCCCTGCCCCTGCCCACTGCCCCTGCTCCTGCCCCTGCCCCTGCCCCTGCTCCTGCCACCTGCCCCTGCCACCTGCCCCTGCCCCTGCTCCCTGCTCCGCTTCGGCCTAAATTTCGCCTTGCATTTATATACCTCACCGAATATATTATGCCGCCTGTTTTGTAAAACCAAGCAACCGGAGAGTCTATGAAAACCAAATTGTTGATTGCCCAGATATTTTTACTTGCCGTGATGGTTCTTTCCTGTTCCAAAAAAGCCAGCGAAAAAGAGTATTTCGATTTAGCCAGCCAGTATATGGATCAGCAAAACTGGGAAAAGGCGGAGGAGTATTTTGCCAAAGTGCTCCAGGATTATCCCAGCGGCCTTTTCTCCTCCAAAGCGCTTTTTATGGTGGGCTACATTAACGCCAATCATATTAAAAACTATGACAAAGCGCGGAAATACTACTCCGAATTCTTAGAAAAATACCCCGATCATGAATTGGCCGCCGCCGCAAAATACGAGCTTGATAACATGGGGAAGGAGATCGATGAGCTGCCTTTCCTGAAAGATGACCAGGGGCAGACCACCGGCGGCAGTGAAGCCAAAGAAACCGGCGCAACGACGACGAACTGATCGGTTTTCTACATTTTTATAAATAAAGGGTGTGGTTAGCGCTTCACCCTTTTTTTTCAATTAGAGCGTGTTCCAATGAATCCGCATAAGGTGATGGTACTGAAGCAAACTCTGCCCGCGACACTGCTTTTTTTAACGCTGCTGCTTTCTGCTATTGCGCCCTGCCAACCCAACGACAGCCTGGATGCCTCTGCCCATCTTCCGTATGATACGGCGGCGGTGGAGTTAAAAACTTATGTGGAGAATAGCAAGGTTCCCCTGAATCGCCGGGTGATTTTCGTTGTCGAATTATCCTGGGCGGGGGACATGAGCCGTTATCACCTCCTCCCGATTTCCCAGCCGGTTTTAACCAATTTGATGATCGAAGGCAGCGGCTCGGCCAACCGCCTGGAAGAACTGCCCGGGGGGCGTTATCGCTCGATTCGGAGTTTTACTTATCGTTTAAGCCCGGTAGCCCTGGGTATGGCCTATATCGAGGGGCTGGAAATCCGCTACCAGGACCCCGGCACCGGCGAGGTGAACTCCCTGATTTCCCAGCGGGTGAGCGTGCAGGTGATCGACCCGCTTCCGGACAGTTCGGATAATGTCCCGCCGTTCATTTATCTACTTTTGTTGGGCGTTTTTTTCAGCGCCATCGCTTACTTCCTGGTTCGATATTTTAAAACCCGCCAGGCGGCGGTGCAGGCCCCGGAGCGGGAAATACCCCTGGCCGAACAATATTTGAAAATATTAGCCCACGATGTGGATCCGCGCGGCACCAACCTGCGGGAAATGGCCCTGGAAACCGCCCGGATTTTCCGGGAATATTTGTCGAAGCAATATAACATTTCCACCCGCGAAGCCAGCGCCGGGGAAATCGTCGATCACCTGAGGAGCGCAGGGGTGAGCGAAGAGGAGCTGCGCCGGATGGAGGAAGCCCTGCAAAAGTGGGACTTAATCAAATTTGCCGGGGCAGACATCGGCCCCGCGGAATTTACCAACCTCTACGAAGTGGTAAAGAATTTTTTAGAACCAAGAGCTCATGGATTTTAGTTCTGGCAATTAAGGAGATATTATGCAGGTGGATATTCAAGCGATTCATGCGAAAATTCAAAAAGAGAGCGCATTTGTTGAAAAGATTGCCGGCGGAATCGGCCAGGTCATCGTGGGACAAAACTATATGGTAGAGCGGTTGCTGATCGGTTTACTCGCCAACGGCCATATCCTGCTGGAAGGCGTTCCCGGGCTGGCCAAAACCCTGACGGTCAGCACCCTGTCGAAAATCATCGATTGCAAATTTCAGCGCCTGCAATTCACCCCCGATTTGCTGCCCGCGGATTTGATCGGAACCATGATCTACAACCAGCGCACCGGGGAATTTACCACCCACAAGGGGCCGATCTTTTCCAACCTGATCTTAGCCGATGAAATCAACCGCTCTCCCGCCAAGGTGCAAAGCGCCCTGTTAGAAGCGATGCAGGAGCGCCAGGTTACCATCGGCAACGCCACTTATCCCCTGGAAGACCCCTTCCTGGTGATGGCCACCCAAAACCCCATCGAACAGGAAGGAACTTACCCCCTGCCGGAAGCGCAGGTGGACCGCTTCATGCTGAAATTGAAGATCACCTATCCCTCCAAAGAGGAGGAGTTGGAAATCATCCGCCGCATGGCCGGGAATAGCCCCCCCGCTCCCCGGGCGATCATCTCGCCGAAAGAGATCATCGCCGCCCGCCGGGTGGTCAACGAGGTATATATTGATGAGAAGATCGAGCGTTACATCATCGACCTGGTTTTTGCCACCCGGGAGCCGGAAAAATACGGGCTGAAGGAGCTGAAGCCCCTGATTGCCTTCGGCGGCTCTCCCCGCGCTTCTATTTACCTGAAAACCGCCGCCAAAGCCCACGCCTTCCTGCGCCGCCGCGGTTACGTCACCCCCGAGGACGTGAAGGCCATCGGCATGGACGTGCTTCGCCACCGGGTCATCGTCACTTACGAAGCGGAAGCGGAGGAAGTCGCCTCCGAAGACGTGGTGCGCCGGGTGCTGAACCAGATCGAAGTGCCGTGATGGAAGTGGGAAGTTGCAAGTGAGAAGGGGGAAGGAAAAAGTAAAAAATGATTCCCGATTTTCCTTTTGTGAATATCAGTAGGAATTTCAGGCGAAAATTTTCTAAAACCTCTGCGTCTTAGCGTCTTTGCGGTAAAAAATACCTAAGGTTTACGCTTGTGCGATTTTCCGGGAAAATGACCATGAATGACCAGAAATGACGCGCAGCCAATGACGCGCGCAGCGCAAATGACGCCGCAAGGCCAATATGGAAACCAAAGAGCTTCTTAAAAAAGTCCGCCAGATAGAGATCAGCATCCGCGGGGTGGTGAACGAGGTGTTTGCCGGAGAATACCACTCTGTGTTCAAAGGGCGGGGAATGGAATTCTCCGAGGTGCGGGAATACCGGTACGGCGACGACGTGCGCGCTATCGACTGGAACGTTTCCGCCCGCATGAACCACCCCTTCGTGAAGGTTTTCGAGGAAGAGCGGGAGCTGACGGTGATGATCCTTTTCGATTCCAGCGCCTCGGAAATTTTCGGCAGCCGCGGGCAGTTGAAGGGATTGGTGGCCACGGAGATCGCCGCGCTGTTAGCCTCCTCCGCAATCAAGAATAACGACAAGGTCGGGCTGATCATCTTCAGCGACAAAATCGAGAAGTTCGTGCCCCCCCGCAAAGGCCGCCAGCACGTGCTGCGGGTGATCCGGGAACTGCTCTACGTGGAATACGAGGATAGCGCCCGCCCCGCCGCCAAAACCGACATCGCCGCGGCCCTGGAATACCTGAACCAGATCGTCAAGCGGCGCGCCACGGTTTTTTTGATCAGCGATTTTATGGCGGAGCGCTACGAAAAGGATTTGCAGATCGCCAACCAGCGCCACGACTTAGTGGCGATCCACGTCATCGACCCCTTGGAGGAGCGGCTGCCGGCGGTCGGTTTATTGGAATTGGAAGACCTGGAAACCGGCGAAACCCTGCTGTTGGATACCTCGGTGCGGGAAATCCGCGACAGCGCCGCCCGCAACGCCCTGAAGGAGAAATCCGACCTGGAGCGGTTTTTCAAATCCATCGGCATGGATTACATCGACATTTACACCGACCGTTCCTACATCCGCCCGCTGACGAAGTTCTTCCGCATGAGGGCGAAGCGGTTTCGCTGAAATCTCGGAGTGCCGCGAAGCGGCTCCTATGGAGCAAAACTTCAGCCGGAGTGCAAAACTTCAGTTTTGCAAGGCTCTTACCGGAATTGCAAAGCTGAAGCTTTGCACTCCGGAACACCAAAAATTTGAATGATGAAAATGAGACAACGGCATTTTGTAAACGTTTTCAAGCTGCTAACCGTCGCAATGGCGGGCGTTTTATTGCTGGCGGGCTGCCAGGGCGGCTCCAAACCGGCGGTTTCCGCGGAGAAGAAGCGGGAGCTGGCCAACGCGCTCTACAACCAGGAGCTTTTCAGCCAGGCCATCGCCGAATACCAGGAGTACCTGCGCTTTTACCCGGTAGATGAGAAGGAGCAGGCCAACATCAGCTACCAGATCGGCAATATCTATTTCGAGCGTTTGAAGGATTACGAAAACGCCCTGGCCTACTTCATCCGGGCGAAAACCCTGGACCCGCAAGCGAGTTTCCAGGCGCAATTAGGCAAAAAAGTGGTGGAATGCTTGGAACGGCTGCACCGCTCCGCAGACGCCCGGCAGGTGATCGCCCAGACCTCCGCGCTGGATGAATCGCAGAAGCCCCAGTCCCGCCCCGGGGAGGTGATCGCTAAAATCGGGCAGCGGGAGATTACCACGGGAGATCTGGCTTTCCAGATCAATCAACTCCCGGAATATTTGCGCGGGCAATTCCAGAGCGGGGAGCGCAAGAAACAGTTTTTGCAGCAGTATATCGCCCAGGAACTGCTCTACGATTCCGCCAAACGCAAAGGGCTGGAGAATGATCCGGAGGTCGTCGAAGGGCTTTTCCAGGCCCAAAAGGCGCTGATGACGGAGAAATTGCTGGAGCAGGAAATCGAGCAGGAAGCGAATATCGACAAATACAGCAACGCCGACGTAGAATTATTCTACCGGGCTAACAAGGAACGCTACGCAGAGAAAGATGATAAGGGCCACGTGCAGCGGATCAAACCGTTTGCGGAGGTCGCCCAGCAGGCGGGGCAGGATTTTGTGCAGCAGAAAAAACAGGAAGCCTACCAGCGGATTATCGAGCGGTTGATGCAGGCGGAGCAGGTGGTTATTTATGAAGCTAAGATTAAGTAAATGCAAAATAAATTTTGCACTCCTGTTATTCGCGCTGGCGGCAATGGTTTATCCGCTGCGCGCCCAGGCCCCCTTGATCGAAGTGGCGGCGGCAGTGGATAAATCCGTCATTACCATCGGCGACCGGGTTACTTATACCCTCAAAATCACCCACAAAAGGGGGCTGGAAGTCAACGATCCCGGCAAGGGCAGCAACTTAGGCATGTTCGAGATCAAGGATTACGTGGTTTACGACTCCGTAACCGCCGGGGAGCGGGTAGTACAGCAGTTCGATTACGTGATCTCGGTGTACGACACCGGGCGCTTTGTGATCCCGCCGTTTCCGGTGGCCTTCCTGCCCACGGATACCTCCTCGAAGTACCAGATCATCACTTCCCAGCCCCTGGAGATCTACGTTAAAAGCGTGGTGAACGACCCCAACGCGCAGATTCACGACATTCGCCCGCCCTCAGGAATTCCCGCGGATTACCTGCGCCTGGCGCTGATGATCGGCAGTTTGCTGTTAGGCCTGGCGGCGCTGGGGTTCGCTTACTGGATGTACCGCCGGAGCAAACAGGGGCAGCCGGTGTTTCGCAGGGAGCCGCCCCGCCCGGCGCACGAGATCGCCCTGGCGGAGCTGCAAAAGCTTTTGCAAAGCGGACTTTTGGCCGCGGGCGAATACAAATTGTTCTATTCCGAACTCTCGGACATCGCCCGCCGCTACATGGAGCGGCGCTTCTACGTCAACGCGATGGAAGAGACCACTACCGAAATCCTGGCCTCGCTCAACGAGGCTTCCCTCTCGCCCGACCAGGTGGAGCTGACCCGGGAGATGCTGACCGCCTGCGACCTGGTCAAATTTGCCAAATACGTTCCCGGCAGCGCCGAGACGGAAACCGCGGTGCAACTGGTGCAGGAATTTATCGAGCGCACCCGCCCGGTGTTCGAGCCGGCGGGGGTGGAAGTGCAAAGTGAGAAGTGAAAAGTGAGAAGTGGGAAGTGAAAACTCCCGGTTCGCTCATTTTTTTTCGAGTTTTGGAATTGTATGCTTATTGCGCCCTTTCAGGGCTTAAATCGAGGTCTCTTACCTTCTCCCGGCGCTTCGCACCGGGCTATCATATGCTCCGGGGTAGAAAAAAACACCGCTGGGAAGCCCTGAAAGGGCGGAATAGAAAAATATTTTACCGAAGTGTCCAAAAAATTAAGCGAACCCTCCATAAAAAGCTTGCCCTGGGCTTGTCGAAGGGTCGAAGGGTGAAAAGATGTGCGCCGGAATATGGTTTTGAACTTTAGCTCACTTTAGTCACTTTAGTTCACTTTAGTTCACTTTAGTTCACTTTAGCCACTTTAGTTACTTAACCGAATAGCCGTTACCAAAACTGATTACGCCTTTATGTTTCGTTTCGCCGATCCGCAATATCTGTTTTTGCTCATACTGATACCTTTGCTGGCGGGGTACTATATCTGGCGCCGCCGCCGGCTTTCCGGGCAGATGAAATACTCCACCCTGCGGCACGTGAAAACCGTGCCGTTTTCCTTCCGGCAGATGCTGCACCGGCAGCTCTACTGGCTGCGCCTGACCGTGGCGGCGCTGGTGGTGTTGGGTCTGGCCCGCCCGCAATCCGGGGCGCGGCAGGAAGAGATTATTACCGAGGGGATCAACATCATGCTGGTGGTGGACGTGAGCAGCTCCATGTTGGCGGAGGATTTCAAGCCCAACAATCGCTTAGGCGCCGCTAAAATGGTGGCCAGGGAGTTCATCCAGGGGCGCACCAACGATCCCATCGGGCTGGTGATCTTCGCCGGGGAAGCCTTCAGCCAGTGCCCGCTCACCCTCGATTACGGGGTGCTGATGCAAATCCTGGATAACACCGGGATCGCTCCCCAGGAGTGGGACGGAACCGCCATCGGCAACGGCCTGGCCACCGCGGTAGCCCGGTTGAAAGACGGCCAGGCGAAGAGCAAGGTGATCATTCTCCTTACCGACGGGGAAAACAACGCCGGGGAGGTCGATCCGGTTACCGCGGCGCAGGTGGCGCATACCTTCGACATCCGGGTGTACACCATCGGCGCGGGCACCCGGGGCACCGCCATGTACCCCATCGACGACCCTTTCTTCGGGAAACGCTACCGCCCCATCCCGGTGCAAATCGACGAGGAGCTGCTCACCCGCATCGCCGATATTACCGGGGGGAGATACTTCCGCGCCACCGACACCCAGAAACTGCGGGAAATTTACCGCGAGATCGGGGAACTGGAGAAAACCAAAATCGAGGTCAAGGAGTTTACCCGCTATACCGAATTATTCATCTATTTCGTCGGCGCGGGCATGGCGCTGCTGCTGTTAGAAATTGTATTGGGCAATACCTGGTTGCGAAAATTGCCTTAAAGAATTGAAGATTGAAGATTGGAGAAGGTTTTGCTGCGTTTCGCGAATCCGGAATATTTCCACCTCTACTGGCTGGCGCCGCTGTTGGTCGCCTTCTTTTACTGGTCCTTCCGGTACAAAAGGCGGTTGCTGAAGCGGTTAGGCGATGAGGAGCTGATCTCCCGCCTCACCGCCAGCGTCAGCCGCAGCAAGCAGATCTGGAAAGCGGCGTTGACCGTGATCGCCTTCAGCATTCTCGCATTTGCCCTGGTCAATCCCCAGATCGGCACCCGCTTAGAAGAGGTGAAGCGCGAAGGGATCGACATTTTTGTGGCCCTGGACGTTTCCAACAGCATGTTGGCGGAGGATATCGCTCCCAACCGTTTTGAAAAAGCGCGCCATGAGATCTCCAATTTTGTGGATCAATTGCAGGGCGACCGCATCGGATTGATCCTCTTTTCCGGCCTGGCGTTTGTGCAGTGCCCGCTCACCCTGGATTACGGCGCGGCGAAGCTGTTCCTCAACGACGCTTACATCGGCGTCGTGCCCCAGCCGGGAACCGCGGTTGCGGAAGCGATCAAAACCGCGCAGCGCTCTTTCGTTTCCAGGGAGTTGAAACATAAGGTATTGATCATCATTACCGACGGGGAGGACCATGAAGCCGACCCGGTGGAGGCGGCGAAGGAGGCCGCCAAAGAAGGGGTGATCATTTACACCGTGGGAATCGGCTCCCCGGAGGGCGCGCCGATTCCGGAGTACGATCCCTACGGCAACCGCACCGGCTATAAAAAAGATCGCAGCGGCCAGGTGATTACCACCCGGCTGGATATTCCAACCCTGGAAAAAATCGCTTTCGAGACCGGGGGAAAGTTTTATGTTTCCAGCACCGGCAAGGCGGAATTGGAAAAAATTTACCGGGAAATTACCGGGATGGAGAAGAAAGAGCTGGCCTCGCGGCAATTCACCCAGTTCGAAGACCGCTTCCAGATCTTCCTGATCATTGGATTGATTTTCCTGATCCTGGAAACTTTACTCAGCGAGCGGCGAAAAATAAAACGGTTTCGGGAAGCGTCAAAAATGAGCGAAAGCGTCTGATGTTGAGATTTTTCGAATCAACTTTAGCCACTTTAGTCACTTTAGTTCACTTTAGCCACTTTACGATGCGTCGAATATTAACCATACTGATCATCCTGCTGGTATGCCAGACCTCCCTGCCGGCGCTGGCCGGGGTGGACCGGGAGAAGCTGAAAAAAGGCATTCAGGCGTATGAGCAGGAGCAATGGGACGAGGCGCTCAACCGCTTCCAGGACGCGCTATTGGACGACCCGGAGAATCCCCAGTTGCACTTCAACATCGGCGCAGCGCAGTACAAAAAGCAGAAATACGAGGACGCGTTGAAATCTTTTGAAAAAGCGATCCTCACCAGGGATATCAAACTGCAACAGCACGCCTACTACAACCAGGGCAACGTTTTTTACCAGATGAATCAGTACCCCGAGGCGATTCAGGCCTACAAAAAGGCGCTGGATTTGAATCCCGGCGACCAGGACGCCAAATTCAACCTGGAACTGGTGCGCGCTAAGTTAAAGGAACAGGCCCAGAAGCAGCAACAGCAGGATCAGCAGCAACAGCGCATCGAGCCGTCGGAGTACGCCAAACAGTTGAAGGCGCAGGCGGAAATTCTGGTTGCCCAGCGCCTCTACCGCGAGGCGTACGATCTAATGCAGCAGGGGCTGCAATCCGATCCCACGGTGGCCGCGTTCCAGGATTTCATCACCCGCGTCAAAGACGTGATCGACATTGGGGGGTCGCAATGAGAATCATATTTTTCCTTTTATTGCTGGGACCGGCAATGGTAGCACAAACCACGGATGACTATTACCACCAGGCCGCCCGGTTTTACATCGGCGCAAAATACCCGGAAGCCCTCGAGGCCATTTACAAAGGCTTAGAGGTCGATCCCGCGGACGCTCGCTTGAAAGCTCTGCTGGAGAAAATCAAAGAGATGCAGCAACAGCAGCAACAACAACAGGCGCAGCAACAGGAGCAACAGGAACCGCAAGACGACCGCCAGGAGAATTCGCAGGATCAGCCGCAAGAGCAGCAACAGGCGCAGCAGGAACAGCAGCAGGCGCAGGCGGAGGAGCAAAACCGGGAGCAGCAAAAGCCGGAAGAACAGGAAAACCGGCAAACGCCGCAGATGTTGAAGGAGGAGAAAAAAGAGCTTTCCAAGGAGGAAGCGGAGCGTATTTTACAAGCCCTGCGCAGCAAGGAGCAGGAGAACAAAGAACTGCGTCGCCCGCGGGCCAGCGGGAAGAAGAAGGTGGAGAAGGATTGGTAGGCGGAAGTGTGAAATAAAAAAGATTGCCCCGGGTATGGTACATTTTGAGCCGGTCGAGGGGGAGGGGAGGGTCGAAGAGTCGAAGGGGGGAGGGGGCAAAGTGTGAAATGAAAAGGGAATGGAGTGTCGTTGTGACGCGTTTTGTCGTGAGAGTTTGTTCTTTTAGGATGAAAGTGATTGCCTGGTCCCTTGTAGGGCTGGTTTTGGGAGCGGGGCCGCTGGCCGCCCAGGAGATTACCCTCACCGCCAGCATCGACCGCAACCCCGTGGGGTTGAACGACCAATTTACTTACACCCTGGAAATCAAGGGCGCTTCCTCCGGGTATTCGGATCCGCAACTGCCGGATTTTTCGGATTTCCGCGTCATGGGCGGGCCGAATGTTTCTACCAGCGTGCAGATCGTCAACGGCGCCTACAGCACCAGTAAAATTTACAGCGTCATTCTGCTGCCCCGCAAAACCGGGAGTTTTACCTTCCCGGCGGTTACGATTTCTTTCAAGGGCAAAACCTACCAGTCTAACTCCATTCAGGTGACGGTGATTCCCCAAAGCGCTGCTCCCGCGCAAGGGGGAGCCGGCGCCGCCCCGGGCGACGCCGTGCAAGCCGCTCCCGACGAGCTTTTTCTGCGCGCCACCCCTTCCCGGCGCAGCGTCTATGTAAATGACCAGGTGACGGTTGTTTATAAACTGTACTTCCGCAATTCCGTGCAGGGGCTGGATTATACCAAACTCCCCGAAACCGTGGGATTTTGGGTAGAAGAGTACGAAATTCCCCAGACCAACATTCCGGTTAGCCAGGAAACCGTGAATGGGGTGCGCTACAACGTGGCGGAGATCAAAAAGATGGCCATTTTCCCCACCAAATCCGGGGAATTGACCGTTACCCCCATGCAATTAGCCGTGAACGTGGTAGAACGCCGTCGCCGCCGCGACCCGCTGGGCAGCTTCGATGATTTCTTCAGCGATCCGTTCGGGAGAACGGTGCGGAAAGTGGTGGCCAGCGAACCCCTAACCTTCAATGTCAAACCCCTGCCCTCCCAGGGCAGGCCGGCCAACTTCAGCGGGTTAGTGGGCAATTTTCAGCTGAAAGTGGAGGTCGATAAGACGGAAGTGAAAGCCAATGAAGCGATTTCCTACAAAGTACGCTTGAGCGGCAGCGGGAACCTCAAATCGCTCAGCAAGCTTGCCATAGAATTTCCGCCCAGCTTCGAGGTATATGAGCCGAAAGTGAATGACGCGGTGAATCGCAGCGGCAGCAGCATGACCGCCTCCCGGGAGCTGGAATACGTGTTGATACCCCGCGCCTCCGGGCAGTACCGCATCAAGCCGTTGGAAATTTCCTATTTCGATCCCGCCGGCGAAACCTATAAAACCCTGCAATCCCCGGAATTCATTTTCACCGTGGGGGAAGGCAAAGAGATGCCCGGGCTGGCCGGCAGCGGGTATTTGGCGAAATCCGAAGTGAAGCTGTTAGGAAAGGACATTTTTTTCATTAAAGAAGAGAACCTGCGCCTGCAACCCCTGGGATACAAACCCTACCGCACCCCCTGGTTCTTAGCCTCCTTGATTCTTCCACTCATTTTCCTGGGGATCGCTTATGGGTACCGCACCCACCAGGAAAAAATGGCCACCAACGTAGAATACGCCCGCCAGCGAAAAGCTTACAAACAGGCCGAAAAGCGCCTGAAGGGGGCCAGCCATTTCCTGAAACAGCGGATGTTCGGGGAATTTTACGGGGAGGTATCGCGCAGCTTGATCGGTTTTGTGGCCGACAAAACCAACCGCCCCGCCGCGGGGATGCTGCGCCAGGACGTGGAAAAGCTGCTGGCAGGTAAAAAAGTGGACGCCGCGCTAATCGCCGACTACCTCAACTGCCTGGATGAGGCGGATTTCCGCCGTTTTGCCCCGGCGCAGGCCACGGAGGAGGAGGCAAAATCCTTCTACCATCGCGCAGAGGAAATATTGGTGCGGTTGGGGAAATACTTTTAACGCGGCGCTTTCCGGAGTGCAAAGCTTCGGCTTTGCACCGGTTAAAGTGCATCCCCGGCGCTTTGGGCTTGCACTCTAACTCAAAAAATCTCCCTAAGCGGTATAATCACGATCTGGAGAAATATCAGTGGACATTGCCAGTTCCCAGTACCTTCAGACATCTCCCCTTGCCCCCCTCCAAAAGGGGGAATTAACGGGGGGATGTAAATTCCATGTTCATTCCATCATCAAAATCCTTCTGCTGCTAACGCTGATCGCTTTTCGCCTGCCGGGCCAGAGCGGCATGGCGCACTTTTACGAACAGGGCAACCAGGCCTACCGGGAGGGAAACTACCAGTCGGCGCTGGAGTGGTACGGGAAAATCCTTTCCGCCGGCTACGAAAGCAGCCAGGTTTACTATAACATCGGCAACTGCTACTACAAATTGGGCGCGGTAGGTCGGGCGATCCTGTTTTACGAAAAAGCGCGCAAGCTCAATCCCCGCGACCGGGAAATCCTTTTCAACCTGGAACTGGCCAATCTCAGGGTAATAGACCGCATCGAGACGCCCCCGCAGTTTTTCCTCTTCGACTGGTGGGAGGCGGTGAAAACCTACTTTACGGTTTCCCAGTTAACCCGCCTGGCGGCAATCCTCTTCGGGGCCGCCATCCTCGCCCTAATCGGGTTTCTGTTCTTCCGGGAGCGCCGGGTTATCCTTTCCGCACTGATCGTTTTTGCCGTATTGGCGCTGTTTAGCGTCTATCTTCTGGTGATAAACGCCCGGGAGGAAAACACCCGCATCCGCGGCATCGTGCTGGTTTCTTCCGTGAATGTTCTGAGCGCGCCCAACGAGAACAGCACCGACGTATTCGTGCTCCACGAAGGGGTAAAAGTGACCTTGCAAGAACAGCGCGGCGAATGGGCGCTGATTACCCTGCCGGACGGCAAAAGCGGCTGGATGAAGCGGGAGAATCTGGGGATTATTTGAAATCGCCGGCTCAAGAACTTTTATTAACTGGGGATTTATCCCCGAATCATGCTCAGCGCGTAACATCAGTTAATCCTTCCCATCATTCCTGAAAATAAAACGGGCGAGGAATACTCCTCGCCCGTTCCTCAAAGTTCCCTGTTTGACAGAGAGGGTGATTTTCCTCCCCTGCCCGCTCCCGTGAGCTTGGGCGCCATTATTCGGCATCCGGTTTGGGCGTATTCGGCCCGCTGGGCGGCAATGCCGGTTCTTTAATATATTCCGTGGGAATTTCTCCCGTCATGCTATTCAAAAACGAGACGATATAGCGAATGTCTTCCGGCGAGGGGGTTTTGTTCATCTGATGTCTGGCCATCATTGCGACCATTTCCTCCAGGTTATTGATAGCGCCGCTATGGAGGTACGGGGCAGTTTGAGCCACATTCCGCAAACTGGCGACCTTGAACACAAATTTATCCGCCTCATTGTTGGTGAGGTGGAACCTGCCGGCATCTTCATTGCCCGGCCAGGGCTGCACCATACCGAGCTTTTGGAACATGCCCCCGCCTAAGTAAGGGCCGGAGTGGCAGGTGACGCATCCGTTTTCGACAAATTTGTTGAAGCCGGTTTTCTCTTCGTTTGTGAGCGCGGTTTCATCGCCCCGGAGAAATTTATCCCAGCGCGACGGGGTTACCAGCTTGCGCTCGAACGCGCCGATTGCTTTGGCCATGTTGTCATAAGTGATAGGGTCTTTCTCCCCGGGAAAGGCTTTCTGGAACGCTTCCACGTAGCCGGGAATGGATTTCAGGGTTTTGACCACCAACTTTTCATCCGGCATGGCCATTTCTACCGGGTTCAGGATCGGACCCTTGGCCTGCTCTTCCACGTCCCCGGCGCGGCCATCCCAGAACTGGGCAACCTGGCCGGCGGCATTATAAACGCTGGGCGAATTGCGGGTGCCGGTTTGCTGTTTGTGACCGTCTGAGACGGGTTGGTTATCAACCCCAAAGGTATTCAGATCGTGGCAGGAATTGCAGGAAAATTCATGGCTTTTGGAGAGGCGCTTTTCATAAAAAAGCATCCGCCCCAGCTCCACCTTTTCGAGCGTAACCGGGTTATTCGCCGATTCCATGATTTCCGGCAGTGGTTTGAAGGCGGCCAGCATGGCCTGGTCGATCTTTACGCTGGTTTCTTTCTTGGCGCAGTTGCTGAAGGCAGCCAGCACGAACAATACACTGGTCAAAAGTAGAAAGAGTCTCATAGATGAATCCTCCAAAATTAAACTTTAGGGCTTTCGCCCTTTTTATTGTACCACTGAACGCTAATGTGTTTCAATAGACCTTATTCATAGCTAAATATTTGATTTTTATGGAAGGATGAATAGCCCCGATCTTCAGATCGGGGACAGCAAATAAGTAAATCTATCCCGGAGAATTAAGAAATGAGATTAATTTGTGCCCCCCCGATAAATCGGGGGGCTATTCAATCTGCTATAAAACATACGCTTATCTATGAATAAGGTCTAATAACTCTGTGCGCTCAGTTGGGTACATTATTTTTTTCTGGCTCCCTTAATTGCCGCCGGGCGATTTCCTCCCCGGGGACAGAGCACTTTTCAGATACCCCGTTGTGCAAAGCGAAGTTAAGATTTTTTTTGGATAACCCATAGCAGTTAAGAATAAATTCGCTTAATTGAGGCATGGTCATAATTCCGATTCTATAAAAAACAAAGGGTTGGCTCTGGGTAGGGGACTCCTGCATTCGTCACGAAGTGACTCCTTTGGAGCCGGAGTGACAAGATCGGCGGCTGTCATTCCGGCGAATGCCGGAATCTCCTTTTTTCATCTGAAAAGTGCAATTTGTGCTGCGCCCGCCTGAAACGATTTCATCCTCCCGCCTGCGGATTATTGAATCACCCCAGGCGCAAAATTTGCGCAGCAAGGGTGCATTTTTCAACTCCATAACGGTTCATCCGAAATTGGGCGAACGGTAATAAAAGGAGTTCTACTCTCTTTAAAACAGGCGCTTAACGCTGTTATCTTTTCATCGCTTTGAGGGTTGGCACTCAACTTGACTATGCCAGGATCATTAATAAATTGTTGAACTCTAATTCAGGAGATCGTTATGAAACTATTTTTTAATGTGTTTAGTGAGTTGCGAGCGGGGAAGAGCTTCAAATTTCTCATTTTTTTGAGCATTTTTCTGACTTCAGCGGCTGCCGCGCAGTGGAGCACGCAGAGTCCCGTTCCCACTTTTCTCGACGTCCGCGGCGTCGCCGCGCCCACGGCGCAGCGGGTCTTCATCGCCACGGAGGACAACTTTTTCGATAACAGCGGAGCGCTCTTCGAGTCCAGCGACGGCGGGGCAAGCTGGATCCAGCGCGAAGTGCCCTTCGGCTTAGGAGATCCGTTGAACGGCATTTTTTTCTTCGACAGCAACTTAGGCTGGACCTTCGGCAATTTCAACTACCGCACCACCGACGGCGGAACCACCTGGGAAGAGCTTCCCTTCCTCGGTTCAGCCTATTTCATGAAATTTTACACCGCGAATTTCGGCCTCGCCGCCGGAAACTTCGATCAATACATCAGCCGCGACGGCGGGCTTTCCTGGGAACCCTCTCCGGAGGGCATTTTTGCTTTCGATTTTGTCGATGACCAGATCGGTCTCGGCGTGGCCGACAGCGCGCTTTACCGCACCACCGACGGCGGAACCACGTTTACGCTGGTGCACAGCGGCGCCGCAGAGGCGGCGGCGTTTCTCTCGAACAGCGCGGCGGTTGGCATCGTCGATAACAGTTTCGTGCGCTCCACCGACGGCGGCGTTGCCTGGGCTGCCGGCGCTGCATCCGACGGCAGGAACCGCCTGACGGCCATTTCCGCGGACGTCGCCCTGGCGTGGGGGCGAACCGGCATCTTCCCGAATTATGACGACCGCGTTTTCCGCTCCGCCGACGGCGGCCAGACCTGGAGCGACCTCGGCGAGATAATGCCGGCCGGCGTCGTGGCTTTTACTGTAGTTGGCCCGCAAACCGTGGTCGCCGCAGATCTGGAGGGAAACATGTTCCGCTCCACGGACGCCGGGCAGACCTGGGCGCAAACGTTTGCCTCGCCCGGGCCGCGGCCGAGTTTCTTTAGCAGCGCGGTTCCCGTCTTTGTTGATTCCCAAACCGGGTATTTCGGCTACGGCGCCGGTTTCATTATCAAAACCACCGATGGCGGCGTTTCCTGGGCGCAGATTTCCAGCGGCTCCGGCGAAAGCCTCAACGATATCGACCGCTTCCCGAACGGCGACCTGATCGTGGTCGGCGATAACGGAACCCTGCTGACCAGCGACGGCGCTTCACCCTGGGTTATTCACCAGGCATTCACAACCCTCGAGCTGGCGGCGGTGCAGGTGATCAGCCAGCAGGAGGTCGTGTCGGTGGACCGCGACGGCCGCGTGTATAGCAGCGCCGACGGCGGCGCAACCTGGCTGGCCGCTTCCGACACGCCGCCTAATCTCGACGCCGAAGATCTGCACTTCACAGACCTTCTGAACGGCTGGGTGACCGGCGGGGGCGGCATCGGAAACGCCCTGTTCCACACTACCGACGGGGGCGCTACCTGGATGGGGACGCCGGGCTTCGGGGGGCTTTACGTCGCGGTTGATTTCGAGGGGCAAAGCGGCTGGGCGGCGAACATTGGGGGGATTTTTTACCGCAGCACCGACGACGGCGCGACCTGGACAGAAGGAGAACTCCCCGGGTTTCCGTTTCAGATCAGCGACATGGATTTCTTCGACGTAAGCACCGGCTACGCGGCGGGCTGGGGGGGGTACGCCGCCCGCAGCGACGACGGCGGCGCAACCTGGGAGGTGCTGCCCACCCCCAACGAAGATGACCATTTCACCGACATTTACCTGGTCGGCGCCAATGAACTGTGGCTAAGCACCAGCACCGGCGTCGCCTATTACTCGGCCACCGGAGGCCAGAGCTGGGCCATTCTCGACATCGGCTCCGCGGGCTTCGGCAGCTTTTCCGCCATCGCGGCCAACCCGGCCGGCGACGCCTGGACCGGGGGTTTTCAGGGCTACATCGAGTACTTCGCCGGTCCCCCGCCCCCGCCGCTCAACCGCCCGCCCGATGCTTCCTTCGAGTTCGTCGCTACCGGGCTGACGGTGGACTTCACCGATACCAGCAGCGATCCCGATGGTTTCATCGTGAGCTGGTCCTGGGATTTCGGCGACGGCAGCGGCTCCACGGCGCAGCACCCTTCGCATACCTATAATGAAGCCAACACCTATATTGCCCGCCTCACCGTTACCGACGACGACGGCGACAGCAGCACTACCGGTCGAATCGTCACCGTGCAGCCCCTGCCGGGAGGTACCTTCGGCAACTTCACTGAGGTGACGCCGCTCGATTCGCTCTTTGTGACCTCCCAGGACGAAGACTTCTGGGTCATCACCACCGCCCCGGCGGATTACGACGGCGACGGCGACCTCGACATCGCGGTGCTGGGCTACTACGTGGTTTACAACCAGAGTGTGGAGGATCGCCTGGTGCTGATCACCAACGAGGGCCAGGCCGGGCCGGGGGAATGGGAATTCAACTACATCGACGTGCCGCTCGGCGATCTCAGCACCGGGGCCTCGGACCTTGCCTGGGGCGACTTAGACGGGGACGGCGACCAGGATTTGGCGGTGGGAAGCGACGGCGAGACCGTAATTTATCGCAACGACGCCGGCGCGCTGTCGCTGATCGACGCCGGCCTGCCCGGCTATTGGGAAGATAACGACCAGGCCGATTTCGATCTGCGCTCCATCACCTGGGCGGATTACGACAACGACGGCGACCTCGACCTCCTGCTGCCCTCGGTCTTCGACGATAACACGTTTTCTTACCGCACCGCCTTGATGCGCAACGATGGCCCCGACGGCGCCGGCGGCTGGATCTTCACCGAAACGGATTCGGCTTTCGCGCCGACCACCCACGCCCAAAGCGCCTGGGCGGACTTTGACGGCGACCAGGACCTGGATCTGCTGCTCGTCAACATTGCCCCGCTGACCGAAGACGGGTTCATCCGCCGCTACCGCAACGACGGCAACGGTGTTTTTGTCGGGGAGGATATTCTTAGTTCGCTAAGCATCGAACACGGCGAAGCACAATGGGGAGATTATGACGCCGACGGCGATCTCGACGTCCTGGTTGCCGGTAACATCAGGGAGATCGACAGCACTTACACTCACATGGCGCTTCGGATCTACCGCAACGATGACGAGAGTTACACGCCGGTGGAAGTCCTTGATTGCATTCCCTGCCAGGGCTGGTTCGACCTCACCGCGGCTACCTGGGCGGATTACGAGGCCGACGGCGACATGGACATCCTGCTGGCCGGCACCTACAACCCCGGCTCCCAGATCGAAGGCCGGGCCAGGGTTTACACCAACGAGGGCGGGGTTTTCCCCGACTCCGGCAGCACCCTGCCGGCGCCGCGCGCCAGCGGGGATCGCGGGGGCACGTTCTCCTGGTTCGACATCGACAACGACGGCGACCTGGACTACTTCATCGCCGGGCAGTACTTCGTTCCCGGCGGGAACGGCCTGGTGGAAGCGCAGATGCACGTCTATCGCAACGACACCCCGGGCCAGAATGAGGCTCCTTTAGCGCCGTCGGGTCTGGGCGCCGAGGTGCAAGCCGGCGGGACGGTGCTCCTTTCCTGGATCGCCGCCAGCGACGATCACACCCCGAGCGCCGCGCTGACCTACGATCTGGAGCTTTTTCGCGACGGCATCCCGGTTGTCATTCCCCGCCGCCTCCCGCAGCCCGGCAACGTCAGCGCCGTAACGGAATGGCTGCTGGCCGGGCTGCCGGACGGCCAGTACGACTGGACCCTGCGCGCGGTGGACGCCTCCTACAGCGGCGGGCCCCTTGCCGCGGGCGAGTTCATCGTCGGCGGTCCGCTGGCGGTGGAGCCGGGGGACCACCTGCCGCGCGAATATGCGTTCGAGGAGAACTACCCGAACCCCTTCAACCCCGCGACGACTTTCCGTTACGCACTTCCGGAGCGGGCGCAGGTGGAATTAGCGGTTTACAACCTGAGAGGGCAATTGGTTACCCGGTTGGTGGATGAATCTCGCCCGGCCGGCGTTCACGAACTTCGCTGGGAGGCGCACGGCCTTCCCAGCGGCGCTTACTTCGTTCGCTTAACCGCGGGCGCGTTCACCAAGACCCGCAAAGTCATGCTGCTGAAGTAACGGGCGCCCTCTTTGAATTGCCCGGGAGAGGCAGCCCCGGGTTCAGGCTGTGGCCCGCGTGGAGCTATCTGCGCGGGCCACGGTGGTTAATGCAAGCGCCTCGTTCTCGATGCGTTGTGCGCAAAATTGCATGGCCGGCCTGGCCGAACGATCTGATCCGATGATTGCCTGAATTTATATGAAAGCTGAAAAGGGTAAGAGGTGTGACGTGTTGGGGTGTAAACCGGAACGCCATCCCGGCTGCCGGAATGGCGTTCCGGAAATCATAAATTCGAAGCATTATGGAAAAAACCTGCCTTAATCTGAAATCCGCAATCGCATCAGGGGTCCAACCGCACCGCTAAAAATGCCGCGCCCACGTTGCCGGAGGTATCGAACGCCCGCACGTAAATGGTATGGTCGATGCCGGTGGCGTATCCCGAGAAATTCCAGACATACTGGTACAGCGGGGTGTTGTCAGAACCTTTGAAAATTCCGTCGATATAAAAAGCCACGCTGTCCACCCCCATGTCATCCTGGGCGTCCGCCACCACGGTGATGGAGTTCAGGGCGCTGACGGAAAATATATTGTTGGCCCCCGGGGCCGGAAACACTAAGTTGACCGTCGGGGGAGTTACATCGGGAATCACGTTGGAGGAAACCGTCACGTTGATAACCCCGCTGGAGACGTTGAAGCCCTCGCGGTCGTAAGCCACGGAAAAGATGGTGTGCCGCGATCCGTTGGGCAGGTTGGTGGCGTCCCACTCGTAAATATAAGGGAAAGAAGTATCGCGGAATTTGCGGAAGCCGTCGATTACGAACACCACGCTGTCAACCGGGTTGTACTGGATATTTTCCACCCGGGTAACCACGCTCACCAGCCCGCTCACGGTCTGCTGGTTAATGGGGTTGGCAATTTGCACCACGGGAGGGGTGATATTCCCGATCACTGCGGAGGAAATGGTTACCGTAATCACGCTGGAAGACGCGTTGAACCCGATGCGGTCGTAAGCAATCGCAAAAATGGTATGCTGTGACCCGTTCACTAAGTTCTGGGTATCCCAGGTATAAATATAGGGGAACTGGGTATCGCGGAATTTGTGCACCCCGTCGATGTAAAATGCCACGCTGTCAATAGGGTTATTCACATCATTGTTCACCCCCACGGCAATATTTACCAGGCCGCTCACGGTTTGGTTGTCGAGGGGATTCTGCACCGCTACGACGGGGGGCAGGGGATCGCCCGTTGCCGGGGCAAATAGCCGCACCGTGGTGATGGCGGAAGCGCCGATGTTGCCGTCATCGTCGATGGCGTAGGCGGTGATATGATGATCCTGGTTATCCGCAATCGGGTCGGTATTCCAGAGGTAATTCAAATTATCGCTGTTGCCGCTGGTGACTTCCAGGCCATCGACGAAGAGCCGGATCGTCTCTACTTTCTTATCATCCCAGGCAGACACCAGGATGGGAACCTGGCCGTGTACAACTGCGCCGGAAGGAGGGTTATTGATCGTGGTGGTAGGAGGGCCTTCATCCCTGGGCTCCAGGCATCCGTTAAAAAATAACAATGCCAGGGATATTGCAGCCGGCAGCCATATTAAGCGAGTGGATTTGGGATATACCATCTAATGTGCTCCTGTTTGGTTAAATTTGGTTTCCTTGCGTAAGTCGGTAAAAAAAGCCATTTGCAATGCAATCTGTGTGACAGGCATCATAAACCGTGCTGCCTAATCTTTTCAGTGATCCGAAGAAATCCTTGAACGTGAAACGTAATGCGTAATGGATATTTCGTATTTCGTATTCCGTTTTTTTATTACGCATCACGCATCACGCATCACGAATCCCGCCTCACATTTCCTTACCCTGCCCAACCCTTCGTTTTTAGCCCGCGCCTTTCCCCATAAATATTTCTCTTGAATCATCGGCCATTTTAGTTTATTTTTTGACAAAAAATTTACATAATTTGCTGACAAAGGATTTTCTAAGATGAGCGGTACAACCAAACTTCGAGCAGGCTTCACTGCTGTCATTTTGATCGGTCTTATGATTTGGGCGTCCGGGTGTTCGGCGTCCAAGAGCGCCGGGGTTCCGGATCGCGGCCTGGAGCCGGAAGCTCCCCGCACCGACGAGTCTTTTGACCCGGTAATGCTCCAGGATGAAGATATCGAATTCCCGGCGACGAAAAGCCAGCCTCAAACCGAGGAAAGGCTTCCGCTGCCGCAAGAAAGCGGGGCAGCCTCCCCGGCGACGCCGGAAAATCGAACCATCGAAGGATTCCGGGTGCAGCTTTTTGCCACCCAGGAAATCGAAAAAGCTACCCAGGAAGCAAAAGAAGCGGAATACCGCTTTGCCGGAGATGGCGTCGCAGTCTATATCGAATTCGATTCCCCGATGTATAAGGTGCGAATCGGCGATTGCGCTACCCGGGATGCCGCCGAGCAGCTTCGGGAGCTGTCCCGGCAAAGAGGATACTCTACCTCCTGGATTGTGAAGACAAAGGTTAATTCCAACCCCGCTCTTACTTCCCCATCCGATACCGGCAGCGGCGATCATTGAGTCCTTTAGCGCACTCCTCTTATTCAATCCATACTCCTTTTGTCATTGAATGCGTGATGTTTTAACGGAGGAATTATGGCAGGACATTCCCAATGGGCGAATATTAAATTCCGCAAGGAACGGCAGGACGCCAAAAAAGGCAAAATTTTTACCAAGCTGATCAAAGAAATTACCATTGCAGCGCGGCTGGGAGGCGGGGATCCCAACGCGAACCCGCGTCTGCGCAAGGCCATGCTGGCTGCCCGGGCCGCCAACATGCCCCTGAAAAATATGGAAAACGCCATTAAGAAAGGCACCGGCGAGCTTCCCGGTATGGTAATCGAAGAGGTTGCCTACGAAGGATACGGCCCCGGCGGGGTTGCCATGTATGTGCTTTGCACGACCGACAATAAAAACCGCAGCGTGGGAGAAATTCGCCATATCCTTTCCCGGCACGGGGGCAACTTAGGGGAAAGCGGCTGCGTGAGCTGGATGTTCCAGCGCAAGGGCTTGATCCGGGTGCCGCGCGAGAATTATTCCGAAGAAGACCTCATGCTCCTGGCAATCGACGCCGGCGCCGATGATTTTAAAGTGGAAGAAGCGTTTTACGAAATTTATACTCCCTTTGAATCGCTGGATATGGTGCAAAGTACCTTAGAGGAAAAGGGCATTCGGGTAGAGTCTTCCGAATCGACCTATATCCCCCAAAACACCGTGCGGCTGGAAGGAAAACAGGCAGAGCAGATGTTGAAATTGATGCAAGCCCTGGTAGAAAACGACGACGTGGAAGACGTTTACGCCAATTTCGACATCGACGAAACCGTTATGGAGCAAATTGGAAGTGCTTAAAAACGGTGTTATAGTGTTCAAGTGTTATAGTGTTTTAGTGAATCAGCGTATCCCGGCAAACCCTCAGTTAAAAACGATGACACCTGAACACCTGAACACTAAAACACTAAAACACTTGAACACTAAAAAACCCCCGCACTTCCAATCTTTGAACCGATGATCATTTTAGGAATCGACCCCGGCTTGAGCGTTACCGGTTATGGCATTATCGAAGTGGTGGACCATAAAGCCCGCTGCCGCGCCTACGGGGGTATTTACAATCGCTCCAAAGATGCCGGCATTGCGGAGAAGTTAGAGAAAATTTACCGGGAGATTCGCGCGGTGGTGAGCCAGCACCGCCCGGCGCACTGCGCCATCGAGGAAGTCTTTTTCCATGAAAATGTCAACACCGCGATTGTGATGGGCCACGCCCGGGGGGTGGCGATGTTAGCGGTGCAGCAGTCGAACGTTGAAATCTTTGAATACGCCGCGCGGGAGATCAAAATGTCCACCGCCGGCTCCGGCGCGGCCTCCAAGCAGCAGGTGCAGGCCATGGTGAAAAACCTGTTAGGCCTCCCGGAACTGCCCCGCCCCCAGGACGCCGCGGACGCGCTGGCGGTCGCCCTGTGCCACTTTCACCGCCTGAAGTTCCGCGGGCTGAAAGCTTCAAGGCGCTAAGGTATAGGGGTATAAGGCGTCTTATCACGTGGACTTTGACAATTGCCGGAATGAATGGGAAGCAGAGCTTCCCGCCCCTGGCGTCACGATGCAGAGCATCGTGACGCCAGGGGCGGGCAACTCGTTGCGATGCTCTGCATCGCAACGCAATTGGGGAAGCTCTGCCTCCTGGCGAAGGAATTGTCAAAGACTACGTGATAGTACACTCTATACCCTTATACCTTCAACTCCTAAACCTTGAATCGCAACGGATGATTGATCGCATTTACGGAAAGCTCATCGAAAAATCGCCTACCTATTGTGTGGTAGATTGCCAGGGGGTGGGGTACGGGCTGCACATCTCCCTGAACACCTTTCAGCAGCTTGAAAAATACCCGGAAAATGCCTTCGTTCCCATGCACACCTATCTTCACGTGCGGGAAGACGCCCTGCAGCTTTTCGGATTTTATGAGGCCGCCGAACGGGTAATGTTCCAAATGCTGATTTCTATTTCCGGGATCGGCCCGCGGATCGCCATCGCGGTGCTCTCCGGCAGCAGCAGCGCGGAATTGCGCGCCGCCATCGCCCGGGAAGACGTGGCCATGTTGACCCGCATCCCCGGGGTGGGGCGAAAAACCGCCCAGCGGTTGATCCTGGAGCTGAAAGAAAAAATCCAGAAACAAAAGGATATCGAACAACTATCGGCGATATCCGTGGTATCTCAGCAGCAGCGTTCTAAAGTCAACGAGGCGATCCTGGCCCTCACCTCGCTGGGGTACAAGCAGCAGGAAGCGCAAGCCGCTATCGACAAGGTGGTGCGCCGGCTGGGGGATGAAATTTCCCTGGAAGAATTGATCAAAGAGGCTTTTAAAGAGGTGTAAATAACCGCGCTTGCCCTAAAAAATTAGGGAAATTCGTGTAATTCGTGGTTCACAACCAATACTTAAAATGGCAAAAGAAAAACTAAAACGCCAGAACGCGATCGATCCCTTCCCGACTTCGGAGGACCAGGCGTTCGAATCCGCCCTGCGCCCCTCCGCGTTCGATGATTTCGTCGGCCAGGCCAAAGTGGTGGAAAACCTGAAGGTGTTCATCGAAGCGGCGCGGCAGCGCGGGGAGGCGCTGGACCACGTGCTGCTGTACGGCCCGCCGGGATTGGGAAAAACCACGTTAGCTTACATCGTGGCGCATGAGTTGGCGGTGGACATCAAAACCACCTCCGGCCCGGTGTTGGACAAGGCCGGCGACCTGGCGGGGCTGCTCACCAATCTCCAGGAGCGCGACGTTCTGTTCATCGACGAAATCCATCGCCTCAACAACGTGGTGGAAGAGTACCTCTACTCCGCCATGGAAGATTACAAATTGGACATTATGATCGACCGCGGGGCCAACGCCCGCAGCATCCAAATCAACCTCCCCAAATTTACCCTGGTGGGCGCAACCACCCGCGCCGGCCTGCTCACCGCGCCCATGCGCGCGCGCTTCGGGGTGGTGTTGCGGCTCGATTATTACCGCGCGGAGGATCTCTACCATATTATTATGCGCTCCGCCCGGCTGTTGAACGTGGCGGTGGATGAAGACGGGGCCATGGAGATTGCCCGGCGCTCCCGGGGAACGCCCCGGGTGGCCAATCGCCTGCTGCGCCGCACCCGCGACTTCGCCCAGGTGAAAGCGGAGGGGAACATTACCCGGGAAGTGGCCGACCAGGCCCTGCAAATGTTAGAAGTGGACGAGTTAGGGCTGGATGAGATGGACAAGCGCATCATCCGCACCATCATCGAGAAATATAACGGCGGCCCGGTAGGGATCAATACCATTGCGGTGGCGGTCAGTGAAGAGAGCGAAACTATCGAAGAAATCTACGAACCCTATTTGATTCAAGAGGGATTTATCAAGCGAACCCCGCGCGGGCGCGTGGCCACGCCCTTAGCGTATGAACATTTTAATTACAGGCAGAGGAATCATGGATTTCAGCAAGAACTTTTTTGATGACGACGGCAGCATGAAATTAAAGCTCTCCGATTTTGATTATGAGCTTCCCCCGGGGTTGATCGCCCAGTATCCTTTGCCGAAGCGGGAAGAGAGCCGGATGATGGTGTTGAACCGCCAAACCCGGGAAATTCAGCACCGCAGCTTCAAAGAGGTGGGGGAGTTCATCAATCCCGGCGAATGCCTGGTAATAAACGACACCCGGGTATTCCCCGCCCGCCTGGTCGGCACCAAGGATAAAACCGGGGCAAAGGTAGAGGTATTCCTGCTGCGCAACTTAGAAAACGGCATTTGGGAAGTGATGGTCAAACCGGCCCGCAAAGTGCGGTTAGGGAATAAAATCGTGTTCAGCAAAGAGTTCTTTTGCGACATCATCGACAACACCGTATCCGGAGGACGGATTATCGAAGTACACTGCAACGGAGATTTTTACAAATCCCTGGAAGAAGTCGGGCAGATGCCCCTGCCGCCCTACATCAAGCGCCAGCCGGAAGACATCGACCGGGAGTACTACCAGACCGTGTACGCCAAAAAATTAGGGGCGGTCGCCGCCCCTACCGCAGGGCTGCATTTCACCCGGGAAATATTGGATCAACTGGTAGAGAAAGGGGTCAAAATTGCTCCCGTTACCCTGCACGTGGGGTTAGGAACCTTCAAGCCGGTGCAGGTGGACGATATTTCCCGCCACCAGATGCAGTCCGAATATTATGATATCAGTGAAGAATCGGCTGAAATCATCAACAAGACCCGGGAAGCCGGAAAAGCGTTGGTGGTGGTGGGAACCACCTGCGCCCGGGTGCTGGAGACGGTGGCGGACCGCAGCGGCCTGGTGCGCGCAGGCAAGGGGTGGACCGACAAATTCATCTATCCGCCCCACCAGTTCCGGGCGGTAGATCGCCTGATCACCAACTTCCACCTCCCCCGCTCTACCCTGCTGATGCTGGTGTCTGCATTTACCCAGCACGATTTTATGATGGAAGCCTACCGGGAGGCGATCAAAAGCTCTTACCGGTTTTTCAGTTACGGGGATGGGATGTTGATCCTTTAAAGAAGCTTTAGAATTGCTAATTGGCAATTAACAATAAAAAACCTGTCGGTTGCGAGGTGAAATTTTTTTAAATTAGAGCAAAAAACAACCGATGGTTGGTTTAGTAACGACTTTGCAAAATTGAACGGAAAGAAAGGTTTTGGGAATGTTGACATACATCTTCGCTATTGTGGTGGTATTAGGCGTTTTGATCTTCGTGCATGAATTGGGACACTTCATCGCTGCAAAGATATTCGGGGTGCGGGTGGAGCGCTTCTCCATCGGGTTCCCGCCGCGCCTGTTCGGCAAACAGATCGGGGATACGGATTACTGCGTTTCCGCGATTCCCCTGGGGGGCTACGTCAAATTGAGCGGAATGATCGACGAAAGCTTGGACACCAGCACCCTTACCGGCCAGCCTTATGAGTTTATGTCTAAACCCCTGTACCAAAAAGTCATCATCATTACCGCCGGGGTCATCATGAATTTCTTCCTGGCCGTGGGCATTTTCGGAATGATGACCTGGATTCAGGGAGAATCGGTGTACCCCACCACCACGATTGGCTACCTGGAACCGGGCGGGATTGCCGACAGCCTGGGATTCCAAAAGTACGACAAAATTTTGCAGGTCAATGATAAACCGGTGCAGCACTGGCAGGAGGTCAGCCAGGCGTTCTTGAATAATTTCGGCAAGGATACCCGCTACCTGATCGAGCGCGAAGGCCGCACCCTCACCCTGGCCATGAACTGGGATCATTTAAAATTGAAGGACGTTCAGCGCTTAGGCGTGGGACCGTTCATCCCGGCGGAAATCGGGCAGTTGGTTCCCGGTTACCCGGCCAGCGAATCCCAACTGCAAGTCGGCGACCGCATCATCGCTATCAACGATAGCGCGGTAACGGATTGGTACCAGATGACCGAAATTATCCATGCCCGGCCGGGAAAGCCCCTGGCGCTGGCGATTCTCCGCGGCGGCGACACTTTACAAATAAGCATTACCACCCGGGCGGAAAAAGTGCCAAACGCGCAAGGCGAGGAGCAGGAAATCGGGATGATCGGAATCGGGCGCCCGGTTCAACACCTGCAGATCGGCTTCTTCCCGGCCATGGTGCGGGGTTTTCAACAAACCATTTTCTGGGCGCAGACCAATATCAACGGATTCGTGCGGGTTCTCTCCGGAAAAGATTCCGCCCGGGAGACCCTGGCCGGCCCCATCGCCATTGCCAAATTAGCCGGGGATACCGCCCGGCAAAGCATCTGGGACCTCTTCCGCCTCATCGCCATTCTGAGCGTGGTGCTGGCAATGATCAACATCCTGCCCATTCCGGCGTTAGACGGCGGGCATTTAATGATCATCCTGATCGAAGGCTTCCGCAGAAAGCCGCTCTCCGTCAAAACCAAGATGATGGTGCAGCAAATCGGGATGTTCTTTTTGTTGATCCTGATGGTTTTTGTGTTCTACAACGACATCGCCCGGCTGCTGGGACTGTTCAATTGACCAACCGGCGCAACCGCGGCGATGAACAAGACGAACGATTTCATCAAGGTTTCCCCGGCAGCGATCCACTACCTCTCGCTCTCTTCCAACGGGGATATTTCCGGAATTACCAGCTTAGCCGGGAAGTCCCCCGCCCCCGCGTCGGCTCCCCTTTACCACCCCTACCGCGATTTGATCGGCGATGAGGCGCAGCGCTGGCTGGCGCAGGAAAGTATCCCGGTTTCCCGATTGGCGCTCGCCCGGCAGGTACACGGCGCGACGGTTCGCCGGGTAAGCAGGGCCGGAATATATCCCGCTACCGACGGTTTTTTTACGGATCTGCCGCAACTGTCTCTGACTATCCGCACCGCGGACTGCGCCGCGGTGCTGGTCTCTTTCCCGCAGGTTCCGGCGATCGGGATCGCCCACGCCGGTTGGCGCGGGGCGCGGGAGAACATTGTGGGGCGGCTGTTGGAGGAGATGTTCGCGCACTGGCCGGTGGATCCCGCTTCCGTGCGGACGGCGCTGTCGCCGCACATCAAAGCGTGCTGTTACCGGGTGGGGGCGGAATTTAGCAGTTTCTTTCCCCCGGAAGTTCTCCACCGGCGCGGCCAGGCGCGGTATTTCGACCTGGAAAAAACCCTCCTGAACCAGTTGGCGCAGCAACAGATTCCCGCGGAAAATATCGCCGTCGCCCCCTTCTGCACCGTCTGCGCGCCCATCCCGCTCTATTCCTACCGCAGGGACAAAACCGCCCAACGGTTGTTCAACCTCATTACGATTGAAAAGGCACATGGCGCATAGCGCAGAGAGCATAGCGCATGGAGCAGGGTGTGTGGCTACACCAGATCATTCGTAACCTGTTTCTCGCGCTTTGCGTCTTGCACCTTGCGCTCTGCGCCATGCTCTATGCACCCCAGCGCCTCCAAAAATGCTTCCACATCCTCCCGGGTATTGTAACCCTGCACGGAAATGCGCACCAGGGAGCGGCCCTGGTGTTCGAATACCGGTATTTCCACCCGGAACTCTTCATACAACCGTTTCTGGAGCGCCTCGCCGTCGCAAGGGGGCAGGGGAAAGGCAACCATTTGATAAAACCACCCCGGCGTTCCGGGGTCCGGAGGTGGGGAGAGCGAGGGCAGGCCGGTAATGCGGGGAACTTCCCGGTAAGCCAGCAGCGCCAGCTCGTGGCAGCGGCGCTGCACTTCCGGCCAGTGGTGCTCCCGGCGAAAACGGATCGCGGCGGGCACGCTCAGGTAGGCGGCGATGTCGCGGGAGCCTTGAAATTCATGCTCCTGAATGAAGCGGCTGCTGCCGGGCAGGGATTTATCCCCCCAGCTCACCACCAACGGATCGATCATTTCCTGGCATTCCGGGCGCGCGTAGAGGAAAGCCGCCCCCTTGGGCGACATCAGCCATTTGTGGCAGTTCCCGGCGTAGAAATCCGCTCCTGACGCTTCCAAATCGACCTCAATCTGCCCCGGCCCGTGCGCCCCGTCGATGACGGTGAGGATTCCTTCCGCACGGGCGCGCCGTGCGATCTCCTTCACCGGGAAAATCAGCGCGGTTGGAGAGGTAATATGGCTGAGGAAGAGCGCGCGGGTGCGCGGGGTTACTCCTTGCCAGAGCGTTTCAATGAATTGCCCCGGGGATTCCACCGGCAGCGGAATGCTCCGGCAAATGTAGCGGCACCCCCGCCGGCGGCAAATGAATTCCCACATGCGGTGCATGGCCCCGTATTCATGGTCGTTGGAGAGGATTTCGTCTCCCGGTTGCAGGCGCAGGGAGCGGGCGACCATGTTCAGCCCGGTGGTGGCGTTGGGAACGAAAATCAGGTTCTCGCTGCCGGTATTCAGGAAGGCGGCTAACTCCCGGCGAGCCTCCTTCATCAGCGCGGCGAAGCGCCGGCCTAAGAATTCCAGGGGCTGGCGCTCCAGCTCTAACTGCCAGCGCTGGTATTCTTCAAATACCGGGCGGGGACAGGCGCCAAAGGAGCCGTGGTTCAGGTAGATCACCTCCGGGCGGAGCAGGAACAGGTCGCGCAGGTGGGGCATGGTTCTCCTTGCTGATGTGTGGCCAGAAAGGCGGTCAGGCAGTTGGCAGTAGTAAGCAGTAGGCAAAAAGCAGTATGCAGTAGGCAAATTACCCGTTATACATGGCCTGCTGCCCACTGCCTACTGCCTACTGTTCTCCGGGCAAACGCCTCAGAACTCATTGATCAACCGAAAATGCAGCTTCCCCTCCCGGAAGGGCGCTCCTTTTTCCAGCCCGTAATCTAATTGGAAAATTCCTAACGGGCCTTCGAACCGCAGTCCCAATCCGTAACTGCTCAGCCATTGATTGATTTTATCGGGATAGTCGCGCATAAAATAGGCGTTGTCGCTGAACACGAAAAACCGCGCCCGGGGGGCCAGGATGAAGCGGTATTCGGTATTGGCCCAGAATACCCGTTTGGCGAAAAACTGCGCCTCCCGGAACCCCCGCACCGTGGTCGCTCCCCCAAACCACACCTGGTCGGGCGGGCGGAGCACCTCGCCGCGGCTTTCCACCAGCTCCGCGTGAAAACGGTTGGCGAGCAGCTGCCGTTTGAAAGTGGGAATGAAGAGGTCAAAAGTAGCCCGGGCGCGCTGCTGAGTGAGGGATTCTTTCAGGCTGTCTTCGCTGAGCAGGTAATCCGGCCCTTTATTTTTCTGGCGGTTCAGGCTGAAGGCGACCAGCAGCTCCAACCCCTTGCGGGGATTTTGGAGATCGTCGCGCAGATCCCAGCGGATGCCGGTTTCGGTAACCAGGCTCTCGGTTTGCGGCAGCCGGAGCCGGCGGCTGGCCAGGGAATCGGGGGCCACGTTGCGGCTGGCCGCGCTCACGAAGGCGCTCAAGGCCTCGTTGATCGGAAACTCGAAATTGGCCTGGTATTTCCATTCGATGTAGGTGGTATCGCGCACCAGGCGGTTCATTCCCAACTGGGTATGGAAGGGCAGCCCGAAAAGAAAAGGTTCCCGGTAGGCCAGCCGGAACTCATCGGAGAGGCGGTCCTGTTTTTGCCAGAACACTTGCAGCTTGCGGCCCCCGCCAAAGAGGTTGCGCACCCCGATGTTAATCAGGCCGGTAAAATAGCCTTTTGCCTCGGCCTGGTTGGCCGGGGGGGGAATATAACCGATGATCCCGTCGAACGTGACCGATGGCGTCTCCTCGAATTCGATATTCAGAAAATATTTTTCCTCTTTATCCTTTGCTAAAACCGGCTCCTGCACCTGCTTGACGAATTCCTGCCGGCGCAAGGTCTGCACGTAGCGGGAAACCCGCCGTTCCTCGTAACCCTGGCCCGGCTCGAAGCGCAGCAGCCTTTGCAAATAGGGAGTCAGGTTGGTTTTCTGCCGGGGGAAACGCAAATAGGCCACCTGCACGGAGTCCCCCGGCAAAGCCTCCAGGCTCAAATCCAACAGCCATTCGGAATGCCCGGGGGATTCCGTTCCCGGGGGAGACTCCGAGAACTCGAATTCCCCGGTGCGCAACCGCGCCAGGGGATACCCGGCGTTTTCCAAAATGCCTAAGATTTCTTCGAAAAGATAATTCGCCAGCACTTCGGTATAATAGCGCCCCCGGTATTCCTCGCAGCGTTCGGAGATTTTGCGCTGCATCGAGGGGGAGAGGGAATCGGCATTCTGCAGGTTGACAGTATTGAGCCGCAGGCGCTTGCCAGTCGCCACACCTAAGTACAGAAACGCCGCGCCGCGAGTGGAATCCACCCGCAGCGCGCTGGAATCGATCTCGGCGAAAAAATACCCGGATTTCTTCAGGTCTTCCAGAAGTTGAGTTTTAATTTCGGCAGGGAGTTCGGGGGTATAGAGCCGGTCCTGGTATTGATTCCGGTAAGTTTTGGCGGAGACGTCGGCTTTGGCGTCGAACTTGATCTCCAACTCTTTCAAGACAATGCGCGGCTGGGCAAGCAGGGGAAGGGAGAGCAGGCAGAAAACGATGCCCCGGGAGAGCAAGCGCCGCACCCCCGCCTTTCCCCGCGTCTCATCATTCCTAGAACCGAATCTCACAAAGCGCCTCATTGCCCGGAAAAGCATGCGCCGCTGGATACCGGCGGCGCTCTATTGAACCTTCAAACCTGGCCGTTTCTCCTTCGATCACTTACCGGCGAAGGCAAAATTAGAGACGGTTTTCGGATCAGGCAACTCATTTTTGGGGATTTCCCGGCCGGAAGGTTCTTTGTGCAAATAATGACGCTGCACAAAGCCAGCGCCGGTTTTATGAGGAAAAAGGAGGCGCCTGTTTGAATTCCCATTCAGGCAGGCGCGTCGCCCTTTTTCGGAAATATGCGGAATGCGAGCTACCGCAGCAAAACCACAAAAAGAATGCCGCTGATCAGCCACAAATAGATGGAGATCAAAACCGCCCAGAGGCTTCCTTTGACCGCCCCGAGGTAGCTGAAAAATCGTTCCTCTTCAAAAATATCCTCGATTTCCTGCCGGAAAGTATTTGCCGGCAGGGACGTCGCCAGCGCTCCTCCCTGCCCCCGGGGCGCAAATGAAGTTCCCCGTAACCATTGAGAATTTCCCGTCCGTTTTCCCGAACTATTCCCTGGGTTTGTAAACGCCATAAAGATCTCCTTATCCTTATATTAAGGTGCGAATTCCAAATTCCCTGAAAAAGAGAGGTTTTCAAATAGCACTGAGAATACCTGACGCATTGAATTATGCAAACATCAAACCAAAAACATGAAAAAACAAAGAATGACGAATCTGTAGGGCATCCGGCAGGGTTCCGCAGCGGAACGTTTTTCCGAACCGTATTTTTATGATCAAAAATTTTACAGAATATAAAGTAATGCCCCCCGGTTTCAAAACAGAAAATTGCCGCTTTGAGCAGCAAAATATTGTCCGCTTTGTTTTGGGTTGAGCGATTCACTACATTTAAGCCCATCTTGAGGCGGCGGGGAGTAATTCTCATCGATCCCCCGATTCGCCGCGGGATACAGCAGTGGGTATCCACAGGATGTTCGAGTTCCCGGAAAATATGTCCAAAAGCGGTCTTTCGGTAAAACAAACCTTAGCGGCGCTGCGCCTTTCCATTATCGATGGCGGTTTCGCGCATATTTACGCCAATTTGACCGGGAGCGTGTTTCTGCCCGGCTATTCCCTGGCGTTGAACGCCAATTCGCTGGAGATCGGGGTGCTGGCCGCCATTCCTTTTTTCGCTACCACGGCGCAGTTTTTCGGCTCTTACCTGGTGGAAAGAAAGCAAAACCGCAAACGGTTGGTCATCGGGTTTGTGGCGGTAGGCCGGGCGATGTGGATTCCGGTGGTGTTGTGCAGCGTTTGGCTGGGGGGGGCGCAAACCTCCCTGTTTTTGAAGCTGCTGATCGTGTTGATATTCGCCAGCCACGTTATGGGGTCGATCTCCGGGGTCGCCTGGTTGTCCTGGATGGCGGGGCTGGTGCCGGACGAGATCCGCGGGCGTTTTTTCGGGCTGCGCAACAGCATCCTGGGAATTGTCGGCATCCTGATTACCCTGGCAGGGGGATATTTTTTGGATTGGTTTACCCGCTCCTTTCCATTCCTTCCCAAAATTCGCGCTTTTGAAATACTCTTCATCCTGGCCATTTTAGCCGGGGCGTTCAGCCTCTGGTTTCTGCAATTGAAGCCGGAACTGCCCAACCCGCCCCGCCTCAGCGGGCGCCTCCGCCAGGTCTATCGCGCCCCGCTGCGGGAAACCGGCTTCCGCAGGCTTTTGATCTTTGCGGTGCTGCGCTCTTTCGGAACCAATATCGCCGCTCCCTTCTTCGTGGTATATCTGTTAGAGGACCTGCGGGTCAGCTATGCCACGGTGGGCATTTTCACCATGCTCACCGCCGTGGCCGACCTGACCGGCATGTGGATTTGGGGACATCTTTCCGACCACTTAGGCAACCGCCCGATCATCATTTTTACGGCGATTTTTTCCACCATCTTCCCGGCCTTCTGGATTTTTGCCAGCGGAAGCGCGTTCTCCATGTTTTTCCTGATCCCCTTGCTGCATTTGAGCGGCGGATTCGTGTGGGCGGGGTATAATCTCTGCACTGCCAACCTGGTGTACCGCTCCGCCCCGGCGGAGGGCAATTCGGTCTATTTCGCGTACTGGTCGGTGGGCAACGGGGTGGCCTCCGGACTGGGCGCCCTGGCCGGGGGAATGCTGGCCCAGTACCTGAAAGGCTCCATGGGATATTTCCCGGCCATGTTCGATTCGGTTTACAAGCTCATTTTTCTTGTTTCCGTGCTGGTGCGGGCCTTTCCCTTATTTATGATGCGCCGCCTGGAAGAGCCGCAGAGCCTGCGGGTCCGGCATACCATCCGGGTATTGCTGAACGTCAAAGCCTGGCCGAGCCTGATGGGATTCCAGCCGGTGCTGCATTTCTTTCTCCCCGGCAGCAAGCGGGCAGAGAGTTCTAGCCTCTATTGGCCGATCTGGCGCTCCCCCGCCGCGGGTAGCGAAGAACCGATGGGCGAGACCAAAAATGTAAAGTGAAAAATGTAAAGTGAAAAATGGGTAGTCCCCCTCTATGGTGTTGCTATGATTTTTTAACCGCAAAGGTCGCAGAGAAGATAAAACGGTTCTTCAAAAATACATTTCCCCCCGGCGTAACTCCGCGCTCTCCGCGCTCTCTGCGGTTGAAATAAACAGATTAGACCGCAGCAACACTCAACAAGGGGACTACCGAAAAATGTAAAGTGAAAAATGCAAAGTGAAAAGCTTGTCCCCGCCAATGCTGGGATGCAAAATGAAAAGTAATTATGCTTTGCCCCTGCCCCTCTTTAATGACCACCTTTAGCTAAACCGACCCGCAGCGAGAACGGCCAGGTAACCCGCCTGGGCGCTGCTTCGTCTCCCCAGAGAGGGCGCAGCGTTTTTAGCAGCAAATCCAACGGATTCATTCCCCGCCCGCGGATGAACTCCTGGGTAGCCGACCAGGTGGAGAGATAACCGGCGAAGTTTTGGAGGTTCCATTCCGCGGCCATGGAAAACGCCGGGACTGCGATTTCTGCGAACGGAAAGGGCAGGGAGCGGTAAGCGTCCTCCACCAGGCGGCGCTCCGGGGGCCAGTAGGGGCCGACGGTGTGGGAATAGAAGTCTTCGATCAGCGGATCGATTTCCGGGGCAATCTTCGGCAAATTATAGCACCAGACGGCCAGGACGCCGGCGGGTTTCAACACCCGCCGCACCTCGGCGTAGAACGGATCGAGATCGAACCAGTGCAGCGCCTGCGCTACAGCGACCAGATCAACCGAGGCGGAGGGAATGGAAGTTTTTTCCGCCGCAGCGACCTCGTAAACCACCCGGGGATGGGCAGCGGCGCTGGCCAGCTGCTTTTCGCTGGGATCGCTGGCGATCACCTTTTGAAAATGCTCCGCCAACCCGGTGGCCGCCTGCCCGCTGCCGGTTCCGCAATCCCAGGCAAGTTCGCGCTCCCGGCACAGCGAGGCCAGGTAGGCGAACAGTTTCGCGGGGTAATTGGGGCGAAAACTTGCGTAATCCGCGGCCTGGCGGGAGAAGTAATCTTTGAATGCCATGGTTGAATCGTGAAACGCTTCCCTGCCGTGCAGTCAGGCAGGTAATGCGTGATGCGTAAAGGTGGTGAAGTATATTAAGGAAAACATTGATCCGGCTCTCCGTCAGCGCTCTGTCATAGCGATTTCCCGGGATCGCTGCCGGCGCTTTGAAAGTTAAGATATTTTTTTCTGCTTGAGAATCATTTTTGAGATGATTAGGTTTATGCTCCGCAAACGTTTTTTGCCGCTGTTTTGCCGCAGAAGGAACTTTTGCAAAACCGGCGCATTAGAAGACTCACTCGAATGAGTCGGGTAAACGATATGAGAAACGGTTCCAGGACAATTTTGCTGGCGGCAGTGATCCTGTTAGTCGGGATCATGTTTGCAACGCCTTTTTTGCACCAGCATTCGCCCGTTGTAGAACCGGCCAACTGCCCCGGCAATATCATCCAGATCAGCCTGGTCGCCAGCTTTCTCTTCCTGGGCGGCGTTTCTTTCAGTGTCCCCCGAAATCCGCTATTTTTTCTATCCCTTCCTCAAATTCCTCTTTTCTCCAGGTTTTTCGGCTTTATTCATATCAATAAAGCCCCCCCGGTTTGGTAATTACCCTCTGGTCATTTTTCCAATATCGGATCGCGGAGTCCGTAACGGAACCGTGCGGACTTCATCGGCGAAGCGCATTGAAATTCCACTCACCGGTAAAACGTTTTGCGGGATGAATGGTTACACCCCTGTACCCCTAAAACCACCGGGCAGGGTTTTACCATGGTGAGTCGATGAGGAGTGCGGAATTTATTCTGCACCCTCGTAGGGAATGAGTTCCGCGCCCCGCCGCGATTGCCGTTTACAATATTGGAGTCGTGCTCGAACCAAATCACCAAACCGGAACCTCGAATAAAGGAGTCAATAAATGATAAAGCAACTCTTGAAACTCGGCTTTTTTATGTTCGCGATCCTGGCGTTCGCGCTCAGTTGCAGCAAAGACAGCACCAGAACGGACGACGATGAAGACCATTTTGAAGCCGTGGGCCTGAAAATTCGCCAGAACGGGGTGGATATCATCACCTACCTGAACGGGCAGGTGAACGGGGAAATCATAGCGCAGGAAGGCCTGACCACCACCCTGCTCTCGGTTCGCTTCACTGATGACAAGGGAAACGAGGGCGTACCCCAGGGCGACGAGTATAGTATGTTGTTGACCATTCAGAACAACGCCGTCGCCGGAATCGTTCAACACGCCGGCGAGGATTGGAGCTTCCATATCCAGGGCAAGGCCGCGGGGCATACCACCCTCACGATTGCGATTCTTCACGGTGATCACGCCGATTTCGAATCCGCTCCCATCCCGGTGCACGTGGAAGGCGGCGGGGCGCACGGCGAACCGGTAGGGCTGGTGCTGATCGAGGAAGCCAGCGGCGATACCCTGGCCAAAGTGGACGCCGGCGCGGTTACCGGCCAAATCAACGTGGCGGCAAACCAGGCCACCGGCCACATCGTTACTCACTATTTTGACGACCAGGGCGTCTTCTTCCAACCCGATCCTGCGGAACATTCCCAGGAATATACCGTGGCGGACACCACCATTGCAGTCGTAGAATCGCACGGCGGCGAAATCTACGAGTTGGAAGTGGAAGGAAAATCCGCCGGCTCTACGAGCTTCAAGATTCTGCTGCGGCACGCCGGCAACCCGGAATTCGAAACCCCCGACATTCCCGTCCTGGTGGCGCCATGAGACTTTTCAAGTTCACGCTTAAAAGCGATTTTAAAAGTTGCCACAAAGGCCCTAAGAATCTAAGATTCACTAAAAAATATTTAAAATTCCTGGTGAAACTTTGTGATTTTGTGGCTTCGTGGCCCAAATCGGGATTCTTAAAACACCTTTTTAGAAAAACGATCCCCTGGAGCGGGATCGCTTTTCTGCTTTTGATTAGCCCGCTCTGCGCCGATGAAGCCGAAAGCCTTTCCGGGAATTTCCCGGAGAACGGGGCGCTGTTCGGCAAAATTGTGGACGCGGAAAGCGGGGAAGGGTTAGGATGGACGCAACTGTTGATCGAGGAATTGAATCGCTCCCTTTCCGCCCACGGCGACGGAAGTTTTCACTTCTTCAACCTTCCCCCCGGCGGTTATACCTTGAAAGCCTTCCGGGTGGGCTACCGCGACGGGGCGTTCCGGGTGCTGGTTGCTCCCGGCGATACCAGCGAGGTTCTCATCCGGCTGTCTCCTTCCCCGGTAGCGTCGCAGGAAGTGCGGGTAGAAGCGCTGCGCAGCGAGGGGCTTTCCGAAATCGCCCAGCCGGAACTCGATATCAGCGGCAAAAAACTGCGCCAGAACCTGGGACGAACCATTGCCGAAACCATTGATTACGAACCGGGTATTTCCCAACGAACCCTGGGGCCTGCCCCCGCCCGGCCGGTGCTGCGCGGGCTGGGCGGCGACCGCCTGCTGATCGTGGAAGACGGGGAACGCACCGGCGACCTCTCCGCAACCTCTTCCGACCACGCGGTGGTGATCGAGCCGCTGACTTCCGAGCGCATCGAGGTCATCCGCGGGCCGGAGGCGTTCCTCTACGGCTCCAATACCCTGGGCGGGGTGATCAACGTGGAGCGGGGCTACGTGCCGGCCGGCCTGGCTCACCGCGTTACCGGTACGCTGAGCCTCCAGGGGGAAACCGTGAACCGGGGGTACTCCGGGGGCGCTTCCCTGGCCGCGCCGCTGGGATCGTTTGCCCTGCGCATCGACGGCAGTTATCGCGATGCGGAGGATATTTCCACCCCGCAGGGCGCTCTGCCGAATACCGCCATCAACACCCTGAACGGTTCCGCCGGCCTCAGCTTCGTAAGTTCCCGGGGCTACATCGGCGCTGCCGGCAGTTATTACGAGTCGGAATATGGCATTCCGCCGGACCCGCTGGCCGGGCATCCCGGCGGGGTAAGAGTGGAGGTGGATCGCCGCCATGTCGAGGAGAAGGCGGAGTTTTATCCGGCCGCAAAATGGCTGCGCCGGATGGAGCTGCGCCATTCCTTTACCCGCTACCGGCATTCGGAAATCGAATACAGCGAGCGGTTGCAGCGCGAGATTGCCGGAACCGGCTTCGACGTGCTCACCCATCACCTTTCCGGCGCGGCGCGCTTGAACCAAAGCGGGCTTTTGCGCCACGGAGTAATCGGCGTCTGGGGCGAATTCCGCGACCATAGCACCCCCGCCGGGCGCAACCTCACCCCCCGCTCCCGGGAGTATTCCGGCGCGGCCTACGTTTACCAGGAGGCTTATTTCGGGAAATTTGCCCTGAATGGGGCGCTGCGCTTCGACGCCAAACAAGTCGATCCCCTGGAGAACGTGGGTAGAAACACCGAAGCCGGGCTGGTTCGCCAACGCCAATTTGCCGGATTTTCCGGCTCGGTTTCCGGTCTCTATAAGCTAAACGGTGTATTTTCCTTAGGCGCAACTCTCCTGCGCACGCTTCGCGCTCCCGGCATTGAGGAGCTTTTTTCCGAGGGGCCGCACCTGGCGGTTTATACCTACGAGATCGGCAACGCCGACCTGGGACTGGAGCAGGGATGGGGGACGGAAGTATTCGTGAAGGTAAGCCATACGCGGGGAAAGTTTCACCTGGCCGCCTTCCGCAACGACATTGGCAACTATATCTTTCCAGAAAATACCGGGGAGCGGAGCGGGCGAATTTTTTCGCTCTACGAATATCGTTTTACCGGGCAGAATGCGCTCATGGCCGGGATAGAAGCGGCGCTGGAATGGCAGTTGTTTAACCATTGGTACGCCGGCGGCGCCTTCAGTTACGTTCGGGGAGAGCTAAGCGAGCGCAATGAACCCCTGCCGCGCATCCCGCCGCCGGAAGGCCGGCTGAGCCTCCGCTACCAGACCGGCCCAATAAGCGCCGGCGGGGGAATCCGGGCGGCGGCGGAACAGAACCGCTGCGGCGAATTCGAGCAACCGACCGCCGGCTACGTGGTATTCGACCTCTCCGGGCAATATAATTTTAGCACCGGCGGTGTGCTGCATACCTTCTCGCTCGCCATCGACAATTTACTCGACACGGAATATCGCAAACACCTCAACTGGGTCAAGCACATCATGCCGGAGCCGGGGCGGAACGTCAAATTTCTCTATAAAATCTTCTTTTAGACCTGCCAGGCCTTTGCTCTTTCTCCCTCATCGACGTCTTCTCAGGATAGACCTGGCAGGTTTATAGGGGAGTTGCGGAGATTAAAACCTTTTTGATTCCGGCAGATTTATTTTTAGTTTTGCCACTCTCCGGAAGAGGGAAGGGAAATTCGGCTGAATTTTATCGCTGTCTATGGAAAAAAAACTTACCTCTCAAATAGAACCCGGCGCAGCCGCAGCCCCGGCTCCCGCGGTTAGCGTTGAGGCCGATGTAAAACCCGTTGCCATTCCGCGGTTGCAGTTTCTGCTGGCGGCAGTGGGAATTCTTCTCACCATGCTGCCGGTAACTATGATCGTACCGGTGCTGAAGGAGCTGGTGAGCGAGCGCTTTCACCTCGCCCCGTTCTGGGCGCACGCCTTCATGTCCACCAGTTTGGCCGGCTCCATCCTGCTCGCGCCGTTCGCCGGGATTCTCATCGACCGCAGCCGCAGCCGGCGGGGTATAATCTTCTTCGCCCTGTCAGGGGAGGCGCTTTGCTTTGCGGCCATGGCCCTGGCGCCCTCGTTTTTGATATTGATGCTGGCGCGGTTTATCGAGGGCGGGATGCACATCGCCGCCCTGTCCGCCTGGCTGGCCGCGGGGGCGGATTTGAGCGCCGGCCCCCCAACCGCCGGCCCGGGGCGCACCCGCGCCGGTCGGGTAATGGGCGCGCTGGGCGGGGTATTGATGCTGGGCATCTCCATCGGGGTGCCGCTGGGCGGGGTGATTGCCAAGACCGACTCCCTGCGGGTATTGTGGGCGGCGGCGCTGGTGGCCGGGGTTACCGCGCTGCTGGCCCTGGCGCTGGCCCCGGGGCGCAAGCAACCCAATCCTTCCTTCGGGCTGCGGGAATTTGCCGCGGTGTTGAAACAGAATCACTGGCTGGCGCTTCCTTACGCCTATTCGTTCATCGACCGCCTCTGCATCGGGGTGGTGGTTTCCACTCTCACGCTCTACATGACCGATATTTTGCGCTTCGATCCCGCCCAGCGGGGGATGGAGCTGGCGTTTTTCCTGCTGCCCTTCGCGGGGCTGAGCTATTTCGTGGGACGCCTCTCCGACCGCATCGGGCGGGTCTGGCTGATGGCCAGCGGAAGCCTGCTGTTCGGCTTCGTATTCATGAGCTACGGCTATTTGAGCGGTTCGGGGATGACCGTCGCCATGATCGCCAGCGGGGTGCTCAGCGCGGTGATGTTCGCGCCCAACCTGGCGATGTGCAAGGATCTCTCCGCCCCGGAAAACCACGGCACCGCCTTCGCGGGCTACAACGTGGCCGGTTCCCTGGGATTCATGGCCGGGCCGCTGTTAGGCGGGGGACTCTTCGCGGGCTTCAACTCCCTATTCGAATCCCCGGAAGCCTACCGCTACACCTTCCTGGTCGCCGGCTCCTTCGAGGTGCTCTGCGCCTTCATCTCCCTGCCCTTCCTGGCGCGTTTGCGAAAGAGCAAGAGAGTGTTATAGTGTTTTAGTGTTCCGGTGTTTTAGTGGTTAAGTAGGGAGTACCCAAAAAACCCGGGTGCCAGAGCACTTGAAAACCATAACACTAAAACACTTGAACACTATAACACCCGAACACCATAACACGATATTTATGCGCTACTATTTCTTAGGAATCGCCGGAACCGCCATGGCCTCCCTGGCGGCGCTGCTGAAACAGAAGGGGCACCAGGTGTGGGGCAGCGACCAGGGGATTTATCCCCCCATGAGCGACTTTTTGGTCGAACAGGGCATCCCGGTGTGGAGCGGCTACGCGGAGGCGCATTTGGAGCAGCCTTTCGACCAGGTGGTGATCGGCAACTCCCTCTCGCGCGGCAACGTGGAGGTGGAGGCGATCCTCAACCGCCGCCTGCCTTTCGTCTCCCTGCCGGAGCTGATCCGCCGGGAATTCATCGACAGCCACTGCAACATCGTCATTACCGGCACGCACGGGAAAACCACCACCACCGCGCTGATGTGCTGGATATTGGAGACCGCGGGACTCTCTCCTACCTTCCTGATCGGCGGCATCGCCCGCAATTTCGATTCCTCGATCCAACTGGGATCCGGCAAGTATTTTGTGATCGAGGGCGATGAATACGACTGCGCCTTCTTCGATAAGCGCCCCAAGTTCGCGCACTACTTCCCCGATTACCTGATCATCAACAACCTCGAATTCGACCACGCCGATATTTACCCAAATTTAGACGCCATCAAAGACGTGTTTCGCAAGCTGCTGCGCATTGTGCCGGGAGAGGGCCTGGTGGTCGCCAACGCGGAAAGCCCCGCGGTTCGGGAGGTCCTGCAACCGGCGCATTCGCGCTTGCAGCGTTTCGGGAGAGCGCCGGAAAACGAGTGGTCTTATGGCATTCTGGGAAAAACCGCGCAGGAAACCCGCTTCGAAATCCGGGAGAAGGGAAAATCCGCGGGAGAATTCCGCTTCCCCTTCCCCGGGGAATACCAGTTGGAGAACGCCCTGGCGGCAAGCGCGGTGGCGCGCGACTTAGGCGTCGGTTGGGAAACCATCGGGCAGGCGCTGGCCACTTTCCGGGGCGTGAAGCGCCGCCTGGAGTACTGGGGCCGGCTGCACGGCGCGGAAGTGTACGACGATTTCGCGCACCACCCCACCGCCATCCGGGTCACCCTGGAGGCGATGAAGGAAAAATTTCCCGCTAACCGCTTGGTGGCGCTGTTCGAGCCGCGCACCAACACCACGGTGCGCAAGGTCTTTCAGAAGGAGCTTTGCGAAGCCCTGGCCATCGCCGAGGTGGTGATCCTCACTCCCATCTTCCGCTTAGAGCGCCTCCCGGAAGGGGAGCGCCTCTCCCCGGAAAAACTGCTGCAGGACCTGCGCGGGCAGGGAAAAACCGTTTTCGCGCTGGCGGATTACGCGCAAATCCCGGAAACCCTGCAACAGACCCTCCGGGAAGGGGATATTTTGGTATTGCTGACCAACGGCAGCCTGGGGGGAGAATACCAGCGGTTGCGCGGGGCGCTGGAAACGGCGGGGGAGCCGTAAAAGACCTCAAAGGTTTTGGAAACCGTTGAGGTCTTTACACACCCCGGGCAATATTATGCTTCGGGGCCGCGCGGGGGAAGCCGGCGGTGGCGCAGCGCCCACTGGAGTTGCGGGTAGGCGGCCTGGTAACGGCCCTCCGGGTAGGTTTCGATCAAATTGGGCAGGAACATCTCCAGCTCCTCCCACATCTGCAGCTCCAGGTAGCCGCGGCAAAGGAAAAAGGCCAGGGTCTCCTTGTCGTAAAAATCCGCGTCGAGGTGCAGGATTTTGTCGCACACGTCCAACAGGGCGGGGTACTCTTTGCGCTCATAAAACAGGTGCGCCAGCCCGAAGTAGCCGGGCGCCTGGCTCTTGAGATCCGGCGCTTTTTCAACGTATTCCCGGAACAGCTTCTCAGCCTCCCCGGGGTCGCCCTCGAAAAAGGCGATGAAGCCGAGGTAGTAGAGGGTGGTTTGCAGGTATTCCCGCTCCCCCGCGGGAGCCTCGCCCGCGCCGAAAAGCTGCCGGGCTTTCAGCAGCGGCGCTTTGGCTTCCGCCAGGCGGCGCTGCGCAAAGCATATTTTCCCTAACTCGAAATAAGTATAGCGCTTCAGCGTTTCCTCCACCTCCTGCGCCAGCGCGTCTTGCAGAAAAGCGCTGGCCTTTTCGGGATCGCCGGCGAATTCATACGAAAACCCGCTCAGGCGCAAACAGTCGAAGCGCTGGGTGGGGTTGAGCCGGGGGCTTTGCAGCGCCTTCGCGAAGTAGCGGATCGCGTCGGGGTACTCCTGCAACAGGTAGTGGCTCCAGCCGATCTCGATCTGGATCACCGGCAAATTTTCCGGATCGTCCTGGATGTGCCGCTCCACCCACTGGTAGCGCGCCAGCGCCAGGCGGTATTCCTGCTTCGCAAAGGCGGCCTGGGCTTCTTCCAGGGTTCTCAAGAGGTCTTCCGGGGTCGGGGAATTCATAAATTTTCCTTGATATATTTTCCAAGTTATATGTACTATGTTCGCGGCGGTCGCCGGCGCGTTATTGAATCGCGCCCGCCAATGTACGGCCAACCGGCGCGGAAAAAGGAGTGCAAAATTTATTTTGCGCTAGACCAGCGCCCTAAAATTGTTCAAATGGCACACGGATAACACGGATGACGCAGCTTGCCCCTTCGGGGGATTCACACAGATTTTTTAGCAATATTCTTAGTTACTATTCAGCCACAGAGACCACAGAGGTCACAGAGGAAGATTTGGGTTAGAGCCTTATATCCCTGTATTTGTGATTTGATTAGGAATTTTTTTATGTCTCTGTGCTCTCTGTGGCCTCTGTGGCAAAACGCCTGAATAGTTACTATTCTTAAATTTGTCCGCGAAAATTCGTGTCATCAGTGTCATCCGCGTTCCATTATTTAGTAGTAAACGGCGGCAAGAAATTTTTCAAACACGCTCTTATCAAGTATAACGCCCGCGCTCTAAATGCATCGAAATCTCTTTAACCCCAACCCGCAACCTCCAGGAGGTCTTATGAATGTGGTTCAACCGATTACCATGCTCTCCGAAGAAGAACAGATGTTCCGCGACGCCGTCAGCGATTTTGCCCGGGAACAGATTGCACCTCATGTAAAAGAGATGGACGCCAAAGGAGAATTCCGCAAGGACATTATTCCCCAGTTTTTCGAATTAGGATTGATGGGCATCGAAGTGCCGGAACAGTACGGCGGCACCGGGGGCAGTTTTTTTATGGGCATTTTAGCCATCGAGGCGCTGGCGCAGGTGGACGCCTCCGCGGCCATTTATGTGGACGTGCAGAATACCTTAGTGAACAACGCTTTTATGAAATGGGGCAGCGAGGCGATCAAACAGAAATACCTCCCCCAGCTTACCACGAAAAAATTAGGCGCCTACGCCCTCTCCGAACCCGGCTCCGGCAGCGACGCCTTCGGCCTGAAGACCCGGGCGGAGGAAAAGGGCGACGATTTTCTGCTCAACGGCAGCAAACTGTGGATCACCAACGCCGGGGAAGCGGATATTTTCATCGTCTTCGCCAACCTGAACCCGGAATTGGGTTACAAGGGCATTACCGCGTTCGTGATCGAGCGGGGATTCCCGGGCTTCACCGTGGGCAAGAAAGAGGATAAGTTGGGCATCCGCGCCAGCAGCACCTGCGAACTGATCTTGCAGGATTGCAGAGTACCAAAGGAAAACGTGTTGGGCGAGATCGGCAAGGGCTACAAGGTGGCCATCGAGACCCTCAACGAGGGGCGCATCGGCATCGGGGCGCAGATGTTAGGGGTGATGCAGGGGGCCATGGATGCGGGCATCCGGTACGCCCTGGAGCGCAGCCAGTTCGGCAAAGCGATTGCCCAGTTCCAGGGCATCCAGTTCCAGATCGCCGAGGCGGCTACTTTGTTGGAAGCCTCCCGCACCCTGGTTTACAACGCCGCCCGCCTGAAGGACGCCGGGCAGAGTTTTATGAAAGAAGCGGCCATGGCCAAGCTCTTCTCCTCCGTGAACGCCGAGAAAGTGACCTCCCGGATGTTGGAAATCTTCGGCGGCTACGGTTACACCAAAGATTACCCGGTGGAGAAATTCTACCGCGACGCCAAAATCGGCCTGATCTACGAAGGCACCTCCAACATGCAGTTGGAGACTATCGCGAAGTATTTGCTGTTCAAGCGGTAGGAGCGGTGTTTTGGTGTTATAGTGTGAAAGTGTTGGGAGTGGGAGCGTGGGTATTGCGTATTCCGTTTTTTACGCATTACGCAATACCCATTACCTCCCCCGTATTTGAAAACCGGTTCAGGAATCTTTGACCTGCAATACATCCTGCGGAATTGTTTTTCTCATTTTGATTTCCGGACTTTACCGTTTGGGAATTCACATCAAATTGAGAGGAACAAGGTGTCGCAAAACCATATCAATATCGGGATCGAAGCGCTGCTGGAGCAGATCGAAGACGCGGTGAATGAGTTGAATGAGGAGGGCGCGAAAGCGTTTCAGCAGGGCGATTACAACCGGGCGCGGGGATTTTTGCGCGACGCGGAACGGGTTTCCGATTTCCGCTCCAAAGTGAAAGGGCTGCAGAAAGAGTGGTCGGACCTGTTTTATCGTCCCCGCAACCTGCCCGCCGCCGCGGAAAAGGAGCCGCCAAACCTAACGCAGCATTTTCGCGGCCTGCGCACCCCGGAAGAAACGTTTCGCCGGCCGCTGCTGGAAAGTCTCCAGGAGTTGGGCGGCTTCGCTACCCTGGCCAGGCTCCTGGAAACCACGGGCTTGAAGGTAAAAAATACCCTGAACGATTACGACCGCCAGCCCCTGCCCTCCTCGCCGGCGGCGCCGCGCTGGCACAACACCGTGCGCTGGTGTTTATATACCCTCTCCGGCGAAGAACTGGCCAGAAACGACTCCTCCCGGGGAGTGTGGGAAATTTTAGAAAAAGGCCGTCTGGCGCTCAAGAACCCGCTAACCAGCTCGCCCGGCGGCAAGGAGAAGCTCCAAACCGGCAACTCCATCCCGCCCATTCCCGACCTTGAAGAAAAAGAGAAAACCGTCAAACGCTTTGCGTGAGAAGGGCATCTTATCACGTAGGGCATTGGGGCGTAAATACTTCATCGCTTGCTCATTCCGATCCCGGCTATGAGGCTGTTGCAGATTAAGGATTAAACCACGAATTACACGAATTACACGAAGTATTTTTTGAGAATTTCCCATCAAACTTGATAATTCGTGAAAATTTGTGAAATTCGTGGCTGAAAAATGAATCTGCAACAGTCTCATAGCCGGGATCGCAACCTGGGGGAAAACCCGGGAAAGACCCTTTTCCCCCGCCGTTTACTTCAGCAGCACCATCCGCCGCACCGTGCGATAATCCCCCGCTTCCATGCGGTAGAGGTACACCCCGCTGGCCAGCGTCTGGCCCTGCTCGTTCAAACCGTCCCACACCGCTTCGTAGTAGCCCGCCTCCAACCGTTCATTTATCAGCGTGCGCACTTTTTGGCCCAATACGTTATAGACGGTCAGTGTAACCGCCTGCGCGGAGGGCAGTTGGAATTTGATCCGGGTTTCCGGGTTGAAGGGGTTGGGATAGTTTTGCTGCAAAGCAAATTCCCGGGGCATTTCCCCCCCGGCCAGCGGCGCGATTCCCACCAGGGGAATCACCGTCACGACGATATCTTCCGAGGCGGAGGCGTTCCCCGCGTCGGTCACGGTAATTTCTAACAGCGCCTCGCCCCCGAAATTGCCCAGGGCCGTCAGCGCCAGGGCGCCGTTGAGGGGGTTGAAGCTGTAGAACAGGGAATCGCTGGAGACCGCAAAGGTAAAGCTCAGCAGGGAGTCGGGGGTCTCCACGTCTTCCACGAAATCCCACAGGCTCAGGGCCGCGGAACTATCGGCGGTGAAGGAAAGGGAATCCGGCAGCCCGCTGAACGCCGGAGGGTCGTTTACCGCCAGCACGCTAAAGGCGACGGTATCGACGTCGCAGGCGTTGGCGGGATCGCACACTGCAAAGCGGATCAACTGCCCGGAGAAGCTGAAATTCGGCGCGGGAATAAACAAAATTTCATTGCTGAAGGGATCGTGCAGCACCTGGATGCTGTCGCTGACGCCGGGATTGCTCAGCAAATCCACCTGCCATCCCAGGGCGGGAAGCGGATCATCGGGGTCCGCCGCCAAAGTATCCAGGTCGAAGGAGAGGGTATCATCTTCCGGGATGTTGTAAGCGGGGGCTAAGTTGATGATCGCCGGGGGATCGTTCACCGGGGTTATCGTGACCGCAAAGGTGTCGCTGACGCTGAACACCCCGTCATCCGCGCTGACGATGGCGGTTCCGCTCCCAAAATAGTTCAAGCTTCCGTCCACCCACAAGCTGTCGTTCTGCGCCACAACCTGGATGTCCGGGTTATCCGACTGCACCGCGAAAACGAATGCGCTGCCCGGATCGGGATCGAAAAACATGGCATTCAGATCCGCGACCACCAGGTGCGGCCCGCTGTCTTCCGGGAAGCTCAGGTCCGGGATGGGGTTGACCACGAAGGGCGGGTCGTTGGCCCCGGTAACGGTAACCAGGATGGTGTCGATATCGCTCAACCCCGCCGGGTCGCTGACGGAA
>JABWBP010000001.1 GCA_013360445.1 Calditrichaceae bacterium | reverse complement strand
CCCATGTCCCCACCCCCTCATCTACCCGAAAATGAGTGCGCATTTGGTCTGGAAAGTGCTCATTTGGTTTTGACAAATAGAGGATTTTAGGGTACTTTAGAAGAGCAATCAAACTCTGTGGAGGAATACAACCATGTGCCTTTCTTCAGCGGAAAAGAGGAAACAAATGACATCCTTTAATAGAAGGTTCACTTATTTCCGGTTCCTGCGAATCATTTTAATCTGTGCCGGCGGAATTTTGCTGGGATTGAGCTGCGAAAAACAAAGCACCCCGGTGCAACCGCTCAATCCGCAGCTAACCCTCAACGTCGAGGCGGGAGTAATCGAAGCCTGGCTCACCGTAACCACCGGGGAAGCGGAAGGCATGGAGCTGCTGCTCACCCGCGATGGCGCAGAACGCCTGCGCTTTAGCGCCGTGGCCGAAACGACAGTAGTAGATACCGGCCTGCTGCCAGCCCGGGGCTACAGCTACACAGCCTTGCTACAGCAAGCCGGGCAAACCGTAAAACAAACCTCTGCCAGCCTGGCCACAATGGACACCACCAGCCATAACTTTAGCTGGACAATTGATACCGTTGGCATTTTTGGTTCGTTGCTGTTTGATGTTGCAATTATTAATGAAAACGATATTTGGGCGGTAGGAGATATTCAACATTTTGATTCCACAGGCCAATTGATCTCTTACAACGCAGTACATTGGGATGGGCAGCAGTGGGAGTTAAAACAGATACCCGTGAAGGCTTTTCCAAACTCAAATTCTACTATAATAGCGGCTCTGCAATCCATCATCGTATTTGATACGAACGATATTTTTGTAACGACAGGAGGACAGGTAATAAGGTATGACGGAAATAACTGGGGGCAATGGATATTTTTGTGGACTGATCTGCATGATACTACTTTTGGTGGGATAAACAAGTTTTGGGGAACAAACAATACTGATCTGTGGGGTGCAGGTGATAAGGGTAATATATTCCATTTTGACGGTAACAATTGGCAGCGAATAGAAAGCGGCACAGACATTTTGTTAAGGGATATTTCGGGATTCTATGACCCGGCAACCGGGGAAGAAAAGATCTATGCCAGTGGGTTTAGCAGTGATTTTCAGGAGGGGGTGGTATTGAGAAAGTCGGGCGGTCAGTGGGAGGTGCTTGACAATGGCGTTGACGGGCAGCTAAGCAGCCTTTATTACAATAATTTTGCTTCAGTCTGGACTTATCAATCCAATGTTTTTTATGTTACCGCCTTTAACCGCGTTTATAAAGTTGCCGCTTTAAATGACCGCCAGTATGATGTTTCACTAATGCTGGAGAATGAAAACGGGATTTACCGTATTCGCGGCAGCGCCTGCAACAATATTTTTGTGGTCGGCGACCGGGTAAAGCTGAAGCACTTCAATGGAATAAACTGGCGCCATTTTAGTGAGTTTGATGCCCTGATTTCTATGGATTGCCTGGACGTTAAAGATGATATAATTGTAGCTGCCGATCTAGGTATAATCATCACCGGCAGGAGATCAAACTAACAAGCATTTAAAAGAAAGGAGCAAACCGATGAAAGACCCCTAAAATAAAACCCGACATCAGTAAGAGACGACGCCGGGCTTGCCCTGTTTTTGAACTATGCCAGGTTCACAGGGCAGGCCAAGTTAAGCATTTTTTTTATTCCTGTAAAGTAAAGTATTTGTAAATGATGAATTTTAATCGAACTATCAGAACAGAAGGGAATATTAAAATGAAAAAGATAACTTGGTTGTTGCTTATCGTTTTTATGCTTGGTATAAAAACGCAAATGTATGGTCATGGTTCTGCTGGCCATATAGGAATGTATGATAAACTTCTTGACTATTACCTGACAACCTATGGAACAAATGATCCCTATTACCTGATTATAAGAGATTATCCTGAATTTGTTAAGTTTGGATCAATTCTACCGGATATGAGTTTTGTAAATTCCGGGAAACCGGCTTTGCAAAATTTATATGATAATGTTTTACAGGAAACAGGTCAGCCGCTTACCTACCAGATTGTATTAGGCGATGTGCCCGATCCTTATGATCCGGCAATAGGAACAAACTCTTTTGGTATCGATACCCATGATTACCGTTATGCATTTGCTTTCGCGCAATATTTACTGGAACAGGCAAACCTGCCAGATCCCCCGGGAGTAGATCCGGGTGGTACCGGATTTGATGCGGTAAGCAGGGCTCAAAAATTGGCATTAGCTATCGGGTATTACTTGCATCTATGCCAGGGTATTGAAGCGCATAATTATTGGATACCAAAATTAACTGCAGAATCCGGGTTAGGTGAATTAAGCATATTTGAAACCAAAGATATAGGACAGTATTATGAGATTGTTCCGGGCGGCCAAACACACAGCGCTATTGAGGTACTGCATGATTACCGGTTAGGATTAACTAAATGCCAGGATGTAGCGACTACCTTACATACTGATTTTTGGTATTGTGCCGGGAGCACAGGTATTCCGGTACAAATTTTGGATGGCGTTATCATTACCGGTCAATTTGAACCACCGGCAGGCCCCGTATTTTATCCGGCGAGTTCAAACGGGCAGCCTGAATTGTATGAAGGCCTCAATCCTGCCTTGCATTTTTTCTATAAGGTTTTGCAAGATTGGCACCAAAATAATCCCCTGGGGTTAAATTATGAACATACCAGCGGACCATTGATCTCTTTATTGGGCTTTATAGAGGAATGCCATATGTGGCGTTTTTTGCATAGATTTTATCCTCAAGCTGTGGGCCATGGAAGTTTTCCCGATGTTTTTGCAGACTGGCTATCAAATCATGTATCCCTCCGGGTGGATTTTGGGGCGTTTTATATGATTTAGGAAATTTGTTCACAGTGGAAGCGTTGGATGCTTTTTTCAGAGCAAAAGTTAAGAATGCCGCTGTGCCGGAAATTGAACAAGGCATTAGCGCTGCTGTTCAAACATTCATGGGCATTATGGTAAATGATCCGGTATTAGCAGAGCAATTAGCGCTGGACCCCACAACCCCCATTAACTACCAGGAATTTCTACGCTTAAGAGGCAATCCATTATTTACCGATCCAAATTATTTCAATGGATTTACATATTTTGAGGATCTAAGTATTTTATATTTCGATCAAATTGGACCGGGCGGATTACTCTATTCTGATTGGACGCCGGAGTATTACCATGCCTATCACTGGGGCGTTCTGAATTCATTAAACGGGTATTCTACTTATTATGAACAAAGAAGCGACATTTTATGAACAAAGAAGCGACATTGGTGTGTTCGATGCATATTTTACGGTAAATGGTGAACGATATGGCCCGGGAGTTCAGGTTGTTTCATTTCAAGGAAACAGCTTTACCGCAGTGGCAGAATTATATGCCTTCGAAAATATGCCGGGCCCCATTCAAATTACTGCAAAAGTAAAATTGGATCATAACAGTGGCATTCCGGCGAATGATTACACCGTAAAAACAACTTCTGTCCAAATGCAGCAAGATCCCCAGGATTATAACACCACTCCAAGAACGCGTATTGAAATATCCTTTTCCGGGGACGATATGCAATCCGTTAATTTGCAAGATTACCGGGGCGCCTATATAGAGCTTTTGGAAGGTGGAAATGCTTTTTACTCCACAGATTGGAAACAGTACGCCGGTTTAAGCCAGGTGCAGGGCAATCGCAGGTATGAAGAATATGACACCTACAGAAGGTCTCCCTATTCTTATCCGCAAAACTATTTGTATTTTACCTTTACCAATATGAATGATGATTATCAAAATATTGGAGGAACTGTAAACATTAACGGGCAGGATATAGATTCGGGTGAACCGGTTCCTTTCTTCTTTGACGAAAACGTTACAGCTATCGCCGAAGAAATTATCAACTATAGCAGCGCCGATTACAAACATCATAATTGGCAAAAAAATTATGCGGATTTTTTTCGCACTAAAAGCTTTGTGGCAAACAGCTCCCAAGTATGGGACTACGATATCCATTTTAAAGTCCCGGACAATGTTAATATTACTTGCCAGGGTGGCGATGTTTTGCAATTGGAAATCCACGACCCCTGGTATGTGGACGCTAACGGCAATCAACCCAATGACTTTCGCCTGATTTCAGAAGTTGCGCCGGCAGGTATTCACAGAGTTTTTCGGGATCAACTAATTAATCCCAACAATCCCTACTACTCCGTTCGCGCAGAAGATCAAACCATCGGCGGTAGAGAAGCTTACTTTTTGAAATGGAGCGGCAGCGGGGTTACATTTCAGAACAGTAGTGCCCGGCAAACCGCGGTGGTGTTTAACTCGCCCAACGCTACCGTTACCGCCAATATGAAAGGCCACCTTGTCAGCAACTCTGCCACCGCCACCGCCCACAATAACGGCCGGCGCATCGTGCGCGACGCCGCCAACACCCTCCACGCGGTGTATGAAGACGGGGGCTCGATCTGGTACACCCATTCCACCGACAACGGGGAACACTGGGCGGGGGAGACCCGCATCGCCGCGCCGGAACATCACCGCTGCCTTTACCCCGCCATTGCCGAATACGAGGGCGCTTTGCACGTGGTGTATTCTGATGTGTTTTATGAAGACGAAAATCCTACTGCTGCGGAGATTTATTATTTAAGCAAATCGGCCGGCGGAGCCTGGCAGGTTGTCGATGGCTTCCCCGGGTCCGGGATTCCCCACCCCTCCCAAATTCCCAAACCGGCTGTGGCGGTCTGGCGGAGCGGAAGCGAGCGGTATGCGGTGATCTCCTATAACAGGTTCAATGTCTATTCCCGGGTTACCACCTACTACAAACGCCCCGGCCAGATTTCGCAATTCGCCGGGGAGTTTGCCGGAACGAATCCCTCCCTGGGCGCCGACGAGCTTCATATAGACATACGCCTGTCCTATGAACATGAATGACGCATCTATGTTCGAGCCTGGGATAGTGAGGCCAGAACCTGGAAGGCGGCCGGGCAGGCCAATGATGAGGTGTGGTGGCTCCCCGGCCATTTCAACTCTAATGTGACCTTCTCGACGGATACTTACTCCCACCTGGTCTGGGCTTCCCGGGATGAGAGCCTCTCTCCGGTGGTTGCTTATCGGGCATATAATAAGCCCGGCGCCGGCCAGGTCACTTACTTTTACGCCGGCCCCTGGCGCGGGGCGGTCTATCCCACCGTGGCGGCCGATTACGGAACCCCGGTCAGCATTTTTTACGAAGACGAAGGCCGGATCATCAAACGCCGCTTTGACGGGGGATACTGGTTAGAAGAAGGCTTCAGCGAGGGGCGCTACCCCAATGCCGCGGCGCATGGGCAATCCGGGGCGGTCTGGAGCAGCCAGGCCAGCGCGCCCTATCGCATTGTTTCCGATTACGTGGACCCCTGGAAAATGCGCCCCAACCGGGAAGATACCCTTCTCGTCAACAAACGCTTCGATTACACCTTCGTAGAGCGTAACTCTCCTTCGGAACAAGACACCTCTGCCGGATATCTCACCCTGGAAATCCGGAACCTGGCCTGCGGAGGGGGCTATTTGCAGTTAGACAGCCTGCTGCGCTCCCGGCCTATCACCATCCCGGCAAACGCCTCTCCGCAGTACCAGTTGCTGATCCACTTCCACAACCTGAATTTCCCTGTAGATAGTTCCGCGGTGCTGGTGGAGGCGGCTTTCGAGGCCGGGCCAAACATCCATTCGTTAGGCAAGCTGCGTTTGAAACAACTGCTTCCCTTTAATAACGGGCAGACGCATATCCTTGCCCAAACCCTTCCGGCGGGGCACCTGCGGGGCAAAACCGGGCGGCTGAAATTCCGCTTTGAAACTCTTTCCCCGCTCATCAGCAACGTGGTGGTTCGCCGGCCGGAGAGGGGAGTTCCTCCTTTGGCGAAGCCGGGGGCAGACTCTTCCTCCACCCTTCCCACCCGCTTTGAGCTGAGCCAGAACTACCCTAATCCATTTAACCCAACCACCACCATTACCCTCTCCCTGCCGCAGGATAGCCGGGTGAGCTTGCAAGTGTACGACGTTACCGGGCGGAAGGTGCGTACCTTAGCGGATCAACCGCTGCCCGCGGGGGGGCACAAAATTGCCTGGGACGGCCGCAATGAGGGCGGCGAGCCGGTCAGCTCCGGGGTGTATATCTACCGGGTAGTTGCCGGAGGGTTTGTGGAGAGCCGTAAAATGGTATTAATGCGTTAGTATAAAACTCTTGCCCAAATTCAAAGCGCATGGTTCGGGAGGCCAACCTTCCGGGCCATGCGCCCGGTTATTTGACGGTCGCTTTTGCTTCTGCTCCTTCAACGATCTGGCGCATTCGGCGGAGGGCGCAGCACAAATTGCCCAGAAGCTGAATTTCAAGAATGAGTAGCCCCGCGCTTCTCCCGAAGGGATTCCTTCGGAAAGCGCGGGGCTACTCATTTAATACTTTATGCAATTTGTGCTGCGCCCTTTTCTATCAAGATAACTCTCAATGCCTGAATCAGCTTACCCCGGTTTTCTTTTTGGTTTGCCGATACCGGGAATAAATCACAAAAAAAATACTTTTTTTTTCTGATTTTTTTGCGCTATTATTGCAGGCTGTCAATTGAATGCATCAGCTTCGAAAACTCCCCGGGGCAGGATGTTCGAGAGCCGGGCAAACGATAGTTTTTGATTTTCCAAGTTCTTTGAAAACAGAGAGTTGTGGGCGAAAAACGTGATTGGAAAAACCCTTGATTTTCAGGGGGGCATCCCGTATATTCTGCAAACCAAAAAATGATCGAGAGCCATGGGAAAAATCGTTGCCATCGCAAATCAAAAAGGCGGGGTGGGGAAAACCACCACGGCTGTGAATCTGGCCTCCTGTATGGCAGTCGCAGAGAAGAATATCCTGCTGATCGACGTGGATCCGCAGGCAAATGCTACTTCCGGCCTGGGGGTTGACGCCCGGGAGCTGGATCGCAGCATTTATGATGTGTTCGTGAACAATGAACAGATCAAAAATGTCGTTCAGCAAACCAAAGTTCCCAACCTTTCCCTGGTGCCCTCGCACATTAACCTGGTGGGCACCGAGATCGAGCTGGTTCACATGGTAGCGCGGGAGAAGATTCTGCGGGAGGCGGTTCGTTCGCTCAGGGATGCGTATGATTACATCCTGATCGACTGTCCCCCCTCGCTGGGAATTTTGACTCTCAACGCCTTGACCGCCGCGGACAGCGTGCTGATTCCCATCCAGTGCGAATACTACGCCCTGGAAGGCCTCAGCAAGCTGTTGAATACGGTGCAGTTGGTGCAGCGCCACCTGAACCGCAAGCTCACCATCTATGGGGTTCTCCTGACCATGTACGACGGGCGATTGAATCTCTGCAACCAGGTAGAAAAAGAGGTGCGGGATTACTTCAAGGATAAGGTATTTACTACCACGATCATGCGCAACGTGCGCTTGAGCGAGGCGCCGAGTTTCGGGTTGCCGATTATCATGTTTGACGCAGCTTCTACCGGCGCCGAGAATTACATGCGGCTTGCGGAAGAAGTGTTAGCCAGGGGAAGCATGGTTCAATGAGAAGAAAAGAGCGCCTCGGTAAGGGGCTTCAAGCCCTTATTCCGGCGGCGACGGTGGAGGAGAATCATACCCTGCCGGCCGAGTCGATCCAGGAGCTGGATGTGGCCCAGATCGATCCCAACCCTTTTCAGCCGCGAATATCCTTCAGCGAGGAATCATTCGAGGAGTTAAAAAATTCCATCCGGGAAAAAGGCATTATCCAGCCCATTCTGGTGCGCCCATCGGAAGACGGCCGCTACCAGGTGGTTGCGGGAGAGCGGCGCTTGCGCGCTTCTATTGAAGTAGGGATAAGATCAATCCCTGCCTACATCAAAGAAATTACCACGGATGAGGAAATGTTAGAAATTGCGATCATTGAAAATGTTCAACGCGAGCAGCTAAATCCCATCGACCTCGCCAAAGGCTATCAGTTGTTGATTGATGAATGCGGCCTTACCCAGGAAGACGTGGCGAAGAAAATCGGGAAAAACCGCACCACGGTGGCGAATATTATCCGCTGCCTGAAATTGCCCGAAAAAATCCAGGAAAGCCTCCGGCAGGGAGACATCAAGGAAGGCCATGCCCGGGCGCTGTTGCGCATCACCGATCCGCAGGTACAAGAGAAGGTCTGGCGCCGCGCCATCAAAGAATCGCTGTCGGTGCGCGTTGTGGAACTCCTGGCCCAGAAGTTCGAAAACGGCGCTGCTCCTCCCCCTCCCAAAACCCCGACCACTCCCCGGAAATCCGCCTATATCAATAAGGTAGAGAGTAAACTGCGGGAAAAATTAGGAACCCAGGTAAAGCTGCGCACCCGCAAGGAGGGCGGAAGCATCGAAATCAGCTTTTACTCCGGGGAAGATTTGGAAAGGTTGTTGGATATATTCGAGCAAATCAAGTTTTAAGGCCGGCGCGGTGAGGTAGCTGCAAAGCGCCCTTATGGCCGAGCGAAGTATAATTACCTGAAAAAGACGAACCTATTTCCGAAAGTGATCGAGCACAGTGCATAAACGCAGTAAGAAAAAATTTCTCAACATTCTCTTTATCTCCGATAGCCAGGATACCCCCCCAAAAAGCTTCCGGATTCGTTACACAACATTGCGGCTGCTAATCGTATTGCTGGGGATATTTTTTGCCAGCGTGATACTGGGAATCGTTACTTACAGCCAGGTATTGCAGGCAGCGTTGGAAAAGAACGAGCGGGAAAAAGAACTGCTGCAATTGCGGGAACAGTTGAAAAAGGGAAATCAGCTCCAATCGGAGTTAGATACTTTGAAAGCCTACCGGGAAAAAGTGCGCAGCAGCCTGGAAGGATACGTGAAATTTGTTGAAAAATCCGCTGAAGAGGCGGTCATCCCGCGAAATATTATTGAGAATAATCTAAATAAAATCTCGATTTTTACGAATGTTCCTTTAAGAGCACCGGTAACCGGTTTTGTATCCCAGGAATACAGCCGGATCGGCCATACCGGCATTGATATTGTCGCCCCCGAAGGCACCCCGGTGCAGGCGGCGGGAGACGGGGTGGTAATTTTTAGCGGGTGGACCTATGAAGACGGCTACGTCTTGATTCTCTATCACCCCGGCGGTTATATCACCTGTTACCGCCACAATGCTCAGAACCTGGCGACTATTAACCAGGTGGTGCGGCAGGGGGACGTAATCGCGTTTTTGGGGAATTCCGGGGAATCTTCTTCGGGTCCTCATTTGCATTTTGAAATTTGGAAAGACGGGCAACCCTGTAATCCCAGGGAATTCTTATTGGATTTAACCGCAGGAGACTGATTTATGGCTTTGAAGATGAAACCCGGCGAACCGGTACAAAATGAGTTAAATATAATCAATGCCGGAACCTACCTGGAAGGAACCATTGAAACCAAGGGCAGCTTGCAGATCAACGGCAAAGTAAAAGGAATGGTCAAAGCGGCTGACGAGGTGCGGGTAGGGCGTTCCGGCGAGATTGTCGGGGAAGTGTATGCCAAATCCGCCCGCATTGCCGGAAAAATAGAAGGCGATGTGTATATCGAACAAAAACTAACCCTGGAAGAGACTTCCTACCTGAACGGGAATTTGACCGCCAGCAAGCTGATCATCGACGAAGGGGCGTATTTCAACGGCAAATCGGATATGAGCGGCAGCCGTCCCGCGGGAAGCAATGGTAAAAAGGGACTTTTTGAAAAACCCGGTGCTGCCCAGGGGGTGGCGCATGAATCTCCCGAGAAAAAGTGAGCGGAAGGCCGGGGGAGCCGGGGGCAAATCCACCTTTCAATCCCTGGCCAATGCCTATCGCGAGATCGGCCCCTATCTCAATATCGGTTATTTTTTCATTGCTGCAATCGGGCTGCTGGCCTTTATCGGGCATCTGGTTGACAACCATTGGGGACTCCATCCCCGGGGAGTCGTCGTTGGCGCCATCCTGGGAGTGATTGTAGGGTTCTACAATTTCATCAAAACCGTTGCCGGCTCTTCCGGAAGTAAACGGCGTTCATGAGCTTTTGGGCATATCTCAAAAAAAGTTTGCTACTTCTTTCCCTGTGCCTGCTAATGGGCGGGGCGGCGTTTGCGAGGTGGAACAGTGAAGAGATTCGCAACGCTATCGCCCTTGGGGTGGCCATCGCTTACGCCAACGCCGTGGTGGGTTTTGTCTTCCTCAACTGGGGTATAAAACAATCCCAACATATTTTTTTTCTTTCAATTTACGGGGGGATGATTTTTAGATTTTTGTTGATTTTTTCACTTTTATTTATTTTAATAGGGGCGCTTCAAATCAACCAGGTTGCGCTGGTTTTATCCCTCATCGCAGCCTATTTTCTATTTCTGGCGCTGGAGATTTATCAGGTTTACAAGTTTTCTCATACCCGTAAGGAATCTTGAATGAGCAGTGCTTTGTTGCGGAGCGGAACAGAAGAACATGGTGAAGGCGGGTTAGGAGAATATATCCTTCACCACCTGAGCGATTCCAACCAATGGCTGGGAACGCACCTTCCGGTCATCAAATTCAACCTCTTGGGGACGGAGATCGACCTCTCCATTACCCTGCACGTGTTGATGTTGTGGTTTGCCGGGGCCTTGCTGATTCTCATGTTCTGGCTCTCTTTCCGCAAGCCCCGGATGGTTCCCCGCGGCCTCGCCGGGGTTTTGGAGACCGTGGTTCTGTTCGTTCGCGACGAAATCGCCATTCCCAATATCGGCGAAAACCTGGGGAAACGGTTAACCCCCTTCCTGGCGACGGTTTTCTTCTTTATCCTGGGCTGCAACCTGCTCGGCTTGATCCCTATCTTCTCCACGGCCACGGCCAATATCAGCGTGACCGCCTCCCTGGCGCTGGTTACCTTTATGATGACCCAGCTATACGGAATGAAAGAAAACGGGGTGGTGGCCTACTGGAAACACCTGGTGCCCAGCAGCGTTCCCTGGTTTTTGCTGCCGATTATGATTCCCATCGAAATCCTGAGCCTCTTCACCAAGCCGTTTGCCCTGGCCATGCGTCTCTTTGCCAATATGATTGCCGGACATACCGTGATTTATGCGCTATTAGGATTGATCATCGTTTTGGCGTCCTACGTGGCCGCCCCGGTTTCCGTGGCCTTTGCCATGGCGATCTATTTCCTGGAACTCTTCGTGGCCTTTCTCCAGGCATATATTTTTACCATCCTCACCAGCCTGTTCATCGGCATGGCGGCGCATCCGGAACACTAAAGGGTTGGGGATTCCGAAGGACGGGATAAGGGATAGGGTATAAGGTATAAGGGATTGTGGAATTAGAGTGTAAAAATGTTTATTCGACTGAAAAGTTAAAAAATCAGCAACATGCGAAAGGAGATTGAATAATGGAAGCAACTGGTTTAGCGTATTTGGCGGCCGGTATCGGCGCCGGGCTTGCAGTTTTGGGAGCGGGATTCGGAATCGGCCGGATTGGCGGCCAGGCCATGGAAGGAACCGCCCGCCAGCCGGAAGCGGGAGGCGATATTCGTACCTCGATGATCATTTCCGCGGCCCTGATCGAAGGGGTGGCGTTCTTCGGCCTGGTGATCTGCTTCTTGTTGGGCGTTAAGTAGCTCCTGCCCACCCGGTCTGGTACCCTGAACATCCTTCCGTTTTCTGCCAGCCGGCCGGTTTGCCGGCGGCGATGATCCATCCGGAAAATCGGTAAGCGGAAGGGGAAATTCTGTAATTTATTCAGCGGATTTGAAAAAAATCGTTAAAAAGGGTCGGTTATGCTGCAATTAGAACCCGGAATGTTAGTATGGACCTGGATCACTTTTGTGGCGGTGCTGCTGGTCTTATGGAAAGTGGCCTGGAAGCCGCTGCTCGGCGCGGTGGAATCCCGGGAAAACCGGATCAATGATTCTCTGCAGAAAGCGGAAAACGCCCGCCAGGAAGCGGAGAAACTGCTGGCGCAGCAGCAAGAAAAATTGGCCGCCGCCCAGCAGGAAATCCAGGGAATGATAAAAGAAGCCCGCCAGACCGCGGAAAAAATGCGCGCCGACCTTTTGGAGCAGGCGCGGGCGGATGCGGAAAAGGTGAAGGAGCGGGCGCGTTCGGATATCGAAAAAGAGCGCGACATGATGATGGTTTCTCTTAAACAGGAAGTCGCCGACCTGGTGTTAGAAACGACCTCGAAGCTGTTGGGGGTGGCGGTGGACAAAGCCCGGCACCAAAAAATCATCGACGATTCGATTGCCGGTTTCGGGCAGAAGAATTAAAAAGTGCAAAGTGAAAAGTGAAAAATGCAAAGTGAAAAGTACGAGGTGGAGTGGGAGTACGCTTATTTTACGCTTTACATTTTTCATTTTGCATTAATCGAAGGAATGGCGCGTGATTAAGTCGCGAGTTGCAAAACGGTACGCCCGGGCGCTGTTTGAATTTGCCCTGGATAATAACCAACTGGAAAGCGCGGCGGCGGATTTAGACCTGCTTGATGCCGCCCTGCGCGATTCCCCGGAGTTCCGCCGGTTGATCGACTCCCCGGTGATTTCCAACCAGGCCAAGCAAGCTGCGTTCAGCGCCCTTTTTAAAGATCGCCTCCAGGCAGATACCTTCAAATTCGTCTCTTTTCTGATTGCGAAAAATCGCGAAGCCGTGTTGCCGGATATTGTCGCGGAATTCCGCGATTTGCTGGACGAGCACCGCGGCATTCTGCGCGGAGAAGTCTCCAGCGTAATGCCGCTTTCGGAGCTCCAATTGCACAATCTAAAGGAGCGCCTGAACCGGCTGACCGGCAAAAACGTGCTCATTACTCAGCACACCGACCCCAACCTGTTAGGCGGTCTGGTGGTGAGAATCCGCGACACGGTTTATGACGCCAGTCTGCGCAATAAATTGGAAAAACTGCGCCAGAGCCTGGTTCAATCCTGACCGCTGCGGTGCTTTTGGTTTTTTGCCCTCGGAAGTGCGATCTTACGTTTTACGCATTACGTTTTACACGCATTTGTAAACCATAGAATTGAGGATAAAACAATGGCAGTAGATTTCAAACCTGAAGAAATCTCCTCTATTATTAGAAAAGAACTGGAAGGCTTCGAAAGAGAAGCGGACGTTTACGAAGTCGGCACGGTGCTCCAGGTGGGCGACGGCATCGCCCGGGTTCACGGTCTTAGCAACGTGATGGCCGGGGAGCTGGTGGATTTTTCCGTGGGAGTAACCGGCATGGTGCTCAACTTAGAAGAAGACAGCGTGGGCGTGGTGATTTTAGGCGATGACAAGGAAATCAAAGAAGGGGAAACGGTAAAGCGCACCCACCGCATCGCCGAAGTGCCGGTTGGCAAAGAATTGTTAGGGCGGGTGGTCAATTCCCTGGGCCAGCCCACCGACGGCCGCGGTCCCATCAACGCCAAACAGTTTAATTTAGTAGAGCGCAAGGCTCCCGGGGTGATCTATCGCCAATCGGTAAACGAGCCGCTGCAAACCGGGCTGAAGGCAATCGACTCCATGATTCCCATCGGCCGGGGACAGCGAGAGCTGATTATCGGCGACCGCCAGACCGGGAAAACCGCCATTGCGGTGGACACCATCATCAATCAAAAAGATACCCATAAAACCGATAAGCCGGTGTATTGCATCTATGTGGCTATCGGGCAGAAAGCTTCTACCGTGGCCCGGGTGGTCAAAATTTTAGAAGATAACGGGGCCATGGAATATACCACGGTGATCAACGCCGCGGCCAGCGAGTCCGCCGCGCTGCAATATATCGCCCCTTACGCCGGCGCGGCCATGGGCGAATATTTCCGCGACAACGGCATGCACGCCCTGGCCATTTACGACGACCTTTCCAAGCACGCCCAGGCTTACCGGCAAATGGCCCTGCTGCTGCGCCGCCCCCCCGGGCGGGAAGCCTACCCCGGCGACGTTTTCTATCTCCATAGCCGCCTGTTGGAACGCGCCGCCAAGTTGAGCAACGCCGGGGGCGGCGGCTCTCTTACCGCGCTTCCCATTATCGAAACCCAGGCCGGCGACGTTTCCGCTTACATTCCTACCAACGTTATTTCCATTACCGACGGGCAGATTTACTTAGAGCCGGGCCTCTTTTACGCCGGCCAGCGCCCGGCCGTGAACGTGGGCATCTCGGTGAGCCGGGTGGGCGGCAACGCCCAGATCAAGGCGATGAAGCAGGTGGCCGGCCGCCTGCGCTTGGACCTGGCGCAGTACCGCTCCCTGGAAGCCTTCGCCAAGTTCGGTTCCGACCTGGATAAAGCCACCCAGGCGCAATTGACCCGCGGCCAGCGCCTGGTAGAGCTGCTCAAGCAGGGCCAATACGTGCCCATGTCGGTAGAAAAACAGGTTGCCGTGATCTATGCCGCCAACATCGGGATGTTAGATAAACTGCCCGTGGAAAGCATCAAGCGGTTCGAAACCGAATACTTAGAATTCCTGGAGAGCAAATTCCCGGACATTCTGAAAGAGATTGACGCGAAGAAAGCGCTTTCCGACCCCCTGCAAGAGCGGATGCGCAAATCCGTGGAAGATTTCCTGAAAATATTCAAAATAGAGGCGTGACGCCCCATGGCAACCTTGAGAGAAATCCGGCGGCGCATCCGCGGGATCAAAAGCACCCAGCAGATCACCAAGGCGATGAAAATGGTGGCCGCCGCCAAAATGCGCCGCGCCCAGGAGCGCATGTTCAACGCCCGGCCCTACGCCGGCAAAATCAAAGAATTGGTGGAGCACCTGGTGCTCAGCAGCGAAGGGGTGCAGCTTCCGCTGCTGCAAGAACGCCCCCTGCGGCGGCTCAGCCTGATCGTTATTACCGCAGACCGGGGATTGTGCGGCTCCTTCAACAGCAACATCATCAAAAAAACCCTCGGGGAGTTCAAAGGTCATAAAGAAATGGAAATTTCGCTGCTGTGCATCGGCCGCAAAGGGTTCGATTTCTTCCGCAAGCGCAATTACACCATTGCCCGGAATTACGTCAATATCTTCAACGCCCTGGAAGTTTCCCACGCGAATGATATTGCCGGCTACGCCATCGAACAGTTCATCGAGGATAAAACCGACGCGGTGCGGATCATCTACAACCAGTTCAAAAGCGTTGCCCAGCAAGCCCTGGTAGCAGAAGACCTGCTGCCCCTGAAAATCCACCCGCCCCGGGAGTCGGTATCCGGGGAAGAATATCGGCGCTCGATTGATTATCTCTACGAACCCTCTAAAGAAGAACTGTTAAAAGCGCTGCTGCCCCGGCATATCCGTATGCAGATCTGGCGGGCGCTGTTAGAATCCGAGGCCTCGGAACAAGCCGCGCGGATGATGGCCATGGAAAACGCCACCGCCAACGCCAGCGAATTGATCGAATCCCTGACCCTGGAATTCAACAAGGCGCGCCAGGCCAGCATTACCAAGGAGATTTTGGAAATTGTCGGCGGAGCCGAAGCCCTCAAAAAAGCTTCGGCGTAGGAAAATTCAAGCCGGTTTTGTGCGGAGCGAGAAGCGTAGAGCGTGTGCAGGGGGCGTTCTGTGCTTCTCGCTCCCTGCTTTAAAGGCTTAACCAGGGATGTTCGAAATTCTCCACTGTAATTGCCAATTAGCAATTGGCAATTGACAATTGACAATTGACAATTGGCAATTAATGAAGAACCCAATAAAAGGAACCTGAAACATGAACAAAGGCATTGTAACGCAAATTATCGGTCCGGTGGTGGACGTGCAGTTTCCGGAAGAAAAATTGCCCGCAATCTATTCCGCAATCAAAATTAAACGGGAAAATGAAAGCGAGTTGGTGTTAGAAGCGCAGCAGCATCTCGGCGAAAATATCGTGCGCTGCGTGGCCATGGACAGCACCGACGGCCTCACCCGCGGCGCCGAAGCTCTCGACACCGGCGGGCCGATTACCGTGCCGGCCGGCCCGCAATTGCTGGGACGGCTGCTCAACGTTATCGGGCAGCCGATTGACGAAATGGGTCCCATAGAAGCCGCCGGGCGCTTGCCCATCCACCGCCCCGCGCCGGAATTCGAAAACCTGAGCACCCAGACGGAAATCTTAGAAACCGGCATCAAGGTGATCGACCTGCTGGAACCGTATTCCAAAGGCGGCAAGACCGGCCTGTTCGGAGGCGCGGGCGTGGGGAAGACGGTTATCATCCAGGAACTCATTCGCAACATTGCCGCGGAGCACGGGGGTTATTCCGTATTTGCCGGGGTGGGGGAGAGAACCCGGGAAGGGAACGACCTCTGGATGGAAATGAAAGAGAGCGGGGTGTTGAGCAAAACCGCCCTGGTGTTCGGGCAAATGAACGAGCCGCCCGGCGCCCGGCAGCGGGTGGGGCTGACCGGCCTGACCGTGGCGGAATATTTCCGCGACGAGGAAGGCAAAGACGTGCTCTTGTTCATTGATAACATTTTCCGTTTTACCCAGGCCGGTTCGGAAGTATCCGCGCTGCTGGGGCGAATGCCCTCCGCAGTGGGATACCAGCCCACCCTGGCCACGGAGATGGGGGAGTTGCAAGAGCGGATCACTTCTACCAAAAAAGGCTCCATTACCTCGGTTCAGGCGATTTACGTGCCCGCCGACGACCTCACCGACCCCGCGCCCGCTGCGGCCTTTTCGCACCTCGACGCCACCACGGTGCTCTCCCGGCAGATCGCCGAAATGGGCATCTATCCGGCGGTGGACCCGCTGGATTCCACCTCCCGGATCATGGATCCGAAAATCATCGGCGAGGAGCACTACTCTGTGGCCAAAACCGTGCAGGAAATTTTGCAGAAGTACAAAGATCTGCAGGACATCATCGCCATCCTGGGCATGGATGAATTGTCCGACGAGGACAAATTAGTGGTGCAGCGCGCCCGCAAGATTCAGCGCTTCCTGTCCCAGCCCTTCTTCGTGGCGGAAGCGTTTACCGGCCGGCCCGGCAAGTACGTGTCCCTGAAGGACACCATCCGCGGGTTCAAGGGCATCATCAACGGAGAATATGACGATCTTCCCGAACAGGCGTTCTACATGGCCGGGGCTATCGAAGAGGTCATCGAAGCCGCCAAACAGATGCAGGGGTAGCAGGGGGGAGTGTTATAGTGTTCAGGTGTTTAAATGTTATAGTGTTCTGGTGGTGGGTAATCTTAGCCGGGCGCTATAACACCAAAACACTTTAACACCAAAACACTCGAACACTATATCTTTTTTAATTAAAGTTAACGTCCATCCAAACGATTATACCTTATACCTATGGCAGAGAAACATTTGAAAATTGAACTTGCCACTCCGGACAGCAAGCAGAGCATCGAGCCGGCGCTCAGTTGCTCCGCGCCCGGGGTGCTTGGCCGATTCCAGATTTTGCCGAACCACACGGCGTTCATCAGCGAGTTGGCCGTAGGAGAAATTAAAATTGTGTTGCCGGAAAAAACCCGTTACTTTGCTACCAGCGGAGGGTTTTTAGAGGTCGTTGATAACAAAGTGCTCTTGCTGCTGGAAACCGCGGAGCCTGCCGAAAATATTGATGTCGCGCGGGCAAATCAGGCCAAAGAGCGCGCCAGCGAGCGCTTGCATAGTAAAAACGCTTCCCTGGACATGCTCCGGGCCGAGGCGGCCCTGGCAAGAGCGCTAAACCGGTTGAAGGTTGCCGAGCGGGCATCTCCGTAACCGGGAATTAATGTAACTTTTGTTGAATTTCTTTAATAGTGGAAAGATTGCCATGAGGCGCATCTCCCTTTTCATCATCCTGCTTTGTCTCCCTTTCTCCACTATCTACGCCGCCCCTCCCCAGGCTTCAGATTCTTCGGACATCCAACAACTGCTTTCCTACACCACGGAATCGGACATTCAAAAGGCGATTGCTAACCACGTGTACGACCAGTATATCCGGTTCGGAGAGGGACGGATTTCCGACGAACGTTACCTGATCAGCATGATGTACCTGTTGAACCAGGAGATTTCCCGGCGCTTGAAAAGCCCCACCCAGGCCCGCCAGGCCTATTTTAACGATCTGCACAAAATGCTGGATGAAATTCACCAACTCCGGCAGCGCCTCCGGCTGGCCGGTATCCGGGACCTGGACTCTTTTTCCAGCGATTTGAGCGAGCGTATCAAATTCACCATCGACCAGGGCGAAATCGATTTCAAGAAGAAGAAGGTTTTCGAAGATGCTCTTCAAATGCTCTACGTCTCCGAGGAAATGATCAAGTTAGACCAACTCCAAAGCCCCGCGGAGCTGGACCAGAAAATCGGCAAATCGAAAGAGCAGCTCCTCTCCGCATTCGGGGAAACCCCTTCCGAAGGCGGGGAATATGTCGGCCCGCAGCCGACTATTTACGATCTTTTCGTGGAGTGGAAGAAAAACGAAGAAGTTCAATACAGTCTTCGTTTGGCGGATGTGAAGCTGGCGCGGATCAATCTCCTGAAAGCCTCCTCCCCGGAAGATATTTCCACCATGTTCAACAACCAGCTAAAGCTGGCTTATACCGCCTTCAATTATGAAGATTATGACCTGGTGGAGCGGCTCCTGGGGGATTTGTTGGAGAGCTATCCCTCCTGGGGGCTGCGAAACTTAGACGATCTCTATTTTTACCGGGCGGAGAGCAATTTCGCCCTCGATCGCCTGCTGCACGCCCGGCAAAATTACGAGGAATTGCTGGCCAAATACCCCGGAACTGCCTTCCTGCCGGAAGTGTACAGCCGCCTGGTGCAGATCAACTATACCCTGGAAAGCCCGGAAAAAACCATCGAATACGCCAATCTGTACCAAAACCTGGCTTCTCCCGCCGCCCCGGAATTTTATGACATCCAGTTTTTGCAGGCCATGGCCTATTACCAGACCGGCAATTTCGAGCGCAGCATCGAAGCGCTGATGAATATCCCCACCAACCATCCCTATTTTTACCTGGCGCAGTACTTTATCGGCAACGCCTACGGCGATAACCAGCAATACGACGAAGCCTCGCAGATTTACCTTACCATGCTCGATAATAAGAACGTGCCTCCCTATATCCATTCCCGCGCTCTTTACAAAATGGGGCTGATGGAATACGAGCGGGGGAATTATTTTGCCGCGGTGGAGTACCTGAACCGCATTTCCTTCGGGTTTTCGCGTTACGACAAGGTGCTGAACGCCCTGGCCTGGAGCCATTTCGAGATGGAGCGCGCCAAACCCGTGGGAGAGCCGCGCAACTTCAGCATGGCGCGGTTCTACGCCAAGAAGTTAGTTGACGATTACTACGCCTCCCCGTATGAAATGGAGGCTACCGGCCTGCTGGCGTTCATCAGCCAGTACGAGGGCCAGCCCGGCGAGGCCATCACCCTGTACCGCGACGTGTATAAAACCAAGGAAAAACGCGGTTCCATCGAAAACATTTACGCGGAAAGAGCGCGGTTGCAGGCGCTGCTGCTGCAAGCGGAAAACTACCGGGAAGACGCCCTGAAGGCCAACAACCTGGAAGCCTACGGCAAAGCGGAGAAGCTCATCGCCGGGTTGAAAGAGGAGATCCGCAGCATGGACCTGGCGGAAGCCAGCAGCTCCGGCCTGGGCGTTTACCGGGAAGCGAATTCCATTATCCAGCAGATAAAGGAGCTGAACAGCCTGCGCCTGGCCGCGGAAGAAACCGGCAACCAGGCGGCCATTCAAAAAATCGACAGCTTGCAGCTGCACTTAGGCGCGGTGCTGGAATCATTCTCGCCGGATCTGTTTACCGAGGCGGGCATCAACCTCTTCGATGATTACCCGGTCAGCAAATACGTGGTGGAGGAAGAATTCCGCCATACCGGGGTGATCGAAAAACGGCAGGAAGTGCAGAACGAGATTGCCGCCATCGACAATTTGAGCCAGACGGTGGATCGGGAAATCGAAAATGCCCGGATTGCCCAGAAATTCGATGCAGTCGCGAGATTAGAGCAGCAGCGCGACCACCTGCAATCCCTGCGAAAGCGCTATGATTTACTGCTGGTAGAACTTCACGAGATGGAAACCCTGGCCAATCCGTACCCGGAATTCAACCGCTGGGGCGATTTTGGGGCATTCGGGATCATCAACGTCTATTTTGACCAGAAGCAGCAGACCCAGGATCAGTTGGTGAAAGTTGCCGGCGTGTTCGAGCAGGTGAATGAACAGCTAAACTATCGCAAGCAAGTGATCGAAGATAAGATCAAGAAGATCGAAGGGGAGGTGCGCTTGATGACCATGAAGGCCCGCATGGAAGAGCGGGCGCGCTTGCGCGCCGAACGGGAACGCGCCTTCCGGGAAAGCTATTTTGATACCCGGGAATCGGAAACCCCGGAAGAGCCGCAACAATAGAAGTGTTTTAGTGTTCAAGTGTTCTGGTGTTTTAGTGTTTTGGTGGTTAAGTAAAAAGCCGCTACCAGCTACTAAAACACTAATTTGAAGAGCTTAAAATTTAACTTTGTCGAGTATAATTACCTGTATCCTATGAGAACAGCATTCGTTTTCTCAATCTTTTGCCTGGCGGCTTCGGCGGTGCTGCTGGCCCCCGGGCGGCTGCACGCCCAGTTGGAATTGCTGAGCGACTCCACCATCAACATCTTTTCCGTGGAAGACCTGGTGAGAATTCGCAAGGCCCTGGCCCGGGAACGCGACCAGTTATTGAAAAAGCAGGAAAATGTTCGCGAACGCGGCCTGGAGGTCACCGAGGAATTCCTGGGGAAATCAAAAGAAGAGAACGCCAACCAGGATAAAATTCTGATCCGGGTGGCGGAATATTACATCGAAGAAGAAGACCTGGAATTCGAACGGCGCTACGAAGAATACGAAGTCAAATATACCGAGTACGAGAGACAGCTCCGCGCCTTCGAGAGCGGGGATACGAAAGTGAAGCCGGTGGAGCCTCCCCAGCCGCAACGGAATTACCAGAAGGCCATCGGCATTTACGACCTGATCATCCGGAATTTCCAGGAATCGGACCTGCGCGACGACGCTTATTACAGCAAGGCCTTTCTCCTGGAAGAGATGAACGAGACCACCGCGGCGCGGCAAATTTTCCAGACCATCATCGACGAGTTCCCGGAAAGCCCGTTTGCCCCGGAAGCGTATATGAAGCTGGCGGAAAGCTTTTTCTATCCCGAACCGGGCGATACCAAATCCGAAACCATTCTGAAGCTCAACAAAGCGATCCAGCTTTATAAAAACGTGCTGCAGTACAAGGATTCCCCGCGCTACGATGAAGCCCTTTACAAGTTAGGCTGGAGCTACTACCGCCTGGCCGGGGAGAATCCGAACAACTATTCCGATGCGATCATCTATTTTGTGGGCGTGGTGCAGGATATCGAAAAATTGCAGGAGCTGGATCCTACCGGCGAAATCGTGCGCACGGACGTCAAGCCGGAAGCGCTGCAATTCGTGGCCGCCTCGTTTATCGATCCTTCCTATTCCCGGAGCGGGGTGGCAAACGCCCGGGAATTCATCGAAAAGTTAGGCAGCCCCGCTTACGGCATCAATATCATGGAGAACATGGGCGACCGCTACGCCAAAATTACCCAGTGGCCGGATGCGATCAACGCCTACAACCAGCTTCTGGATATGTACCCGGATTATACCCACGCCCCCCGGGTGCAGAAGAAAATTGCCGACGCCTACATCGCCGACGAGCAGTTTGAGCGCGCTTTTGAGGAGCGAAAGCAGCTTTTCGAGAATTACAACCCCAAGTCCGAATGGTACGCCCAGTTGGAACAGCGCGACATCCCCAACCGCATTCCCGCGCTGGATGAAGCCTACCGCATTACCGAAGAGGCTTTCCGCACCAATATCACGTACCTCTATAACATTGCCCAGAACAAAGACGCCAACAAGGAGCCGGCCAACCAGGATTACGAAGAACTGGTAGCCCTGTGCCGTAGTTACTTAGACAATTACCCCACCGACGAGAACGCCTACGAGATCAACTGGGCGCTGGCTTACATTCTGGATACCCGGCTGAGCCGTTTCGAAGAGGCGTTCACCGAATATATCCGGGTCAGCAACGATTATTTGGAAACCGGGCACCAGTTCGACGCCGCCATTAACGCCATCAACGCGGCGGATACCCTGGTAAAAATTACCCGCTCGGGAGAGAATCCCGCGCAAATGGGCGGCGATCAGTCGGCCGCCCGTCAGGTGCGGGACCTTTCCCCGGAAGAGGGGATGCTGGCGGAAGCTTACGACAATTTCATCAAATTATTCCCCGACTCGCCCCAGACCCCCTCGGTGCTGGCTGCGGCCGGGGCGCTGTACTACAACCATCGCAAATACGACCTGGCCAAGAAATATTATAAAACCATGGTCACCAAGTTTCCCAAGTCGCAGGAAAAGAGCGTCGGTTTAGTGTCGCTGATGAACAGCTACTTCTTCTTAGGCCAGTACCGCGACTCCGAAATCGTGGCCAAGAAGATCCTTACCACCGAAGGAATCCCGGAAGACCAGTTGAAGCTGGCCACCAGCCGCATCGGCGAATCTATCTTCAAAAACGGGGAGCGGCTGGAACAGGAAGGAAACCACCTGGAAGCCGCTAAAGAATACTTGCGGGTGCATGAAGAGGCTTCGCAGTACGTGGATTTCGTGGACCTCTCCCTGTTCAAGAGCGCGCGCAATTTCGAGCAGTCCGGGGAATGGAAAAAGTCCATCGAGACTTACGAAATCCTGGTGAGCAATTATCCTTCCTCCAAGCAGGTGCTGCCGGCGTTGAACAATATCGCCGCGGATTACAAGGAACTGGAAGATTACTTCAACGTTGCGAAAACCAACGAGCGGGTTTTCCAGACTTTCCCGGGAACCCCGGAAGCAGAAAATGCCCTGTTCAACGCCAGCCTGTTCTTTGCCAAGGCGGAAGCCTGGCGGGAAGGCATTCGCACCAATAATCTCTATATCCAGACTTACCCGGGCAACCCGGAATCCAAAGACCTGTTGTTCGAGAACGCCAGATACTATTTGAAATTGGATGACCTGGATAACGCCAACCGGATTTACCAGGAGTTCGCGTCGCTTTACCCCAATGACCCGCTGACCATCGAAGCGTATTACAACCGCGGGGTGTACTATTTCGACCGCGGGGAATTCACCACCGCCAAAGCGGAGTTCAACAAGGCGATCCAGCGCAGCAGCGATTTTGCCCGCGCCGGGCGCGATCCCAACCTCTACTATGCGGCCGAGGCCAATTACAAATTGGGCCTCATCCTCTACCAGGAATACAAGAGCATCGAGCTGAGCTACCCGCAATCCACCCTGCGCGCGCAACTGGAGCGGAAACAGCAGATGTTGAACGAGGTTCAGAGCGCGTTTACCCGGGTGATCGGGGTGGGGTCGATCCGCGGCTTCGAGGCCATGTACCGCATCGCGGAAGCCTACGAGGAGTTTGCCAGCGCCATCTCCAACCAGAAATTGCCCGAAAACCTCACCAAAGAGCAGCGGTTAGTGCAGCAGAACCAGGTTTTCGCCGCTTCGGTGCCGGCCTATGACCGCGCCGTGGAAGAATACAAAAACGTGCTGCTCAACCTTCCCACCCTGGCGGCAAAGTTGAATGTATCCCTGGACACCACCCAGGCCCCCCCGCCGGTTATCAAACAACCCGTGCAGGAGGACACCACCCTGGTGGTTCAGAAGGAAGTGGAAGCGGACAGCAGCCAGGCCGTGGCCTTGAAGTGGTATAATCGCGCCAAAGAAAAGATTTCCCTGATTCAGTACACCGTGGCCGAACGCGGCTCCGATTTTATTAATGAGTATTTGCGGGTCGAAAACCCCAACAAAGGCATTCGCGCCCTGGTCTTCGAGGACCAGGTGCTGCGCACCCTGGTGGCTCCCCAGGTGCAGACCACCATCGAAGCGCATTTGAAGAACATCAAAGTCGCAGACGAATTGGCGCTGGATAACCAGTATGTAGAAGAATCGAAACGCAAACTGCTCCTGGCGCGCAATATCCTGGCTTCGGAATATGAGAAATTAGTACACGAAACCGCGGAGTTGTATGTAAATTCCCTGCCGGTCCTGGAAGGGCTGGTAGAGAAGGGCGAGGGAGCCACCACTCCGGAAGGCTCGGATTATTACGATTACCAGGACAATTACGTGATGCAGTTGATTTTTTACATCAATCAATTTTCCAAGATCGCCCTGAACCAGTATAAAACCACCCTGCAGATCGCGCGGGACAACCATATTTCCAACGACGCCCGGTTGACCACGGAGCAGAGGATGTTCAATTTCGGGTATGAAGCCGGTGAATTAACCACCCGGCTCGCCAAACTCCCTTCCGAGAAAAGCGAGCAGTTGCTCAAGAAGTTCGACGAGACGAAAAATGAAAATTTCCAGTTGGGGAGCACCTTTTTTGATGACCAGGGCTTCGAATTGACCGGATATACCCAGGAGATTTTAGGGCTTTCATACGATATCAGCAAAGAAATGGAAGTAGAAAACATCTGGACCCAGTTGATTTTAGCCCGGCTGGTGGAGATAGACCCGGCGAAGTACCTGGCGGATTTGCCGAAAGAGGAGTTTGCCCTGGGCAGCGACGCCGCCTGGCAGGCTACCCTTCAACAGGAAGCGAACTGGAACGCCCGGAGTTCCAGCGCCGCCAACTGGGGAAATGCCCTGGAGGTCGATATCCCTTATAATCTGCGCTTCCCGGTGTTCGATTCCCTGCAAGTGGCGCCCGCCGCCATTTGGGCGGTTCCCGGCGTCTCCGCAGGAGGGGATACGCTGTGGCCGGGGGTTCCCGCGGATAGCGCCGGGGAAGGCCAGGCCCCGCTGCTTAGCGCCGGCGGCGAGCCGGATACCGTGACGGCGTATTTCCGGAAAGAATTTTCCCTGAATTCCAAACCGATCAATGGATGGATCGCTGTTTCCGGGGATCATTCTTATCACCTCTATCTAAACGATATTTACATTAGCGGGATTGATCAGACGGAATTCGAGAAAACCGAATTGATTCCTTTCAGCACCTTCGAGAATTTTGTCGCCCAGGGGAATAATTTGCTGGCCGTGTCGGTCACCGATACCGATGGCAAACCCCATTACGGCTTACGGCTCCACCTGCACCTGGAATTATTGCCCGGCGAGATGTCCGATACCATCAAAAATATTCGCAGCCGGATGGGAGAAGAGAATATCGATCCGGCGAAACTGCAGAAGAACGGGGTGCTGAACAAAAACCGGATTGTCGATTAAAGAGGATTTACTGCCATGAGATTAAATCTGTTCGTTGCGCTGTTAACCTTGTTATTCGGAGGGGCTTCGTTCCTGTGCGCCCAGCAGCCCCAGGGCCAACAGCCTCAGCAAGGCCAGCCGCGCCAGCAAACCCCGCAGCCTCCCCAGGCGGGGCAGGTGATCGAGCTGGAAGCGCAGGTCATCGATGCGCGGGTGGAATTGCCCCAGGTGCAAATCCTGGACAGGCGCAAAAAATCCGACTTCGAAGAAGTAACCGTTGACAAAAGCTTTGCGACCGAGCTTTCCGGGAAAACCGAGGAGTTGAAATTTACCCCCCTTACCAGCGGAAAGATCAAACCGATCAAAAATATTGATCTTTTACTAAATAAAAGTAGATTTTGACCGAAAACGGATTCAAATGTACTTATAATTCAGCTAAATGCTAAGGAGAAGGTTCTTATGGAGTTTTGGCATCAATTCTTTGCCTCGTTCAATCCCAGTTCCGAAGGGTTTGCCTTTATGTGGGTAATTCTCCTGTTTATGGTGCTGGCCATCGCCATCGCCGCGGAACGGATGTATTACGTTATGGTCCGCTCTAACGTCAACTCCGACAAATTCATGATGGAGATTCGCAAGTATGTGACCAGCGGAAACATGAAACGGGCCATCGAGCTTTGCGAAGCCGGCAAACAACGGGCTTTGCCGTACGTGGTGCTGGCCGGGCTTAAAAAGGTGGCCGAAAGCGAAAGCCTGGATTTTCGCTCCATCCAGAACGCCGTGGATGAGGGGATGTTGGAAGTGATTCCCACCCTGCAACGTCGCACCAATTATCTGTCGATGTTAGCAAACGTTGCCACCCTTACCGGTTTGATGGGAACGATCTATGGTCTCATCATCGCATTCTCTGCCGTGGGGAACCCCAACATTCCCGACGACCAGAAAACCCGCTTGCTGGCTGCCGGTATTTCCGCGGCCATGAATACCACTATTTTCGGGTTAGCGGTTGCAATCCCCACGATTATGCTCTATAATCTGATTCAAAACAAAACGACCCAGATTATCGACGATATGGATGAGCACCTGGTAAAACTGATCAACTTGATTACCGGCAATCGTTAACCTAGGGGCGGGTAAGATTTATGGCATTTAAACCATCACAGCGATCTCATACCAAAATCCGGGAAATTCCCCTGGATATTCGCCCGGTCATGAATTTGATGGTGTGTTTGATTCCTATTCTGCTTTATAGCGCGGAGTTCGTCAAATTATCCATCCGGGAATTGAACCTGCCCCCGGCCGGGACCTCGGACCGGGGAAACCAGAATAATCCCTTAACGGAGCAGGAAAAGCGTTTCCAGCTAACCGTGATCATCTCCAAACGGGGGTTCTATATCGGGAACCGGGCAGGGTATCTAACCGGGGAGGCGAATACCCAGGCGGAACCCGCCATCCCGGCCATGGAAGGCGGAAATTATGATTTCGAGCGCCTGCGGCAACAACTGATCGAGATCAAAGAAAAGATCAAAGACCAGGGGTTCGTGGATGAAAACAGCATTATCATTTCGGCGGAAGCCGATATTGAATATAAACATATCATCCGGTTAATGGATTACATCACCATTTACACCGACGCCCAAGGCAACGAAAAGGAATTGTTTCCGCAAATCAACATCGGAACGGTGATTTAGCAGCCGCCTTGTTAGAGTGAGAAAATGATTGGTGATTGCCAGGTGGCAATTTGATCTCACCGGGCGACAGCGAACCTGGAAAAGTCAACGCAATAAGGACAGGTCTCAATGGCGTTTATACCCTCAAAAAGAAAAAAGCATCTATTATTTGCGCAGGAAGAGCTGAATTTGACTTCCATGATGGACGCGATGACCATTATTCTGTTATTCCTTCTGAAAACGTATTCCACGACCGGGGAAATTATTTCTCCTGCCAGCGATTTGAGATTACCCTACTCCCTGAGCACCCAGGCGCCTCATAAAGAATTGACCGTATCGGTAACCCGGGACAATATCCTGGTTTCCGACCAGCGGGTGATGATGGTCGATGACATCGATCCGCGCTCCACCATGATCGGCGCATTATATACCGAGCTAAGCCGGCGGGCCCGGGAGGCGAAACAAAACGAAATCCAATATGCCATCCCGTTTACCCGGGAGGTCATTGTGGTTGCGGACGAGAATGTCCCTTTTCAATTACTGTTCAAGGTAATTTATACCTGCGGCTCCTCCGAATATGATAAACTGAGGCTTTTAACCATTCGGGAAAGGTAGCCGCAGGTAGAAGAATCTGGAACCGTGGAATTTTTATCGTTACCTTTAGAACAGGGCGGGGGATAAAATATGCGGAGAGGCTAACGGTCGTATCAACCATCACCAGAAGTAGGCGTTAAGGAAGCATTATGAGTGCAAAAATGTCAGGTTCTCCGGCTGCGCCGGGATTTCGCCTTGCCGGTTTTCCGAAAGAATTCGAGCGAAGTTTGTGGGAAACCCTCGACCGGCGATATTATTCGGTCCTGTTGAGTACATTTTTGCTTTTGTACGGGTTTACTTTTTATATGGCCCACCAGGACTGGAGTTTAAGCGAGGACCAGATCAACCGGATTAAAGAGCGGGCGATCAAGAAAATTTATAACGTTGAGTTGATCGTGCCGGAGCCGGCCGCCGGGGAAACCGGCGCCGGAAGCGGAGGCTTTGCCGAGGAAGAGCCTTCTACCGAGGTGAGCGAGAAAGGGAAAGAACGGGTTGAAGAGTCCCAGGCGCAGCGGGCGCAGCGGCGCCAGCGCGGCCAGGCCGGTTTGGAAGCCCGTTCCCGGCAATTGCAGCAAGAAGTAGGCGGCCAGGGTATTCTGGCGATCGCCACGGCTGCCGGCGGCACCGGGGCCGGAAACGTGGCCTATAGCGACGTGCTGCGCGACCTCGCCGAGGGCGGCGGGGGCGTCGGCGATATTGGCGACGTGGTGGAAGGCACCGTGGGAATTGGCGTCGCCAGCGGCAGCGGGGACAGAACCCGGGCGGCAAAAGGTTCCGGTTACCGGCAGGACGGATCGGGCACCGGCATAGATGATTTGATTAGCGGCAGCGGCAGCGGCTCCATTTCCGGGGGCGGCTCTTTCGAGCGGCGAGGCGAGGTCAAACTGACTTCCGAAAATGTGAAATTGACTGCCGGGGCTGGTTCCCGCGATCCTGAGAGCATTACCGCGTCCATTAACCAGCAAGCATCTTCGATTGAATATTGCTACCAAAAACGGGCCAAGATCAACCCGAATTTGAAGGGCCGTATCGATCTGGAAATCGAAATCGCTCCCGACGGAACGGTGCCGCGGGCCAACGTCATCAACTCCACCCTGGGAGACGACCAGTTGGATACCTGTATCCTCCGGGCCGTGAAGCGCTGGCGTTTCGGGGCGGTGGATACCGGGATCGTTCGGATCCGGGTTCCCTTCATCTTCTAAACCGAAAATTCGATACTTTTGTATATTGAGAGAGCCTGCGATTCGTAACGCGGGCTTTTTTTTTGCAAAGTGCATGGCGCATGGCGCAAAGTGCAAAGTGCAAAATGAAAAGTGAGGGAGCGGAAGGCGGGGCGCGAAGAAGCTCTTCTCTATGCGCCATGCGCTTTGCTCTCTGCGCTCTGCGCGGCAGGCGGCGGCCGGTAAATAGGGCTTGATCCGTTTCGCTCCCCGCCGTAAATTTGCCGCTCTTTCAAAGTAAACCTCAGGAGTTAACATGCGTTTGAAGCGAACCTATAAGTGCGGAGAGATCACCTCGAAGATGGTTGGCCAGAAGGTCACGGTATGTGGTTGGGTGAATAGCTGGCGCGACCTTGGCGGATTACTGTTTATCGACCTGCGGGATCGCTATGGCAAGGTTCAGGCAGTTTTTTCTCCCGAAAAAGCGGACATCTACCAGATTGCCAGCAAACTGCGTTCGGAATACGTGGCGGCTATTTCCGGAACGGTTCAACGCCGGCCGGAAAAAGACATCAACCGGGAACTTGCCACCGGGGAGATCGAGATTGCCGCCGAAGACGTCGAATTGCTCAATGCCAGTAAAACCCCGCCGTTTGAGATCAAAGAGCACATCGAGGTTTCCGAAGATTTGCGGCTGAAATACCGTTACCTGGATTTGCGAAGAACGGAGTTGCAACAATCGCTCATTCTGCGCCACAATCTTGCCCAGATCACCCGGGAATTTTTTAACCGGGAAGGGTTTTTAGAAATCGAAACCCCCATGCTCACCAAGAGCACCCCCGAAGGGGCGCGCGACTTCCTGGTTCCCTCCCGGCTCAAACCGGGCAAATTTTATGCGCTGCCGCAGTCTCCCCAAACCTATAAGCAGATTTTGATGGTGGCGGGATTCGACCGCTATTACCAGATCGTGCGCTGCTTCCGCGACGAAGACTTGCGCAAAGACCGCCAGCCGGAATTCACCCAGGTGGACGTGGAAATGTCCTTCGTGGGTGAGGAAGAGGTGTTAAGCGTGGTGGAGCAGTATGTCAAATATCTTTTCAAACGGGCGCTCGATATCGAATTGCAAATCCCCTTTCGCCGGATAACCTACCGGGAATCCATGGACCGCTTCGGGAGCGATAAAGCGGATACCCGTTTCGGCCTGGAGCTGAACGATCTTACCGAGGCCTTTCGCAACACAGAGTTCAAAGTTTTCCGGGGCGTGGTGGAACAAAACGGGTATATCGGGGCGCTGGCGGTTCCGGAAGCATTCGACTATAGCCGCAAGCAGCTCGATGAATTGACCCAATGGGTGACTTCCATGGAAGCCAGCGGGCTGGCGCACCTGAAATTTAGCGGGGGGAATTTTGAAGGAGGGATCGCCAAATTCCTGGGCGAGGGTGAAAAAGAGCACCTCAACCGCCGCCTGGCGCTTTCTTCGCAGGCATTGATCCTGATCATCGCCGATAAAAAGAAAGCGTTCGCCCAGACGATTCTCGGTTTTCTGCGCAACAAACTGGCCGCAGATTTGCGACTTATCGACCCCCAGGCTCACCATCTGCACTGGACGCTCGATTTTCCCCTGCTGGATTACTCTGAGGAAGAGAAGAAATATGTGGCCATGCACCATCCCTTCACCTCCCCTAAATTAGAGGACCTGCACTTGCTGGAAAGCGAGCCGGAAAAAGCGCGCGCCCGCGCCTACGACCTGGTTTATAACGGCAACGAGTTGGCCGGGGGAAGTATTCGTATTCATAATCGCGACTTGCAGGAACGGGTTTTTTCCGCCCTGCAATTGACCAGAGAGGAAGCGGAGATGAAGTTCGGGTTCCTGATGGAAGCCTTCGAGTACGGCGCTCCCCCGCACGGCGGCATCGCTTTCGGGTTCGACCGTTTGGTGATGCTGCTGGGTCAGGTTCAATCCCTCCGCGACGTCATCGCCTTCCCGAAAACCGCCCGGGCGCTGGGATTGATGGAGCAAACCCCTTCGGACGTATCCGCGGACCAGCTGCGCGAATTGGGAATCCGGTTGATAGACTGAGCGTATTGGAAGCACTAAATCGAATTTTCAAACACGCCCTGATATGAATCGCATCATGAAAATCTCATTTTAGAGGTTTTCGGATAAGCTCTAACCGTTACCCGGCGTTGCCCCGCAGGGAAGAAAAATCGGGAATGATGCCGTCTCCATCACGATTATCTATTTAAGCTTTTATAAATTAAAGCCTTGACAAAAAATTGAATTTTTAGTATTTTCTTTAGCATAAAAAATGACCATTAACAGGAGGCAATTTATGAGCACCATCAAAAGACTGAAAAAGGCGATATTCGTGCTTGCCGTCGGCGCCGCATTGATGCTGTCGTTTAGTTGTACGAAACATCCCAATGAGGAACAAATTCGGGCCATGGAAGAAACCCGTTCCGCAGCTCTGTCCGCCGAACAAAAGGTTGAAGATCAAAGGCAGCAGTGCAACAAGCTGGAAAGCGATCTGGCCCAGAAACAGAAAGAAGTTCAGAAGGCTAAAGATGAGAAAGCCGCGGTGCAGCAAAGGCTGCAAACCTGGCAGGGTATGTAAGGTCAATCAACGGTCAACGCAAACGATTATCAGGAGACAATCATGAATAAACGTAACATACTTATCGTCGCGAGCGTTATCCTGCTGGCATTCGCAGTCTCGGCATTTGCGCAGCAGTATAGCTACGATTACAAAAATATGAAAATGGATGAATACCAGGCGGAATTAGCCAAGTGGCAAAAACGGTTGGCCGACGCCCAGGCAGCCCTGGCCGAGCAGGAAGCCCGTTGCGCGCAATTGCAAGAGCAAATGGCGGCAGCGGATAAAGAAATCGAAGACAACTGGGGCGAAATCTATTCCATGATAGGCACCGATAAAACCGGCTATGACGATTTCACCAACCAGTGCAAGGCCCTGGAAAATGACGTCTCCGCCTTCCTGGCCCTCTCCCCGGAAGACATGTACAGCCGCCGGGCGGAATTAGACGGTTATGAGGCGCGGCTGGCGGAACTCCGCAAGGATAAACGCAGCCTGGGGCCGGAACCCTATCGAATCCTTCAAAACGTGGAAAACCTGATCAAACAGGCAAGGGAAAAAGCCCAGCCGGCCGCCGCAGGCAAGTATGAAGTGATGCGCGGCGACTACCTGTGGAAAATCGCCAAAAAGCCGGATATTTATGGCGATCCTTATACCTGGATTCGCATCTACACCTACAACCGCGACCAGATCAAGAATCCCGACCTGATTTATCCGCAGCAGGTATTCAGCATTCCCCGGATGGCCGGCCCCGGCGAATATTGGGTGCTCAAGGGCGAAAGCCTGGGAGCCATCTCCAAGAAAATGGGAAGCTCATTTACCTGGCATAAACTCTACGAAGCCAACAAAGACGTGATCGGCGAAGACGCCAGCCGGATTTATCCCCACATGGTGTTAAGATTGCCCAATTAGTTTATAAAACACTCTACATTTATCTAAAAAGGCTCTTGGCTTTTGCCGGGAGCCTTTTTAGTTTAGCCATTCAAGCCAGGGGTTAAGATTAAGGAGAAGTACCGATTGGATGACGTTTATGAACGCCTGTTTATGATCGACCGGGTTGATCCAATGTTATTGTACGGGGTGGGAGACCAGCATCTCCGGTTGATCGAAAAGCACTTTCCGGTGCAATTGATTGCCCGGGGCAACCAGTTGAAAATCCGCGGAAAACCCGGCGAAGTCGAGCTGGTCGAAAATATCTTCAGTGAAATGGTCTTTGTCGCCAATAGAAATAACGCCTTGGCCCTCGAAGACGTGGAAACGATTATCCACATTGTCAAAGCGGATTCCTCCGCTAACCGGCTCTCGCCGGCGGGAACGGAAAAGGTGCATTCCCACCAGGAATTAGATGAAGTGATCCTGTTTACCCAGCGCGGCTACATCAAGGCGCGCACCAAAGGGCAGCAGGAGGTGGCGGAAGCGATCAAGCGCAGCGACCTGGTGGTGGTGATCGGGCCGGCCGGAACCGGCAAAACCTATTTGGCGGTGGCATTCGCCGTGGCGGCGTTGAAGGAGAAGCAGGTCAAGAAAATCGTTCTGGCCCGTCCGGCGGTGGAAGCGGGGGAAAGCTTAGGATATTTGCCCGGCGATTATAAAGAAAAAATCGACCCCTACCTGCGGCCGCTGTACGACGCCCTGGAGGAAATGCTGCCCCGGGATTTGCTCAAAAAATACACCGAACAGGATATTATCGAAGTCATCCCCCTGGCCTACATGCGCGGGCGAACCCTCAACAACGCTTTTGTGATTTTAGACGAAGCGCAGAACGCCACCTCCATGCAAATGAAAATGTTCCTGACCCGTTTAGGAATCAACTCCAAAGCGATTGTAAACGGCGATATTACCCAGATCGACCTGCCGGAAAAAAGTAAATCCGGGTTATTGGAAATTCAGCGGGTTTTGCACGGGGTAGATGGCATCGAGTTTCATTACCTGGATCGCACCGACGTGGTGCGGCACCGGCTGGTGAGAGATATTATCCAGGCCTACGAAGAAGATAAAAAGCAAACCAACGGCAACCCTAAGAACGAAGGAGCAGAACATGTCTCGGATTCGTGAAGTCGTAATCGCCGCGGCGGTGCGCACCCCCATCGGCAGTTACGGAGGAGAATTGGCATCGCTGCGGGCCCCGGAACTGGGCAGCATCGTGATCAAAAATAGTCTGGAACGGGCGAAAATCGCTCCCGCGGAGGTGGACAAAGTAATCATGGGCAACGTGCTGGCCGCCGGTTTGGGGCAGGCGCCGGCCCGCCAGGCGGCGATTTTTGCGGGGTTGCCGAATTCGGTTAGCTGCTTGACCATCAATAAAATGTGCGGCTCCGGGCTGAAAGCGGTGATGCTGGCCAGCCAGGCCATTGCCCTGGAAGATGGGGACATTATCGTTGCCGGGGGAATGGAGAGCATGAGCAACGCCCCCTATCTGCTGGAGAAAGCGCGGTTCGGTTACCGCTTAGGGCACGGCGAGATCGTTGACAGCATGATCCGCGACGGCCTGTGGGACGTGTATAACAATTTCCACATGGGAAACGCCGCGGAACTGTGCGCGAAAGAGTGCAATATTTCCCGGGAAGACCAGGACGCCTACGCGAAGCTGAGTTATGAGCGCGCCCTGCAGGCTCAAAAAGCCGGTTATTTCAAAGATGAGATCGTTCCGGTGGTACTCAAGGATAAGAAAGGGGATACCGTCATCGATCAGGATGAAGAGCCTGGCCGGGTCAATTTCGAAAAGATTTCATCGTTGCGCCCGGTATTCCAGAAAGATGGCACCGTCACCGCCGCCAACGCTTCGTCGATCAATGACGGGGCTTCCGCGCTGGTGGTGATGGCGGCGGAGACCGCGCAGAAAAAGGGAATCAAGCCCCTGGCGAAGGTGCTGGCGTATGCAACCGCCTCCAAAGCGCCGGAATGGTTCACCACCGCCCCGATCGATTCCATCCGCAAGGCGTTGAAGAAGGCGGATCTGGGCGTCGAGAGCATCGATCTCTATGAAGTCAACGAAGCCTTTGCCGCTGTGGCGCTGGTAACCAATCGCACTTTGAGCCTGAACCCGGAAAAAGTGAATATTGCCGGGGGCGCGGTGGCCCTGGGGCATCCTATTGGCGCCAGCGGCGCGAGAATTTTGACCACCCTCATTTATAATCTGAAGAGGACCGGGGGAAAACTCGGTCTGGCATCCCTTTGCATCGGCGGCGGAGAGGCGGTGGCGCTGATTGTCGAAATGATGTAGTCCTCCCGCGGGGGTATCTTTTTCAATAATAGATCCTGGTTGTCGGGACGGCGCGCCGTCCCGACCTTCCTTTTTCCGCTGAAACCGCGGGGACGATGAACTGTTTCGAGTATCAAGGCGAAGCCCCGGGGCAAGAGTTAATTTTGATTTTCATTGGTTCGATATTGACAAAACGCACTTACTTCTTTGCAAAAGTTGTTTATTGTTGGCTATTAATTGAAACACTGGAAATCGAGTAGGATCTGAATATGCTTTCGCGTCGATTGGCCCGTAGAATGGCGTTACAAATTCTCTTCGCCAATGAATTCTTAAGAGAAGATATACACTCGGTCGCCGAACGGGTTGCCGAAAGCTTGAACGAACAGATTACTCCCTTCACCTTCGACCTCTTGAACAAAACCGTGGATAAGGAAGATGAGTTGAACGACCTGATCCGGCAGCATTTGCGGAACTGGGATTATAAGCGCGTGGCCGTGTTGGACCGGGTGTTGATCCGGATGGCCTTGTGCGAAATCGTTTACTTCCCGGATATTCCGGTAGAAGTTACCATTAATGAAGCGTTGGAAATCAGTAAAGATTTTAGTAACTTAAAGAGTCGCAGATTTGTGAACGGCATTTTGGATTCTATCTACAAGGAACTGAAATCTGCGAACAGGCTGTCGAAGAATAATCATCTTGCAATTGCCCTGAACCACAAGCAAAAAACGCATTCCAAAGGCAGTCCGCCGTGAAAGTCGCCATCATTTCGGATATTCACGCCAACCTGGAAGCCTTTCAAACTGTTCTAACCTACCTGCAAGCGGAAAATATATCGGAAATTATTTGCCTGGGAGACATTATCGGTTACGGTCCCCGGCCTAATGAATGCGTCGGGCTGGTTCAAACTCATTGCCAAACCTGCTTAATGGGAAATCACGAGCATGGCGTCCTGGGATTAACAGACGTTCACTATTTTAACCAATACGCCCAGGACGCGCTGCTGTGGACCCGCCGGCATCTTTTTCAATATCACAAGGCTTACCTGGAGAATTTGCCCTACAGCTTTGCCGCGGGAGACGCTCTTTTTGTGCACAGCACCCCGCTTCAGCCGGAAGAGTGGCATTACATTTTTACCGCAGAAGAGGCGCGGCAGAATTTGCAGCGGATTGCTCACCGTCTGGTATTCGTCGGGCATTCCCATATTCCCATGATTTTTTCTTACCGGAGCGGCGCCATCGGGACGGGGCGGGTGCAGTTAAACCTGGAAGAAGATCGCTATATTGTCAACGTCGGCAGCGTGGGGCAGCCGCGCGACGGAAATACCCGGGCCTGCTTTGTGATTTTTGATCGCGATGCCCATGCGCTGGAATACATTCGCCTGGAATACCCGGTAGAAAAAACCCACCGGGAAATTCTGGAAAATCATCTGCCCCCTTTTTTAGCCATGCGGTTGTTGACCGGCCAATAGCGGCGTTACGTTAACTTTCAGCAATCAGCCGCCAGCGATCGGCAGACTGACAGATAATGCAAAATATTGTTGCCAGCGAATTTATAGGAGCGCTATGAAAAACCGATCTGCTTTTACGGTATTTTTCCGATATGTCTTTTTTGGCCTGATTTACTTCCACGTCTCCGGGGCAGTGTCCCTTGCCAAAGATAAATTGCCCGAGGTTCCCCCCACCGCCCGCGCTCCTGTCGATACCCTGTTCCACGGCCCCCTGGACCGGGGAATCAAACTGGTTTACCAGGACCGCTTTCCGGAAGCGATTCTACTGTTCGACAGCTTGCAGGAGGTTTTTCCCCATCACCCTGCACCCTATTTTTACCGCGCCGCGACCTACCAGAGCTGGATGAGCAGCTACCGCTTCAACAAATTTCAGGCGCAGTTAGAAGCTGACGTTCAAAAAGCGATTAATATTGGCAACGAACTGCTCAAACAGCGCCAGGAGGACCCCTGGCTGAATTTTTACATCGGTGCGGCCTATGGCTACCGGGCTTTTTTCAAGGTGCGCAGTTGGAACTTCATCGGCGCTTATGTTGACGGGAAAAAAGGCATCGGGAATTTCAACAAGGCGCTGGAGAAGGATTCCACCCTTTACGACGTCTATTTAGGGTTGGGCGCTTATCACTACTGGCGCACTGCCCGCTCTTCTTTTATCCGCGTTATTGCTTTTTGGATGCCGGATAAGCGCGATTTCGGCCTGGAGCAAATAGAATTCACCATCCGGCATGGGCGCTACGCCCCGGAAGAGGCTACCCTGGCGCTGGTTACTTCTTTATACGATTACAAAAAATACCAGCTTGCTGTCGAAGTGCTGGAAAGATTCATGGCCGGTTACCAGACTCAGTTGATTTCCAGCCTCTATCTGCACGGGCGCTTGCTGGTGGAGTTCCAGCGTTGGCCGGAAGTGCGGGAAACTTTTGCCGAAATTCTAAGCCGGTTAGAAAATTACCTCTATCCCTCTATCGGCTACCAGGTAGAGTGCAAATATTGGATGGCCCTGGCGCTGCAAGGCGAAAACCAGCCGCAAGAAGCCCTGGCGCTGGCGGAGGCCGCCCTGGCGCAAAGTAAACTGCGCAACAAGGAGGTGGAATTGGAAGGGCAATTCGATAGTTTTGAGGACATCAAAGGCCGCCTGGAAAAACTTGCCAAACAGTTGAAAGAGGCTGCAAAATCGTAAATATTCCCCCCGGAATACCGCCGATTTCGACGGAAGAGCACAGCTTGCTTTCATGCCCTTAAATTCTGTTCCCCGCGTATTTGCGTATTGAATTTTCCGCTATTTACCGCTATATTCTCCGCGATTTATAATTCCGACTCTTTGCCGAGTGCAACTTACCATCCCTTCATGCGTTGGCATACTTTTGATTAAAAGGAGGGGGATGTGTAATGGGCGCATGTCAAATTGCACTCCTGATAATAATTGGGCGTGTGAAGAAAAACCGGGCGATAGTATGCAAAACTTGGCCATAAACTTATCGCGCAAAATCCGCTTCCCGGTGGTACCGGGTTTTCCCCCGGGAGAGATCGCCGACCGGCGCTACCGGGTGCGTTTTGCCCGCACCCCGGGAGAGATCGACGCGGCGCTGAAACTGCGCTTCGAGGTATTCAACCTGGAACTGGGGGAGGGGCTGGACAGTTCGTTTGCCACCCTCCGCGACCAGGATGAATTCGACGCCCAGTGCCATCACCTGATCGTGGCCGAAAAAGAGAGCGGGGAAGTGATCGCAACTTACCGGATGCAGACCCGGCAAATGGCCGAAGCCGCCAACGGGTTCTATTCCGGGGGAGAATTCGACCTTTCCGGGCTTACTTCCCCGGTATTAGACAACACCGTGGAAGTCGGAAGGGCCTGCATCGCCAAACCGCACCGCAACGGGAGGGTGCTTTTTCTGCTGTGGAAAGGCATTGCCCAATACATGGTGCACGCCCAAAAACGCTATTTATTCGGCTGCTGCTCCCTTACCAGCCAGGACCCCGACGAGGGCAAGGCGGTGATGGATTACCTGGAACAAAACGGATACGTTCGGAAAGATGTATGGGCTTTGCCCCAACCCGGCCTGGAGTGTTACCCGGCGCATTTTATCCCCGCAAAAGCGGTGGAAGTGCGCATTCCCATACTCTTCCGCCTCTACCTGGATTACGGCGCGAAAATTTGCGCTCCCCCGGTGATCGACCGGAGCTTCAAAACGATTGATTATCTGGTTATCCTGGACCTTGCCGATCTGGACCGGCGAACCCGGAAAATGTTTTTCCAATAATGCCCGATTTTATGAGCACCGCAAGAGCGATTTTTCGCGTGGCAGCGATCAGTATCTCGACGTTGCTCCACTACCTGGTTTTGCTGGGCGGAACGGCCGTGCTGGCGTTTTCCCGCGAGCGGAGAGCGTGCTGGCGCATGGTCATGGTGCGAAGCTGGGCCAAATCCGCCGCGCGTATCTTAGGCGTTCGCGTCACCGTGCAGGGAACCCCGCCCCGCCCGCCGTTTTTCATAGTATCCAATCATTTGAGTTACCTGGATATCGTGGTCTATTTTACGCAGTTGAAGGGCGCCTTCATCGCCAAAAAAGAGGTGCGCTCCTGGCCGGTGTTAGGATTCCTGGCGCACACCGCCGATACCCTGTTTATCGACCGCCGCAATCACCGCGACCTGGGCCGGATCAACCGGTTGATCGCCGGGCATATCAACGCACGCCAGGGCGTTATCCTTTTCGCCGAGGGAACCAGCACCGCCGGCGCCACGGTGAATCCCTTCAAACCTTCTTTGTTAGAATATCCCGCGGGAAACAATCTTCCGGTATCTTACGCAAGTATCAGCTATCGCACTCCTGCGGGAGCGCCCCCGGCGCATTTAGCGGTGTGCTGGTGGGGAGATATGACCTTCGGCGGCCACGCTTTCAACCTCTTCAGGATTCCCCGGGTGGAAGCGAGCATCGTGTTTGGGGATCAAACCGTTCAGGAGCGGGATCGAAAACGTTTAGCCAATGAATTATGGAAAAAAGTTCATCAACAATTTATACCCGTGGTAAGCATGGAGGAATTATGGCCTACGAACGAATTTTAGTGCGGGAAAATATCTATCACCTTCAACAGGGCATCGAGTTGATGGAGCGCATGGGTGATGAGTTATACCGCCGCAACGATCCGGCGCGCTTCGGCAGCGGCCCCGGCAAACATTTTCGCCATATTTTAGATCACTACCTTAGTTTTATTGGGGGATTGCAGGGGGAGATCGACTATGACGCCCGGGAGCGCGACGCCCGGCTGGAAGATGACTGCCGTTACGCCATGGGGAAGACCCGGGAAATTATCGCCGACCTGGAAAAGTTGCTGGATCAGCCCCAAATTCTTCAGCGCGCGGTGCAGGTGATCAGCAACGAAGGGGAGGAGGCAGGAAACGGCGCTCCCGGGAGCCAGTCCACCCTCAAGCGGGAATTGCAATTCCTGCTCAGCCACACCGTGCATCACTACGCCCTCATCGCCTTGATCCTGCGCATCCAGGGTTTCGAGACGCCGAAAGAGTTTGGAGTCGCGCCCTCCACGCTGAAATACCAGAAATCATTGGCCGAAGAATGTGCACCGTAACCTGGCTTTTACAATCAACCGGATACCGGCTTTTCTTCAATCGCGATGAGCTGAAAACCCGGGGAATTGCCCGCCCCCCGGCCGCCGGGGAGTTGAACGGGGTGAAATACATCGCCCCCGCGGACGCCGACGCCGGGGGAAGCTGGATCGGGGTGAACGAATTCGGCGTCGCTCCGGCGATTTTGAATTATTACCACGCCGGGGGTGCGAAAACCGCTCCCGGGAAAGACTACATCAGCCGCGGAGTGCTGCTGAAATCGCTCCTCGATTGCCGGGAAGCGGCGGAAGCCCTGCGGCGGCTGCAACAGGAGCGCCTGGAAGACTATCGCCCCTTCATTTTGCTGATCTTTGCGCCGGCCGCGCCTCCCCTGGCCTGCACCTGGAATGCCGGCGAAGGGGGGCTGAAGATCGAGCGGGCGGCGGCGTGCCCGCTCTCCTCCTCTTCGTTCGATTCCCGGGAGGTGATCGAAGGGCGCATCAAGCGGTTCCGGGAACGCTTCTCCGGCGCCCGGCCCCTCACCGCGGGGATGTTACGCTCCTACCATCGCAGCCACGAGCCGGAGCCCGGCCCCTACTCCGTGTGCATGCACCGGCAGGACGCCCACACGGTCAGTTACAGCGAGATCGGCGTCGCTACGGACACTATCGAATTCCGCTACGTTCCCGGCTCGCCGTGCAGCCACTCGTTCCTCGCCCCGATTACTCTTCCGCGCAAGTGGAGTGTCATCCCGCAACGCGGCATAGGCGTAAACCTAAGCAAAAAATCACCGCAAAGACGCTAAGACGCAGAGGTTTAGAGAGTTCTCGCCCGAAAATCCTGCTGATATACCGGCAAAGGATAATTTTGTAACACCTCACTCTGGATAAAACCCTTATTTTAAGGCATTTTTGTAATGCCAGAGTGTTACAAACTAACCCATAACGAGTATATTCACCAAAATCAACATGATGTTCTTTGCGTCTTAGCGTCTTTGCGGTAAAAAAATACCTGAGGTTTACGCCTCCGCGCAACGCCGGGATCGACCGTTAGGCAAGTGCTCCTGCCGTAATCTATGAAAATGAAACGTTCCGCTCACAAAAAATTCAAACTCCGCGGCTGGAAGCTGCTCGCCGCACTCTATTTGGCGTTGCTGGCGCTGTCCCATGCCTGGCAAATCATTAATCCCCCGGAATTTCCGCCCGCTCCCGGGCAAAAAGTGGTTCATTTGCCCGATCCGGCTGCGAAAAACCCCTTCGCCATCGCCTACTACGACGTTTACACCGGGAAGCCGGCAACGGGGCAGCCGCAGGCGGGGAATCCCCCCGTGGTACTGCTGCTGCACGGCAGCCCGGTGGGCAACGAGATGCTGCACGGGTTCATCTCCGGGCTGGCCAAACACGCCCGGGTGATCGCCCCGGACATTCCCGGCTACGGCGCTTCTAACCGCGATTTGGGAGATTATTCTTTCCGCGCCCAGGCGCGCTGGCTGGTGCAATTCCTGAGGGAGTTGGAATTGCAACAGGTTCACGTTGCAGCCTACAGCATGGGCGGCGCCGTGGCCCTGGAAATGGCCGGTCTGGAGCCGCAGCGGTTTTCCTCCCTGGCGATGCTTTCCGGCCTGGGAGTGCAGGAGGCGGAATTGTTAGGCGATTACCACCTCAACCACGCCCTGCACGGGATGCAATTAGCGCTCATCTGGCTGCTGCAAGAAGCGACGCCGCACTTTGGGGCGCTGGACCATTTTCCCCTGAACCTTCCCTACGCGCGCAATTTTTTCGATTCCGACCAGCGCCCCCTGCGCCGCATTCTGCAACAGTTCCAGGCGCCCATGCTGATTCTGCACGGGGAAGCAGACGGCCTGGTGCCCCTGGCGGCGGCGAAGGAGCATTATCGCATCGCTCCGCAGAGTGAAATGCTGCTCTACCCTGACGGCCACCTGCTGATCATGAACCGCAGCGGGGAAATGGCGGAGGAAATCGGCCGCTTCATCGCGCGGGTGGAGCGCGGGGAGGCGCGAACCCGGGCGGAGGCCGATCCCCGGCGAATCGCCGAAGCGGAAGCGCCCTTCGTGCAAGTAAACATTCCCAAAGCGGAGGGAATTACCCTGTTTGTGTTCATGCTGTTGATCGCCCTGGCCACCCTGGCCAGCGAGGACCTGGCCTGCATCGGCGCGGGGTTGATGGCGGCGCGGGGGGCGATTGACTTTCTGCCTGCGGCCGTTGCGGCGCTCGCGGGAATCGTGGGAGGCGATATGCTGCTCTACCTGGCCGGAAAGTTCCTGGGGCGCCCGGCCCTGCGTTACCCGCCTCTCAAATGGGTGCTGGGGGAAGAAGATATTGCCCGCACCGCACACTGGTTTGCGGCGCGAGGCCCTAAAATCGTGCTGGTCAGCCGGTTTTTGCCGGGCAGCCGGTTGCCCACCTATTTTGGGGCGGGGGTGTTGGGAATGGGCTTTGGGAAGTTCTCCTTCTATTTTTTGCTGGCCGCCGCCCTCTGGACGCCCCTGGTGGTGGGGTTGGCAACCCTGGTAGGCGGTGAAATCCTGAAATATTACCATGTTTTCAAAACCTACGCCCTCCCGGTTCTTCTTTTTACCGCGCTGTTGATCTGGGGCGTCATCAAACTGGGGCTGCCGCTGTTCAGCTTCCGGGGGCGGCGTTTGCTGCTCGCGGCGCTGCGCCGCCGGGTTCGCTGGGAGTTCTGGCCGCGCTGGGCGTTCTATCCCCCGGTTGTGCTGTACGCGTTGTACTTAGGAATTCGCTATCGCGGATTAACGATTTTTACCGCCGCTAACCCGGCCATTCCCGCGGGCGGTTTTGTGGGGGAATCGAAGTCGCAGATTTTGCAGGGGCTGCACGCCGCCAGCGACCGGGTGGCCCGCTGGCGGGTTATTTCCCGAAACCTGCCCGGGGAGGAGCGGCTGCGGCAGCTTCGCCAATTCATGGCGGAGGAGAACCTCTCTTTTCCCGTGGTGCTGAAGCCGGATAGCGGCGAGCGGGGCGAGGGAGTGGCGATTATCCGCTCGGAACCGGAAGCGCAGCGTTACTTAACGGCGGCGTGGCAGGATACTATCGCGCAGGAGTACGTTGCGGGAAGGGAGTTCGGGGTATTCTACTATCGCTACCCGGGAGAGGGGAGGGGGCGGATTTTTTCCATCACCGACAAGCGCTTGCTGACGCTTACCGGCGACGGCGCGAGCAGCTTCGAGGAATTGATCCTGAAAGACCAGCGGGCGATGTGCATGGCGCCGTTCCACTTCCGGAAACACCGCCAGCGGCTGTACGAAATTCCCCCGGCGGGGGAGGAGATTCAATTAGTGGAAGTAGGCACGCACTGCCGCGGGGCGCTTTTTTTGGACGGGAACGGCGTTCTCACCCCGGAATTAGAAGCCGCGATTGATCGCATCAGCCGGGGATTCGCGGGATTTTATTTCGGGCGCTATGATATTCGCACGCCCAACCTGGAAGGTTTCAAGCAGGGGAAGAACTTCAAAATTGTGGAGCTGAACGGGGTGACTTCGGAAGCAACCCACATTTACGACCCCGGCAACGGTCTCTTCAAAGCCTACCGCACCTTGATGAAGCAGTGGAAGATCGCCTACGAAATCGGGGCGGCTAACCGGGAGCGGGGGGTGAAACCGGCGAGTTTGCGGGAGCTGGCGCGGCTGCTGATGGGGCGGAGTTCACGTTAGCAAATACTGGAGGCAATAAATAGAACTTGTATCTTACAAAATTTTCCATATTACCCGTCGCGAAGTCGTCATCGACGCCATCGTTTATCCTTACCAGTTATTTGATCCTGCGCAAGTGTGAGTTTATGCAGCCCTTCCTGATTTTATAGAAAAAAAATTAAAATTTTTGAGAGAAAAGCGCATATCATCCGCTCAGTTAAGGTGAGGATGAGAATCAGGAGTTGGGATCGGAAACGATCCCCCAAATTAGAAAAAAAACAAACAATCTTTGCGGCAGGTTCGCAAACGTTCTCCGGAGAAAATTAACTAAACAAAAAATGGAGTTGGATGGAGCGTTTAAAGGCGCTCTCCTGCGAACCCGATCCAACCCGAGGGTAAATCAATTCACTAAACACTCTAACACACAAAGGAGAGTATCATGCCTACTCAATTTGTAAACCCCAGCCCCAATATGCCGCTCAGCCATATGCTGGCATTCGATTTTCCGGTTCTGGAGAATGAATATCGCGCGGCTTCTTGCCTGGCGAACATCAATCTCAGGGCGCCGGTAACGGAGAAGCTCTACGGTAAGTTGGGCGATCCCAAACAGGAACAGGGCCACCCCTGTATTCGCGAATTTGGCCTGGCCGGGCAACTCGGGATAGAAGATGAAGACCCCGGTATTGAACCGTACCAGGACCAGGTGGTGGACATCGAACGCGGAATCAAGATCGACCATACCGCCCGCCTGAGCGGCTCCTTCGCCAGATACCTGGCTTGCGACCGGTTCTATTCCAAGGTGCGCATGTTTGCCCATCCGCTGGCGCCGGCGGAAGGAAACCCGGTGCTGCTGTATGAAAAGGTGGTATCGCTGGAACCGGCGACGAACGGGCCCAATGTCTGGTTCTGGAAAGATACCTCCCGCAAAGAATTGCTCTACACCGCCCATGCGGAAGTCATCGCACGGGAGAAGTTGGATCAAGAGCAGGTCTATAAGCTGATCACCAAGTGGGAATTCTACGAGAAAATTGATGAGCAGCGCGGCGAGCGGATGCCCATTTCCGGGTTCGACGAAGCGGTAACCTTCGAAGTGATTGGCGAGGCCCAGACCCTGTAAGGGGTGCGCACGTCACCAACAAGGTAGAAGCAGAAAGAATCGCTAACTACACGGATAGGCCGGGCAACCGGTCTATCCGTGTTTTCTTGAAACCGGCCCGGGAATGCCCCGGGATAATTTCTCCACTATCCAAAACGCCGGAATTCCGGCCCGAAGGGGAGGGTGATATGAGCAAATCTAAAACGTCAAGCCCTGGAAATGCCGGGGAAAAATCCAGCGCCCGGTTGCAAAAAGCCCTGGATGAAACCTGTGAGTTGTTGAAGGAAGAGGAAAAGAAATTAACCAAATGCCAAAAGCAGTTGGCGGAAACAAAGGCCCGCCTGGCGGGGCAAGAGAGCCTGCCGGGGAAAACGGAAACGTTGGAGAAGGAGCTATCGGAAGCACGGCAGCAGCTGCAAGCGGAAAAACTGCGGTCGGAGCGCCTGGAAGCAGAATTGGAGGAAATTAGACGGTTAAACCGAAACCTGGAAGCGGAAAAAGCAGAATTGTTCGGGAAACTGGAAGCGGCGGTGAAAAAGGATGACCAGGTTTCGGAGGCCGAGGCGCTTGAGAAAAAATCGCGCCAGCCGGAGGGAAAACGGCAGGAACTGTCCCGGCCGGATGCAGAGTTGCAAAAAATCCCTGCAAAAACTTCGCAGAGAAGCGCCTTCCGGGAAATCAACTTTCGCCAAGTTCAGCGTTTATTAGAGCCCGGCAGCCCTTTAAAAGCCAATCAGCCGTTTTCGGTGATCGCCCGGCTGCAGTTTCCGGTAATCCCCTCTGCCAAAAACATGAACGTGGATACTTCCGGGTACGACGTGGGGATTATTGCCACGGACGAGCAGGAACGAGAGGTGCTTTTCAGAACCGGGGTCGCAAAAAGGCTCTCGCCCGGAGTTGCGGAATATGAAAACGAACTGCGGTTGAACGGGTTAAAGCCCGGTAAGTATCTTTTCCGGGTTTACACTCTGGCGCTTTTTGCCGGGGTAGAGGAAACTCGGAAGATCGCGTTGCAAGTAGAGTAACGGGGATGGTTTACCATCTTCCATACTCTTTGGGTGGCCGGCGATTAGTTGCGGTTTTCCAGGGCTTGTTGATACGCCGGCGGGAAGTAGCTTCCCGAATGATTGATATCCGCTTTGGAGTTAAAGATTTTCGTCTCCCCGGTGCGGAGATTATCCCATAATTGATAATCGCATTCCGGGCAGGTATGTACCACCCAATCCCCCTGCCGGTGCGCCCGGCACTGGTGGCGGGTAGGAGATACAAAATATCTGAATCCGGGAGTGTTATTCGCCATACTTCAGTTCCTTACTTTTACCTGTTGACTTTACATTCCCTTTCCCGATTCTATCCGGTCAAGTTCTAAAAAAAGCTTTTCCAGGTGGTAGATCACCCTTTATCAAGAAAAGAGCCGGCTCGCGCTGCTTCAATCCGCGTTCCCCAATCCCCTCAGCCCGCTTTCTCGCTCGCCTGGATGATCTTCCAGAAGCTGCCCGCCTCTAAGCAAGCACCGCCCACCAGGGCGCCGTCCACGTCCGGCTGGGAGAGCAGCGCGGCGGCGTTTTCCGGCTTCACGCTGCCGCCGTAGAGGATGGTCATCTTCTTGCCCACTCCCGGCTGGAACAGCGCGTCTAAAATTTCCCGCAGAAAACTGTGCACCTCCTGGGCTTGCTCCGGGGTGGCGTTTCTCCCGGTGCCGATAGCCCATACCGGCTCGTAGGCAATAGTAAGGTTCTTCAAATCCGCGACGGCGAGGTTCTTTAGATCCCATTCTACCTGGTTCAGCACGATGTCGCGGGTCAGCTCCTGCTCGCGCTCTTCCAGGGTTTCCCCCACGCAGTGGATCACGTGCAGTTTGTGGGCCAGCGCGGTTTTGATTTTTTTGTTGATCACTTGGGAATCTTCTTTGAAATAGCGCCGTCGCTCCGAGTGGCCGATGATCACGTATTTGGCCCCCGCGTTTTTGATCATTTTTGCGGAAACCTCCCCGGTGTAAGCGCCCTCATCTTCCCAGAAAATATTCTGCGCCCCCACGCCGATGGCGCTGCTTTTCAGCGTCTCGCTCACCGCCGCCAGGGCGGTGAAGGGGGGGCAGACTACCACTTTGGTTTTGGCCGGGGGATTTTTTTCCATTTTCGTTCGCAACTGCTTCACCAGTTGCAGCGCTTCCGGAATCGTCTTGTACATCTTCCAATTGCCGGCAATCAATTTCTGTCGCATTCCGAACTCCTTTGAACACTATTTTTCCGTTAACGCCGCCACGCCGGGCAGAACCTTGCCTTCCAGGAATTCCAGGGAGGCCCCGCCGCCGGTGGAGACGTGGGTGATTTTGTCTTCTAAATTGAATTTCTTGACCGCCGCGGCGGAATCGCCTCCGCCCACGATGGTGGTCGCGCCCTTTTGGGTGATCTCCGCCAGGGAGCGGGCAATCGCCTCGGTTCCTTTGGCAAAATCTTCGATCTCGAAAACCCCCATGGGGCCGTTCCAGACCACGGTTTTGGCGCTGGAAAGAATTTCTTTGAATGCGCCGATGCTCTTCGGGCCGATGTCCACCCCGATCCAATCCCCGGGGATTTCGTGCACCCCCACGGTGCGGGTTTTTGCCCCGGCTTCGAATTTATCGGCGATCAGCACGTCCACCGGAAGCTCCAGGCGGGTTTTGCCGCCCTGGGCGCGTTTCAGAATTTCCTTTGCCATGTCTAAGCGGTCGGCTTCTAAGAGGGATTTGCCAATTTCCCAGCCATGCGCCTTGAAGAAGGTGAAAATCATCCCCCCGCCGATCAGCAGGGCGTCGGTTTTGCCGAGCAGGTTTTCGATCACGTCGATCTTGCCGGATATTTTTGCCCCGCCCAAAATCGCCACAAAGGGGCGTTGGGGGTTTTCCAGCGCCTCGCCTAAGTATTGCAGCTCTTTTTGCATCAGGTACCCGGCGGCGTTTTGTTTGAAAAAGTGCGTGACCCCTTCGGTGGAGGCGTGGGCGCGGTGGGCGCTGCCGAAGGCGTCGTTCACGTAGAGGTCGCAGCGGGCGGCTAATTGCCGGGCGAATTCGCGGTCGTTTTCTTCTTCCTCCTTGTGGAAGCGCAGGTTTTCTAACAGCAGCACCTCGCCGTTTTTCAAGGTTTGTTTCACCTGGTCAACCTGCGGGCCGATGCAATCGGTGATATACATAACCGGATGGCCCAACAAATTGGTCAGGTGCTTGGCGACCGGGGCCAGGGAGAACTCGAACTTCGGTTTCCCCTTGGGGCGGCCCAGGTGGGAGCAGAGGATGGCCCGCCCGCCCTCGCGAATGATTTTTTGAATGGAGGGCAACGATTCCCGGATACGCAAATCGTCGGTAATGTTGTGATGCTCATCCAGGGGCACGTTGAAATCCACCCGCAGGAGCACGTTCTTGCCTTTAAGGTGCAAATCGTCAATGGTTAGTTTGGGCATGGTAAGCTCCTATAGTAAAACATAAACGGTTAACTCATCTCCGCCCAAATCACGCAGCGATTTCATATCATCAAAACCTTTTCCCTTACAACGTGGAGACGGATAAGAGTTGGCATTTCATCTTCCTTGAAGTTTTATTAAAGATGGCGCTTTTCCGCAATCTCCTGGAAATTCCTGCTACTGATTGGCCGGATGCAGGGCAAAATGCATCCGGCCAAAGTCAATCTGTTGATACTCTTTCAATCTTCGACCACACTCACGCTAAACTTAGCCGAAGATTGTCTATTACGGTTTTAGCCCAAGAGCTTCACGGGCTGCACGGCGAAAGAGCCGGCAGCGTTTACGGGCATCCAGCGCCATGGTTTTGTCAGCGGATTCACCGGGATAGCGAAAACTCACCGCGAAACCGGAAAGATAAGCAAGGTGCTGGCGAAAGGTTTCCCACATCGGTTCAACCCCACGAACTTTATCAAGAAGGGAAACCAGATCATGGATCTTCTTAAATTCAATGCCTGCTTCACACAATCTGGCCTTGATATACTTCTCTGCACATTGCTGGGCATGGAAACAAATGCCATCATAATTGGGGTTCTTCCGTGCGCGAGACTCTCGCTCCAGCATTGCAAAGTCGCCTTCCGCTTTAGCGACCCACTCAAGCGTGATTGGCTTCATAGAGTACTATTCCTTCAGTAAGTATCTCTTTTATGAAGGCGTCACCCATTGCCAGGCGCTCGCGCACTTTTTCGGGAGTGCGCACAATCAGGTCAACAGGGAAAGGAGGTCGAACTTTCAGGCGTATTTCTACCGACTTGTCCACCGGCCGACCCTCGAATTTCGCAATGATCAATAAATCCACGTCGGAATCCGGAGTCGGCCGACCCTGGGCGTACGATCCAAACAGGATCACCCGCTCCGGTCGAAATTCCTCGCCGATGCGGAGCCCCAATTTTTTGATTTGCTGCATGGTTACCATGTCATTCTCTTGTGACAAAGCCGACCGCGGCTGGTTGATTACATCGCCGCCATCTTCTTCAGCATATCCACGGTGCGGCTGGAATAGCCCCACTCGTTGTCATACCAGGAGAGCACTTTTACAAAATTGCCGTCCATGACTTTGGTGGAGAGGGAATCGAAAATGCTGGAAGCGGGGTTGCCGACGATGTCCGAGGAGACGATGGGGTCTTCGCAATATTCTAACAATCCCTTCAGGGAGCCTTCCGCGGCCTTTTTCATCGCCGCGTTGACCTCGTCCGCGGTCGCGGTTTTGCCCAGCTCTGCCACCAGGTCCACCAAAGAGCCGTCGGTCACCGGCACGCGCAGGGCGATGCCGTCCAATTTGCCCTTCAACGCCGGGATGACCAGGCCGACCGCCTTGGCGGCGCCGGTGGTGGTGGGAATAATGTTGGCGGCGGCGGCGCGGGCGCGGCGCAGGTCTTTGTGCGGCAGGTCCAAAATGCGCTGGTCGTTGGTGTAGGCGTGGATGGTGGTCATCCATCCGCGTTTGATGCCGAATGATTCGTGTAAAACTTTGGCCACCGGGGCTAAGCAGTTGGTGGTGCAGGAGGCGTTGGAGACCAGTTTGTGTTCGGGCTTCAGGGTGTGGTCGTTCACGCCCATCACCACGGTGTTATCTAACTCTCCCTTGGCGGGGGCGGTGAGGAGCACTTTTTTGGCCCCGGCTTCCAGGTGCAGGCCCATCTTTTCCCGGCTGGTGAAAATTCCCGTGGATTCGATCACGATGTCCACTTTCAATTCCTTCCAGGGCAGTTTGGAAGGGTCTTTCTCCGCGAAGATGCGAACTTTTTCATCGCCGGTGATCAAATAGTCGCCCTCGGCGTGAACCGCGGCGGGGTATCTTCCGTGCACCGAATCGTATTTCAACAAATGCGCCAGGGTGGGGGCGTCGGTGATGTCATTGATCGCCACCACGTCGATGCCCCGGTCGTTGCGCATCGCTTTGAATACCAGCCGCCCGATGCGGCCAAACCCGTTAATTGCGACTTTAATAGCCATAAAAAACTCCCTTAGTTTGAAGAGGTTGAGGTTTTTGGAAAATTAGCTTGGCAGGATGGAATAGAGAAACTGCTGGAAGGTAGAGGGCCATAAAAAAGCACGGTTAAGGTTTTGCAATGCCGCCGGGAACTATTTCCCCCTTAAAATAAAGGCTGCAATATAAAGAACCGGGCAAATTTTGGCAAGCGGGTTTTCAAACTCGAAAGCACCCGGTATTTTCATTGCCGGTCTCCACCTGTACGCCAGGGGGCGCTCAGCCTGGAATAACCGGGGAAAGGTTTCCGGTCGCCGGAACTGCCCAGGAACAGGAATATTCAAAAAGCATAACAAAAATCATGTTTCAACCTGACCAAAGTCATGGTTTGCTGATTTTTTTCTTGCAATTTTAAATTTGCAACGAATGGGAAATATCGTAAGACCAAAAAACCTGGTTTGTCGCTGCCAGCCAGGGGAGGGTTCTATGAAACACGCCATTCAAACCACCGCTTTACTTTTCTTGTTTGTTCATATTTGCTTAGCCGATCCCGGCCAGCGGCGGGCGCTGCGGGTGGGAGGAATGGAGCTTTCCCCCTTTGGCTACGGGGTGATGGAAACCCATCCCCACCAGGCGCTGGATTCTACCAACACGAATTTTGCCGATTATTATGCCCACATTTCCTTGTGGCTTTGCGGAATCACCGCTGCCGGGGATACCCTAATTGCCTGCCCGGAGCTGGCGAAAAGCGGGGAAGCCGCCGGGTTTGTCGCCAAACGCCTCTATCGCGATACCACCAACATCTTGCAGCTTCCCAATGTGGAGTTCACCACCGTCTCGGTGTACCAGGATACTGTCGCCGGCTGGCGGGTGAGACAGTTCAACGTCGCCTTGCAGGATCACTCCGCCGGAATTCTGGCCTATCTCATCCGCTATAGCGGGCAGCAGGGGAATCTGGCCAACGTGTATGCCGGGGTATATTTCGATTTCGACGCTCCCAACAGCGAGAACCATCCTACCCCGGATGACGACCGGTTGGCGCTCCTAACAGGCGGGTACGCGATCAGCGATTTCCACTCCGGCCAGGGGATGAACCTGGGCGGGGCTTTTTCTCCCCTGCTGCGCAATTACTGGCAGCGTTCCCAGGCGCCGGCGAGCAGAGAAGCGGTGTATGGCCGGATGAGCCAGGGCAATGTAACCACCCCGCCGGATACCGCGGATTACCACGTTTACCTGGGCAGCGGGCCTTTTGCGCTCAGCGCCGGGCAGGGAATCTTGCTGGTCTATACCCTGGAACCGGAAGGAAGCGGGTTCTCCAAATCCGCTGGCTCCAATGGAGCTTCCGAATTATGGGCGGCATTGCAGGAAGGCATCGCCGAATTTTCCCGGGATAAACAGTTGGCTGCGGCAGGAGCAGGCCCGGCACAGCGGGAAACTTTAGTTTCCGGCCTTCCCGAAACCTCTGAGTTGTTTCAGAACTATCCCAATCCCTTTAACCCCAGGACGAATTTCGGATTGCAGATTGCGGATTTCGGATTTGTGGAGTTAAAGATTTACGATGTTACCGGGCGATTAGTGCGCACCCTGGTGAGCGAAAATAAAGCTCCCGGTAGCTATACCGTGCAGTGGGATGGAACCGATGCGCGTGGGCAGGCGGTAAGTTCCGGGATTTACCTCTACCGGCTGACGGCCGCCGGTTTTCAGGCGCAGAAGAAAATGTTGCTGATTCGTTAGAACCGGAGGGTTGAAGAGATGATCAGACGCAATTTTTTTACGGGCTTCTTCATTTTTGTTTTTTCATGGAGTAACTTCCTTTCAGCCGGGCCGACGCAGTTAACCTTTACCTACCAGGTGACGGTGACCAACGAGACCGGTTCTCCCGAGGGCGGGGTGGCGATCCGGCTGACCGGCTATTACAGCGTGTGGGAATACCAAAGCGATTTAGGATATTACGAGTGGGAGCTGCGCTCGGCCACTAATGAAGGCTCCACCAATGCCAGTGGGTACGTCAGCCTGGTCGCCTCGGCGGATATTTCCGAGTATTATCCGGAAGATTACCGGGTGGAGCACATGCTGATAGAGATGATAGATCCGGATTATAGCGTTTTATCTTCTCAAAACACTCAAAGCTATTTTACCAATGCGGCGGGGAGCTTTGTGGTGGTATTTGATCTTGACAGAGATTTGCTCAATGATAATATAGAATGGCAATTAGCAAATAAGTTTAAACCGGTATTGCATTCTCACTCACTAGAACTAGAAAAACAACAAGGATTACATAATATGGATCTAATTATAAATTCATACGGAACACTGAAAGTGATTTTGACCGGAAACAGCCAAACGGCCTATAATAATTCCACTCCACCTATTCATGTAATTGATACTTATGGAAATTGGGATACTTACGCTGCTGGAGAAATTTCGATAATTTCCATATTGGATATAAGTGATTCTCAAAGATATTTATCTGCCCCAGTTGGCCAAAGACCATTGTATTTTCACTGCTACAAAGAGGGTGGTTACTACTATTTACAATACTGGTACTTTTTTACTATGAATGATATTCAAGATCAAACAAACTATGATATTTATCATGAAGGAGACTGGGAACATGTATCAATCAAAATTGAAAAGAATGGAGAAAATTTTGTTCCTAAATATGTTAACTTTTACCAACACGCTGGTGGCCACACAATTAATGCAAATAACTGTTGGTGGAGTTCCACTTCAGCAACTACATATATTAGTCTTCGACAGGGATATGATGAAAACCATACACATTTGCATATATGGATTGCAGCAAACTCCCATGCATCATATAATAGATATGAGAAGGTATATAGAATTCATAAGAACATACCAGTATTCGGTGATGAAGATTATATCGATCGTGTAAACTATGGGTTTCCACTACAAATGCCTGATCCTTATTTTGTATATGATTATTTAGAAAATTTAGGAGAAGTAAAAACTACCTCTTATATTAAAATTCACAATATTATATGGTTCAGTCATACCCAGGCTTTAGGGAATAGCAAAGATTGGCTTTCATTTAGAGGGTTTATAGGAGGACAGTGGTTTGCCCCCGCATGTCCTTTTGGAGAATGGTGTGGTGCTCAACCAGCTCCACTTATGCCTTCATATAATAAAAGTGCAAGCGAATCCCATGAATAATATTCCTTTACTCATGACGAAAGCGAAGATGGATTTGGGAATGAGGAAGATGGAATTTCTTGGGAAGACGTTCAAGGGCCACCTTCTGAATAAGTTTGAGTTAGGTAATTGAGGGGTCGTGGGAATTTTTTTTACAAAAAAGTGCCGTTAAATAGGCATTTAATTTTCGCGCAATTTTACTTCAGACAAAAAACTCTGCGGAGGATCGCTGTATCCCTTATATAGCAACAAAAAAAACTCCGCGACACCGCAGGTAATTATTATATGGTTTTTTGAAAGTTATGTATAAGTTAACATCGTTAAGTTACTACTTTTGGTTTCTACTTCTTATAGGGTTCAACAATAGCTCGTTCTCAAAGTCTGCTAATTTTGTTTTTCAAATTACTCCAGGTGCAGGAATTACTGGTTCTGCTTTCAGTACAAATACTTTATTTTTTATAGGGCTGAAAAAACATAAATCTTCAAATCTTCTTGCATTTAAATATACATATATTGAAAAGAATAGCGATGGTTTTTTTTATCGTCATAATGTGTATAAAGTATGGGAGGGAGGTATTTTATTTGTAAGAGGATTTTATAATACTAAGAAAATTATTTTTCTAGGAGCAGGATTGGGCTATTTGAAAGGAAGTTATCATATTAAAGACAAAACTGTAAAAATATTGACGGTTCCATTAGAAATCCACTTCATATATTCATTCTCTCCTGTGGTTGGGATTGGAATGAATTTGTATGCTTCTATTAATAAAGAACAATCCTATTTTGGAGCGGGATTAAATATTAGTTTTGGAAAGTTATATTAGCTTATATAGAACGCGATGGAAAACTAAAAGATAGAAACTTACCAAAAATATCATAAAGCGGCGATAAGGACATTTATCTATTGCGTTTTGGGCTGAGGATTAATATATGAAATTCATAAAACTCTTCTGCTTACTTGCTTTGATTACACAGTTCGAGTTTAAACCAGTTTACTCTCAGGTATTTGAGTATTTAGTATTACGGCCGGGGATCGAAAGTGCTGCAATGGGTGGAGCACAAACGGCTATTGTGAATGACTATCAATCATTTTACTATAACCCCGCAGGCTTATCCCGAATAAACCTGTTCTTAATCGGGTATTCTAAAATTCATTACGAAGTATTTGGAATTGCTGAAAACGAACTGCCTTTTGGGGGAGGAGCCATTTATCTCAGAATCGGAGTGCTTGGATTTGGTATTTATCATTCTACCATCAAAAACCTTATTACAAGCGATGATCTTATTAAGCAGAGAAGTTACCAGCTATCCTTTGCCCGGAGGGTGTCAGATCACTTTAGGTTTGGTTTGACGCTTAAATATTTGAAAAAAGTGAGCGGTCCTGGTTCTGCCTATACTGGTGATATCGGGATGATTTTCGAGAATATTCTGTCACAATTAACTTTTGGGATGGCTAATCCCAAACCCATATCATTCACTGGCAAGTTCAAAAAATCCGATTTTCGCGGCCTGGCGTTTGGCGTTTCTTTATTGAATACCGGGCCGGATAAAGTTGAATATGGCGGCGGCTCTTCGGATCCCCTTCCGCAAATGCTAAACCTGGGGTTGGGCTATAAAGCCCTCGCCTCAGATTTCTTAAACGCTACGTTGGCAATCGATTTAAATAAAGTATTGACTCGCCGCCGGGGAGATAAAGATGACAATTTCTTTAAAGCCTGGTTTACCTCCTGGGGAGAAGACGGTTGGGATAGCTTCCATACCGGCATCGATGTGAATTTTTACTACTTCCTGTCCCTATATTTCGGCTACGAATATCATTTCAATGTTTTGAACGAAACCAAAGGCGGGACCTCTACCGGTTTTGCCATCGGGCCGGATTACGCCCGTTTGGAAGTCTATTACCGGGTCTATCCCATCCTTTTGCCGGATAACCCCGACCGGGAATGGCGAGTGGGAGTGAGTGTGAGTTATTGAATCGCCTTCACCTTGTGAGGTAACTATACTCCACAAGGCCACATTCTGAGAGGCTGTTTTCAAAGTTGCCACGAAGGCTCTAAGGCACAAAGTTCCACTATCCCAATCATTAGGGATGCCCGCCCTTCTGGAGAACTCTCATTGAAATATCTGCCAGAATATTTCTCAAGCCATCCCGGGTTGCCGGGAGGGCTTTATTTTTTCGGACGTAATCCACGTTTCAAGGATACAGGAAAGCGGGGTGTAGTGGCACCTGCAAACGGAAAAATCCTTGCCTCCCCGGGGTTGAACGAGTAAATTCGGCCTATGCCTGGGGGAATCCTCCGAAGAGGCTGCATCCCGCCGGGGAGCAGGCTTTCGGGAAAAAGGGGAGGCTCTTCGATACACTTCAACCGGACCGGGTATGAATATTCTGCTGAAGAATGCCACGATTGTGACGCAAAATGAACAGCGCGAAGTGCTGAAGGGAGATATCCGCATCGAAGGGAATCGCATCGAGGAAGTAGCCCCCCGCATCGAGAACCCCGGGATCGAAGAACTGGATTTGAGCGGCTACACGGTGATCCCCGGGCTCATTCAAACCCACGTGCACCTGTGCCAGGCCCTCTTCCGCAACCTTGCCGACGACCTGGAGCTGTTAGAGTGGCTGAACCGCTACATCTGGCCTATGGAAATGGCGCACACGCCCGCCTCGCTGCGCGCCTCCGCCCGGCTGGGATTGTTCGAGATATTGAGCAGCGGGGTGACCACCATTCTCGATATGGGCTGCAGCCGGCACATGGAGGTGGTTTTTGAGGAGATGCAGCGCTGCGGCATCCGGGGATTCAGCGGCAAGGTGATGATGGACGCCGGCGGGCAGGCCTACAAAGAGCCGACCGCCGCGGTTTTAGAATCCACCGAGGAATTGATCCGCTCGCTCGATCATAACGCAACTCCCGTCCCACAAAAAGTCGCCGGGCAGGCGGAAAGGAAGAGCGTTTTCTCCCGCCGCATCGGTTACGCCCTGGCGCCCCGCTTCGTGCTCACCTGCAGCGACCGCTTGTGGGAAGCGGTAGGCGAATTAGCCGAAAAATACGATCTGCTGATCCATACCCACTCCTCGGAAAACCGCACCGAGTTAGAAATCGTCAAAGCGCAAACCGGTTACTCCAACGTGGAGTTTTTCGTCGAGCGCGGCCTGGCTTCCTCCCGGCTCTGCCTGGCGCACTGCGTCTGGCTGAACGGGAACGAGATGGAGTACCTGCAAGAGTACCGCATCAACGTGCTGCACTGCCCTTCCGCCAACCTGAAATTAGGCTCCGGCTTTGCGCCGGTTCCGCAGATGTTAGAAAAAGGGATCAATGTCTCCCTGGGTTCCGACGGCGCTCCCTGCAACAACAACCTGGACCTTTTCACGGATATGCGCCTCGCCGCCTTGATTCACAAGCCGAACGCCGGGGTACGCTCCATCAACGCCCAACAGGTGCTGGATATGGCCACCTTAGGCGGGGCGCAGGCGTTAGGGCTTGCGGAGCAGATCGGCAGCATCGCGCCCGGCAAGCTGGCCGACCTGGCGATTCTCGATCTCAATAAAGTTCACCTGGTACCTGCCGATAATGTTGTCTCGCAGATCGTTTATTCGGCGCAGTCGCGCGACGTGGCGCAGGTAATGGTGGACGGGGAATGGGTGGTGCGAAACGGCGCGCCGGTGAGTTTGGAGGAGAGCGAAATCGTGGCCGAAGCCCGGCAGGAATGCGCGGCGCTGTTGGCGCGGTTGAACTTATAAATTCGTTGAGTGTTTGTGTGTTCAGGTGTTTATGTGTTCTTATGTTCAGGTGTATTGGTGTTCAGGAGCGGGATTCTATAATTGAACTATAACACGAATACATGAACACCTGAACACACAAACACCTGAAAACCGCAATAACCCACTTCAGGAGGGTAATAATGCGTTTGTGGATTTTGATACTTGGCGCGCTGGCGCTGCTGATTGCTTCATGCGGCAAAAAAGAAGTGCGCAGCGTGATTTCAGAAGATGATAAACCTTCTCAACTGCTGAAGTACGGCGACCAATTCTATCAAAGCGGGGATTATGAGAACGCCTTCCGGGCCTACGGGATCATTTATTACGAGTATCCCACCAGCCGCGAGTATATCGACGCCGCCATCGGGCTGAGCAAGTGCTACGGGGCCTTGCAGAGTTACGAAAAGCAGTTTGAGATTCTTTACGGATTGCTGCGGGAGAACCTGATCCCCTCCAAAGTGCCAGGGGTTTATAATGCCATCGCGGAATTTTATGAACGGAGCGCCGGCATTTCCGAGCAGATCACCGGGGAAGGGAGCAACGATTACAAAACCGCAATCAATTATTATAACAAATCCATTCAATACCCTAACAGCGACGACCTGAACGCCAAGAGTTTTGCGCAGTTCAAGATCGGCACGCTCTATGAAAAACTGAAAGATAACCTCAAGGCGATTGAAGCTTACGAAACTGCTATTAATGCCTACCAGGGCACGGAATGGTCCTTGCGGGCGGAGCAAAATATTTTAGACATCCGGGAGCGGGAGCGCCGCCGCCTGGAGTACCAGCAGCAGGGCTTGTTGCCCGAGGATACAACTACCACGCCGGAATCTCTATTGGAGTTAGAGAGCGGAGCCGGCGCGCTCGGCACGCCGGCCTCCACCGCGCCCCGGGATTCCGTCGCCGCCGATACCTCAAAAACGCCATAGCGGCCGGGGAAAGGGTCAAGAATTAAGAATCAAGAGTTAAGAATCAAGAGTTAAGAATCAAGAAGCAGGAAGCAAGAGACAGGAGCCAAGAATCAGAGAGGTAAGAAAAATTACCTGAGCCACTCCTCCTGGTTTTTGGTTCCCGGTTCTTCCAACCCCCCGCCGCACCCGCTCAGGAGACTGCTCTATGGAAATCCCCTTCGAATTGCTGCACCAACTTCCCAAAACCGATTTGCACGTTCATTTAGACGGCTGCCTGCGCATTCCCACCCTGATCGACCTGGCCAAAAAACAGAACGTGGAATTGCCCACCACCGATCCGGAGAAGCTGGCCGGGGTTGTGATGAGCGGCAAACAGTGCAAGAATTTGGGAGAATACCTGCGCGGGTTCGATATTACCCTCTCGGTGATGCAGGAGCCGGAAGCGCTCTACCGGATTGCTTATGAGCTGGCCGAAGACGCCGCCGGAGAGAACGTGTGGTACATGGAAGTGCGTTACTCGCCGATTTTGCATACCCAAAAAGGGTTGAAGCTCTCCACCATCGTGGAGTCGGTAATCGAGGGGTTGAGAGAAGCGGAGAAGAAATTCAACATCAAGACCGGGGTGATTATTTGCGGGATGCGCAACATCAACCCGGAAACCTCGATGATTTTAGCGGAGCTTTCGGTTGCCTACAAAAACAAGGGCGTGGTGGCGTTCGATTTGGCCGGGCAGGAGGAAAACAATCCCGCCAAGCACCATAAAGAAGCGTTTTACCTGATCCGCAATAATAATATCAACACCACCATTCACGCCGGGGAGGCTTACGGGGCGGAGAGCATTCACCAGGCCATTCACTATTGCGGGGCGCACCGCATCGGGCACGGAACCCGGTTATATGAGGACGGCGACTTGCTCAATTACGTGAACGACCATCGCATTCCCCTGGAAATCTGCCTGCTCAGCAATATCCAAACCGGCGCGGCGTCGAGCTTCGAGAAACATCCCCTGCGCTTTTACTACGACTACGGCCTGCGGGTGTGCATCAACACCGATAACCGCCTGATTTCCGACACCACGGTCACCAACGAGCTTTACTTAGCCGCCAAGCACCTCAATTTCAACTTAGATGACATCAAATCCATAGTGTTGGACGGGTTCAAAAGCGCCTTCCTGCCCAACCGCGCCAAGTCGATCATGCTGAATATGGTGAATGACGAGTTGAAGAAGTACTGAACGGGAGTCTTGGATTGTTGGAGTGTTGGATTAGTGGAGTATTGGAGGGTGGTAATTGATGATTCGCATCAGTCGTGCAAACCATTCATCCATGACTGTGAAACTTTATTGCAACTCCGGCGCGCGGTTTTGAATCCTTTCGAATCCACCCCTGTTTAGCAAAATAAAAACGGGGCTACCCCTTACCGGAAAGCCCCGTTCCTCTCCTAAATGGCGGCCTGCCCGCTCTATTTCAACAATAATAGTTTTCGTTCCGCAACAAATTGGCCGGCGCGCATTTGCAGGAAGTAAATCCCCGAAGGCGCCGGTTGGCCTTGCTCATCCCGGCCTTCCCAGCGGACTACATACTTTCCTGCCGCTTGCCTTTCCTTCACCAGCGTCTGCACATTCTGGCCGAGCACATTATACACCGCGATCTCAACCTCACTTTCCCGGGGCAACTGGTAATAAACCTCGGTAGAGGGATTGAAGGGGTTGGGGAAGTTTTCGAGGGTAAAATCCCCCGGTTGGGTTTCCGCCGTCAGGGTGAGGGTTTCCTCGGAAACGGCCAGATACGGTAACAAGTCAGTAAATGTGTAAGCCGCGGCCATGGCGCTGAAGCTTAAGGATAGCGCAGCAGAAGAGCCGGGATCGCCGATTGCCTTGAACCGAAGGTTCAAAATATTCACGCTCCCTTTGGCTCCGTAGGGGTTGGCGTTGGCAACGGTTAATTTGCCGGATTTGGCTTCCAGGTCGTTCACTACCGGGTTCTCGAATCCGCCGGTTTTCCCGCCGCTGAAATTCAGCAGTTGCAACGTGGCCGGGTTCCATTCCAACCGGGCAGTGAAGCTGCCCAGTTTTTCATCGGAGGAGCCACTGGCCGGGAAACCGGTCAGATCAATCGTCACGGGAACAGTTGCGGTTTGGCCGGGAGCGATTGGGGCAGCGCCTGACTCAGCAAAGGCGTGAATCTTTTTTTCGGTTTTTAGCAATGCGCCGGAAGAGGGAACCGCGTTCAGGGAGGAAGCAAGGTTCCCCGGCGGACACATCGGGTCTCCGATCGGGAAAGGGACTTGAACCCCGGCGTCATAGGTCAGAATGATCAAGGCGTCAGTGGAGTTGGTGAAATTATCGGAATTCACGTTGCCGAAACCGGCGGTGATGCGCGCTAAAAATGCCGGGGGAATGGGGGAACCGGCGTCGTAAGTCAGGATGATTAACGCATCGGTAGAGTTGACGATATTATCGCCGCTGACGTCGCCCAACGCGCCCGGGGCAGTAATGTCAATGCTGCCGTTGTTGACGGTGAGGTAGGGGAGCAGGTCGGTGAAAGTATTGGCAGCGGCCATGGCGGAGAATTCCAGGTTCTGGGCCGCGGTGCTGCCAACCGGCCCGATGGCCTCAAAATCGACGTTGAGAAGATCGACCACCCCTCCCGCGCCGCTGGCTTTGGCGCCATGCAGCCCCACATTTTACTCATAGACGATGATGAAAATTTTTGTAAAACCCTTAAAAAGAGTTTAACCCTGCGGGGTTTCTCGGTGGATACGCTCAGCAAGCCGGAAGAGGCGCCGCCGGCGTTACAGCGCCGGGATTACCGCTGCCTGTTATTGGATATGGAGATGAATACGCAGAAAGAGTGGGGACTGGAATTTCTCCGCCAGGCGCTGGCGGCCAACCCGCTGCTGCCGGTGATTATCGTTTCCGGGGCCAGCACTATTGCTTCCGCGGTGCAGGCGCTGAAATTGGGAGCCTATGATTTTATTGAAAAGTCCGGCAACATCGACCCGGAAAAGATTGCCGCAACGATCCATAAAGCCCTGGAACGGCAACGGCTGATGTTAGACCGGCTGGAAAAGGAAACCCTTTATGAAGAATTGCCGCAGAACGATTTGATCATCGGGAAAAGCCCCGCCTTGCAAAACCTGGTCAACGAAGTTCGCAAAATTGCCGCTACTGAAGCCACGGTGCTGATTTTTGGGGAAAGCGGCGCGGGCAAGGAACTGATCGCTTCCGCCATCCACCAGAACAGCAACCGCCGCAACCAGCCCTATATTACCCTGAACTGCGCCGCCCTGCCCCACGAACTGTTAGAAAGCGAGCTGTTCGGTTACTGCAAGGGCGCTTTTACCGGCGCCAATCACGACCGCAAGGGGAAATTTTTAGCGGCGAACGGGGGAACGCTTTTTTTGGATGAGATCGGGGACCTGGATATTCATCTCCAGGCCAAATTGCTGCGCGTCCTGGATGATAAAAAAGTGATGCGCTTAGGAGAAGATTTTTTTCAGCCGGTGAACGTGCGCATCATCGCCGCCACCCATCGGGATCTCAAAAAAATGCTGCCGGATAAATTCCGGGAGGATTTGTACCACCGCCTGAACGTGATCTCGCTCTACGTTCCGCCCCTGCGGGAGCGCCGCGAAGATATTTTGCCCCTGGCCTACCATTTTCTGAAAAAATTCAACAAGGAAAATAACCGCCGGGTGTGGACCCTTCACCGTCAGGCGGAGTCGGTGTTAGTGAATTATTCCTGGCCGGGGAACGTGCGGGAATTAAAGAATGTTATAGAGAGGCTGGTGGTTTTGAGCGAGGGAACGGAGATCAAAGTGGAGGAGGTGCTAAAGCGGCTGGATGAAAAACCGCCCTTCGCGGCGGCAGCCGGGGCAGTCCCGGAAAAAGAGCCGGAGCCGCTGCGGGAAGCCTCCGCCCGCTTTGAAAGAGATTATATCATAAAAACGCTGAACCGCTTTAGCTGGAAAATTACCGAAACCGCCCGCGCCTTAGGCATCGACCGCACCAACCTGTTCCGCAAGATGCGGGATTTGGAGATTCACCGGCCTTAGAAGGGGCGAAGCATTCTGAAGACGATTTCTTCAGAAAATTATCGGCTATTTTCAGAATGCTTCGCCCCTGGTACGGGCGAAGCATTCTGGATTAGATTTTTGCCGGAAATTATCGGCTATTTTCAGAATGCTTCGCCCCTACAGGCCCGCGCCGTGGCATTTTTTATATTTTTTTCCGCTGCCGCAGGGGCAGGGGTCGTTGCGGCCCACCTTGGCTTCTACTTTCACCGGCTGCGCTTTGCCGCTGCGCTGTTTGCCGGCTTTTTGGATGTCGGTTTCTTCTTGCCTGCCCTGCAATCCCATGTTGGTGGAGTCGCGGTGCACCAGGGCGATTCGCGGCGGCGCTCCCCGGCGCAGGGGAGGCGCTTCTACCAATTCCGTCTGCCAGAGCATTTCCAGGGTTCTTTGGTTGATGACATCGATCAGGTCCACGAACATCTCGTAAGCCTCCCGCTTGTACTCGATCAGGGGGTCCTTCTGGCCGTAAGCGCGCAGCCCGATGCCTTCTTTGAGCATATCCATCTGGTGCAGGTGGTCTTTCCAGTGCTCGTCGATGATCCGCAGGGAGATATATTTTTCGACTTCTTTGATCAGCTTCTCGCCCACCTTTTCCTTCTTGTAATCATACATCCGGAAGGCTTCGTTTTTGATGTGCTCCGCCAACTCCTCGCGGGTCATGGAGTACAGTTTCTCGTTCAGGCTCTTGATATCTACCAGGAGCGTGCGCAGCGTTACATCATTCAAGCCGTCGAGGTCCCAATCTTCCGGGTGGGGTTTGTCGCCCACGAATTTTTCGAATTGAGCGTCGATAAATTCGTCGATGGTGTCGGCCAGGTCTTCGCGGGTCATCTCGCCCATCAGGGCCTTGCGGCGGCGGTTGTAGATCACTTCCCGCTGCTTGTTCATCACGTCGTCGTATTCCAACAAGCGCTTGCGAATGCTGTAATTCTGCTCTTCTACGCGCTTCTGGGCTTTTTCGATTGCCCGGGTAACCATCGCGTGGGTAATTACCTCTCCCTCTTCAGCGCCCAAGCGGTCCATTACCTTGATCAAACGATCCGAACCGAACAAGCGCATCAGGTCGTCTTCCAGGGAGAGGAAGAAACGGCTGGCCCCGGGGTCGCCCTGGCGGCCGGCGCGGCCCCGCAACTGCCGGTCGATGCGCCGCGATTCATGGCGCTCGGTGCCCACGATGTGCAACCCATAGGGCGTTTCCTCATCCACCTTGCCGTTTCCGGTGACGCCCTTGCCTAATTTGATGTCGGTGCCCCGCCCGGCCATGTTGGTAGCGATGGTAACCGCGCCCATCTGCCCGGCCTTGGCGATAATTTCCGCTTCCTGCTTGTGATATTTGGCGTTCAACACCTCGTGGGGAATGCCTCGCCGTTTCAGCATCCGGCTGAGGGTTTCGGAGACGTCCACCGAAACCGTGCCCACCAGCGCCGGGCGCCCTGATTTGTGCAGCCGCTCGATCTCCTCGATCACCGCGTTGTATTTCTCCCGCTTGGTGCGGTAAATAACGTCCTCGAAATCGCTGCGGTTAATGGGCTTGTTGGTGGGAATCACCACCACGTCCAATTTGTAGATGTCCCAGAATTCCCGCGCTTCGGTTTCCGCGGTGCCGGTCATCCCGGCTAACTTGTCGTACATGCGGAAGTAATTTTGCAGGGTAATGGTCGCCAGGGTCTGGGTTTCCCCCTCGATCTTCACGTTCTCCTTCGCCTCCAGGGCCTGGTGCAGGCCGTCGCTGTAGCGCCGCCCGTACATGATCCGCCCGGTAAACTCATCCACGATCAGCACTTTGCCTTCCGTGACCACGTATTCGTGGTCTTTTTCGAACAACGAGTAAGCTTTCAGCAACTGGGAAATATTGTGCAGCTTCTCGTTTTTGCGGGCGTATTCCAGCTGGAGTTTGTTCTTCTGCTCCACTTTTTCATGCGGGGAGATAGCATCGTCGCCTTCGATCTTGCTGAACTCCTCCGCCAGGTCCGGCAGCACGAATTCTTCCGGGTTGTTGGGAGACAATTCGTTGCGCCCCTTTTCGGTCAGGTTGATGACGTGCTGTTTTTCTTCGATGCTGTAGTAAAGCTCTTCATCCACCTCGTGGATTTTTTTATCCCGCAGGAAGATGTTCTCGATGTCGAATACTAATTTTTTGATCCCCTGCTGCTGGTAGAGCTTCTCCAAACGGCGGTTTTTGGGAGCCCCGCGCTGGGCGATGAGCAGCTTCAATCCCGCTTCATCGCTATTGCCTTCCTCTAACAGCTTCTCTCCCTCGGCGATGATCTCGTTGACGTAGCGGGTTTGCAGCTTCACCAGCCGCTCCACCATCGGTTTCACTTCGTCGTAGGTGTGGGTGGCGTGTTCCACCGGCCCGGAGATGATCAACGGGGTGCGCGCTTCATCCACCAGCACGCTGTCCACCTCATCCACAATCGCGTAGTGGTGGCCGCGCACCTGCACGATGTCTTCCGGGTGAACCGACATGTTGTCGCGCAGATAATCGAACCCGAATTCGTTATTGGTGCCGTAGGTGATGTCGCAGTTGTAAGCTTCCCGGCGCTGTTTGGAATCCATTTGATTGAGAATAACCCCCACCGTCAGGCCGAGGAACTTATACACCTCGCCCATCCATTCCGCGTCGCGCTGGGCCAGGTAATCGTTCACCGTCACTAAGTGCGCGCCTTTGCCTTCCAGGGCGTTGAGGTACAGGGGCATGGTAGCGACTAAGGTTTTGCCCTCCCCGGTGGCCATTTCCGCGATCTTGCCCTGGTGCAGTGCTACCCCGCCGATCAATTGCACGTCGAAAGGGATCATGTCCCATTCGATTTCCCGCCCGGTGACTGTCCATTTTTTGTGCATCAGCCGCCGGCAGGTATCTTTTACCGCCGCAAAGGCCTCCGGCAGAAGATCCTCGAGGGTTTCTCCCTCGGCTAAACGCCGTTTGAACTCTTCGGTTTTTCCTCTCAGCTCCTCGTCGCTTAATTTTTGATATTGCTCGTAATACTGGTTGATTTCCTCAACCACCGGCCAGACTCTCTTTACTTCGCGTTCGTTTTTGGTGCCGAACACTTTTTTAAGCATATTGCCGATCATGGGGTAATAACTCCTGATTTGGATGTCTATCTAATGCGTATTGCGTAATCCGTAATGTGTAATATCGGTTAATAAAAAGACTGCAAATCCCTTCCAACTCACCCGCCCGAAGCGCCCCGCCGCCAACAACGGACAACGAACCACAAACAACTGGCAAAAATAGGATGTCGAGAGAGATAACGCAACGGTTTTTAAACGATAACCCCCTCCCGGGCGGTTGCTGGCGGCAGATTCAAATTAGCGGTTGAATCTTTCCCGGCCGGAGAATAAATTCTCCCGGAGATCGAGGGGGCCTGACCTATTCCCGGGAGAAGCAAAAAACGATGAATCGCTCTGCCCGATCACCTATCCTCATCCCCGCGCTCACCCTTCTGGCGCTGCTGCTCCTCTTAAGCGGGATTTTTGCCCCGCTGCTCACGGCGAATAAATACATCTTCTTCAGCCGCACCGTCTCCCTGTTCACCATCTTTCGCTACCTGCTTTCCGAAAAAGAATACCTGCTCTTTTCCGGCGTTTTCATTGCCGGCATACTCTTTCCCGCCCTGAAGCTGGCGATCATTATGGGGCTTTGGAGCGGCAAATTGGCGCGATTTGCGTCGGTTCAGCAGCGCCTGAGAGCGCTGGCAAAATATGGGCGATGGATTGCAGTGGAGCTAATTCTGATTGCGTTTTTCATTTTGGGAATCGAAAACCAGGTGAACGCCGGGGTCGAATTCCGCTACGGGTTGTATTGCCTGGCGGCCGCCGTTCTGCTCATTCAGTTTTTATTGTGGAGAGTTGCGCCGGGACTTCCGCTCACCTTTTCACGGGAATGTTGACTTCGCACATCAGGTCTTTGGGCAACGCCTGCTCCGTGCCCATTTTCGCCCAGTATTCGCGCCAGTAATCCCACCATTTGCTCTGCAAGGCGGGAATCTCCGCCTCGGCGATCTCCCCCGCGTGGGAGAAGATTTTCATCTCCCGCGCCAGCAGGATAATTCCCACCGCGCCGCTGCGCAAAGCGATGAAAGCGGTTTTATCCCCTGCCGAATCCACAGCGGCTTCGTCACCTAAGATAAATTCCCGCCGGGAGGATTCGGCGTAGAGTTGCTTCAGAATAGCGGGGTCGGTGAGGGTGAAATTATAATCCACCAGGTTGAAGGGGTCCAACCGGTCTTTGGAGAGCAGCTCGAACCAGTTTTGCGGGATGGCGCTCTCCTCGCGGCGGTATTCCAACAGCGCCAGGCAGAAGGTATCCCGGAATTGCAGGGCCAGGGTGTAGTTGGAGGGAAAAGTGCCTTTGGAAGAGGGCAGGTATAGCTGTACCATCCCGAATTCCAACTGGTAGGTGCGCTCTTCATTTGTCCACCACTTCCAGCGCCCCAGGTTGGTGATGGCAAATTCTAAGGTGCTGAGATTGGGGTTCATGGGGGTTCCTTCGTGGGGTGGGATTAGTTTCTCGTCATCGGGCATGATTTGATTCTCCTTTTATTATCCGTATCTCCACCTCGCTCAGGCCGTAGAGTTGATGCACCAATTGGTCAATTTCTTGCTCAAGACGAGAGACATCGGAAGATGAAGAATTATTTAGAATTTTCCGAACGCGTTCCTCAACGGAGGATCTCTGAACGATTGTTGCCGGTATTATCAGAACGCCAGGCAAGGCAGTATAAATATAACCAGAAAATCGCTCCCTGAAAATGCTTTTAATCGACCCCCAGCACAATTTTTTTGTCACCCTCCCGTACCGCATTCCCCCCCAAAACGCCGAAGAGTTGCCCAACTCTTGCTGAAGAGTTACCCCACTCTTGCTGAAGAGTTCATCAACTATTGCTGAAGAGTTTGCCCGATCATGCCCGTCTTTCCCCCTGCCCCCTTAATAATTGGCAATTGTCAATTGCTGATTGCCAATTGGCAATTTTATACTGCCCTGCCCCTGAGACGTTGCAGTGCAACGTCTCTACCGCTGCCCCATGCTTCCGTTTTCTCAAAACCGCAACGTAAAAATCGTCATCTCCCCCGGGAGGGAGCGCACCCCGATGCTGCCCCCGTGCAGGCGCATGATCTGCCGGCACAAACTCAACCCGATCCCGCTGCCGTTCTGTTTGGTGCTGAAAAAGGGAATGAAGATCTTCTCCCGGGTCTCCGCGTCGATGCCGGGGCCGTTGTCGATCACCTGGATCACCGCCCGGCCGCGCCGGTTCAGAAAAGCTTTCAGCTCTACCCGCCCGCCGCTCCGCTCCCCTAAGGCCTGCAGTGCGTTGGTAACCAGGTTGATCAGCGCCTGTTCGATCAACTGGGGATCGGCGGCCAGCATTAGATCGGGAGGGTAAACGGCGGTTAGAACCTCCACGGGGCTGCCCTGGAGCTGGTTTCCCAACAAACCCTGCACCCGGCCAAACACCTCCGCCGCCGGAAACATCTGGAAATTGGGCGCCGGCAGGCGGGTGAGCTTGCGGTAGTTCTCCACGAAGCGCAGCAGCCCCTCGCTGCGCTTGCGGATAGTTTGCACCGCCTCTTGAATATCCTGCACGCCGGCCAGATCCAACGCCGGCGCGGCGCTGCCGGGAGGTTTTTCCGCGAGCATGGCGTTGACCGTGCCCGCCAGGCTGGCAATGGGGGTCACGGAATTCATGATCTCGTGGGTGAGCACCCGGATGAGGTTCTGCCAGGCTTCCATCTCTTTTTCTTCTAACTCGCTCTGAATGTTTTGCAGCGAGACCAGGGTGATGGGCCTCCCCCGCAGCTTGAAGCGGGTGGCGTACACCGCGAGCTGCAGCCACTCGTCCCGGGATTGGATTTTCAGCAGCGCCCGCTCCCCGCTTTGGAGGTTGAAGAGGGTATCGACCGGCGAGGGGTTGAGGGTTGAGAGGCTGCGAATGTTTTTCAACTGCTGCACGGAGAGCAGCCGTTTGGCGGCGCCGTTGCTCAACTCCACCTCCCCGTCCTCCCGGAAGGCGATCAAACCGATGCCCACGTGGCGCACCACGGTTTGCAAAAAGCGGTGCTGCGCCTCCTTTTCCGCCCGGGCTTTCTGGAATTCTTCGATCACCGCGGCGAATGACTTCTTCAAATCGTCGAATTTGGAGCCTAACCCCGCGCCGGAAAAGGATTGCGAAAAATCGGCGTATTTGACGGCCTGGAAAAAGCGGCTCAAATCCTGGTTGGTCTTTTCCACGTAGCGGATCAGCGAAACGGTCTGGTAGAGCAAGAATATCCCCAGCAGAAACGCGGTAGCCAGCAGCCGGGTCTGCTGCACCACGAACATGAACAGAAAGATGCTCAGGATCAATCCGGTCACCCGCAGGATAACCTGGAAGCGGAATTTTTGGAAGAAGCTCTGTCTCATGGGCAAAAGAATGTAAAACGTGATGCGTGAAACGTAATGCGCAACTGTTACGGTGGTGCGTATTGCGTATTCCGTTTTTTTACGCATCACGTGTTACGTTTTACGCAATACGCACTACGCATTCCCCCGCCCCCCTCACAACCCATACTTCGCCATGCGGCGGTAGAGGGCCGGGCGGGTGAGGCCTAACTCTTTGGCGGCGCGGGAGACGTTGCCCCCGTGCTTTTCGATGGTTTTGCGGATCACCAACTTTTCGACCTCTTCCAACTGGTAGTTGTCGAGCGATATTTCCGGTTGCGGCAGGTCTTGCGGGGCGAAAAAGAAATCTCCCGGCTGCAAGGTGTCGGATTCGCCCATGATCACCGCCCGCTCGATGGCGTGCTGCAGCTCCCGCACGTTGCCCGGCCAGTGGTGGCTTTGCAGGCGCTGCAGCGCGGCGGGGGAGAGCCGCAGGCGCGGTTTCTGGTATTTTTTTCCGTAGCGGCGCAGGAAGTGCTCCGCTAACAGGGGAATATCCTCCCGGCGCTCCCGCAGCGGGGGAACCCGGATTTCCACGGTATTGATGCGATAGAGCAGATCCTGGCGGAATTGCCCTTCCGCGGCCATGCGGCGCAGGGGCAGGTTGCTGGCGCAGATCAGGCGGATGTCGATGGGAATGGGCCGGTGGGAGCCGACCCGGGTGACCACCCGGTTTTGCAATACCGTGAGCAGTTTGGCTTGCAGCCCGGGAGGCAGGTTGCCGATCTCGTCTAAAAACAGGCTCCCCCCGGAAGCGATCTCGAAGCGCCCGGGGCGATCCTGCCGGGCGTCGGTAAACGCGCCCTTCACGTGGCCGAACAGTTCGCTTTCGAACAGGCTCTGGCTGATCGCTCCCACGTCCACGCTGATGAATACCTTCTCCGCCCGGGGGGATTGGCGGTGAATGGCCCGGGCGACCAGCTCCTTGCCGGCGCCGTTTTCCCCCAAAATCAGCACGTTGGCGTCGGTTTTGGCCACTTTCTGGATGCTGGCGAAGACCTCCTGCATGGCCGCGCTGCCGCCGATGATCTCCTGAAACCCCTGATCCATATCGGCGCTGAGCTGTTTTTGCTGGGAGCGGATCCGGCTCAGCTCCAGCCGGGAGCGGCGGAATTGCAGGGCCGCGGAGACCGTGGCCAGCAGTTTCTCGTTGTGCCAGGGCTTCAGCACGAAATCGAAAGCCCCGGCTTTGATGGCCTGCACCGCCTTTTCCACGTCTCCGAACGCGGTGATGAAGATGACCACGGCCGCGGGGTCTATTTGCAGAATGCGCTCCAGCCAATGAAAACCCTCCCGGCCGCTGCCGCCTTCCGGCCCGAAATTCATGTCTAACAGGATCACATCGTAATGCTCCTCTTGCAGCAGCGCCGGGATGTTCCGGGGCGCTTTTTCCACTGTTACCGCGGAAAAGTGTTTTTTCAGCAGCAGCCGCGCCGCTACTAACACGTCCTCATCATCGTCGATGACTAAAATTTTGCCGGATTCCTGGGGCATGGGGGTTTTCCTTTGAGAATTAGGGGTTGAGTTAACCCACGTTCAGGTTATAGTTCCCATCTTTATTGGCAGAATAATTATCCGGCAGAATAATGTAAAAAAAAATCATTCTGCCATAAAAATCCTGTTGCCGGCAGCCGGTTGTATTTCCCGAACTTCAACCGCGCCGTTCCGTAGGAGCGGAAACCCATTGCCGGGCGGGAAGGCTTACATGACTGTTCGATAATGAACACTCGTTGTAATATAAGCGAACAGCGTCAAATTTGCAGGAATTATTTCCTGATGCGGCTAATTTTTCAATAATCAGCAGGTTAGAAATAGTGGCATGAAAATTGGCATTGGAAGAGCCGGGGCAGGGCGAAGGATTTCTGGTTGGTGCAAAATAAATTTTGCACTCCTTTGGAGCACTCCTTTCGCGGCGCCGGTTGGTGTTACTTGCGGAGAAATTTCATGAATTTGTCCACCATGGATCGAAAAATCGAAAAGAAAAAATGGCCGCCCAAAAAAGTGCTCGGGCTGGGGCTGGCCGCCGCTTTCCTGTTCTTGATCATTTATACTTTCTTGTTTGGGGATACCCGCTCGCGCCTGAACGTTCAGTTGGAAAAGATCACCATTTCCACGGTCACCCGGGGGCCTTTCCAGGAGTTCATTCCCATCACCGCGGCAGTAATCCCGGTGAAGACGGTTTACTTAGACGCCGTGGAAGGCGGGCGGGTCGAAGCGATTTTTATGGAAGCCGGCAGCATGGTTCACAAAGGGGATAAAATCCTGCAATTGGCAAATACCAATTTGCTGCTCGACATCATGTTCCGGGAAGCGGAGTTAGCGCAGCAATCCAATAATTTGCGCAACACCCGCCTGGCCATGGAACAAAACCAGTTGAGCTTGAAGAGCAACTTAGTGGAATTGGAGTACCAGATTCAGCTTCTCAAGCGGCGCTACGAGCGCAGCGAAGCCCTGGAGCAGGAGAACCTGATCTCCCGGGAAGAATATCTCCAGGTAAAAGACGAGTACGACTACTATCTCAAACGCCGGGAGTTAGCGATCCAATCCTTCAGGCAGGATTCCCTTTTTCGCACGGAACAAATCCGCCAGTTGGAAGGCTCGCTGGCGCGCATGGAGCGGAATTTGGAGATCGTGCGCCAGAAGTTGGACAACCTGACCATTCAGGCGCCCATCAGCGGGCAGCTTACCTCGCTGAACGCGGAGTTTACCGGGGAGATCAAATCCCCCGGGGAGCGGTTAGGGCAAATCGACGTGTTGGACAGCTTCAAGGTGCGGGCGGCGATTGATGAGCACTACCTGCCGCGCATCGAAGTGGGATTGCAGGGAGAGTTCACCTTTGCCGGAAAAACCTACCGGCTGGCGAGCGAGAAGATTTTCCCGGAGATTCGCGAGGGGCGCTTCAATGTGGATTTGCGCTTTATCAACGATTCGCCGCCGGAAATCCGGCGCGGGCAAACCCTGCACGTGCGCTTGCAGTTGGGAGGCCCCTCGCAGGCGCTGCTGTTAGCGCGGGGCGGTTTTTATCAAAAAACCGGGGGGCAGTGGGTGTTCGTAACCGATGAATCGGGCAAAACCGCGGTCCAACGCGCCATCCGCCTGGGGCGGCAAAATCCGGAAGTTTTCGAGGTGTTAGAAGGGCTGGAACCCGGCGAGCGGGTGATTACCTCCTCGTACGACGCCTTCGGCGAGGTGGAGAAGCTGATTTTGAAAGAGTGAGCAAATTGATGAGTTGTTGTGAAATAAGAAAAAAGCCACGAATGCTTACGAATTTTCACGAAGGAGCCAGGCATGATTCGCACCGTGAATTTGAAGAAAGTTTATACCACCGAAGAAGTGGAAACCACCGCTTTGAACGAGGTGAATTTGGAAGTAAAAGAGGGAGAGTTCGTCTCCATCATGGGGCCATCGGGCTGCGGAAAATCCACCTTGCTCAATATTTTCGGCCTGTTGGACAATCCCAGTTCCGGGGAATACCACTTCAACGGCAAAGAGATCTCCCGCTTAACCGAGCGCCAGCGGGCGAATTTTCGCAAGGGCAACATCGGCTTCGTGTTCCAGAGCTTCAACCTGATCGATGAATTGACCGTGTTCGAGAACGTGGAATTGCCCCTTTTATACTTAGGTTTTCCTGCCGGGGAGCGCAAAAAACGGGTGGAAGAGGTGCTGGAGCACATGGGCATCATGCACCGCCGCAATCATTTTCCGCAGCAGCTTTCCGGGGGGCAGCAGCAGCGAGTGGCGGTGGCCAGGGCAGTAGTCGCCCGCCCCCGGGTGATCTTGGCCGACGAACCCACCGGCAACCTGGATTCCGTTCATGGCGATGAAGTGATGAAAATCCTTACCGACCTCAACGAAGCCGGCACCACCATTATTATGGTGACCCACTCCCCCACGTACGCGGAGTACAGCCACCGGGTGGTGCATCTCTTCGACGGCCAGGTGGTCTCCGAGAATATGATGGAGAGATTTCGCATTTAGGGATTGATCGCAACTACTTAGCCACCAAGATACCAAGACACCAAGACACCAAGACACCAAGACACCAAGACACCAAGACACCAAGACACCAAGACACCAAGATACCAAGATACCAAGATACCTGTAGTGCTAGTTCTACCAACGGACACTCGATCTAACCGCGAATTGACGCGAATAAACACTAATTTCGGCCGTTCTTGATCCTATAGTTATTCGCGTTTATTCGCGTGTATTCGCGGTTTAAACCAACTAGCACTACAGGTCAAGATACGAAGGAACACAAACGGGTTTTAATCTATTGGCTTTAAAGAGGCAAACATATTATCGGGATTTTGTGACTTAGTGGCTGAAGAGTTACCTCGAAAACCGGGAGAAACCCATGATTCGCCTGAAAAATATCTTCAAATATTACTCCAATAAATTTGTCAAGACCTACGTTTTGCAGGATAACAGCTTAGAAATCCGCGAGGGCGAGTTTGTCACCATCATGGGGCCTTCCGGGGCCGGGAAATCCACTCTCCTGCACATTATGGGAATGCTCGACAGCCCTTCTTCCGGGGAGTACTATTTTTACGGCGAACCGGTTCACCGGCTCGGCGAAAAGCAGCGCACGGAGCTGCACAAGCGCCGCATCGGGTTCGTTTTCCAGAGCTATCACCTCATCGATGAATTGACCGTGTATGAGAACCTGGAAACCCCGCTGCTGTACCAGAAGGTGAAAGCCGGGGAGCGCAAGAGCATGGTGGCGGAGATATTGGATCGTTTCCACATGGCTGCGAAGAAGGATCTCTTCCCGCAGCAGCTTTCCGGCGGGCAGCAGCAGTTGGCGGCCATTGCCCGGGCGCTCATCATTCAGCCGAAACTGATTTTAGCGGATGAGCCGACCGGCAACCTCAATTCCCGGCAGGGAGAGGAGATCATGCAGGTTTTCAAACAGCTTAACGAAGCCGGGACGACAATTGTGCAGGTAACCCACTCGGAGCGCAACGCCGCCTATTCCGAGCGGATCATTCATTTATTGGACGGGCGCATCGTGGAAGACGCCCCGGTGAGCCTGGTCGGGGTTGCGGGGGAATAGCGGTCAGCTTTCAGCTGATAGCTGATAGCTAAAACTTGCGTCGAAATCCGAAAACGGGAGACTCCATGCTCGGAAATTATTTCAAGATCGCCATCAGGAACCTGCTAAAGCATCGCGGTTATACGCTGATCAACATTCTCGGTTTGGTGGCGGGGCTGGCTTGCTGCATTTTGATCCTGCTCTACGTGCTGGATGAGCTGCGCTTCGACGCCTTCCACGCCAAAGCGGGGCGTATTTTCCGGGTGGTGGAAGTGCGCAGCACCCCGGACCGGGGCGACCAGCATAACGCCCGCAGCGTTGCCCCGCTGGGCCCGGCAATAGAAGCGGAATTTCCCGAAGTGGCGGCCTCGGTTCGGATGCTGCAACTGTTCCGGGTAACCATGCAATTCCGGGGAAATCGCTTCTATGAAGGCGATTATTTGCTCAGCGAGCCTTCATTCTTCAAGATATTCGATTTTGAGTTCCTGCGCGGGAACCCGGAAACGGCGCTCGCCGAACCCCGCTCGGTAGTGCTCACCGAAGCCGCGGCCCGCAAATATTTCGGGGAGGAAGATCCCCTGGGAAACACTCTCCGGGCAGAGGCGTTCGGGGATCTGAAAGTCACCGCCATCCTCAAGGATTTGCCCCCCAATTCCCATCTCCATTTCAGCATGTTGATCTCCTTCGGCAGTATGGAGCATATCAACTGGTGGGCTCCCTTCCTGAACGAGTGGAATCCCAATTACCGCACCGTGATCACCTACCTGCTGCTGCAAGAACCGGCGGCGGCCCCGGCGCTGGCGGCAAAACTCCCGGCGTTTTTGAGCAAACATCGCGGGGAAGCGGATTGGCCTCTCAAAGACCTCTATTTGCAACCGCTGCGGGATATTCATTTCCGCTCCGGGCACATCGCATTCGAGCGCAATCACAACCAGGGGGAGATCGCTTACATTTATATCTTTTCCGCCATCGCCTTGCTCATCGTGCTCATCGCCGGGATCAATTATATGAATCTCGCCGCCGCCCGGGCCTTGAACCGCGCCCGGGAAGTGGGCGTGCGCAAGGTAGTGGGCGCTTCCCGCTTCCAACTGGCGGGGCAGTTCCTCAGCGAGTCGCTGCTGCTGGTCGCATTGGCCTTCCTGCTGGCGTTGTTCGTGGTAGAGCTGGTATTGCCCTTTTTCAATGCGTTTGTGGGGAAACAAATTACCCTGGGACAGGCATTGCAACCGGAAGCCATCTTCACTTTCCTGGGGTTGACCGTTTTAGTGGGCCTGCTCTCCGGCAGTTACCCGGCCTTTTTCCTTTCCCGCCTGCAAGCCGTCCGGGTTTTGAAGGGCGGGGCGGAGAAACTGACCAGAATTTCCAACCTGCGCCGCGCCCTGGTGGTGCTGCAATTTATCCTTTCCGTGGTGATGATGATCGCTGCCCTGGTGGTTTATCAACAGATGAATTACGTGCGCAACAAACACCTGGGATTTGACCGGGAGCACCTAATGGTAATCGACATCAACAGCAACAACGTGCGCCGGCACGCGGAAACCATGAAGGCGGAAATGCGCCGCAACCCCGCGGTATTGGCGGTGTCGGTTACCAATCGGGTGCCGGGGGACTGGAAAAACATTGCCACCATCGACGCGCTGCCCGGCGACGCGCCTTCCTCCACGGCGCACACCATGTATCTCCTCGCGGTGGACCGGGAGTTTGTAGAAACCTACGGCGTGCGCCTGGCCGCGGGCGAGAATTTTTCCGGTCGCGGCGGCGATTCCCTCTCGGTCTTAATCAACGAAGCGGCGGCGCGGGCGCTGGGCTGGGAAAACCCGCTCGGTAAGGAGATTCGCATTCCCCGGGCGGATTTGGAAGGAGGCGGCTCCAGCAAAGCGGATTTTCGCGCCCGGGTGATCGGGGTGGTCGAGGATTTTCATTTCAAATCGCTCTACGAAAAGATAGAACCGCTGGTGCTGGCCTGGCAGGACAACCCCTTCGACCGCATCGATTACTTTTCCGTAAAAGTACGCGGAACGAATTTAGCGGCCACGCTGGATTTCCTGCGCGAAATCGGAGAGCGCTTCGACCCCGACCACCCCTTCGAGTATAATTTTTTGGATGAACGGTTGAACGACTTTTACCGCCGGGATCAAAAATTAGGGCAACTGTTCGGAATTGCCGCGCTGCTGGCGATTTTCATCGCCTGCATGGGCTTATTCGGCCTGGCGGCGTTTATGGCCGGGCAGCGCACGAAAGAGATCGGCATTCGCAAGGCGTTGGGCGCGACTGTGGCCAGCCTGATCGCGCTGCTCTCCAAAGATTTTGCCAAATTGGTGCTGATCGCCAACCTCATCGCCTGGCCGCTGGCCTGGTACGTGATGAATCGCTGGCTGGAGGATTTCGCCTACCGCATCGAAATCGGCTGGTGGGTATTCGCCCTGGCCGGGGCGCTGGCGCTGCTGATCGCCCTGTTGACGGTCAGCTACCAGGCCATCAAAGCAGCGCTGGCGAATCCGGTGGAGGCTCTCCGATACGAGTAGTCATTCGCGCTTCGCGTGTCATTAGTTGTCATTTGGCTTCGCCGTCATTTGCGCTTCGCGCGTCATTGGGTGTCATTTTCCCTCAACGTGGGGAGTCATTTGTGCTTTCCCATGTCGTAAGGGCACGCGCCGCGGGTCATTTTTCCCGAAATGACGGGCGAAGCCCTAATGACGCCGCAGGCAAATGACCAAATTTCCCCGGAGGATTCCATGTTCAAAAACTATCTGATAACCGCGCTGCGAAGGTTACGATATAACCGCAGTTACGCGGTCATTAACGTGTTAGGGCTGGCGCTGGGAATGACCTGCTGCCTGCTGATTTTCCTGATCATCCGCCACGAATCGGGCTTCGATCGCTTCCACCGCCATTTCGAGCGCATTTACCGCGTGGTTACGGACGAGACCATCAACGATAAAAGCACCCATACCTCCGGCTCTCCGATTCCCTTTGCCGCGGCGCTGCGCAACGATTTTCCGCAGATCGAAAAAGCCGCCGTGTCGCTTTATAACCAGGAGGGTCTTTTTTCGCTGGAAAGAGAGGGGCAGGTGCGCCGCTTCCAGGAAAATCGCGGGGTAGTGTTCGTGGAGCCGGCGTTTTTCGAGATTTTCGATTTCCCCTGGCTGATCGGCGATCCCAACAGCCTGGCCGAACCCAATACCGTGGCGTTGACCGAAGACCTCGCCGCCAAATTTTTCCCCGGCGAGGATCCCCTCGGTAAAACCATCCGCCTGGATAGCCAGATCGATCTGAAAATCACCGGCGTCGCCAAAAATCCCCCGGCCCAAAGCGACTTTCCTTTTAGCGCGATGATTTCCTTCAAAACCGCGCCGCAATCCGGCTACGACCTGGACTCCTGGGGGCATTTGATGTCCAACGTGCACACTTACCTGTTGCTGCCGCCGGGGGAATCTGCGCAGGCCCTGGAAAGCCAGTTTCCGGCTTTCACGGAAAAGTATTACCGGGATGACGTGGCTCGGCGGCGCTACCGGCTGCAAACGTTAAGCGACCTGCATTTCAATCCCCGCTACGGCAACTACGGCGACCGCACCATTAGCAAAACCACCCTGTGGGCGCTGGGGCTGATCGGTTTTTTACTGCTGTTAGCCGCCTGCATCAACTTTATCAACATGGCCACCGCCCAGGCGCTGCAGCGCGCCCGGGAAGTGGGGGTGCGTAAAGTATTGGGAGCGTTCCGCGGGCAGTTGGTCGGGCAGTTTTTGGGAGAGACCTTCCTGATCGTGCTCTTCGCGGCGCTGTTCTCCCTGGCGCTAACGGAATTGCTGCTGCCTTCTTTGAAGACTTACCTGGGGTTGAACATCCCGTTTCATCCTCTGCAGGACGCCCGCTTGTTGGGATTCACCGCAACGCTGGCCGCGGCGGTTACCCTGTTAGCGGGTTTGTACCCGGCGCTCATCCTCTCGCGTTTTACCCCGGCGCTGGCGCTGAAGAACAAACCCGCCGCCCCGGCGAGCGGGGCCTTCAACCTGCGGCGGGCGCTGGTAATATTTCAGTTTATTATCTGCCAGATGCTCATCATCGCTACCATTATCGTATCCTGGCAATTGGATTATTTCCGGAACAAAGACCTGGGATTCGATCAAGAAGCGGTAGTGATTACCCCCCTGCCCCGCAACGACGCCGCCGTTTTGAGCGCCCTGCGCAACGAATTGCTGCGCGACAGCCGGATTCATAACGTTTCTTTCAGCTTTTCCAGCGCCGCTTCCGGAATCCGCTGGGACAGCAACTTGCAGCACACCCTCAACGGTGCGGAGGAAGATTTCGTCTCGGATTTGAAGTTTGCCGACGCTTCCTATCTCCCCGTCTATGGCTTGAAGCTGGTGACGGGGCGGAATTACACGGAAAGCGACACCATCTCCGAATGGGTGGTCAACGAGACCTTCGCGCGGAAATTGGGCTTAACGCCGGATGAAATCGTGGGGAAAACCTTTAAATTAGGCGGCCGGCCCTACCTGCCGGTGGTAGGAGTGGTGCGGGATTTCAACGCCACCTCCTTGCACGAAGAAATCCGGCCCTGCCTGCTGGCCGCCCGCCGCCAGTCCTATTACGAGGCGGGCGTCAAGATCGATTTGCACAACGCGAAAGAAGCGCTGCGCCATATCGAAACCTGTTGGAACGCCGCTTTTCCGGATTTCCTGTACAGCTACCAGTTTTTGGATGAGCGGGTGGCGCGGTTCTACCAGGAAGAACAAAAAACCGCGCAGTTGTTCCGGGTGTTCTCCGGCACCACCATTTTCATCGGGTGCTTAGGGTTGTTGGGGCTGGTTTCCTTTATGGCGGCGCGGCGCACCAAGGAGGTGGGGGTGCGCAAAGTGTTGGGCGCTTCCGTGGGCAACATTCTGATGCTGTTCGGAAAGGAATTCGCGCTCTTGATTCTGATTGCCTTTGCCGTGGCCGCGCCGGCGGCGTACTACGTTATGAACGGCTGGCTGCAAGATTTTGCCTACCGTATTCAGGTCGGCGCGGGCGTATTTGCCCTGGCGTTAGGGATTACCGCGCTGATTGCGGCGCTTACCGTGGGCTACAAAGCCCTGCGGGCGGCGCTGGCGAATCCGGTGGAAAGTTTGCGGTATGAATAGTGTCATTTGCCTACGGCGTCATTTGCTGCGCTCAATTCGCTGCGCTGTCACTGGTTGTCATTTGCTTCGCTGTCATTCGTTGTCATTGATCGCAACCTAAATGACGGGTGCAGCCAATGACCGCGAAGCGCAATGACGCGCGAAGCGCCAATGACGCCGCAGGCAAATGACCGCGCAGCCAATGACAAAAACTCAGGAGAAGCCTAATGGTCAAAAATTACCTGAAAATCGCCCTGCGAAGTTTATTCAAATACAAAGCGTTTTCTTTCATTAACGCCTCCGGGCTGGCGATCAGCATGTCGGTGTGTCTATTGGTGATCATGCTGATCCGCGACGCCTATAATTTCGATCTTTTCCACCCCCAGGGCGAGCGGGTGTACCGCATCCTCACCGACGCCCAACGAAAAGCCGGGGGGCAGGAGAGTTACGCTTCCTCGCCCTATCCCGTGGGAATGGCGCTGTCGCAGGATTTCTCCGGTATAGAAGCCTGGTCGCCCCTGGTGCGCTCTTTCAACGGCGCATTCAGAACCTCCCGCAAGGAGCTGAATATGGAAGGCTTTTTTGCCGGGAGCGAATTTTTCAAACTGTTCGGCTTCCGCCTGGCGCAGGGCGATCCCGCCACCGCACTGGCCGAGCCGCAGAGCGTGGTGCTCACGCAGGAGACCGCGCAACGCTTTTTCAAAAATGAAAATCCCGTCGGCCAGGTTTTAGAAAACAACTGGACCGGGAGCCTGAAAGTCACCGGGGTGTTAGAGCCGTTCCCGGGGAAAACCCACCTGGAGTTCGATGCCTTGTGTTCCATATCCACCCTGCCCGCTTTGGAGAGGATGGAACCGGATTGGAACGTGACGGAAAACTGGAACAACTACTATATGACCTATAATTTTGTGCGCCTGCGCCCGGGGACGGGCAAAGAAGCCGCGGAGGCGGCGCTGGCAAACATTGCCAAAACCGCTTACCAGGGGCGGGAGTTGGAGGCCCGCGACGCCGGTTACCGGTTCCGCTTGCAGGCGTTGAAAGAAATTACCCCCGGTCCCCTGCTCTCCAACAGCGTCGGCAGGGGCGCGCCGGCCATGCTGCTGTGGTTTCTCACGGTTCTCTGCGCCATTGTGATGGCCTCGGCCTGTTTCAACTATACCAACCTGACCATTGCCCGCGCGTTTACCCGCACCAAGGAAGTCGGGGTTCGCAAGGTGATGGGCGCTACCCGGGGGCAGGTCTTCGGGCAGTTCATGGGCGAGGCGGTGCTTACCGCGGGGCTGGCGCTGGTTCTGGCGTACGGAATCTTAGAATTGACCATCCCGTTTTTTAAGCGCTTGCAGTTCCTCGCCTTCATGGATGTGACGCTAAAGATGGATTGGGTGGTTGCGGGGTGGTTTTTGTTGTTTGCGATCGCGACAGGAGTGGTTGCAGGGCTGCTGCCGGCGGCGGTTCTTTCGAAATTCCAGGCTGCGTCAATGTTGCAAAAACTTCAGAACCTTCCGCTGTTTCGCCGGGTGGGATTGCGCAAAACCTTGTTGGTAACGCAGCTTGCCGTCTCCCTGGTGTTTATCGTCCTGCTGACCATTGCCTGGCGGCAGATGAGTTTTGCCACCCGGGAAAATTTCGGCGCCGGCCGCAGCGACATTCTCAACCTGGAAATGGGGGGAATTCCCTACGACAAACTGGCCGCGGAAATTTCCCGGGTTTCCCAGGTGCAGGAGATCAGCGCGGCCTCCCACCTGATGGGAACCTGGCGCGACAGCAACGCGGACGTTCGCGCCTCCCGCGCCGATGAGCCGGTTCCGGTGCGCGATTACTTCATCGACCACCGCTTCATCCCCAATTTCGGGCTGGAATTGATCGCCGGGGAGAATTTTCCCGAAAACCCTGCCCAACGCCGGGAATTGTTCGCTATTGTGAATGAGAAATTCCTGGAGCGTTTCCGGCTCGGCGCGCCGGCCGAGGCGCTCAACCGGGTTCTTATCTTAGATGACAGCAGCGAAGTGGCCATTCGCGGGGTGGTAAAGGATTTCCTCTTCAAACCGCTCAGCTACAGCTTAGAACCGCTGCTGCTGCGTTACGATCCCGCGCAATTGCGGGTGCTAAACCTGAAAATCAGCGGCGATCCGCAGGCCGCCGTTGCGGCGCTGGAAAACATCTGGAAAACCCTGGGCAGCCCCGCGCCGCCGGAATACCGTTTCTACGACGATACCGTGCGGGAGACCTTTTCCAACCTGCGCGACATCCTCTGGATCGTCGGTTATTTTGGAGCCATCGGCATCCTGATTGCCTGCCTGGGGTTGCTGGGCATGGCGATATTCACGGCGGAAACGCGCAGCAAAGAGATCAGCATCCGCAAAGTGGTGGGGGCCGGCCCCGGGAACCTGGCGGCGCTGCTCTCCAAAGGGTATTTTCTGCTGCTGCTCATCGCCGTGGTGATTGCCCTTCCGGTCAGCTACCTGGCCGGAAGCCAGCTATTGCAAACCTTCGCCTACCATATCGCGCTGGATGTCTGGGCGTTTCTGCCCGGGGTGGCGCTGCTGTTCTTGTTGGGGGCCATAACGGTCGGCTCGCAAACCTTGAAAGCCGCGCGGGCCAACCCGGTGGACGCTTTGCGGAAGGAATAAACTGCCGTTGTGCTTCGCGTCATTGCGCTGTGCTGTCATTTATAGTCATTTGCCTTCGGCGCCGGAGATTTTAAGTCGCTTATGGATAGTTTCAAAATCTTCTAAAATTTCCGGCATTTCGAGCACCGCGGAAAATTCGCTGAGTTGTTGTCGGATGTATTCAATATTTAACTGGGAGTGGGTTTCCATAACGGATTCAATATCAATCAAATCCCGGTTGCGGTGGGCAACCCCTTTCATAATGATCAAATCTTCCGGCGATGGAATTGAGACAATGATGCTGCCTGCAGTAACCCGGGTTGCCCGGTTAATACAATTTTTTTCAAAAGACAGAGAACCGAGGGAAATGTCAACGTCTATTTCGCTGGGTTTGTGTTTTAAAAGAAATACCCGGGCTTGTCTGGCAAATTCAATGGGGTCGGATATGCGAGGAATAAGGGCTTTCGCCCTTTTTATTGTACCACTGAACGCTAATGTGTTTCAATCACTCTGTGCGCTCAGTTGGGTACATTATTTTTTTCTGGCTCCCTAAAATTAAATTGGCCGGCCGATTTGAGAAAATCCTCCCACTGCTTTTCATCGAGTATCACAAGCGCATCAACATCCCGGGTTACCCTGGGGCGTCCCAGTAAGGAAGCCGCCACGCCTCCGATTACAACTCCCGGAATATTCTGCTCTTCAAGCCAATTCGTAAGATCATTTAAAGCGTCCAACAAGGGCGCAAGGGGTTCCGTCTCAGGCATTACAGGCCTTTCTCAACCGATTCCAACGTTCGCGAACCTCGGCTTCTCCCTCTTTAAGCGCCTCTTCCCAACCCATTTGTTTGACCGAGGCAAGGAGGGAATTCAATTGACGCAGTTTTTGCGCCATGGAAGTATTCAGAAGCTCCTCCCGTTCGGCAGCGTTTACTATTTGCCAGCGGGTTAGATAGACTTGCATTTTTTCTTTGGTAATGAATGAACCCATACTTTTACCTCAAAGAAGTAACCGACGTGCGAGGCAACCTATCCAAAAGAAAAAGATGAAGCAAGAAAAAAATTACCGCAAATGCGCTTTGCGCGTCATTGGGGCTGCGCCGTCATTTGCCTTCGGCGCCATTAATGGTCATTTATTGCCTTGAGAGACAATTAATGACGCAAAGCTCCGACAGGAGTGAGCAAATGACAACGAATGACCTGCGAAGCCCCAATGACGCCGAAGGCAAGTAACAGCGAAGCGCAATGGCGGCGGAACGAGGCGGAATACCCGGATGGTTCAGCGTTACGGCGTTTCCGACACTATCTCCGGCAGGCGGGGATGGATCACCAGGTCGATGCGGCGGTTTTTGGCGCGCCCTTCCGCAGTCTCGTTATTGGCAATCGGTTTGCTCTCCCCGTAGCCCACGGAAGCGACCTGGGCCGGCAGCAACTCCGGCATATTGGCCAGGAGGTACTGGCGAACCGCCTCGGCGCGCTCCTCGGAGAGGCGCAGGTTGGCGGCGTCGCCGCCGTGGGAATCGGTATGCCCCTCGATGGTCACGCTGCACTCCGGAAAGGTTTTCACAGCGGTCTGCACTTTGCTCAGCAGGCTGAAGTACTGCGGTTCGATCACCGCTTTGCCGCTGGCAAAGTTCAATCCTACTAAGCGCATGATCACGTCGCTGCCCTCCCGGAATACCCGGGCTTCCTCGCGATTGAACATCCGTTCCACGGTCTGGAACTGTTCCCGCACCTTCGCCACCGCTTCCATTTGCTGCTTCAGCAGGGTTTGCTCCTCGGCCAGCCCGCCCACCTGCTCCTGGTACTGGGCAATTTGCTGATTTTGATCCTGCACCGTCTGGCTCAGGCGCGCCACGCTGTCCTGGTAGGTCTGGATGTAGCGGATGATCTGCCCGGTAACGTCCCCGAATCCATTATCGAACTCCGCGACCACGTCGATGGCGGCGGCGATTTTCTGCAAGGGCGCTTCCGAGCCTAACACCAGGTCCTCGTTGGTGAGCTTCTGCTCCTTCATGCGCAGGAACAGGTTGTGCAGATAGATCGCGTGGCTGGCTTCGTAGCGGGCTTGCTGCGCTAAGTTGCGGGCCACGTCGGTATCGTAGCGATTTTCGTTCAACTCTTTTTCAGCCTGTTGAACCAGCTCCCGGGCGCGCTGCAGGGTTTTTGGGGCGCTGTCTTTCACCTTCAACTTTTCAGCTTGTTCCAGGAGGCTCCAGGTTTCCTGCAAATAGTTGCTTTTGATGGCCGCCAGCTCCGCTTGCCGGTAAAGCCCTTCCGCTTCCCCGCCTTTTTTGCGGGCGCCGTTCACGTCGCCGTCCTCCAGGTTGCCGGCGGCTTCGCGGAATTTCGCTTCCGCTTTGTTCCATAATTCCGCGGCATAGCTGGCGGATTCCGCGTTTTGCGCGTCGGATCGCGCCTTGAAAGAAGAGACCAGGGTTACTTCCGCCAGTTTGGTGGCCTCCATGGCTTTGCGCAGATAGGCTTCGCAGGCTTTCAGCTTTTTGCGGATGTCTTCCAGGTTTTTGCCGCGCTCGAATTGCTCTTCGGCCTCCCGGTAGAATTTCAGCCCCTCGGCAAAATTTTTCGGCGCTAACACGTCCGCGTGGGCTTTCAGCGCGGTTTGCAGGGCGCCGTCGGCCTCTTCGAACAGGCTCGCCTTGATGTCCGACTGGGCAAATACGGCGGCGGCCAGCAACATCATCAGGGTAGATATTCGCAAACCGTTCGATACTCGCCTGAAAATTACGTTTGGCATCATCAACTTCCTCTCGCTTTTGGGTTAGATCATGGTTGAACGTGAGAATTTTTTGCCCGCTAAGGTGCGGTTATCCCCTACGCCGGGTTACGAAATAATAACCATAAGCGCAACATAAAAAAGCGCTTAGAAAAAAACTTTCCGGGTGAGCCTTCCCTGGCAGGGGAATTTTTTGCAAATAGCGTGCTAATCTGACTTCCCGCTCAACATTCGCTTCTTGACGTACTCTTCCACTTTCCGGGAATAGGCCTCCCCTAAGGGGTAGGCGACCACTTCAAAGCGGTAACGCCCCTCCTGCTCCCCCAGGAATCTTACCCGGGGCTCTTTGGTCACAGAAGACCAGGGGGAATTGAGCGCCGCCCGGCGCAACCGTTCCGCGGCCTGTTCCGGCGCCATAGACGCGGGCGCGCTTACCTGAAAAGCGTAGCTGCGCCCGGTTTCCCGGGGATCGGAAAGGATGCGCTCCTCTCCGGCAATCCGGCCATAAGGGATTTTGACGATTTGCCCCTCGGCGGTCTCGATCTCTAAGGAGCGGTGGCCCAGGCGGCGGATTTTACCTTCTACGGAGGGCAATTTAATCCGCTGGTTGATCTCATAAGCATCTTCCGCCTTGAGAATGATTCCGGCAATCACGTCGCGAATGGCAAACCAGGAGGCCCAGATGAGCAGCAACGCCAGCGCCCCCATCCACACCGCGGTATAGAAAGGGCGGTGCTGGAAAAACTGCTGCGCTGCCCAGAGCAGGAAAAATCCCCAGATCGCCATTTCGATGAATGGAAAAACCCGGTACAGGGGAAACCCCAGCAGTTTTTTGACCCGCGGAAGATGGATCGCTTTCTGCACGACTCGCAGCACGAAGTATAAAGCGGCTCCGAAGAGCAGAATCTTCAAAATCGCGGTTTGGGATATTTGAAACTCGAACACATTCATTATAGAATCTCCATCTGGCGAAATTTGCGGTAGAGGTGCGGATAGAGATACGGATCGATTTCCAGCGTCCCATTAGTCCCTTCGATTACCAGCCCGGCGCGTTTGAGAGCGGCGAGGGGAGCCTGCCACTCCTGCGCGGGATCATCCATGATTCGCTCCAGGCGGGCAGGAGTTAAGCGCTTGTGGAGCAGCACCTGCGCCAGCAGCGCCACCCAGGCGCTTTCCAAATTTTCCAGGGAAGCGGTATCGGGCGGTTCCGGCAGGCGAAGCGCGAGCCGGCCCTGGTTGAAATTTTCGATATGGCTGATCCAGCCTTGCAGCGCCGCGCCCACGTTTCCCGCGGAGTAATCGAAATAGGCGTTGAACAACCGCGCCAGCCGTAATTCGGAAAGCTCATCTTCCGCCTGCCCGTTCAGCTCGATTTTTAAACCGGTAGAACGGTGGCGCAGCATGACCGCGTCCTTCAGCGCTTCGGCGTCGAAGGGCTGGCATTCGATGAAGCCTAAAAAATGATTTTCGATCTTGCGGATGCGATTGAGCAATTGAAAACTGTGCAAATTACCGTTGGCTATAAAGAAGCATTTGCCCCCGAAATCGTTGATCAATTCCACGATAAGATCGATAACGGCAAAGCCTTTTTCGCTGCGTTCCCACCACAATTCCAGGTCATCGAGAATCAAAACGCTGTTCGGCGGCAGGGCATTGAATACCTGGGGAAGTTGGCCGCGCAGGTACAGGTCTTTGGCGCGCAGCGCGCTCATTACCGCCTCGCGGAATACCTCCGGATCTATAGTGCCGCCGGCCGGCGGATGTACCGAAAAAATGTTGTTCCGGGCAAACTGCTTGTGAGCCAGGGAATAGCACAAAGAGGTCTTCCCGGAATTTTCTTCCCCGGTAACCAGCAGCGCGCCCGGGAACCCGGCGCGGAAGCGTTCCAGCGCGGTTTCCCCTAATTTCAGCTCTTTTTCCCGCGCCACCCAGAAATTGGGATGAATGTTCGGTTCCCTGGAAAAAACCTGCCGGTAATAAAAGGGCAGGGCATTGAGCACTTCCGGGCGGGGGGAAACGCTTTCCCGCAAATTGAGCAGTTGATAAATAATATTTTTCTGGTATTCCTCGGATACTTGCAGCTTTCGCGCCGCTAACAGGCTCTCGCTGCGCCGGTACCACAGGCGCACCAGCTTATCCTTTAGAAAAGCGGCGGCGGATTCCCGGGCCGCCTCGAATTTCGATAATACTTTCTGGCCTTCATGGGTGCGGATGTAATGTTTCAAATTCTCCGCCAGCCGGGTCACCGTGTAGGTGTTCATCTGTTCGAAGGTTTTATCGAGCAGCCGCTCGATGGTCTGGTTGAATTGCTCTTGCAGCGCATCGATGTTCCGGCGCTCCTCCTCCACCCGCTTTTGGCTGCTTTCCAGGATCGCGTCGATATTCTCCCGGGCGGCGGTTTTCTCCTCCGCGTTGCCGGCCTCCTCCAGGCTCACGGCCTGGAAGGTAACCAGGCGGAGCGCGTCGCGGGTAACCTCTTCGGCGCGACGGAATTGCCGGGGCAGCTTTTCCAGGTAGTCGCGCAAGGGATCGATGAATTCTTCTTCGATCAAATATTCCACCAGCCGCCGCAGGGAGATCGTAAACCTGGCCGCTTCCTCGAAGGGCTGTGCGGCGCTCTGATTAAAACTTTCTTCGTTGAACGTTTCGATGGTTTCCGGGAGGTCATCGGTCGCTTCGCGGATTTCCTTCAGGAAGGTTTGCGCGATCTCATCTTCATCAAAATTGAATTGGCCGCCGGGGGCCAGCCTGGCGAGGGCGGCGGGGCGATCTTCGCTCTCCTTTCCCTCTTCCCGAACCGCTTCCAGGCCGCGGCAAAGCTCTTTCAGGGGATGCAGAAGGTTGGCCTCGAGGTTGAGATTGATATCCTGCCGTATCCGCTGCACAATCACCCGTACCCGGTTCTGCAAAGACATCAACCATACGTCTAACAGGGCAATATTCAGGTACGTCTCCCGGTGGCGCAGCCAGGCTTCCGGCGCTTCAGCGATCTGCTGCCGCAACGCTGCGGCAGATTTGGGAACCCGGTACTCCTTTTTCAGCTTGCGGCGAATCTCTAAATCCTGCAAATCCTGGCTGAGCGCCTGGATGCCGCCCCGGGCGTTTTCCCGCAGGCTGCGGTAAAAGTCCGCCTGCGTCTCGCGAACGGTATTCCGGAGCAGGGCAAGCTGCTTTTCGGCTTTCTGCCGTTCCGCGGAAATATCTTCCCCGGCCAAATTCTCCGGCGCCTGGCGGTATTCGATGCGCAGCAGCCCTTCCCGCAGGGAGTGGATCAGTTTTTGAACCTCGGCAATACCCTGGTAATCGCAAACCGCCGCTTTTTCCAACTCCGCATACCAGTGTTGCGGGAGCTTGAATTGCAGGTAGTATTTCAGCAGCGATTGCAGGCGCACCGCCCGGGAAACCGGTTTGCCGGTAAGCCGGGCGCGCATCCGTTTGCGGAACTTCAGAAATTTAAGGGAAAGGCGATCCTGCGGATCCGGCTGCACCCGGGCAGATTCATAGAACACGGTGAGCTGCTCCGGCCCGGCAGCGATCAGCGCCTCGATTTCCTGCAGCAGCCAGGCGGCGCCTTCTTCCAGCGCCTCTTTTTGCCCGGAAAGCCGTTTTTGTTGAAATTCCGTTAATATCTGCTGGCTCTGGAACAAAAAGTCGCTGTGGCTGCGATTGATCAACTTCCGGCTGCGCTGGGGGTCTTCTTCATCGAAATATTTGTCCAGGTTGCCGAAAATTTGCTCCGATAGCCGTCCAAGATCATCGATCAGCCCGGTTTCGGATTTTTCCACGCGCTTTAAAAATTCATCCCGGTAGCGGGAGAGGATATCCGCCATCCGGGAATCCAGCTCCGCCAGCAACGGGGCGATCCGTTCGTCCTCCGGCAGCGCCAATTCCGGCAGGGAGAACTCCCCGGCGGCTGTTTCCGGCGTCCTCGCCGGGGCCGGCGCGGCGCTTTCGATGCCGACGTAAATTTCTTTGAAATACGAAGAAGCCCAGATCAACAGAATCGAGCCTAATTCACCGACGATAGCATCGATCCGCTGCACGAACGGCAGCGCTTTGTCGGGCGTGAATTCCGGCAGGCCCAAAATTACCAGATCCGCTTCCTTCGATTCCACTTTGATAATCTCCTCGAAGGGCCGCTGCTCGATGCCGTTCTGGATCACTTTCACTTCCGCTTCTATGCGGTATTCCTCCAATACCCGCTGCATATTTTTGCGAATTGCGCCGGTCAGGGCATCCGCGTTGTTCACGATCAGGATGCGCACCGCAGTTTTTTCCCATTCATCCGTGGAGAGCAGAAAACGCACCAGCGCCAGGGCCAGGGAGAGGTTGTTGCCCCATCCCCGCCACCAGATATCCACCTGTTTGTGATCGCCATAACCCCGCTCCCGGTCGTAATCTAACAGCAGCACGTTATAATCCAACTGGTGAAGGTGGGAGATGAGACGGGAAAATTTTTCCGGGCTTTGGGCGTTCCTGGCCCAGCCCATCATCACCGTATTCGGTTCCATCCCCGAAAAACCGTAAAACTGGCAGACATTTTCCATCCCCTGGTAAATATCCTCTACCGCCAGCCTGCGGGTGAAAATACCGGGGCCGTGCGATTTATCGACAACCACCTGGTGGGATTTGGGAGGCAGCCCTTTGCGCGCCGTCGAAGACTCCTTCGGAGGGGATTCCAGCAGCTCAAAATCGGACAGCACCCCGCGTTTGTAGATGAGCCATTTTCCCAACTGCACCAGGTAAGGCCGGGCGGAAACCCCCCCGCTGAACAGAATGATATTGGGGCGCCAGTTGCGCGGGTGGGGAATTTCGTGGGTAAGCCGGTACAACCCGGAACGCACCACGGAGGACCACACCCCTTCCCAGGTGTCGCCGGACTCCAGGGTCAGCTCTTTGCGCTTCAGGGACACAAAAATCGCTCCCATCACCACGGTTGCGCCGATCATGGCCAGGAAATCCAGTTGGATCATTACGATAAAACAGGCCAGGGAGCCGATAACGCTCACTACCCGGGGAATTTTGAACTCCGGGCGGAAATCCGCGCTAGCCCAGCTTTCCAGGGCGCAGCTCATATTCAGAAATCCGTAGGTGGTAATGAAGAACATCGAAACGATGCGGGCGATGAGATTCAATTCCCCCAGCAGGATGCCGCCCTCGGCGATCAGGAAGGTGAGCAGCAGGGCGTTGCGCGGCTCGTTTTCCCTGCCGTGACCTTTGGCGAAAAATTTCGGGGTGATGCGATCCACCGAGGTGGCCTGGAGGATGCGGGGCGCGCCTAAAATGCTGCCCATGGCGGAAGAGAAGGTGGCCGCCAGGATGCCGATGGTTACCAGGATGGGCACATAGGCGATCTTTAGCAGCACGTTGGTATCGTTGGCCAGGGCGTTGGCATCCACGGTATAAGCGAAGAAAAACGGCAGGCCCAGGTACACCAACAGACCCACCGTTATTGCGCTGATGGTGCCCGCGGGAATGGATCTTTTGGGGTCCTTCAGGTCCCCGGACATGGACACCCCGGCCTCGAACCCGGTAACCGCGGGGAAAAAAATTCCGAACAGCACCATCCAGGAGGGCGCGCCCGGCAACGAATTGAAATGCGGCTGCGCGGGGACTAAATCGTGGCTTCCCAGTAATACCGAGATCAGCGAGAGCACGATCATGGCCAGCACGAAAAACTGGGTCTTGAGGGCCAGGGCGGTGCTGATAAAGGTGATGGTGGTGAGCGCTAACAGCGCAATGGTGCCGGAAATGCGGATGGTGTTGGGGGTGATTTCCATCCCCAGCGCCGCCAGCAGGCTCTCCGAGAAGCCGATCAAATAAAGGCTCACGCTGAAAGAGAGGCCCACGAACAACGCCAATCCCAGCATTCCCCCGATGGGCAGGCCCAGGCTGCGGGAAATGATATAATAATTTCCCCCGGCTTTCACTTTCTTGTCCGTGGCAATGGAGGAAACGCTCAAACCCGTGGTGACCGAAATCAGGTGGGCGACCAGCACAATCGCAATAGTGCTCCACAACCCCGCCTGGCCGGTAATCCAGGGCAGGCGCAGGTACATGATCACGCCGAGAATGGTCAGAATGGAAGGGGTGAACACTCCGCTGAAGGCGCCGAATTTTTTTGCCCCGGCCATGAAAACTCCTCCGTAGTTCACTGCTTTTTATTTGGCGACAGTCGATAATAAGGAATTTTTGCAAGTTCTGCAAATCCAAATACTTTCCGGCTCCGGGTGAAGGCGCATGTCAAATTGCACAACAGGAGTGCTCCGAAGAAGTGGCTTGTCCCTTTCCCAACAAAGGAAAATCTTTCCTTGCACCGGTGAGATTGGGGGTGTTATACTCACCGTAAGTCCCCGGGGAGCACGAACTTCTCCCGGGGGGAGCGCCCGAGCGCCGGCTACGGAAGGGGTTGAGTTTTCTATAACTGATGTTACGCGGGTTGAAAAAATTAACCAGAGAGACACAGAAGGCACAGAGAAACTCAAACATTCAGTAAGTTTTAGAGCACTTTGAGAAATCCAAATTTGAAAATGTTGGTCAAAACTCTGTGATCTTTGTGCCTCTGTGTGAAAATGCGTAACATCAGTTCTATAATTAATGGAGGAGCATCATGGAGAACGTCCCGAAGCCGCAAAACGATCCGCAAATAGATAACGAAAAACTCATCGATCTGCTCGACGGCGCGGAGGGCGAGATTGCCCTGGTGGCCCGGGAGATCGAAGACCAGTGGAAGATCGCCTCGGATCGCTCCCGCGACTTAGAAGAACGGTTGGAAGCCTACGAGGACGTTTTCGAGTGCGAAGTGGGCGATACTACCCTCAGCCGGGCGCGCAATATCGAGCGGGAATTCGGGTTCCGGCAATTGTACCTCAAATTCGAAGGCGGCAATCCTACCGGAACCCAGAAAGACCGCATCGCTTTTGCCCAGGCCATGGATGCCCTGCGCCGGAATTTCGATACCATCACCATGGCCACTTGCGGCAACTACGGGGTAGCCATGGCCCTGGCCGCCTCGGTGGCGGGGCTGCGCTGCGTGGTGTTCATCCCCGAAGAATTCCGCACCGGGCGGGTAAAGGAAATGACCGACTTAGGGGCGGAAATCCTGCGTGTGCCCGGCGATTATGAGGCGGCGGTGTACGCCTCCCAGGAATACGCGGAGAAAAACGAGGTTTACGACGCCAATCCCGGGGGCGCCAATACCCCCTTGCAATTGAAAAGCTACGGGGAGATCGCCTACGAAATCTACGACGAATTGAGCGACGCCCCGGCGGTGGTGGTCGCCCCGGTCTCCAACGGCACTACCTTAGCGGGGGTTTACCGCGGATTTGTCAGCCTCTACCGCCGCGGGAAGACCTCCCGCATCCCCAAAATGGTGGCAGGTTCTTCTTATAACAAAAATCCCATTGTGCAGGCGTTTTTGAAGAATACGCCCACTTGCGAAGATCTCGCCCCGCAGCAAATCCGGGAAACCATGATCAACGAGCCGCTGATCAACTGGCACTCCATCGACGGGGACTACGCGCTGGCGGCCATCCGCCAGACCAACGGCTGGGCGGCCAACGCCAGCGATAAGAACATGCTGGTCTTTTCCAAAATGCTCCGCGAGCGGGAGGGTTTGAACGTACTGCCCGCCTCCACCGCGGGATTGATCGCCTTAGTAGAGCAGCACCGCCAGCAACCCCTGCCCAACGACCGCTACGTAGTGCTCCTGACCGGGAGGAAGTCGTGATCCGGCTGGCTGTCAAGGGGAAAAGGAAAAAGGCAAGAGGAAAAAGGAAAGCAACGCCGGAGTGTCAAACTTCAGTTTGACAAGACCGCAGGGATATGATTGTTTTATCAACTTTCACGATCCTGCGCTGTTGGTATCCTGGCGGTCCGCATAGGCGTAAACCTGAGCGGTTTCGGTGAACATTCGACTACCAGTCTCGTTCTCATCCCGGCTTAGCCGGGATAGGAACGCACTAACACTCGAAACTTTGTTTCGAGAACATGAATTGCGCAGCATGCGGCTTGTTTACCGGGAAGCGAAACAGAGTTTCGGGAATGATTCCGTTCCCAAACAGAGTTTGGGAACGAGTGCGGCCTGAAATTGCTGGCAAATAGTCTGAGGTTTTACGCCGATGCGACGATCCGGGATCGGCCGCTGTCAAACTAAAGTTTGACACTCCTAAAAGCCTCAGCGCTTGCAAACCCAAAGGTACACCAGGAGAATCGTATGAGTAATGCAATTGACGGCAACGCGATTGTGTACTGTGAAGGCGCGTTCAATACTCCCAACGGAAAAACCGCCCACGGGCTGGTGCGCTTCACCCGGCGCTATAACGTCATCGCGGTGATCGATTCCCGCTACAAAGGCCGCGACGCCGGGAAGGTGTTAGACGGCCGGGAAAAAGACATTCCGGTATGCGCAACCCTGGAGGAGGCCGTTCAATTGGGGCAGGAGCGGGGCGCTCCCGCCAACAATTTTGTAATCGGTTTGGCGCCGGACGGGGGCCGCCTGAGCCTGGCCGCCCGGGATGACGTGAAAAAAGCGCTCCGCCTGGGCTTGAACGTGGATTCCGGGCTGCACGACTTTTTGTCTGAAGATAAAGAAATTGTGCAGCTTGCACAGCAATCCGGCGCGGCCATCCGCGACGTGCGCAAACCCCCGGCGCGGGAGAATTTGCATTTCTTCAGCGGCAAGATCGAGCAGGTTGCTTCTTTGAAAATCGCCTTGTTAGGAACCGATTCCGCGGTGGGCAAGCGCACCACCGCCTGGCTGTTGGTGCAGGCGCTGGAAGAGGCGGGCTACAAAGCGGAGATGGTGGGCACCGGCCAGACCGCCTGGATGCAGGGGGCGCGCTACGGCGTCATCATGGATTCGCTGGTCAACGATTTCGTTTCCGGGGAGATCGAACACGTGGTCTGGAGCGCCTGGAAAGAGGCGCAGCCGGAGGTGATCGTCATCGAAGGGCAGGGCAGCTTGATGAACCCCGCCTATCCCGGGGGATTCGAGATTCTCGCCGGGGGACGCCCGGACCTGGTCATTCTGCAGCACGCCCCGGCGCGCAGGGATTACGACGGGTTCCCCGGCTATCCCATCCATCCCCTGGCGAAGCAAATCCAGGTGGTCGAATTGCTCTCCGGCAAACCCGTGGCAGCGATCACCATCAACCACGAAGACTTGCCCAACGAGCAAATTCCCTTAGTTTGCGACGCGATCCAGAAAGCCGTGGGCCTGCCGGCATTTGACGTGCTCAAATTCGGGGCGGGGGAGTTGGTGGAAGTGCTGAAGCCGTATCTGGCAAAGTAAGTTGCGAATTACGAGTTTTGGGTTACCAGTTTCGAGTAGCAGAAGAAACCAGGAGTGTCAAACTTCAGTTTGACAGGGTGCTTAGAACAAGGGTAGCCCGATTCATTTGTCAAAGATCATCATTTTACGCTAAACCCAACGTATTCATCAAACGTGGTATATCAACCGCATGAATCGAACTGACCATCCTCTTTCCCAACTAAAAGTGATCGACCGCCTGGAAATCGGGCCGGTGGGGCTGGAGGCGAAACGGCTGGTGGCGCCGTACACGGTTATCAGAAACGGCAAAACCGATTCCATCGACTTAATCTACCGCTACGAAGAGCCGGTGTTCGATCCCGCCGACCCGGGTGCGCAGAACCTGGCGGATATGATTGCCGCCCAGGTAGCGCTCAACTACGGCCTGTTCTGCGAGGAGATCGTTTTCCGCGGCAGCTACGATGGCGCCGACCGGCAGTTTTTGATCGAAATGGCCGATAACACCGCCTGCGAAATCTACGTGAAGAAGTTTCTGCACCCCAACCCTTTCTTGATCGGCGAAGCGGCAAATCTGCCGGTAATCCGCCCCAAAAGCTACTTGCAGTCGAAGCTGCTTTTCCCCGATGAAGAATCTGCAACCCGAAATCCGAAAATAGGAAATCGCAAATCAAAAATCGAAAATCGAAAATCCCTATCCCGCTACCTGGTGCTCTCCAGCGGCGGAAAAGACAGCCTGCTCAGCTTCGGACTGCTGAACGAGTTGGGCTGCGAAGCTCACCCGGTCTTCGGGAACGAATCCGGGCGGCACTGGTTCACCGCCCTCAACGCTTACCGCTACTTCAAGGCCAACGTCCCCAACACCGGGCGGGTGTGGATGAACAGCGACCGGGTATTTTCCCGGATGAAGCGCCATCTTCCCTTCATTCGCCCGGATTTTGCCCGGCTGCGGGCGGATATGTACCCCATCCGCCTCTGGACCGTGGCGGTGTTCCTCTTCGGGGCGCTGCCGTTGATGCGCAAGCGGGGCCTCGGGCGTTTGATCATCGGCGACGAATACGATACCACGGTGCGGGAGAATTTCCGCGGCATCGCGCACTACGACGGGCTGTACGACCAGAGCCGCTACTTCGACGAGGCGCTGAGCGCTTATTTCCGGCAAAAAGGCTGGGGCATCCGGCAGTTTTCCCTGCTGCGCCCGCTCTCGGAGCTGCTGATCGAGAAAATCCTGGTAGAGCGCTACCCGCACTTGCAGGCGCAGCAGGTTTCTTGCCACGCCGCTCACAAAAAAGGCGAGCGGGTGCATCCCTGCGGCAGGTGCGAGAAATGCCGCCGCATCGTGGGAATGCTCAAGGCGCTCGGCGCCGATCCCGCCCGCTGCGGTTACACGCCCGCGCAAATTACCCATTCCCTGCAAGAATTGGGGCAAAAAGGCATCCACCAGGAAGAAGAAGGTTTTCAACAACTCCTTTGGATGCTGATGGAAAAAGAATTGATCAACCTGCCCGCGGAACGAAAAACCGCGCTGGCCCCGCACCCCGAAGTGCTGCACCTGCGTTTCCACCCGGAAAAATCACCCCCGGAAACCATCCCGGAAGATCTCCGTACCCCGCTCCACCGGCTTTATTTAGAGCACGCCCGGGGCGCCCTGCGCTTTGATGGCCGGGGCTGGAGCGAGTTCGACCCGGTCGGCGGGGCGCATTCCCATTGAATTTCTTGTCATTGGCTTCGCGTCATTTACCTCCGGTGTCATTTGCTTCGCGTCATTCATCGTCATTATACTTCGCGCGGGATTTAATGAGACTTTTGAGGGGGGGCATTCCTCACTGAAGTGAGGTAATCTTTGATTGCCACGCTTCAGCGTGTGGAAAACGAATGAGTGCAATCAAGTGTACATCCTCTTTAAAAAGTCTAATTTAAGACCGCGTAAAGTATAGCGTTTCACGCGCCATTGGTGGTCATTTTACCTTTAGCGTCATTCCAACGGCGTGCGCAGTTCCGGCAACGCCCCAACCTAACGGGCAAATGACCACCAATGACGCAAAGTAAATGACAATAAATGACGCGCGAAGCGCAAATGACAACAAATGACCCCAATGAGCTATACTTTTAAGGAGAAATATATCCATGGAAGAAAAAGATAAACCATCCGCTGCCGCCCGGAGCTACCTTCTCGGCGAATTGACCTGGCCGGAAGCGAAAAAACGCTTTGCGGAAGTGGACGTGGCGCTGCTGCCCGTGGGCGCCATCGAGCAGCACGGCCCTCACCTGCCCCTGGATACCGACGCATTCGACGCCGACTACCTGTCCCGCCAGGTGGCGGCGCGGTGCAGCGACCCCAAACCGCTGGTTCTGCCGCTGATCCCCTACGGGGTTTCCTACCAGCACGATGATTTCAGCGGAACCATCAGCATCAGCAACGAAACCATGGCGCAACTGGTCTATGAGATCGGCATCAACGCGGCGCGCAACGGGATCAAAAAGTTGATCATCATCAACGGGCACGGGGGCAACGGCCCGGCCTTGAATTTTGCCGCCCAGAAGATCAACCGCGAAAAGCGCATTTTCGTGGGAGTGGACAGCGGGGAGACCAGCGACGTGGATATTTACGGGATGATCGACACTCCTAACGACATCCACGCCGGGGAGATCGAAACCAGCACCGCCCTGGCCCTGCGCCCGCACCTGGTCAAAATGGCGCTGGCGAAAAAGGAAGTGCCGAAGTTTTCCATTCGTTACCTGAATTTTACCGCCCAGCGCTGGATTTCCTGGTATGCGTACACCACCCGGATTTCCTCCAGCGGCGTGATCGGCGATCCCACCAAAGCTAACGCCGAAAAAGGAGCGAAAATGTGGGAAACCATGATCGAGCACCTGGTCAACCTGGTCGAGGAGTTAAAGAGCATGAGCTTAGAAGAGTTGTACCAGTTGCGGTATTAACGCGCAGAGCGCATGGCGCATGGAGCAGAGCGCAGAGAAAAAACGTCGTGCTCTGCTCTATGCGCCATGCCCTATGCCCTTTGCGCTCTGCCCTGATACGGAAAGCAGACCCCATGAGAATCAAACGCCTCGAATTCTGGCTGGTGGAGATGCGCCTGGCGGAGCCTTATACCATTGCCTACGAGACCATCGACTCCACCGCCAATATTTTTCTGCGCCTGGAAACCAATACCGGCCTGAACGGTTTCGGCTGCGCCGCGCCGGATTTACAGGTGACCGGCGAAACGCCCGCGGGCGTGGTAGCCGCCCTGGGAGAGATCGCGGTTCCCAATCTTAGCGGCTCCGATCCCCTGCGCCCGGTGCTGCTGTTAGAGCGCCTGAAGGAACACATGCCCAATCATCCCTCCGCCCTGGCGGCGGTGGACATGGCGCTGTACGATTTGTTAGGGAAAACCGCCGGCATCCCGCTCTGGAAAATCTTAGGCGGTTTCCGCGACCGGATGATCACCAGCATTACCATCGGCATTCTTCCCCTGCAAGAGACGCTGGAAAAAGCCCGGGAATTTGTGGGGCGGGGGTTTAAATCCCTCAAACTCAAGGGCGGGGCGGACGTGGAATCGGACATCGAGCGGGTATTAAAAGTGCGCGAAGCGGTGGGTCCCCCCATCGAGCTGCGTTTCGACGCCAACCAGGGTTACACCGTGGAGCAGTCGCTGCATTTCGTAGAAGCGACCCGCTCGGCGAAACTGGAGCTTTTCGAGCAGCCCACCGCCAAAGTGGAGCCGGACTGGCTGGGGCGGGTAACCAGCGGGGTTCACATTCCGGTGATGGCGGATGAGAGCCTGATGAACCTGCGCGACGCCTTTCGCCTGGCCAAGCACGATTTAGTGGACATGGTGAACGTGAAGCTGATGAAAGTGGGGGGGATTTCCGAGGCGCTTATGATCAACGCGGTGGCGCGCTCCGCGGGACTGGAAGCGATGATCGGCTGCATGGACGAGGCGGCGTTGGGCATTGCCGCGGGGCTGCATTTTGCCCTGGCGCGCCCCAACGTGGCCTACGCGGACTTAGACGGGCACTTCGATTTGCTCGACGATCCCTCCGCCGGGGCGGTAATCCTGAAAGACGGGATTCTCTATCCCACAGGTCTGCCGGGGCTGGGGTTTAATCTTGAAATGGCAAAATGATTTTTGAATTATTTTGCCATTCAGTTACTGATGTTATGCAAGTCAAATAGATTAACCACAGAGCCACGGAGAGCACAGAGGAAATCAAATATATTGCACTTGAGACTGCGCTGAAGCAAAAAACACTAAGCAAACTCTGTGTTCACCGTGTCTTTTGCATGGTGAGTTTATCGAACCATGTGGTAAAATGCGTAACATCAGTTAAGTTGTTTTTCCGCTCTTCCGCTTGTTCTACTTCTTCTTTTCCTTCGGCTCTTCCACCACCATGTACCCGAAGGATTTGCTCCCCAGGGTCATCCCGATTTTGAGCACCCCCTTCACGGTCACCTTTTCTCCCTCGAAAAAACTGCGGTCGTGCGGTTTCACCCAGATTTCTCCGCTGCCGTCGTCGATGCGCGCCACTCCGAAGGAGATGATGGGCAGAGAATAGCTCTCGATGACCCGCCCTTTAACGGTCACCACTTTTCCGTTGTATTTCTGGGGATTGGCGTTGAGGTCCCGTACTTTGGTGGCCCCGGCGCATCCTAATATTAAAAGCAGTATCGCGAACAAGGCAAGTTTTTTCAAGAATTCCATGGCAATCCTCCGTTAAATGGGCATCCTCCCCGTCGCCGGGCAGGTATGCGAAAATACGATAACCTCTCGCTTAAATCAAGGCCGGGAATGGGTTGGAAATACCTCTTTACTCGCTGTGATTGTAGCGTGCTCGACGGAAAAGCCTCGTCATACTGCTTTTCCCTGCCCATCCGGCTTTGTCTTGCCTTTCCGGGGAGTGCCCGTTGGCTCATCTTGATTGTGCCGGAACTGGCTGAGAATATTCACCCCCGTGGCGTTCTCGATCTGCTCCGCCAGGGAGATTACCGCCGCGGGAAGCTGGTTGATGAACCGTCCCAGGCCGGCGCCGTTCCCGGAACCGCTGTCGATCACGCTGACCTTGTCGATGGTCACCTTGTTCACCGTTTCGGCCAATTGTTTGATGATATCCGGCAGCATGTTCAGCATGAACACCCTGTCGCCTTCGCCCTCGGCGCTCTGGTAAGTGGTAATCATTTGCCGGAGCACTTCCAAATTGGCCTTTCCTTTTTCCAGAATCGGCGCGGCGGCGCCTTTGGCTTCTAATTCCAGGGCATCTTTTTTGGCGCGGGCCGGCTCGATGACGTCGGCCATCAAGCGCTTTTGCTGCAGAATGATGCGCTCCTGCTCCATATCCTGCTCGAATTTGGCCTTGGCTTTCTGCCCGGCGACCTCCGCTTCCTTTTCCTTGATCACCGCGTCGCGCTCCAGCTCTGCTTTTTTGATGCGCAGGCTGTTGTTTTCGATCTCGATTTTTTGCCCCGCCTGCGCCAGGTTGACCTTCACTTCCCGGTCGCGGTTGATCTGCGCCATCTGGATTTCCTGGTCGGCCAGGGTGCGGGCCACTTCGGCGCGTTTTTTTCCGGCAGCCTCGGCTTCTTCCGCCTGGGCGCGCTGGTCCGCTTCCGCCTTGCGGGCCGCGGCGTCGGCAATCGCCTGGGCGGTTTTCACTTCCCGCTGCACGTCGATCTGCGCCGCTTTGATCTCCTGTTCCGCCCGGGCCTTGGCGATTTCCGCCTGCTGGCGCGATTCCGCCTCGGCCTGCTCCGCGTCCGCCGCCCGGGCCGCCTCGGCCTTGCGCGCTTCTGAAAGAACTTCCGCGGTCTTGCGCCGCCCGATGGAATCTAAGTAACCGGCTTCGTCGGAAACGTTCTGGATTTTCAGGGTATCGAGCTGCAATCCCAACTGTTTCAGGTCGTTATCCGCCTCGTCGATGAGGCTCTGGGCGAATTTCAGGCGGTCTTCGTTCACCTCTTCCGGGGTAAGAGTGGCCAGCACCCCGCGCAGGTTCCCTTCTAAAGTGTCTTTGGCGATTTTGTGGATTTCCGCCAGCGGCTTGGCCAGGAAACGCTCCACCGCGTTGCCGAAGGCCGGTTCCGTGGAATCGATCTTGACGTTGGCAATCGCTTCCACGTTCAGGGGAATGCCGCCTTTGGAATAGGCATTGTGCACGCTCAATTCCAGGGGGATAACTTCTAAGGACATGCGGGCGGCTTTTTCTAACACCGGAATGCGGATGGCCCGCCCGCCGCGAATCAGCCGGTAGCCGACCACGCTGCCGTCGGGCAGTTTGCGCTTCCGCCCGGAAAGGATGATCACCTCGTTGGGATGGCAAATCAACAAAAACCGGCTGATAAACATACCGATGATGATCACGGCAATAATAGCGATAAACAGCGTTGCAACGATAAAGTCCATAAGTTGAATCTCCTTGTGAAATGTATGGAAGCTTTTGACAATGAAAGAGGGGGAAGCGTATTGCGTAACTCGTAAAACGTAATGCGTAAGAAGCGGAATACGCAATACGAAATACGCAACCCCCCCAAAGTTACGCTTTACGCCTTACGTTTTACGCATTCCCTCCCCCCTCTCTTTGGAAAATAAACTCCTTCTCCACCACGTACGCCAGGCCGTTCTTTACTTCTAAGATAATCACTTCTTCGCCGGCTTTAAATGCTTGCCGGCCGGAGACGTCCGCAACCAGGGCCAGCAACTGCATAAACTGGCCCCCGGTTTTGAGGGAAATTTTGCCGCGTTGGTTTTTCGACAAATCGATGAGGACTTTGGCGGAAAGGCCGGATAAATCTTCCAGGTTTACCCCGCCGCTCACCTCGGTTTTTACCAGGTAGCGCAGGGCTTTGTGCATCAGGGCGGCGGAGAAAAAACCCATTCCCAGCGCGACGGGAAAGCTGAAGACCGGCCAGGCCCCCAGCCAGGTCAGCACCGTTCCGGTGAGGCCGAAAAAAGCGATGAAGAAAACGATATTCCGCAGGCTGAGGAATTTGATCGTCTCGGCTAAGCCTTCCCCGTGGTGAACGTCGGCGCCGGCGGATGAATCGATATGGACGTCGTGGCCGCCCCCTCCGGCATCGAAATGGGCATCCCCGCCGCTGTCGAAATGCAAATCTCCCCCGGTATCCACGTCCGCGTCCGCATCCGACCCGAAGAACAGGGAGACGATGATAAAAACGCCCCCGAAAATCAAACACGCCAGGTAGAGGGTTAGCATGGCCGATTTCCTTATGGTTAAGAAGATGTCATAGTGGTCATTCGCTGCGCTGTCATTTGGCTTCGCCGTCATTTGCCTGCGGCGTCATTTGTTGTCATTCACTCGCTTCAAGGTGTTGAGCAATGCAATCGAAATCAATCAATGACGCGAAGCCCAATGACCAATACTGACGCGCGAAGCGCTAATGACGCCGCAGGCAAATGACCGCGCAGCGAATGGCGCCGCAGGCGAATGACCGCGCAGCGAATGGCGCCGCAGGCGAATGACACCCTATTTCTCCTGCAATTTCTTCTTCAGCTTCGCCAGTTCGTCTTCCACGGCTTTGCTTTTGATGTATTTGTCCAGGGCGATCTCTTTGTTTTTCTTTTCCGCGTTGAGCGCCAGCAGTTCTTCGGAGGCTTCCGCCTCCGCTTCCATTTCCAGGATTTTCTGTTTGTAAGATTCGATGGCGCTGGTGTGGGCGTCGATGTCGCCGGCGGCGCCGGAAATTGCGTAGAGCGCCTCATGGGATTTTTGCAGCGCCTCCTGGGAGCGCAGCTGCGCTTCGGCGGAGCGTTTCCGGCGAATCAATTCCTCTTTTTTCTGCCGGGCGATCTGCACCTGGTCTTCTAACTTTGCGAGGTTGGATTTCATCACCTCGGAGGCGCGCGCGGCGTTCACCAACTCCTGCTCCAAAGAGGTTGCGGAGGCCTGCAAATCCAGTTTTTTGGCGAGCAGTTGCCGCGCCAGGGTTTCGTCGCCGCTTTCCAGGGCCAGCACGGCTTTGCTTTCCACCTCCGAACCCTGGCTTTGCGCCGCCTGAATTTGCTTTTCCAGGTGCTTCTGCTGCCCGATGGCTTTGATGGTTTCCCGCCGCAGCTCGATGATGCTCTCTTCCATGTCGCGGATGAGCTGTTTCACCATCACTTCCGGGTCTTCCGCTTCATCTAACAGATGGTTGATATTGGCGCTGATCAATTTGGAAATACGCTGAAGAATAGACATGGCATCACTCCTTTGGTTACGATTCACCGTGATTATGCTATAAAATTTATTGCCTGTTCGTCTGCCGCTTTTTTGCGGTTTCAATGGCCAGGGCAAACTCCTCCGCCCGTTGGGAGCCGATCAGCAATCTTTTGCCCCCGCTTAATTCTAATTGCACCCCGCGATTCCCGCTCACGTTGTAAGCCCTGCCCTTGAATCCATAGCGGATTCCCCATCCGCCATATTCCCGAATCGGTCGATAAGTTCGCGCCTCCCAGCGTACAATCTCGCTCAAGGGGATATTTCTGGTAAGAAACGGGAAAAAGCGGATGTGGAGATGGTCGGGATGCACCTGAACCCGCAGCTTTGACTTCTGTAATAAGAGTATTAGCCCGGCCATTGCTAACATCATCAACGGGCCGAACCAGGCCAGGGTGCTGTTGGGCATGGGATTATCCCCCACCGGTTCCCCCTGAACCAGTTGCTTATAAATGATAAAAGCAAACAATCCCCATACCACCGCGACCGCTAAGCCTGCGGCGACCCATATCCAGGTCTGTCGAAAGCTCTGTTCTTCCCGGAAAAGAATTGCTCCCTGGGAACCGGTTTGCGAAACCATGATTTCACCCCTTTCCGATAAGCACTCTTTCCATGCTGAGCATTTCCCGCCCGAAGTTGACGACCAACCCCACCGGCGCCTTTAACTTTAACAGGCACTCTCTTAACTGCCGGCAGTGCATTTCCGTGATTGCTTCCGCCGCCATGGTGAACAGAACCAGCTTTCCGAAACATAAGAAATCGGGGCGAAAGCCCAATTCGGCTGGCGCGCCCCCGGAAATCCCCTCCGCAGGGCAGGTTTGTTTGTAGAGAATGCGCTTTTGGTCGAACTCTTTTTGCAACGCTTCCCGGTAAACATTCTCAGCAAAGCCGGGGCCGATCTTTTCATAAACCAGCTTCGCCGCCCGGGCGATTAAAAAGGTTTGCACTTCTAAAATTCTTTTGCGGTGATCTTGCACGGTATCGACTCTTACCATCACGTACCCTCTCTCTGATTCTGCTGCTGAAGAGTAACGCAAGTGAAATGCCAGGTAAAAAACCTTAATTTTCAATGGGTAGGAAACAGGGAGTTGGCGGATTCCGCCAACCGCGAGGGGATTTACGCCAGAGTGCAAAGTGAAAAATGCAAATTGGAAAGTGCAAAATGCAAAATGAAAAGTGCAAAGCTTGTCCCCGCGAATGCGGGGATGAAAAGTCGATCTGGTTCGATCTAAAGGCGTTCAATTTTAAGCTCTGCCGGGAAGATTCCTGCCGACGCTTCTCCCGAAGAATATCCGCCATGCGCCATGCGCCATGCTCTCTGCGCTCCGCGCCTACACCAACAATTCGTCAAGATGATATTTTTTGTAGAAGTGCCGGAACTGGTCGTAAGTCATGCCCAGGGATTCCGCGGCGGCGCGCTGGTTGCCATTGTGATCCTTCAGGGCGGTAAGCAGGAGGGTCTTTTCGTAGGCCATCACCTTTTCGTAAAAGTTCCCCCGCAGGGGCTCCACGGAAGTAATTTCCAGGGGAAGCTCGGTAGCCTGAATGATGCCGTCTTCGTCGGAAATGTAGAGGCGCTCAATGATGTTCTTTAGCTGGCGGATGTTGCCCGGCCAGTGGTAAGCCTGCAATTCGCTGATGGCCGATTCGGTAAACTGTTTGGGCTCCAGGTTGGGGATTTCCTGGTGCAATTGCCGGATGAAATATTCGATCAGCGCGGGGATGTCTTCCCGGCGCTTGCGCAGCGGGGGCAGGGTAATCTCGGCGAAGGAGAGGCGGTCGTGAAGGTCGGGCAGAAACTCGCTGTTTTCCATCATTTTTTCCAAATCCGCGTTGGTGGCGGCGATGATGCGCACGTCCACTTCGATGGAGCGGTTGCTGCCCAGCCGCTCGAAGGTCTGGTATTCGATCACCCGGAGCAGTTTTTCCTGCACGGTGCGGTTCATGTTGGCGATTTCATCTAAAAAGAGCGTTCCCCGGTCCGCCAACTCTAATTTGCCCGGTTTGGAATCCAGCGCCCCGGTGTAAGCGCCTTTTTCCCGCCCGAACATCTCCGCCACGAACAGATCTTCCTGGAAAGCGGCGCAATTGACCACCACGTAAGCGTTTTCCGCCCGCTCGCTTTGCTGGTGAATGTAGCGCGCTAACAACTCCTTGCCGGTGCCGCGCTCCCCGCGAATCAAAATCGGGCGGGGGATTTTAGCGAGAACTCGCGCCTGTTCCACTACTTTTTGGAAGAAGGGGCTGTTGCCCACCCCGCAGGTGGAGGCAAGCTGAGTGAGAGATTTTGCGCTCATGGCCGCCGATAACCTTATTTCCCGTGTTCCGTTACTTGAAAACCCCCGGATTTTACGGAAGCGCACCCGGAAAAACAAGATCGAAAAAATGCGTTTTTAAGCCGGGGCGATTATCCGTTTGACATTTGCGGAAGCGATATGTATTTTGAACCACGTTGCAGGTGATAACTAAACTTTTGCAAAATGCGCGGGAAGCGCACTAAATTGGGGTATTCGCGTTCAGATTTTTCTGAAAAGACCTAAAAAACTTCGTGGAGGTCACG
>JABWBP010000134.1 GCA_013360445.1 Calditrichaceae bacterium | reverse complement strand
TTGTGAAGATCAGGAGGAATTTCAGGCGAAAACTCTCTAAAACTTCTGCGTCTTTGCGTCTTTGCGGTGATTTTTTACTTAGGTTAACGGGAATGCGGCTTTCCGGGAGAACCCTGGGTATAAAAACACGCCCAAATCGATAAAACCCTGTCACGAAGTGATCCCTTCGGGAAAAGGGTTTTACAATGGTTTGGTTGTTAAACCCTTTCAGGGTTTTTTAAACTCTCTGTTTTTTTCTTCCCAGGGTTCGCTTCCCTGCGAACCCTGGGCTATGGGGTTTAACCGCTTCGCGGTAAGTCGAAAATTACATACACGTCTTAGTACAGACAAGATGTGAGCATAATTCATGTTCGTCGTAGCGGCTCTTTGCTTACGACAAAGCTGAATTCGCAAAACTAATGACTATTCCAAATTCTCCAGGTTCCGCGGAGCCTGCGGGATTTTGGTATGTGCCTGAGGTCACAAAATTTTTTAAAGATATTGACTTTTATGCTTTTTTTCTTAATTTCAAAATGTCTTCAAAGGTGTTCTTCTGGTTTTCATCTGTGTGATATAGTGCCAACTACCGGTCTTTCATTTTTTGCTCTAATCGAAAATACGCTGCGAGAAGCGGGAATTTTTGATTTAACTTCTGCCACTCGAATGAAACAATCCCGGAGAACGGCTATCGCAACTTTGGATCTGAAAAGCAAAGGCAAGTTGGGTAGCGCTACCGGATCCGGAAATAACCCGGAAATGCTGAATACCGGTTTCTTTGTTCCTCCGGCATCATAAATAATAGAGTTCGGATCTTCGCGCCATTTCGTGCCTGACCGACTGCACGCCTACCCTGCCTGCTGCGGTCTCAGGCGGCCCCACTGAAAGGCAGGAGGCAGAAGTTCGTAACAACAATGACCGCTGATTGCTACATCAATTTTTTCCAACCTCCACATCTCCTTCCTTTGACGCCATCCCGGCAGGAGCATCCCGGAATTTTGAAGGCGCCTATGGCGCCGTCCAAATAATACATCCGATCACTAACTAAAGGAGATTTTATGAGGAAAGGATGATCACTGAAGTATCCGGTAATTTCGCCGCCTTGCTCCTTTCGCCCCGCGCGGAACCGAGCGCCGCGGCCAGGTCCCTCCGCAGCGTTGACTCCTGGAATCGAAATTTACCGACGCGGTTGGCTGCTGCGGCAGAACAATTCCGGGAGTCAGTTGTGAAGATGTATGGTGCATTGTTTCAGAAAACCATTTAACTGAAATTCCAGGAGGTAATTATGAGTATAGCAAGGAGAAATACGGCTTTTAGAGCTTTTTTTGTCTGGATGTTTTTCCTTTCCCTGTTTACGTTTGTATTTGCCGAAAAAGAGAACGACCCGGACAAGGCGCGCGCTAAAAGCCTGGTCCATGAATACCTGAAAGGCGCCCAGTTGAGCGCCGAAGAGCTGGCGTTCATCAAAGAGTTCATCGATACGCCCGCGCCGTCTAAAAAACAAACCTTCTATTCCCGGGCGACCACGGTATTGGAAGAACACTTTACCACCGGGGCGCTGCCGACCGGTTGGCAGAATATCGCTAACATCGGCACCGAAGTATGGTATTTCAACAACCCCGGCGGCCTCATCTTCAACTCCACTACCTCCGGGGACGGGTTCGCTATTTTCGACAGCGATTTTAACGGCTCTGCCAGCGGCGCGGAAGACGCGGACCTGATCACCCCGGCCCTGGACTGCTCCGGACTCTCCCAGGTGATGCTGGAGTTCGAACACTTCTTCCAGTCCGGTTTCGGCGGCGCCGCCGATTTGTATGTTTCCGGCGACAACGGCGCTAACTGGACCCTGGTGGACAGCTGGGCGGCGACCTCTACCGCCAACGCCGAGCCGGAATCCTACGATATCTCCGCGATTGCCGCGGGGCAGTCCCAGGTGCTGGTGCGCTGGAACTGGACCGGCGATTATAGCTGGTGGTGGGCGCTGGACGACGTATATATTTTCCAACCCAGCGTAAATTACGTCGGCCAGTACTATGCCAATGCCGGCAACCCCGGCGGGATCAACACCGAAGGCGACGCCCCGGGCATCAGCGGCTGGACCAATATCGTTCTCGGCCCGCAGAGCGCCAACATCTGGTCGCCAACCCAGGCAATCCCCTTTGCCTTCGAATTCTACGGCACGCCGGTAACTCATTTCAAAGCCAGCCAGAACTGCGTGGTCACTTTTGATACCACGGTGACCGCCCTGCCGGGCGCGAACACCAACCTGCCCAGCAGCGACCTGCCTCCCCTGAGCATTGCCGGGATGTGGGATACTTTCACCATCACTCCCCCCACCGCCACCGGCGATGACGTGCGCACCAAAGTCTTCGGCACCGCGCCCAACCGCCAGTTGTGGATCAAGTGGTATTCGTTCGAATACGGCAATGTTTCCTTTGCCTATAACGCCATCGTTCTGGAAGAGACTACCAACAAGATTTACGTGGTGGATCAATATTCCAGCACTACCCCGCTGCTCACCACCACCGTGGGCCTGCAGTTCGACGGCACTACCGCGGCGCAATACGGAGACAGCCTGATACCCCAGGCGGGCAATGGCTCTACCAACCCCGATAATGATTATTGGGAATTCTTCATCCCCTCCGGCGACGATGTCGGCACTACCAACGTAACCGTCGATTACCCGGGCTTTCTGCTCTTCGCGGGCAACTCCGCGACCATTGAGGTCACGGTGCAGAATTTCGGCGCCAATGACGCCAGCGGTTTTGACGTGACCTACATGGTCAGCGACGGCAGCAACAGCACCGTCACTTACAGCGGTACCCTGGCCAGCGGCGCTTCCGACGTGGTGATCTTCCCGACCGCCTGGACCCCGGCCGATAGCGGAAATTATGCCGTAACCGCTTACACCACCTATCCGCCGGACGCCAATCCCACCAACGACACCACCGTGGTCGCGCAGCGCGTGGACCGGCCGGAAACCCTGAATTATGAGCAGGATTTTACCGCTTACAGCGGCAGTTCCAATTCCATCGGTTTCTACGGGGGCGATAACCAGAATTTCGGCACCTTTACGCCCTCTACCACGAACGATGGAGCCTGGACCTTCGATGATTTCGGAAATGACCCGCTCCTGACCCGCTCCGCCCGCTTCAACTTCTTCAGCACATCTTCGGCTGACCAGGACTGGATCATTACCCCGCCGCTGGATATGACCACCGGTATCGGCGCCCCGGAACTCAAGTATGATATTGCCGCGACCGCTTATACCGGCACCGCCCACGCTTTCATTCCCGTCGGCGATACCCTGTTCGTGGTGGCCTCCACGGACGGAGAAACCTGGTCGAGAAGCGATATCTTAGCGCAGTACACCTCCGACGACTCCATTCCGGCTGCGGGCATGACCGTTTCCATCGACTTAACCTCTTACGCCACCGAAACCACTCTATATATCGGTTTCCTGGCCATGGATCCCGCTAACACCGGCGACATGAACGTGTACATCGACAACGTCTTCGTCGGCACCCCGCCCGCGGTTGACCTGTCCGTCACCGCGTTCGAGAACCTCCCCGGCACCGTTCTGATCAATGCCGCGGTGGATTTCGACGTGGTGGTGAGCAATCTCGGCGGCGACCCGGTTTCCGGTGCAACCCTGGACGTGTTCCTGAACGGTTCGCTCGCCAATACCTACCCCGTTCCTACCCTGGCAAGCGGCACCTCGGTGAATATCGCCGCTTCCGTTACTGCGCCCGGGGTACCCGGCGCTGCGGTCATTAAGGCGGACGTCAATGCTGCCGGCGACGTATTCCCTGCCAATGACTCTCTTTCCGCCAGCGTGAACGTGATCACCGCCCTGCCGAACATCCTGATCTGGGTGGGCCCGACCGCCGGCGCCGTGAACGCCGCCAGCGGCGACAGCATTTTTGACGCCCTGGTCGCCAACGGCGAAAACGCCTACCTGACCAACAACCTGTTCGAATTCGGCAGCGATTTGAGCATTTATGAGATCATTTTCGTGGTATTGGGGATCTATTCCACCAACCACACCATTCTCGCTGCCGATCCGGAAGGCCCGGCCCTGGAAGCCTACTTAGCGGCCGGCGGGCACATTTATTTGGAAGGCGGCGACTGCTTCAACTACGACCCGGAAACCGGCGGGTATAACATCCGTCCCTGGTTCAGCCTGAATGACGGCAACGACGGCAGCGGCGACCTGCTCGGCATTATCGGGTTGGCCGACCTCTCCGCGTTCTCCTTCGCCTACACCGGCCTCAACAGCTTTATGGATGAGCTGGTGCCGGTTGCCTCCACCGCGATCTGGCAGAATAACGCCAATACGGATATCAGCGGGGTGTTCTACGCCGGATTCGCTCCCGGCAGCGGCAGAACTATCGGGGTGGTTCCCTCCTTCGGCGGCCTGGTGGACAGCCCCGAACCGTTCAGCCCCCTGGCGCAGGGCGTGGATCAATCCATACCGCAAGATCCTTCCATGAAGGAATTCCTCCGTGCTAACTCGAAGAAAGAACCGGTGCAGCCCTTCGTGAAGAAGTGGGCCTATCATCCGGAATTGAAGCGCGAGCGCTCCAAAGAGAATCCGCTCTACCGCATGACCCCCGGCGGCCCGCAAATTATGGCCAATACCAAGGTGGACCTGATGGCGGCTTACCTGGATCTGTTCCGCGCTCCCGCCACCCCGCCGGTGCTTGCGGTCGATCCGCTCTCCCTTTCTGAAACCCTGGTGGCAGGGAATTCTTCTGCTCAAACCCTGTCCATCAGCAACACCGGCGGCGCTTTGGCCGGGGATCTTACCTGGAGCATCAGCGAAAATCCCGCGGTGGGCTGGTTAGAAGTAGCTCCCACGGCCGGCACGACCACCGGCGGTTCAACCGCCAATGTAACCGTAACCTTCACGGCCAACGTGGCGCCCGGCAACTATTCCGCCTCCCTGGATGTCACCAGCAACGGCGGCAGCGCCACGGTCAGCGTCTCCCTGACGGTACAGCAAGGCCCGGTGATGGTGGTTACGCCTACCCTGCTGGATGTTACCCTCCCGCAGGGCGCTACCCAGGATGAAACCATCACCATCACCAACAACGGCGACCTGCCGCTGGATTTCACGGTTTCGATCGTTCCTCTAACGGCGGCATCCACCAAAGTGACGGTCAAAACCGGAACTGCGCCGGAAAACACCCCCCGGGCGGTTTCCAACCCCAACCCCGCTGCGGCCTACGACCTTGCCGAAGCGAGCGGCAGCCCGGCAGTGAAACTGGATCCCAACTATCGCCATCCGCGCGCCGGCGAGTTGTCGGTTCTCTATGACAACGGTCCCTTCGTGAACCTGCCTGGCGGCGGCTTTGGCGGGGCAGACGCCTCGGTGCTGCAAAGCGCCATTCAATTGAACACCTATGGCTTCGGGCACGCGGTTGCTTCCGGCTTCCGGGTGGCGGATGATTTCGTGGTTCCTGCCGGGGGCTGGAATATCGACAAGATCACCTTCTATTCCTACCAGACCGGTTCTACCACCACCTCTACCATCAACAACGTGAATTTCCGGATCTGGGACGGCCCTCCCGGGGATCCCGGCAGCAACGTGGTGTTCGGCGATGTGACCACCAATCGCCTCACCGCCACCAGCTGGACGAACAGCTATCGCTCCCTGGATACCGCTCCCCTGGCCAGCAACCGCCCGATTATGACCGGCGAGTGCGGCGGCCTGGGCCTCTTCCTGGCTCCCGGAACCTACTGGCTGGATTGGCAGACCGGCGGCACCCTGGCCTCCGGGCCCTGGGCTATCCCGATCACCATCAACGGGGTAACTATTACCGGCAACGGCCTGCAGTACGATCCGACGGCGATGGTGTGGAACCCCCTGGTTGACACCGGAACCAGCGGAACCTCGCAGTTCTTCCAGGGATTGCCCTTCATCATTGAAGGCACCCCCGCCAACTTCTGGCTGAGCGTGGGCACTACCGCCGGAACGGTTCCCGCCGGCGGCAGCGTGAACGTGACGGTAACTTTCGACGCCGACACTTTGCCGGGCGATTACTATGCCGACATCGTGGTGAGCGGAAATGACGCCAACAATCCCAGCGACGTTGTGAATGCGCACATGGAAGTGACCGGCGGCTGCACCACCGGCCTGTTAGGCGATGTGAACGGCGACGGCGCAGTGACCTCCCTCGACGCGCTGCTGATCCTTACCAATGACGTTGGCATCCCGGTACCTCAACCGGTGCTGGATCGCATTGCCATCGGCTTTGGCGACGTGATCGACGACGGTCTCGTCAATTCCACCGACGCTTTGAAGATTCTGACCTGGGAAGTAGGTATCCCAGTGCCGAATCCTCAACCGGATGACGTGGTTTGCCTCCCGGTAGCGTCACTCGGCAAGTCAACCCTGCCCCCGGCAGCGGAAGGAACCGAGGTCAACGCCTATGCGGTGTTGAACCTGAGCGGCCAGACCCTGGAAGTTCCGGTGACGATCGACCTGGCCAATTCCGGCGAGAAATTGGGCAGCTACACCATGACCCTGAGCTGGAATCCCGCCCTGCTGGAATTCACCGGCTTTAGCGGCGGCAATACCGACGGCTTTGCCGATCCGGTCGTGAACGACCTGAACGCCAAACAAGGGCGGTTGGTCGCGGCGCACGCCTATCCCCGGGGCGGCGAGGGCGAAGTGAACGTCCTCAATGCCCGTTTTACCCTCAAGGGGAATGTGGAAGCGCTTTCCGGCAACCCGGTTTCCCTGGGCTTCAGCGCCATGGCT
>JABWBP010000047.1 GCA_013360445.1 Calditrichaceae bacterium | reverse complement strand
ATGGAACATTTTTTTCTACAAAACGGGTTTGTTCAACAAATTTTTCCATGTCTCTGTGTGCTCTGTGAACTCTGTGGCAAAATGCCTGAATAGTTACAATTAGCAATTAAAAAGGAGACACCCATGCTCAAAATCCATAAAACCCTGGCGGCCCTGCTCTGGCTACTCTCCGGCGCGGCATTCGCCCAGGTTCCATTCAGCGCCTATGTGGCGAATACGATAGGGGAGAATCTCTCGGTGATCAACCTGGAGACCCACACCGTTAACCCGAACGCCGCCGCGCTGGGGCTTTACCCCAACCAGGTGGCGATTCACGGGGAAAAAGCCTACCTGGTCGTTTCCGGCCTGAATGAGATCCGCGCGCTCGACCTGGCCACCCTCGCGACCTTGCAAACGTTTGATACCGGTGCGGGCAGCAATCCCTGGGAAATCGAATTCATCAGCGATGAACTGGCCGCGGTCAGTCTGCTGTTCACCAACCAGGTAAAATTCATTGATCTTCAGACCGGCCAGGCGGTACAAACCGTTGCGGTTGGCAATGGGCCGGAGGGGTTGTTGTATAGCGACGGTTATCTTTACGTCGCCAACAGCGGCTTCAACGGTTCGGGATTCGATCCCGGAACGGTAAGCCGGATCGACGTCGGCGATTACTCGCAGAACACGATTCCCGTGGGGATCAATCCCCAATCGCTGGATAAGGATTCCCACGGGAACATCGTGGCGGCGTGCAGCGGGGATTACGTTTCCATCGGCGGGCAAATGGACGTGATCGATCCCCTCAGCCTCCAGGTAATACATAGCGTTCCTGCGGGCGCGGCCATCACCTCGGTGGCGATCAGCCCGGAAGATCGCGCCTACCTGGCTACCTCCGGTTTCGGGGTGCTGGTGTATGACCTGGCCGGGCAGGTTTTCGAGCGCGACGTTGCCAATCCCCTGCCGGGCGGGCCGGGGGCGGCGTTCGATCGCCAGGGACGGGCTTATATCGCCGATTTTTTCTCCGATTCCGTGTACGTTTATTCCCCCTCGCACCAGCGCCTGAACGGTTACCTGGTGGGAGACGGCCCGCTCTCCATTGATATTTATGATCCCGCGCCCAACGCCGCCGGGCAGCCCGGCGACCCGGTGATCGGGGATTTTCTTCTGGGGCAGAACTATCCTAATCCCTTTAACCCGGCAACAGCGATCAGCTATCAGCTATCCCCGAAGGGGCAAGCAGCACTCAGCAATATGGATTTGGCGGTTTATAACCTGCGGGGCCAAAAAGTGCGCACGCTGGTGCAGGCGCGGCAGCCGGCCGGGCGCTACGAAGTGCAATGGGACGGGCGGGATGATGGGGGCCGCCCGGTTCCTTCGGGAGTGTATTTCTATCGCCTCCAGGCCGGGGGACAGGCGGCGGCGCGGAAAATGCACTTAATTCGTTGATTTTCCCGCGGAAAATTATAAATCAGGCTTGAACTTTTGAGGATTTCATAGTATGATTGAGACTCCGGAGACGCCTTGCATCAAGATTTGCAAGCTCGATCCCCTCACCGGCTATTGCCTGGGTTGTTATCGCACCATCGAAGAGATTACCGCCTGGCCGGCCCTGGGCCGGGAGGAGAAACAACGGATTTATCATTTGCTGGAACACCGGAAACTGCCTGAAATCTTGCAATCTTCCGGCAAAGAAACCTGAACGAAATTCGAGCGGATACCCCCCGATGAAAACGCACTGCTTTCGGCTATCTATCTTAATCCTGTTGTTGGCGCAGGCTTGCTGCCTGGCGGCGCAAAATCCCCCGCAGCGGCTCATCTCCCTGGCCCCCAACATCACCGAAATGATTTTCAAGATCGGGGCCGGGGAGTTGCTGGTGGGGCGCACGGACTACTGCATCTACCCCGAAGCGGCGCAGCAGATCCCCTCCGTGGGCGGCTATCTGAATCCCAATTACGAGCAGATCGTTTCCCTGCGCCCGGACGTCATTTTCATGCTCCCGAACCTGGAGATGGAGCGGAAGCTGCAACGGTTAGGGTTGAAAACCTTCACCCTGCCGGATGAGACCGTGGAAGAAATTTTTTTAGGTTTCCGCGCCTTAGGGCGGGTATTGAATCGCGTGGAAGCGGCGGAAACGGCGATTGCGGGAATTCAGGATACCCTGCGCCGGGTGCAGGAGCAATCCGCCGGGCGGGACAGCCTTGCTTCCGTGTTGCTGTTAGTGGGGCGGGAAGCGGGAAGCCTGAAAGGGTTATTTTCCGCCGGGCAGAATACGTACCTGAGCGAGATTCTGGAACTGTGCGGCGGCCGCAATGTTTTTGGAGACGTGGGGGCGCGCTACTTCGATATTTCCAAAGAAGACCTGGTGCGGCGCGACCCGGACGCGATCATCGAATTTCGCATGATCGATCCCGCCCGGGCGGAAGAAGAAATTGCCCGCCTTAAAGCGGAATGGGAAGTGCTGCCAACCTTGAAAGCGGTGCAAAGCGGGAAAATTTTCATCTTCTACGAGCGGGCGTTCCTGATTCCCGGTCCCCGCATCGGGCAGTTGGCCATGGCGATGTATGGAGCGTTACAGTAAATCGGGAACTGATCACTTTGTCAGGGAACCTCTTTCCATGGGTGAATGGAATGGATATTTTAACTTTAGACCGTTGCAAGAGATTTTTCAAACACCCTCTCACCAATACTTCGAATGATCGAAATCTCCAACCTTAATTTTGCCTATCACTCCACACCGGTTCTGCAAAACGTTTCTCTCTCCATCGGGGCCGGGGAATTTACCGGCATTATCGGCCCCAACGGGGCGGGCAAATCTACCCTGCTGAAATTGATCGCCGGCATCTTTCCTCCCCGCAACGGGCAGATCACCCTGCACCAAAAACCGCTGGCCGCTTACCAACGAAAGGAATTGGCCCGCCTCATCGGCTATATTCCCCAGGAGTTCAAAACCGCGTTCAATTTTTCCGCTTACGAAATCGTGTTGATGGGGCGCTATCCCTACCTCTCCCCTTTTTCCAACGAGACCGAATACGATAAACAGGTCATCCGCACGGCCATGGAGGAAACCGAAGTGTGGGCATTGCGGGAGCGCCCTTTTTCGGAGTTGAGCGGCGGGGAACGGCAGCGGGTGGTGCTGGCCTCCGCCCTGGCGCAGCAGCCCCAAATTCTTCTGCTGGATGAACCGACCGCAGCGCTGGACCTCAAGCACCAGGTGCGGTTCTACGAAATTCTGTCGCGCAGCGATGAATTTTCCCAGACCTTGCAGCGACAAAAAGGCTTAACGGTTGTGATCGTCACCCACGACATCAACCTGGCGACGCGGTTCTGCCGCCGCTTGTTAGTGATGAAAGAGGGGAAAATCGTTGCCGATGGCCATCCCGGAGAGATCCTTACCCGGCCCTTGATGGAAGCGGTTTACGAAACCCCCCTGGAGGTAATCACCCATCCCCGCGACGGGAAACCGCTGCTGTTAGTGGGATGAGAAGTTTCCCCGGAGTGCAAAACTTCAGTTTTGCAGGGGTAAACCGGAAGCAGTAAACAACCGGAGCGCACTCCATCCAAAACTGCAATCCGGCATGGATTCTCTTCGTCTGAGTAGGTTTAAGGTGCAAAACTGAAGTTTTGCACTCCAAAACGAAATACAAAACGAAATACTGAGAGCGACGCCCCGTGTGGCCGAAAAAACGATACCTGATCCTCTCCGGCTGCGTTGTTTTTCTGGCGGCAGTGCTCGCCAGCGCGCCGTTTATCGGCAGCCAGCCGCTGAATTACCGGCAGGTTCTCCTCTATTTGCAAGGCTCGGACACTCCCGACGGCCTGATCTTTTTCCAGATTCGCCTACCTCGCATTTTGCTGGGCATTTTAACCGGCGCGTCCCTGGCGGTGGCGGGGGTGGTGTTCCAGGCGCTGCTGCGCAATCCCCTGGCCACGCCTTATACCCTTGGGGTTGCCACCGGGAGCGCCCTGGGCGCCCTGCTGGCCATCAAAGCAGGCTTGGGGTTTGCCGTGTTAGGATTTTCCGCCACCCAGTTGGCCGCGTTTTCCGGCAGCCTGCTCACCGTTTTGCTGGTGTACGCCCTCTCCCGCCGCACCGGAAAGGTTTCCGTGCACGGGATGATTCTCGCCGGCGTCACTATCAACTATATTTTTGCCGCGGGAATCCTGATGCTGCACTATATCTCTGATTTTACGGAAACCCACCAGATGATTCGCTGGACCATCGGGGGGTTGGATATTATCGAATACCGCGTCTTGCTCCGCAGCCTGCCGGTGCTGCTCATCTCATTCGTGGCGCTGTGGGGATTGGGGCGCACCTTCAACATTCTCAGCACTTCCGAAGAGAGCGCCCTCAGCAAAGGGGTGAACGTGCCGCGCATTCAAAAAATCGCCTTTATCCTCGCCTCCCTGCTCACCGGCGCGGTGGTGGCTTTCAGCGGGCCTATCGGCTTTGTGGGATTGATCGTGCCCCATTTCCTGCGCCTGTTGGGCGGGCCGGATCACCGCTACCTGATTCCGGCTTCGCTGTGCTTCGGGGGGGCGTTTTTGGCCCTGGCGGATACCCTGGCCCGCACCGTGCTGGCCCCGGTGGATTTGCCGGTGGGGATCATCACTACCTTGTTGGGAGGGCCTTTTTTCCTCTGGCTGCTGGTGAAAAAAAACTGAGCCCCGCTCGCAAACGATTATTCAATGGAATTTTTTCGCTATTTTTCATTATATTAGCGCCGCCAGGGGAAAACGTTTATTTACTCTGAAAACCTCCTGTAGCTTATATTTAAACCAGGAACCACACATGACCCAACTGACCCGATCTTCCGGTTTACTGCTTCACCCTACTTCTCTGCCCGGTCCCTACGGGATCGGTGAAATCGGCGAGGCGGCGCTGCGCTGGATAGATTTTCTGGCAAATGCGCGGCAATCCGTCTGGCAAATTTTGCCCCTTGGTCCCACCGGCTACGGCAATTCTCCCTATCAAACCACCTCGGTATTTGCCGGAAATCCTTTATTGATCGACCTCGCGGAGCTGGCCAAAGAGGATTATATCTCACCGGCAGAGCTGGCCGCCGCGCCCGCTTTCCCGGAGCACTATGTGGAGTTCGAGCGGGTAATAGAATGGAAAATTCCCCTGTTGATGAGAGCTTATCGCCGGTTTGCAGATCGAGCGGATGAGCGCAAAAAAGAGGAGTTCCAGGCTTTCTGCCGCCGGCATGACCCGCTCTGGCTGGAAGATTTTGCTCTATTCATGGCCTTGAAGGAGCATTTCAAAGGCGGCAGTTGGAATACCTGGCCGGAACCGCTCAAACTTCGCCAGGCCGGGGTGCTGGCCGAAATGAAGGAGCAACTGGGAGAGAAAATCCTTGCCCACAAATTTCTGCAATACCAGTTCTTTAAACAATGGGGGGCGCTGCGCCGCTACGCCAATGAAAAAGGCATCCTCATCCTGGGGGATATCCCGATTTACGTTACTTATGACAGCGCCGAGGTATGGGCGACTCAGGAAAAATTCCTTCTCGATAAAGAGGGAAATCCCATCGTGGTGGCGGGGGTTCCCCCGGATTATTTCAGCGAAACCGGGCAGCTTTGGGGCAATCCCATCTACAACTGGGAATTGATGGAAAAAGAGGGATTTCGCTGGTGGATCGACCGGGTGCGCGTTACCCTGGAGTGCGTGGACCTGGCCCGCATCGACCACTTCCGGGGGTTCGAGGCCTACTGGGCGGTGCCCTTTACAGAAAAAACCGCGGTCAACGGAAAGTGGATCAAAGGGCCGGACCGGGCGCTGTTCGACGCCCTGACCCGGGCGCTGGGGGATATTCCGGTAGTGGCGGAAGACCTCGGCCTCATCACCCCGGAAGTGGAGGCGCTGCGCGACCGCTACGGGTTCCCGGGCATGAAAATCCTGCAATTTGCTTTTGGCGGCGATCCCGACGCTCCCTATCTTCCCCACAATTTCGAGCGGAATTGCCTGGTTTATACCGGCAGCCATGATAACGACACCACCCGGGGGTGGTTTGAGACCGCCCCGCCCCACGAGCGGGAATTCTGCCTGAAATACATCGGCGCCACCCGGGAAAGCATTCCCTGGGAATTCATCCGCCTTGCTACGGCGTCCGTGGCCTTGCTGGCGGTGTTTCCCCTGCAAGACGTGCTGGATCTGGGCAGCGAAGCGCGTATGAACGTTCCCGGCAAGCCCTCCGGCAACTGGGGCTGGCGATACCAGGCCGGGCAGCTTCAGGATTGGCACGCCGCCCGGCTGGCCGATCTGGCGCACCTCTTCGGGAGGGCGCCGCGCGGGAAGCAAGGGGAGTTTCAGCAGGCATTAGGCAAGTAGGCAGTTGGCAGGGGAAGGGGCAGGTGGCAGGGAGAGACAAGGGGAAGAGTTGAAATTGCCTACTGCCTACTTGCCTACGAAAAAAGCGGATCACCCAAAAATCAAAGGAGATTGCGTATGTTATCGCAAAAAATAAATAAAGCGTTGAATGACCAGATCGCCATGGAGGCTTACGCTTCGGCGTATTACCTGGCGATGGCGTCATGGTGCGAGCAAAAAGGGTTTCAGGGCAGCGCCAGCTTTTTCTACAAGCAAGCTGAGGAAGAGCGCATGCACATGCTGAAAATCTTCCGCTACGTGAATGAGGCCGAAGGCCACGCCCTCTCTCCGGCAGTGCCGCAACCCGCTCATGATTTTCCCTCTTACAACAATTTGTTCGAGACCTCCCTGGAGCATGAAAAGAAGGTAACCGCGTCCATCCACGAGATTATGAAGCTGGCCAGCGATAGCAACGATTTCCGCACCCTCAACTTGCTGCAATGGTTCGTGGATGAACAGCTCGAGGAAGAAAAACAGATGCAGACGATTCTCGACAAGTTGAAATTGATCGGAAAAGACGGGGTGGGGCTGTATATGTTGGACAGTGAATTAGGCCAGCGCGCTTCCGCAGCGGAAGCAGAAGAGAAAGAGTGAACTGGTACATGCCGGCATTCTTGCAGAAAAAGCCCGGGAGCTTCCCCGGGCTTTTCTGCATAACCTTTCAATTTGCAATTTCTTCACTCGCGTTATAAATTTGCCGACTATATCGCGTTATTTCCGTTCGGCCATTACTCTGATCTCGAAGAGATGGCAAGTTAGAGAAAATCGTTTTCAGATCATTATTAGCGGAGAACGCAGCCATGGACGCGAATCTTTTAATCGGATTGGGCGCGGCCGGCGCCATCCTGGGATTCATCTCGTTATTCTTCTTTTTCGTGCGCCGTTTTAGCCGCGCGAGCCAGCGTTTAGCAGGGAAGAAAACCAGGAGCGTGGGGATCTTCACCAGTTTGCGCAATTTGCTGTTCCTCCTGGTATGGATCATTTTCTCGACAATTTTGTTTTTCATCGGCTTCTTTCTGCGGGCGTATCAAGCCTTCAGCGTGGATAAACCGGTGGCGGTGGTGCAGATCCTCTCCACCGGCGAACCCGGCACGGTGGTCGTGAACTTGACCCGCTACCGGGCCGGGACGTTCCAGCCGGAGGAGCAGTTCCCGGTCAACGGCGAACGGTGGGTTTTGGAAGGAGAAATTCTGGAATGGAATGAATGGCTGAATTTCATGGGCCTGGGCGCTCGCTACCGTTTTACTCGCTTGCAGGGCCGCTACCCCGGCGCGGCGGCAGCGGGCCAGCGCCCGGCCGGCACGCATTCCCTGGCCGTAGATGAGCGCCATCTGTTCTGGCGCTATATTTACCGCCATGGTTTACGGATGCCCTTCGTGCGTTTGACCCCCGCCAATATTGTTTTCCCGGAGACCGCGGTCGGCAAACGGTTCGATATTTTTGTAAACCTCTCGGGCCTGAGCGCCCGGGAAAGATATTAACCCGGAAAGCGGAGGGAACCACACCATGCACGTCGTTGACGCCATCACCAACGCCCGCGAACCGCTCCTTTCGCTGGAGATCACTCCCCCTCCCAAGGGGACCAGCATCGACGAGTTGTACCGCACCATGGACGCGCTGATGCCCTTTAAACCGGCCTTCATCAATGTAACCTATCACCAGCCCCAGGTGGTGTACGAGGAAAAAAACAATGTCATCTACCGTGTGCCCAAACGTAAAAAACCGGGCACCGTGGGAATTTGCGCCTCCATCGCCAACCGCTACAGCGTCGAAACCGTGCCGCATTTCATCTGCGGGGGTTTCTCCAAATTCGAAACCGAAGACGCCCTGATCGATTTGCACTACTTAGGCATCACGAACATCTTAGCCCTGCGGGGAGACCCGGCCGCCGGGAACACCCAATTCATCCCGGAGCGGGACGGGCATCGGTACGCCAGCGAGCTGGTCAACCAGATCAGTCGAATGAACCGGGGAATTTATATGGAAGAACTGGAAGACGCCCATCCCACCAATTTCTGTATCGGCGTGGCCGGTTACCCGGAAAAGCACTTCGAGTCCCCTAACGCCGAAAAAGATATACAACACCTGAAGCACAAGGTGGAGCAGGGGGCGCATTATATCATTACCCAGATGTTTTTTGATTTTCAGTACTACAAAGACTTCGTCGAAAGAGCGCGGGAGGCCGGCATCAGCGTGCCCATTATTCCCGGCGTCAAACCGCTTAGCAACCTGGATCAGCTTGCCAGCATTCCCCGGAATTTCCACGTTACCATTCCCCACCACATCGTGGAAGCGATGGAGCAAGCCCGCACTTCCGAAGAAATTCGCAAGGCAGGAATCCGGAAGATTGCCGACCTTTGCCAGAAGTTGATCGATTATAAGGTTCCCGGCCTGCACATCTACACCATGGGGCGGGGCACTGCTACCCGGGACCTGCTGAAAATTCTGTACGGGTAGGAGGCAGTAGGCAATTTCAATTCCTCTCCCTGTCCCTGCCCTATAATTGGCAATTGCCAATTGCCAATTGCCAATTATATCCTGCCCTTCCTTCCAAGATCATTTTTAAATTTTTTTGAAATTTTCTTCTTTGTTAGTATTTTATCTCCTTTTTAGGGACAATAAACGAAGGAGAAAGCGTTGGATATTTTTGACAAGTGTTTAGAATTCACCAAAGTGGAGGACTACAAGGAGCGAGGAATTTACCCTTATTTTTTCCCGATCTCGGAGAACTACGGCCCCCGGGTGGTAATGGAAGGCCGGGAGATCATCATGATCGGCTCCAACAACTACCTGGGATTGACCAAAGACCCCCGGGTTCAGGAAGCGGCCATCAAGGCGGTCGAAAAATTCGGTACCAGTTGCTCCGGTTCCCGCTTCTTGAACGGAACCTATGAGCTGCACGTGGAATTGGAAGCGCGGCTGGCTAAATTCGTCAATAAAGAAGCGGCGCTGATGTTCAGCACCGGGTACCAAACCAATGTGGGCGCCATCTACACCATTTTAGACAAAAATTCCGTGGTAATTACCGACAAAACCAACCACGCCTGCCTGTTCGACGGAATTTTGTTGGCCAAGGGAACCAATCCCGGCATGGTGATGCGGCGTTACAAGCATAACGACATGGACGACCTGGAGCGGGTGATTTCCACGGTCGATCCGGAGCTTCCCAAGCTGATCATTACCGATGGGGTGTTCAGCATGGAAGGGGACATTGTAAAGCTGCCCCGCCTGCTCCGGATTGCCAAAACTCACCGGGCCCGGGTTTACGTGGACGACGCCCACGGAATGGGAGTGCTGGGGAAAACCGGCCGCGGCACCCTGGAACACTTCCACGCCTTTGATGACGTGGACCTGGTAACCACCACCTTCAGTAAATCGTTCGCCTCACTGGGCGGCTTTGTGGCCGGCAAAGCGGAAGTGATCAACTACATCAAGCACTTCTCCCGGCCGCTGATTTTCAGCGCGGCCATTCCCCCGGCCAATACCGCGGCGGTGCTTAAAGCCCTGGAAATCATCGAAAGCGAGCCGGAAATCGTGCACCGCTTGCAGCAAACCGGGGAACGAATGCGCCGGGAATTTACCGCCCTGGGATTCGACACCGGGGATTCGGAAACCCCCATTATTCCCATCCTGGTGCGCGACTATGATAAAACTTTCGCCTTTTGGAAGGCGTTGTTCGAAGCCGGCATCTACACCAACGCGGTGGTAAGCCCGGCGGTGCCGGCAGACCGTTCCCTGTTGCGCACCAGCTATATGGCTACCCACACGGATAAGGATTTGGACCAGGTGCTGGATACCTTCAAAAAGATCGGGAAGCAAATGGGAATTATATAAATTTGCGATTCCCCGCGGGGGGCAGGTCGGATTTGGGATTGCGGATTTTGAGTTCCAAGTTTGGCGTTCCAGGTGAAAATCTACGAAAACGTTGCCGCCCAAATCCGCAATCCCCAATCCCAAATCCCAAATCCCAAATCCCTGAGGAGGCCATTGTGAGTAAAAATATCGAGATTCGGGCGATCCGTTCTTCCCGGGAAATGCTGGATTTCATCAAATTCCCCTGGAAAATCTACGCCAGTGATCCCAACTGGGTGCCGCCCCTGTTAGCAGACCGGAAAAAATTCCTCAGCCGGGAAAAAAACCCCTTTTTTAAGGATAACCCTGCCGAATTTTACCTGGCCTACCGCAACGGTGAAGTCGTCGGGAGAATTGCCGCCATCATCAATCACCAGCACAACCGCTTTCATAATGATAAAACCGGTTTTTTCGGTTTTCTGGAAGCGGTGAATGACCGGGAGGTTTTCCAGGCGCTGTTAAATACCGCCAAAGAGTGGCTAAAAGAACGGGGCTGCGATTCCATGCAAGGCCCCATGAACCCCAGCACCAATGACGAATGCGGCTTCCTGATCGATGGGTTCGATACTCCGCCCTACTTCCTGATGACCCATAATCCGAAGTATTATGTTGACATTCTGGAATCGCTGGGCTACCAGAAAGCGAAAGACCTGTACGCCTATTACATTGACACCGGCATCGTCAAACTGGGGGATAAACTGAGACGCGTGGAGCAATCCATCCGGGAAAGGTTTCCCATCCAAATCCGCACCGTGAATTTGAAGAATTTTAACCAGGAATTGGCGATCATACGGGAAATTTACAATGACGCCTGGGAGCGAAACTGGGGCTTCGTGCCGATGACTCCGGCGGAGTTCGATTTCCTGGCCAATGATTTCAAGAAAATTATCGATCCGCGGGTGGTGCTGGTGGGTGAAGTCAACGGTGAAGCGATCGGGTTTCTGCTGGCCATGCCGGATTATAACCGCATTTTCAAGAAAATTCCTAACGGGCGGCTGTTTCCTTTCGGGTTGTTTACCTTTCTGCTGAATAAGAAGAAAATCAACTCCCTGCGCGTGATCACTTTGGGAATCAAGCAGAAGTATCAACCCCTGGGGCTGGGCGCATTGTTTTATCTCGAAATTGTGCGGCGGGGACCCGAATGCGGCTATAACAGCGCGGAAATGTCCTGGGTGCTGGAAGACAACGACCAGATGAATCGCGCCGCCCGACTGTTAGGGGGCCGGATTCACAAAACCTACCGGATTTACCAGGCTTCGCTATGAGGCGAAAAAGAGCCGCTTGATCATCTTCCCAGCTTTGTCCGGGGGGATGAGCTTGATCGCGCCCCAGATCACCCCTTCTTTGGCGATCTTGTCCAAACAGTTATTCAACAACGCCTGGAAGGTATCCGCCCCTAATTCCTGGTGGCAGGACACCAGGTTGGCGAGCACGCGGTCCACCATTTCCCGGCGGTTCTGCTCCTGGAAAAATAGCAGGATTTCTACCTGTTTGCTAATCGCCGCAATGTGTTCTTTCCGTTCAAATTCCAGGGAACTGATATTCCCCAACGCCTGCGCCATCCCGAAGAGGTCCGCGGCTTTCTCGAACATCGGCAGGGATTTTCGATAATGCTCCAGCGCCAGGTCCCACTTTGCGGAATCGTGATACATGTTGCCGATGCTGTAATGAATGCCGGCCAGCCCTTTGGCGTTGTGCAATTTGTTGTAGATGACCAGCGCCTTTTGATAAAATTCTATGGCGTGGGCCCAATCTTTTAATTCGTGATAGATGTTTCCCCTGGCGACATTGGCGCGGGCCATCCCTGGCTCATCGTTGAGACGCTCGAACAGTTGCAGCGACTTTTGGTAAAAATCCAAGGACTTTTTCCATTGCCGGTCCGCCTTAAAGACGTTTCCCAGCGCAAAGAAGAGTTCCGCGATGCCGGCGCTATCCCCCTGGGCCTCGCGGGTTTTCAGGGAGCGTTCATATACCTCTATGGCGTGCTCTAATTCTCCCCGTTCGAAATAAATGTCCCCGATCTTACGGTAAATCTCTGCCGCGCCCCGGGAATCGCCCAGCTTTTCCTTGATCTCGAGACACTTGTCATAGAGGTCCAGGGCGCGTTCCCACTCCTTCATGGCCTTATATACCGCCGCCATCTGGCTGAAGGATTCTCCATAGGCGTCCAAATTGTTGGTTTTTTCATAGATTTCCTGGGATTTCTGGTAATACCCCATGGCGGATTCCCATTCCTCCCGGCCGTGGTAAATCTGCGCGATACCGTGATACACGGAAGCAAGGCCGTTCAAATCTTCGGTTTTTTCGAACAGGGCCTGGGATTGCTGGTAAAAAGATATCGCCTGCGCCGGGGACTCTAAGCGGCGATAAATATCGCCGATCCGTTGATAGGCTTTCGCCATCCCCATCCAATCGTTCAGTTTCTCATTGAGGCGGATCTCTTTGTGATACAACTCCAGCGCCTGCTCCCACTCGCCGCGAACTTCCCGGATTTGGGCAAGGTTATTCAACGCCTGCGCCGCCCCTCCCAGCCCGTGCAGGTCCTCGGATAGCTCCAGGGATTTACGATAAAAGCGCTCCGCCGCATCCCAATCCGCTTTTTCCTTGCTGATCCAGCCTAAGGTATTATAGGCGTGCAGCGCTCCTTCCCGGTCGCCGATCTCCAGGCCGATTTCCAGAGATTTTTCCACGGCCTCGAACGCTCGATCATATTCATCCCGGATAAGGTGCAACTCGCCTAAGCGGGCATACACCTCGCCCATGCCCGGCCGGTTGCCATTTTGCCGGTAAATTTCCAGCGCCTGTTCAAACAGCGGGTAGGCTTCATCCACTCTTCCCCCGGCGCGGGCGATCAATCCCATGGCGTATGAGATCTCTCCTCGCAAGGTTTCCGAGCCTTCCAGATGCTGGCAGGCCGAGAAATCCGCTTCCGCCTCCCTGAACAGGCCGTTTTGAAGATAAAATTTCCCCCGGTGATACAACGCTGCCAGCCTGGCCTGGTCATTATCGAACAGGTCGAGATTCACTTTTTCCAGGATGCCCAGGAGTTGCCGGAGATGCTGTTCCCGGTTACCGGCCTCTCCTAACACCGGTTCGATCAGCCGCACCGCTTCTTCTTCCCGCTCCGCAATCCGGAAATGCCGCGCCCCTTCGATGGCGTCGGTAATTTCCCCGGTTTGCTCGAAGCGGCGGCGATAGAGCTGCCCGGCGCTGTGGTGCAGTATCCTGCGCATTTGGATGCCCGAGATGGCGTTATAGAAAAACTCCCCGAATAAATCCGGCAGACGGTAGCGGTTCAGGTTTTCATCATATTTCATTAACCCGTATTCATCCACCAGTTTCTCTAAGAGAACCTGGAAATCGCCTCCGCCGATCTTTTCATAAACCTGGTCGAAAAAGTACTCCTGTTCGGGGAGACGGAACACGCTGGCGGCTTTCAAAAAGCTGTTGAGGCGGCTGTCGTTGCGCTCGAAGGCGTCGTAACAATGCTGCGCCACGTAATCCCGCAGCCGCTCGAGATTTTTACCGCCGGCGTCGGCCAGGGGCATTTCGTCAATGAATCGTTCCAACTCCGTATCGGTATGGTGCTCGATGATCCACCAGCCCCTGAGCAGGAGCAGCAACTGGGGATTGCCGACAAATTTTTTGGAGAGCTGGCGGGCCAGGGGCCGGGGCATTTGCAACTGCCATTTATCCCGCACCAGGGCGCTGCGCTCCGCGCCGGATAATCCCCGGTAATGATAATAGTACTTGTCCGAGAGGGGAATGTTCCCCGGTTTCTGGCGGTCGATGACGATCAGTTTTCCTCCGAAGCCGGGGAACTTCTCTACCTCTATCCAGATGCGGCGAACCACGTCCAGGATCTCCGGGTCCTCTGCCTGGTGAAGATCATCGATCACGAAAAAATATTGCGATTGCGCCAGGGTTCTGGGCAAATCCCCGGCTACGGTTTCCGGGGAGGCGCCGGATTTATTCGCCAGGAATTGCCCCAGGTTCTCGGTAAACGCCTGGTACCCGGATAGTCCGCGCACAAAGCGGTAATAATAAATATCTTTACCTTCCAGGAATTTGTTGAACAGGAGATTGTGCAAATAGGCGGATACCAGCAGCGACTTGCCGCATCCCGGGGCGCCGGTGATGTACATCAGCGACTCGGAAGCCAGGTTGATCTCCATCTGGCGCAATCCCCGCACCGGGAGAACATATTTGTCGTGGTCCCAGTGTTCCAACTGGCCGGAGCCGGGGCCGTTGGCGTGGATATACTCTAACTCCTGGCGCACCTGCTGTCCCCGCAGCGCCTCCATCAACTCTGCCAGCTCTTGCTGGCCGCTGCCGTTTATTTGCCACTGGCCCTGTTGTATGGGAGTGCGATACTTCCAAATGATCTGGCGCAGAAGCGTTTCGTTGGCGGCGAGCTTTTCCCGGAAAAGCTCCAGGAATTCCGGCGCAATCTTCCGGGCATTGGCGCTGCTGATGACCCGGGAGAACTGCTCCGGGAAATAATCTTCTCGCAAAGGAATCCCCTGCACCCGGAGTTTGGCGATTTCCGGTTCTAAGGTTTTGTCTTGCAGGCTCTCCAGGATTTTCTGTTTGGTTCGCGCGCTTTTCAATATCCCGTCCGCCGCCCGGGTAACGCTATCGAAGAAAATCGTTTCTACCGCTTGCCGGTCGATTCCGGCAGCGTCTTCCATCCCAAGGTCATAGAGCAAGGCAGCAATAATATTATGGGAGAGGGTGCTCAAGACAGGTGATACAAAAAAACTGGCAGAATTCATGGTGATCCCTTTTTGCATTAATACTTGAATTTATGCATTTCACCGTAGTTCAGAGAATTTGGGGTAAAAATTGTCCGTCAATCAGATTCATTTCACAAAACGGAAAAACGTTTTTTAAAACTACCGCCGGAGCCGAAACCCTTAGCAGCAATCCCAATAAACAATATTCTTCAAAAACCGGAAGAACTTTAATATTGGATGGGGAAATGGCTGGATGGTTAAATGGTTGGAAGGTTGAATTGTAAAGAACGTATCTGAAAATCAACTATCCAGCCATTTACCCCCTCCACTCCCGCATCCCGCGCCGGAATATTTTTCTTAAACACTTTAGCATTCCCTGATTATATTTCGGGTTACTACATCGGATTCGAAACACGCGGGATGATCCCGCAGGAGGGCTTCGATTACGGAATGGAAGCGTGAATATGAAAAATCGCCCGATAAAATCACATCGGAAAAACGCTAAAAGCGCCTGGCGCTATGGATTGCCGGTCCTGGCCGGTTTATTCTACTTCCTGGCCATTGCCAATTGCAGCCACACCCGTCCCTATTACCGCCCCGGGGAGGTTTCGCCCCCGGATACCGCCATCGGCGCAGCGGCCGTCCGGCAGCGGGTGCTCCTCATCGGCGACGCCGGCGGGGCGGAAGCGCAGGAACCTTCCCTGGCCGCTCTGCAAGCCTGGGCAGCCGAAATACCGGAAAAGACCGTGCTGATCTTCCTGGGAGATAATATTTATCCCAGGGGTCTCCCCGCGGAAAACGTTCCCCAACGGGCGGAAGCGGAGCAACGCCTGCTCCGGCAACTGCAAGCCGTTAAAGTTAGTGGGGCCAGGGGTATTTTTGTTCCCGGCAACCACGACTGGGCTAAAGGCGCCCCGGAAGGTTTGGATAACCTGCTGCGCCAGGAAAAACTGGTGAATGATTTTCTGCCCGGGGAGAATAATTTTCTGCCCCGGGGCGGGTGCCCGGGACCGGTGGCGGTGGACCTCGAGGGCGTGCGGATCATTATATTGGATACGCATTGGTGGCTGCACCGCAACCGGAAGCCCTCTTCCGGGTGTCCCCAGGGAACGGAGGATGCGGTGTTAGAAGAGCTGAAATTCCTCCTGAATAGCGCCGGGGAGCGGGAAGCGCTCATCGCGGCCCATCATCCCCTGGTTAGCCACGGGCCGCACGGGGGATTTTTTACCTGGAAAGACCATCTTTTCCCCCTCACCAATTTAAAGCGCTGGCTGTGGGTTCCCCTGCCGGTTATCGGTTCCCTCTATCCCCTTTTTCGCTGGAACGTGGTTAAACACGACCAGGATCTGTCGGGAGAGCGTTATCGCCGCATGGTTCAGCGCATTAGCGAAGTTTTCGCCGCGCAACGCCCCCTGGTGTACGCCGCCGGGCATGAGCACAGTTTGCAGGTTTTGGAGGGGGAGAAGGCGGCGTCCTACCTGCTGGTGAGCGGCGCGGGATCGCAAACGAAGATTACCGGCGTGAGCGACGGCGAGAATACCCTCTTTGCCCATAGCCACACCGGCTTCATGGCGCTGGATTTCCTGGCCGGGGGGCGGGTATTGTTGCGGGTGGTGGAACCGGGGACGAATGGGGTGGTATTTCGGAAGTGGCTGAAGGGGGAGGGAAAAGGATGAAGGATGATGGAAAAAGGATAAAGGGGTGAAGGGGAAATGAATACGCAATGATAAAACCGGGGTAGCATTTTTGGAAATTTTCAAAGAATTTACCTTTGAGGCGGCCCACTATCTTCCCAATGTACCGGAAGGGCACAAATGCCGGCGGATGCACGGCCACTCCTTCCGGGTGGGAATCTATGTAGCCGGCTCGCCGGGAGAGACCACCGGCTGGGTGATGGATTTCGCGGAGCTAAAAAAAGCCTTCAAACCGCTGCATGAGCGTCTCGACCACTATTTGTTGAACGAAATCGAGGGGCTGGAAAATCCCACCAGCGAAAACCTGGCCCGCTGGATTTGGCAGCGCCTAATTCCCGCCCTGCCCGGCCTCAGTAAAGTAGTGGTACAGGAAACCTGCACCTCCGGCTGCGTTTACCGGGGCGAAGGGGAAGCGGGAAGTGAAAAATTAAAAAGTGAAAAGTGAAAAATGGAAGACGTGCAAAATCGCCCGGACCGGCGGGGGATTCCCATCAAAAAAGTGGGGGTTAGCAACCTGCGCTACCCGATTGTGGTGCTGGACCGCGCCCGGCAGAAGCAGCAAACCGTGGCGCGAGTTACCATGTCGGTTAACCTGCCGCACCACTTCAAGGGTACGCACATGAGCCGGTTTGTGGAGATTCTCAACGAGCACCACGGCGACATGACCATGTGGACCCTCCCGGCCATTCTCCACAAGCTCAAGAAACGCCTGAATGCGCAAAGCGCCCACCTGGAGCTAATCTTTCCCTATTTCATCGAACGCGCCGCCCCGGTGAGCGGGGCCTCAGCGTTGATGGATTACGAATGCAGCTTTACCGGGGAAACCGATGGCGGAAAAGATGTTTTCATGCTGCGGGTAAAAACGCCGGTGGCCAGCCTCTGCCCTTGCAGCAAGGAGATCAGCGACTACGGGGCCCACAACCAGCGCGGGGAGGTAGCCATCGAAGTGCAATGCCGGCCCGGGGAGATGATCTGGATCGAAGAAGTGGTGGAAATCGCCGAAGCCTCCGCTTCCGCCCCGGTGTACGCGTTGTTGAAGCGCCCCGATGAGCGCCACGTTACCATGCAGGCCTACGATAACCCCGCATTCGTGGAAGACATGGTGCGCAACGCTGCCCTGCGCCTAAGGGAAGATCAACGGGTGGTATGGTTCCGGGTTCACGCGGAGAATTTCGAGAGCATCCATAATCACAACGCCTTTGCCATGGTGGAGTGGGAACGGGAAGGGTGAGGCGTGAAACGTAATACGTAATGCGTAACAAAAACGGAATACACACTACGCAATAAACTTTCACTCCGTATTGCGTATTCCGTTACGTTTTACGCATTACGACAACATATTCAACGCTACAGGGCAAGGTTGGCCGGCTCCCGCCGGTTAAGCAAAAAAATCCCTCACCATGTTCTCCACCATATACCAGGGTATCAGCGGGGGTTTTTCGATAATGTGGATATGGGCCACCCCCTCCAGGATGGTATAATTTCCCTTCACTCCCCAGGCGGCAAAGTTTCCCGAATGCGCGTCGCCGCTAAAATCGATTTCGCTGCGCTGGTTGGCCTTACGGGCTTTCTCCAGGAATTGCTCTACCCTGCCGTCTAAGTGTACCTCGAAACTCCGCCTCATGGCGCCATCCTGATCTTGAATCGACTTTTTCCTTTTGGTAGTCCTAGACAATTAATGCTGTTGTGCGTTGCCGACCGGCAGGGATGCCGGTCGCACAGTGCGACAAGCATCCTTGCTTGTCGCAGAGCAGCATTACCTTTTTAGCACTACCTTTCCTTTTAATTAGCAATTGCCAATTTTATTTCGTTCGCGGCTTCTCTCACTACTGCCTCTTCAACATCACTTCGCCGCAATCAACCCCACCAACTTGTTCCGGTCCACGATGGAATTTTTCCCTAACCAGGTGCTCCACAGCACCCTTGCAAAGGTGGCGTTGGTGATGGCCGGTTTTTCTTCTCCCTGAACGATGGTCAGGACCGTGCCTCCCGGCAGCCAGCGCAGGATATATTGCTCGTTCTCTTTCACCTCTTTGTCGAAATACCCCACGAACTGGTCCAGCAGCGGTTGAATTTCTGCCAGTTCCTCGGCGGTGGCATTTTTCTTGAAACTTTCCCGGTAGGCGTCCTGGATTTTATCCGGGCCAACGTTGCGGGCGAAATCCATGGTGATCTGCTTGGCTTTGTCCTCGCTCATCGCCGCGGTTAATCCCTCTTCGGCGCTGCCGATGGCCGCATCCTGCATGTAATGCGCAATCCCGTACACCTTGAAGACCATTTTTTTCCTTACCGCCGTGCCGGTTATCGAAAGAACATACTCGGTTCCGTCGTGCGTAAAGCTCACCTGTTTGGGAAATTCCTTGCCGGTGGAAGATTCCTTGACGGTTTCCTGGGCGAGCAGGGGAAGGGTGCAAATCGCTAACAGCGCGGCGATGATTACCATCATGCGATGTTTTGGTTTCATGGTTTCTCCTTCAGAATCATGAGGTTTAGAGTACACAACATAATTGGCAATTGGCAATTTTATAAGGTTCATGCTCAGCGATTGGCCGCCAGGGGCTGCGTTTTTGCCCTGACGGATAGTTTTGCCTGCTCGATGTGGTCGAACATCATCAGCCGGTCTATGGTCTCCATGCCGGAAATCACCTGGCCGATCACGGTATATCGCCCGTTCAATTGCGGCTGCGGAGTATGGGCGACAAAAAACTGGCTCCCGCCGGTATCTTTGCCGGCCAGGGCCATTCCCACGGTTCCGCGCTCGTAGGGCAGGTCGTTGTATTCACACAATACCGAGTAACCCGGGCCGCCCCAGCCGTCGCCGCGGGGATCCCCGACCTGCACCACAAATCCCGGAACCACCCGGTGAAAGGATATCCCGTTATAGAAATTCTGCTTCACCAGGGAAACGATATTGGCGGTATTGATGGGCGCTTTTTCCGGGTTCAATTCCATGGTAAACTCTCCCGCGGAGGTCTGGAAGGTAACCTGGTAGAGTGAATCCAGGCTAAGCGGCGGGAAATCCCACCGTACCGCATAGGCAGATTGAACCGGCGGCATCTCAATGTCGGCGACCCCGGTAATATGCTGCAAGGCGCGCCGGGCTTTTTCACGAATTCCCGGGTAGGGATTACGCAGTTCCTCCCGCAGGAAGGGCAGCGCCTCTTCGCTGCCAATGCTGTCCAGGGCGACGATGATCGGTTCCATGGCCTCCAGGTCGCGGGGGGCGGAGAATTTGCGGTAAGCGTCGATGAGCGGCTGCACCGCCTGAACGGTTACAGGGGATTTGATCAGCGAAAGGTAATTGGAAACAATGGTAGCGACCGCCAGATCCCCGGACTTGAGGGCTTCCAGGAAGAATTCTAAGGAAGGGGGTTTGGAACGGTTCACCAGCACTTCCACGGCCAGGGTTCTTTGGGCAGGGTTGTTGCCCTGTGATAATTGCATCAGCAGGGTCGTGGCTTCGTCGGTCTCTTTAGGGGGCTTCTGCTGATCGAATGCTTCGATATTCTCCAGGGTTTTGATGGCGTAATAATTTTGCGGCCAGGGTTGCTGCAGCAAATCATCTTTGACGATTTTCAAAGCTTCCTCCGGCTGAACCAGCGTCAGCACCGCCAGGGCTTCTCCCCGCAGCCGCCAGTCCGGGGATTCCTGATAGATTCGCCGCATCTCCCGGCGGGTGTACCAGTTTTTGTAACTTGCCAGGGATTGAATGGCTTGAATACGAACGTTGGGATGAGGATCGTCGAGCAGTTTTACGATCTCGCCTTGAAAATTTGGATCCTCCATCTTTCCCACCAAATCGAGCGCGGCGATGCGCACGTACCAGGTAGAATCCTGCAATTGCGCGGTTATCCGCCGGCGAAAATCGCGCGACTGGTATTTGTTCCACAATTGCCGGTACTCGGGTTGGGTTCTCAAAGGCACAAATTCGGGGGATTTCATCAAAGCGTCAATATCGACCAGCCCTTTGAGCGCAAAATACCTGGCCCGGGGATCCTCTTTTTCTAACGATTTGGCCAAAAATTCAAAGGTGCCCAGGCCGCGGATGCGATACACCGCATAGGCCAGCCGCCAGGACAATTCCGGGTCGTCGGTGAGGAGCAACAATCTTTCCATGGACGGATACAACTGCAAGGGAGGATACCCCCGGTAGGCCAGCATCCCGTAAGCCAGGGCGAAACTCCGGAGATAGTCCTTATCCCCGCTGTCGGAAAAATCCCGCAGGGGATTGAGATTTTTACCGGTGCCGGTTTTTCCGTACGCGTCGATGATCTTCAAGCGGATGGATTTATCGGTTTCCACCCGCAGCGCGTCCGCCAGGTAATTCTCGGCCACGGGGGAGAACAACTGCCCCAGGGCGAAGGCGGCCGCGGCGCGAACGGCGGGGTCCTCATCGGTAAGGCGGTTGGCCAGCAGCACCGCCTGGGTGCTATCCTGAATCTTGCCCAGGGTTTCCACCGCTTTCAGGCGGATGTTGCCATTTTTATGGTTGAACCAGCGAATAAATTTTTCCGGATCGGCTTTCCGGGAGTATTCCGCCTGCTTAAGTTCCTGCATGGCCAGGTCCTCGTCCAGGTTGCCGCAGGAAACCGCTAACCATAGAAGAATTAAAAAGAATGCCAGACAACTCTTCATTCCGAAATCCCGGTTTATGAATTGAGCACTGCTGATTTTTTAAAGGGTGATAATATATCAGTTTCTCTCCTGAAAACCTATACGGGATGATAAAAAATGCGGGAACGGGGGGATTAAGGGAGACCGCCGGTCTTCAGGCGCAGGGCGACATTGATCTTTCGCGACATACAGGAAGCGGCGTTGGAGACGCCGTCATTGGCTTCTTCGTCGAATCCGCAATACTGCACGTAATCATGGCAGCTACGGTGGTCTTTCATGCCTTTCAGGCAGTATAACTCCCGGTATTTTCGCGGCTCCTTGCGGCTCAGGTCTTCCACGTCGATGAGGGAACCGTAGGGGCATTGCACGCACCCTTCCGGCTGCAAGGGGATGGGATGGGCGGTTTCCCGGGCCACCAGGGCTTTGGATTCATCCCACAGCGGCGCTTCCCCGCGCTTTTCGATTTCTACCCGGTGCAGGCGGTTCAACACCAGCCGGCCTTTGTCCAGGTTGAGGGTGGCCCGGGCGGTGAGCGCGTCGCCGCGCCCGAATTTGAAGGAAGCAAAGGTTTTGGAAGAAATCCGGATATAGACGTGGTCTTCCATTAACATGCGGCCAAAATAAAGCTGTTTGAAAATCAGCAGAAAACCGGAGAAAGAAACGCTCTCCGCTTTGGGGAAAACCCGTTTGCGGAAGAGCGGTTTGACGGCGTCGATTTCGCCATAGATTTCGGTCTCCCGGTTCAAATTCTCCCCTAACCAGTCCTCGAATTCCTCCAACTCTCTCCGGAACTCGGAAAATTCGCTTTCGCCGATCTGCAATTCCGCGCGGTTGTGCACCTTCTCTTCATAAAAATAGCGGCAGCCGTGGCAGTTTCTGCCGATGAAGTTATACCCCCGGTAGCACTTTTTGCCCTGCTTCATCAACTTGCAGTGCCAGCGGAAATAAAAGCAGCCGTGCGGAAAGCAGCCCTTTTCATTGAGAATGTGGTGCACCGACATGCGGCTCTCGAACCCCTTGTGAGCCTCGTGCACGCACTTGAAAATGTTCATGGATTTGTAGAGGTTTTTCATAATTCGTAAAACGTAATGCGTAACTCGTAAAGTGTAAAATGTAAAGCTATGGAGAGGGGAGGGGAACGTTCATCAGTAGAAGCTCCATATTATTTATGGTTGATCTCGTTGAAGAATGATCGGCTTCATTGGTTATGTATGGAGCGATCTCTTCGCGAATCAAATTTCCCCGCTGCTCCGGAACCATGGTTAATAGCAAGCGAATCATTTCGCTCAACAACTGCAAACGATGATTAACAACCGCCTCTCCCAAAATGTAACGGCCTCTGTAATACCATCCCCGGCTCTCCCGCGCTGAACCCAGAGAATATTCATAGAAACGAGCGCGATCTCTCCCGGTTCCTCGAGAGTATCCCTCTTCAATATTGCCGCTGATTGATCCTAACGCTCTATACAATTGATCCGCTAAACTAAGCGTGCGCGGATCGCCCATCAATTTCGTTACATCATGCCAGCCAATATCAGCCATGAATAATGCCAGGCGATAAACCGTTATCTTCCAGAGCGAATCATTCGTGATGCTTTGGGGAATTGATTTTTCCCACTCAGGATAATTCACGATTTTATTCCTCCAAGATTAAGGGTTACCATGGACGGACATCCTTACGCATTACCCGGCTATCCGGGACATTACGCATTACGTTTTACGCATTACGCGTTGAGTAACTCGTAATGCGTATCGCGTAACTGCGCCCCCCCTCACATCGTCAACGCCATGATCGCTTTGCAGGTGTGCAGGCGGTTTTCCGCTTCCTGGAAGACCACGGATTGGGGGCCGTCGATGACCGCGTCGGTGACTTCGTTGCTGCGGTCCGCCGGCAGGCAGTGCATGTAAACGGCTTTGGGGTTGGCCAGCGACATCCGCCGCTCGTCGCAAATCCAATATTTGTACTTTTTGGAGATTTCCAGCGCCTCTTCCGGCTTGTGGAAGAGGGATTCGATGCCCCAGCTTTTGGGATACACGATGTCGGCGTTCTCGAAGGCCGCGTCCATGTCATCCACTACTTCGAACTTCACCCCGGCCTTTTTAGCGTTTTCCCGGGCGATCTTCATGGCGCTCTCCATCAGGGTGAACTCCGGGGGGTGCGCCAGGGTAACGTCCAACCCGAAGCGGGTCATCAGCATGATCAGCCCCTGGGGAACGGACATCGGCTTGGCGTAAGAGGGCGCGTAAGCCCAGGAGACCGCGATCTTCCGTCCCCGCAAATCCTTGCCGAAAATCTCCCGGATGGTCATCAAATCCGCCAGGGTCTGGCAGGGGTGGTCCACGTCGCACTGCATGTTGATCACCGGTTTATCCGCCCACTGCGCGATTTCCCGTATGTAGGTGTTGCCCTCCCCCGGCGCCAGGTCGTGGCGGATGGCGATGCCGTGCCCGTAGGAAGAGAGGATGACGCCGGTATCCTTGGGGCTTTCCCCGTGGGCGATCTGCGAGGAAGAGGCCTCGATAAAATGCGCGTGCCCGCCTAACTGGGTAATGCCGGCCTCGAAGGAGTTGCGGGTGCGGGTGGATTTGTCGAAAAAGAGCAGGAAGATGGTCTTATCCGGCAGGAAACGGTGCGGAACCCCGTTCTTGAACATGAATTTCAGCTCCGCGGATTTTTCCAGGGCCAGCTCGATCTCTTCATCGGTCCAATCTTGCGTGGAGATATAGTCTTTGCCTTTGAGGGATGCGTACATGGATTCTCCTTATATAAGTGAGCCAAACGGGTTATCGTCTATCGCATATCGAATTTGGCTGAAACAACCCACCTGTTTCGGTTTACCGGGCGACGGCCAAATATCCTGATAGGGAGGATGTTTTTGCAAGGCTTTTTCTTCATAACCCTGAGGCGGGGGAAGTGAGCACAATAGCGGGGGGCAGTATCAAGGATTTATAGCGGCGCATTTCCCTCCCGCAACGCCTAAAACCCCAACAACCCCTTGATGCATGCAAACACTGGTTGCTCTTCAATAGTAATATGAGCGACACCGGAACACCGTAAAGAACAGGATTAGCGGTAGTACCGGCCAGACGTTTGTCTTTCATGACACGATATATTTGTCTTAGTTCAGCACAGCTTCAAGGCTTGCCCGGAATAGATTTTCGTCTTCATTGTTATAAAAAGGCACGCCAATCAAACGATACTTCTTGCCTTCGAACATCAGCGTTTTACCGCCAACTTCGTTGGTGATTTCTTTCAGGAAAGTTTCCTTCCAGCGGTCATGATCCTTAAGATGCCTGCCCTTTGGCTCGATGAACAGTTGATAGGCCAATAATTCGCCGCTTTTCTGACGCAGGAAGAGGACAAAGTCCGGTTGGAAGGCCTGGCCGTCAGAAAAGTTGTAGATGGCAAAATGCCCTTCGTTACGCAGCAAGTATATCTCTTCGTAGCGGGTTTGCAATTCCTGCATGCGCCGGTCGAACATCCGCACAAAGGCTTTTTCCTCGCTGCTGCCGTAAACGGTGTTGAAGGCGAACCACTCTTTGGCAGAGACGAAATGCTCGAAGTCCGGATCGTCCGCGGCGCGGGGGTTTTGGGCGTCAAATTTCAGGATCTTGTCTTTGAAGATTTCCTGCACCCACTCGCGCCGGAAGTCACGCGTGCCTTCGTAATCGGTAACCTGCTGGCGGATTTCCACTTCGATCTGGCTGAGCAAGCCGCACATGGCGGCGAGTTTTTCAGCAGGATTTTCGTTCAACCCGTATACGTCGCCCTGGAAAGTGATCTCCAGCCCGCCAAGATATTCTTCGGCAGAGATAAAATCGCGCATCGATTCCAGGTTGGGGAAATAGCGTTTGATGTTTGCAAAAGTATAGAACGGATTGCGGTCGATGGCGGATTGCACGATGTTGCGCTCTATATCTTTGACTTTGACATCCCGGCGGGTTTCATCTTTTACGACTACGCCGCGATTCCCGTTTGCCAGTACCGCGCTGGCCCCGCCGCGGCCGGTAGCGATGATATGGGTGTGATTTCGCTTCTTCACGCCCAGATCCGCAAAGGAGCGCACGCGTTGGTAATCTTTGGGCCGGCGCTCGTTGAGCCAGATAATCCCGTACTTATAAAATTGGGTCTTTTTGAACGATTCTTTGAGTTTGAGGTCGCGGGTGACTTCGCGCTCATCCATCATGCCCTGCTCGATGAGCGCCTGGCGGATTTCGGCAATGTAACGCGAGTCGTTGATGCTGTGATAGTGCAGCTCCTCCAGCACGCGCAGTTCGTGCTCCAGGTCGCCATCAAATTTGCGCCGGAACCTGTCCCGCGAGCGGTCATCGCTTCCGGGAAGAACAAAAGGGAAATAACGCGCCCCGCGCCCGATAAGCTGCGCTTCGGACATGGTGGTTGCGCCGATTTTTGCCCTCCCGGTGTCGCGCGCTTCGTAACAGCGAACAATATCGAACAGGTTCAACACGTCCCAGCCTTCGTTGAGCTTCTGCACGGCAAAAATGGCGCGGATACGATTGTTTTTATCTTCCAGGGTATTGAGTAAAATCTGGTTTTGTTCTTTCTCGCTTTCTTCATTGACCGAAAGGCAAAAATCCTGATGAAATTCCCGCTTCAATCGTTCTGCCAGTTGCTCATCGCTGATGTTATTTTCGTTAAAAAAGCGAAAGGCGCGTTGCACCAACGGGATATTGGATTTCCGAATACTGCTAATATGCTTTGCCGTGAGGCCGTCGATGATTCGGTGAAAGTTCGTTTTGTTTTCCTGCGATTGGGCAATGGTGCGCTGGGCTTTGAACAAAATCACCGGTTTGAGATTGATGCGATGTTTCGCCGCTACCTCTTGTTTGTATTGGCTCAAAATCAACGCTTGCAGAATGCGCTCTTCCTGGTCGAAATCCGATTGTACGATAACCACGTCTTTTGAAAAGCGGTCGTTGCGGAACTGGAGCAGGTCGTAACGGAAGAGGACCTTTTTGCGGTATTTCTCCACCATTGCAGGCGTGGCGTAATCGTGAGTGGCGGTAAATTCCAGCAGGAGGTTGTCTTCGTTCTGCGCAAAAATTTCCTGCACGGTGTTTTCCCAGGTGCTCTCGAACATTTCCAACTGGTTGCGGGTGGCGGCGCTCAGGTGATGCGCCTCATCGGAAATCAATACCACCCGGTGCTTGCGAAAATCTTCAAAGGTGAGGGCGTTTTCCTTTTCGGTGGTCAAATCGGAATGCAGTTTTTGAATGGTGGTAAAGCAGATGTTGATGTCGTTGGGGTTGATCGCCTCAAAATTCTCCACCGGCGAGACGCGCACGCGGCGGTTGCCGAGGTTGATATCCTGGTTGAAGAGGTATTTAATGGATGCGGGGTTGAGAAAATTGTCCCGGGTTTTTTCGATGATGTTGGTGGAGTTGACGAAGAACAGGAAATTGCGGTAGCCCTGTTCGTAGAGATAGAGAATCAGCCCCGCCATAATGAGCGTCTTGCCGCTGCCGGTAGCCATGTTGAACAGCAGGTGCGCGGGACACTGCTTGAACTCAAAGTTTTTTTCATAATAGCAAATGAAACGCTGAAAAGCCTCTACCTGGTAGGGACGCAATTCATATTCTGGATTCAGATTATTCTTGATACTGGCAGGAACTTCAATCTGGGCAAGCGTACGCTTACCGAACTCTTCGACCAGTTTTTCGTACAGGTACTTTTCGGACATCGAATCTCCGGTTTCTACGATATTGGGATGAGTACATCTGCTGTGCCCGGTGTAAACTCCGCATAAGGAAATTCGTTTGACATTGCTTTTCACTTATGGTAAATTGGAAATGTCAAGACAAAATTCGGCTCCATGCCGTGTGATTGTGAGACTACGGTCTGCACAATCCTATATCTGTAAAACCCTGTCTGATCGAAGTCTGACGTGATGCGTCAGATACAAATGTAGGTCGGAGGGGGTTTTTATTTTGTTCTTTTGCGGCGCGACCTGGTCAGGAATGAATATGTAGCATTGTGTTATGTTCCTGGCATTACAACCGCTTGATGAATTCGCGGGCAGTGAGGATGGGAATGCCGCGAAAGGTTTTCAGTTTCAGCAAATGAGCATCTCCGCTCACCAGGTAATCCGCCTTTCCTTCCAGCGCCGCTTCCAGAAATTTGTTATCCGAGGGATCGGCTTGAATGGCGGCCACGGGTTCGAGCGGCGTGACAAATTCGGCTTTGACAAGCAGCAAGGAGGCGAAATCAGCGAACTCCTCTCCTTTAATTCCAAACTTCGGGCGTCTTAAAACCCTGAAGTATTCATCGACAATCGCTTTACTAACCACAAGTGTAAACTTTCCCGCCTTAAATGCCTTGAGAATGTCCTCTAACGCCCCGCCAAGATAGGCGGAAACAATTATGTTTGTGTCTATCACAGCGCGCATTACTTGCCCTCACGAACCGCGCGGATCTCAGCTTCAATATCTTCCTGCGTAATATTCAGTTTTTTTGCCCTGGCGCGCACCTTTTTCCACGATTTCTCGAACCGTTCTTCGATTTCCTTTTCATCCAGGTCGAGACCCCACTTCAAGAAGCGGATGTAAGCCAGCACATTTGCCAGGCGGTCTTCCGGCAATGCAGCGATTTCACGCATGATGGATTGCTCCAAATTAGTCATAATACACCTCTTTTAAGATTAGACAATTTTCCTTCATATATTATAAAACGCCCGGTTCAGCGCCTTATCCTCCTCGCTCACTTTAAACACCGCGTCGTCTATATCCGATAAATTGACGTACAACTGGTTCTTGTCCAGCAGTTCCGCTAACAGGTGTTTTTGTTTTTCCAATCCATTTTCCTCTTTGCCCAGGGCTTCAAAATCTTTGACGGCGTCTTCCGGCATTTGGGGGTTGACGTACCATTTCAGGAAAGAGCCTTGCGCCATCTCCCGCCAGATTTGCAGCAGTTTCGCGCCGGATTGCGCTGCCTGAATGCGCTCCATGAAGGCTTCGTTATACTTCATCAATTCGCAATAAATGAAATCCTTATCCCCATGCTGTTCGATTATTTTTTGTACTCTTTGGCAAGTTAGAGAATTTATATAATCCATTTGTTCAACAAGAATAAACTTAATCCCAACATAAGTAGGATCATTGTTCATGTCTAAAACAGCATGGGCAGTTGTGCCTGAACCGGCGTGATAGTCTAGGACAATATCATTTTCTGAAACATTAGCCACTCTTATTATTTTCTTTAGCAAGGAAGTTCCTTTGGGGTTATTGAATGCGCCTTTCCCAAGAATGGCTGCTAACTCTTCATTGTTCCCATGCGTATGACCAACTTCATCATAGTTCCATACACTACCAACAGTAAGCCCTTGTTTTACTTCTGATAGGTAGGTTTTTTTATCTACACCCCCTTTTTTGTTAAAGTATAAACCATTCTCATAGTAAATTTGCATAAGCCGTTCTTTTGAATATCTTGGATACCTACCTTTTGGTGGCGACCACTCATACCCATTTGGAAATCGAATAGTATAATTATTTTCCTCTTTTCCACTTTTGGCATGTAGAGGTGTTGGCTTCCATGGACCTTTTGGATCATTATCTGGGTTTCGATAAGAAGCATTGTGTTCGTCTGTTCTCTCCAATAATCCTATTTGAAAAGAATCCTTGTGTTTTGCATAGAACAGGATATTTTCGTGTTGATAAGAAACGTATTTTGCATCATTGGATACGGTATATTTGCTATGCCAGATAATTGTACTTATGAAATTTTCTCGACCGAATATTTCATCCATTAATAATTTACAATAATGGCTTTCTGAATCATCAAGACTAATAAATATCACTCCATCTTCTTCTAGAAGTTCTTTAGCAATTTCCAACCGATTTTTCATGAACGTCAGCCAGGTGGAATGGTTGAAATTGTCGTTGTAGCCAAAGGAATCATTCCCGGTGTTATACGGCGGGTCTATGTAGATCAGTTTGACCTGCCCGCGGAACTGCTGTTTGAGAGTGTGCAGGGCGAGCAGGTTGTTGCCTTTGATGATGAGATTTTCCCGGATCAGGCCGTTTTCGTCGCGCTGGAAGCCGGTTACGTTCTCTTTACCCTTCACGGTATAGCGGGTGAAATTCGTCATGACCTTGGGGTCAAACAGGCGGGTAATTTCATCCTGCGCCAGCACTTCGTTGAAGAAGATTTCTTGGCGCTTCTCTTCTTCTTTGGTTTGCCCGCCTTCTAACACGCAGTCTTTGTAAGGCCAGGCCAGCGCTGCCTCCCCGCGCTCCCGCAAATACTTGCCGCCAATGGTCAAGCCGATGCGGTTCTTGAAGCGGGTGTAGGAATTGTCCAGAAAGTTTTTCTGGGAAATATAGTCGATAAAAGTGTTGGTGTTGAAAATCCAGTGTCCCTTCGTTTCACCCAGGGTAGGCTCCTCGATCTCTTCAAAGAATCTGGCTTTGATTTCTTTGTCGGAGAGGAGCAGCTTCACCAGGTCGCGGTCGATTTTCCAGGCGCGGTCTTGCACCGCAGCAATAACCAGCTCGCCGGCATCGTCGGTAAAGCGTGGGTCGGTCTTAAGCAGGTTTATGAGTTTGGCATTGAAGGACATTCCTTACTCCTGTGTTTCGCAGACCCTTCATTGAATTAAACGGTTAACTGCCATTTCAACGAAAACCATGATGACTGGAACACCTTATCACATCTTGCCGAATTTAGGATTCGCTCCGCCGGGATTCAAGGGGTAAAAAAATGGTTTTATGGGTAGATAAGGGAAGTAAAAAGTACGCAATGGCAGTAGCACCCGGCGTGGGCAAGGCCGCCTCGCTGGAGCGCCCCCTCAAAAGCGAATTCGCCTGCCTCAAACCGGACCCGGCGAGTTTTTTAAAGAAAATCACCCGCCATTGGGATGGCCGCGCGAATCTTTTCGGCGGAATCGCTTCCCTGGCAGATGAAATCACTCGCCCCGGAAATAAACTCGCCTCTTCCGGAGACCGGCGAATTCCCCTGAAAGAGGAACTAATTCCAATAAAAGAGTTGCCTGCTTCTCGAAAAGAGCAGTGAATTGCTTTAAAAGACGAACTCATTCCTTTAAATTGCCACGAGCTTCAGCTCGTAGCTATTCGTTACTATTCAGCCACAGAGACCACAGAGGTCACAGAGGATTTAGAGCCTTATATCCCTGTATTTGTGATTTGATTAGGAATTTTTTTATGTCTCTGTGCTCTCTGTGGCCTCTGTGGCAAAACGCCTGAATAGTTACAGCTATTCAATAATTTATGAATTCGCCAATTCGGCTCACCCCAATACCTGCTCCGGCTGCAACAGATATGAATCCCAATCAAACACTTTTTGCCGCTTGATTCACCCCCGGGTTTTTGCTATAATGGGGCGAAAGAATATAGAGCGAATTTGTTCAAGAAACCAAATCCCATATCAAAAGGAGGCGCGCGATGGCCAGCAAAACCTTCAACGAACTCGCCATGGAATTCGTAAAGATTTACTACGCCTGCCATCCCGGCAAGCTGCCGGAAGACACCGAAAAGGCCTTTCAGGACATGATGAAGCTGCACTCCCACTACGTCAAAAAGCTGATCGACACGGGCACGAAAAAGAATATCGACTTCTTCAGCGAGAAATTCCGGGAAGAGTTTTGAGTGTGTTCGAGTGTTTGGGTGTTCATGTGTTCAGGCTTCCCGATCATGGAATTACCTGAGAAGCTGTTTTAGAAGTCTAACTTTTCGCCACTAAGACACCAAGATTTCACTAAGATTTTTGATATTTTTTGCGGCTTTTTTGTGTCTTTGTGCCTTCGTGGCAACTTTTAAAACAGCTTCTGAGCAGATGAACACTCGAGCACCTGAACACCTGAACACCCGAACAGAACAATCCTTGAAATGAAAAATCCGCAAACGCCGCCCAAAAATTCCCCGCAAGGGTCTTCGCGCCAGCTTACCCCGCAGCAGCAATCGGCGCTGGCCACGGATAAGAACGTCTCCGTGACCGCCGGGGCGGGGTCGGGCAAAACCACCATCTTAGTGGAACGCTACCTCAAGATCATTCTGGAGCAGCGCATCGACGTGCGCCGGGTGCTGGCCATTACCTTCACGGAAAAGGCCGCCGCGGAGATGACCGAGCGGGTCTCCGCCATGCTGCGGGAGCGCCTGGCGCGGGAAACCAATCCCGCCCGCCGCGCCCGCCTGTTAGAGCTGCGGGAACGCCTCAACTCCGCGCAAATCTCCACCATCCACGCCTTTTGCGCCCGCATTTTGCGGGAATTCCCGGTAGCCTCGGGCATCGACCCGGATTTTTCGGTGCTCGGCGAATTCCAGCAGGAGCTGTTCGCCAGCGAAGCGGTGGATGAGATTTTCGGCGAGCTGGATCAGCAAACCCTGGAAACCCCTTATTCCCGGGAAGAGTGGAAAGAGCTGCTGCGCCAGGTTCCCCCGGCGCTGTTGAAACAGGCGCTCGCCCTCGCGCTCCCCCATCCTTATGAAATGAAGCTACTCCGGCAACGCTTCGCGGAGCAGTCGGACGAGCAGTTGTTAGCGAAATTGCAGGAAACCTTCTTCCAGCGGTTGGAGAACGCGCTGGATACCCGCAGCCTGCCGGCCGCGGTGCTGCCCCTGCTGGCGCAGATCGACGCGGCCGCAGTCTCCCGGGCAAATTTGACTGAGCGCGGGCAGCAGGCCTTCGCGTTGATCGACGACCTCCTCTCCCTCAAAACGCCGGAAACCGATCCGATCAATTTCTGGCAGACCTGCCTGGATCTTTCCCGCCTGATGGTCACCTCCGAAGGCCAGCCGTTCAAAATTCCTTCCGGCATCGGCAAAAAAGAGGATTTGGGAGAAGCCTACGGGTTGGTCAAACAGCTTAGCGAAGCGATCCATCCCCTGGCGCGTTTCGCCGCGGAAGGCTTCAGCGCCGTCCCGGGGCGGGTGGACCGGCTCGGCCTGCAAGCCCTGCGCAAAATCCTGTTCCTCTACGAGCAGGTGGAAGCGCGCTACCGGGAGAAGAAAGAAGAGCGGGGAATGCTCGACTTCGAGGACCTGCAATGGCTGGCCCTGGAGATGCTGCAAGAGCACCCCGCGGTGCGCAACACCCTGCGCAACCGCTACCGCTACATCATGGTGGATGAATTTCAGGACACCAACGATCTGCAATGGGATATCATCTCGCTCCTGGGGGAATTCGAGGGCGAGTTGCAGCCGGATAAATTCTTCGTGGTGGGCGATCCCAAGCAATCCATCTACGGCTTCCGCAACGCGGACGTGCGGGTGTTCCAGCGGGTCAAAGAGGTTTTCGCCGAAAAACACCCCGATCCGGCCGCTTATCCCGGCAACGTGGCGTTGGAGGAAAGCTTCCGCTTTTTGCCGGCGCTGAATGATTTCGTCAATTTCCTGTTCGGGAAAATTTTACAGAAAGAACCGGAGAACCCCTTTGCGGTGGGATACGAGCGTTTATCCACCCGCCGGGAGGTTGCGGAGCCGGGGCGCATAGAGCTGGCGCTGCTGCACAAAGACGAGATCAAAAACCGCCCCGCCCTTTCCCAGGAGGATTACATTGCCCGCTCCATCCGGGATTTGCTGGATAACGCCGGCGCGGAAGAGGGCGCGAAGGTGTACCGCCGCCGCCAGGGGCGGGAAGAGCCGCACCCCCTCCGCCCCGGCGACGTCGCAGTGCTGATTCCCCGGCGCACCCATTTGTTAGAATTAGAGTCGAAGCTGCGGGAGTACAACATTCCCTTCAAAACCGTGGGCGGGGTGGGATTTTACCGCCGCCAGGAAATTTTCGACGTGTACCACCTGCTGCGCCTGCTCGACAATCCCGACGACGACCTGGCCTTCGCCGCCATCCTGCGCTCCCCCTTTGCGGGCATCTCCGACCCCGGCCTGTTCCACCTGGCGCTGTTGAAAAAACCTTACCAGAATTACCGCCAGACCCTGGCAAAGATCGAAGATTTTTCACCCTTCCCGGCGCCGGACCGCCGCCAGCTTCCCCTGTTCCGGGAGCAGCTTTCCCGCTGGGAACAGCGCCGCGACCGCCTCTCCCTCTCCCGCCTGCTCGGCGAAATCTTCGATGAGAGTTTTTACCGCGCGACCCTGGCCGCGGAATGGAACGGGGAGCAACTGTTAGCCAACCTGGATAAAATCGTGGAAATGGCCCGGGAATACGAGCAGAGCGGGTTCATGTCCCTGGGGGATTTTATCGACTCCCTGCACCAGACCATCACCTTAGACCCCCGGGAAGGGGAGGCGCAGATTGCCCTGGAAGACGAGGGCACGGTGAAGATCATGACCGTGCACCAGGCCAAGGGATTGGAATTCCCGGTGGTATTTTGCCCCTATTTGCAGCAAACCCCGCGCGGGGAGAGCGGCAAAGCGCGTTTCGACAGCGACGCCGGCCTGGCGCTCAAAATCCGCGATCCGCAGAACCATTACCGGGAAACCGCGCCGTTTTTGTATGAATGGATCGATGACCGCCAGCGCCAGAAGCAGCTGGCGGAGCTGCGGCGGCTATTTTACGTCTCCGTCACCCGCGCCCGCGACCGGGTGTATTTGGTGGGAAGCTACGCCGGCAGCGAGTTGGAGCGGGAGAATTGCTTAGCCTGGGCGGTGCGCGCCTTAGGCATCGACCCCGCGGCGCTTACGGAGGACTTTATTGAGATCGCAGGGAGCCTGAAAATCCATCTCACCCTGAAATTTGATGCGCTGGAAGACGCCGCCGGAGAAGATGCACGCCGCGGCCGCCCCGGCGGAGTCTTCGGCGAGGCGGGCTTGCAGGCGCTGGAGCAGACCCTGACGGAGTCTCTCGAAGCCTCCCCGGGAGCGGTCGAAGGCTCCCCCGGGGCGGAATCCGAACCGCTGCGCCTTCCCGTCAACCTGCTGGCAGTGAAAGACCGCCCCAAGGGCGTTACCTTCTCCGCCACCCAGCTGCTCACCTTTCAGGCCGACCCGCAGAACTATTTCCGGCGCTACCACTTGGGATTTTTCGAGAGCGACTACGAATTTCTGAAGCAGGTCTCCGACGCGGAAAGCATGAGCCTGGTAAAAGGGAAGATCGTACACAAAATTTTGGAAGACGGGATTCCCGGCAGCGACGCGGAGATGTTAGCGCGGTTGGAGCAGTGCTTTTTCACCTACGAGATATTCGACCCGGGGGACCAGCAGACCCTCAAAACGGAAGTTCCCGCGCTGCTGCAGCCCTTTGCCGGGAGCGAATTTGCCCAAAAAATTTTCTCCGCCGGGGAGTGGAAAACCGAGATCACCCTGACCATGCGCTTAGTCGGTGACTCCTTCGGAGAGGAAGACTACCTCACCGGCACACTCGACCGCATCTTTCGCAACCCTGCCGGGGAGTGGGAAGTGGCGGATTACAAAACCAACAACATCACCGCCGCAGAGGTGGAGGAAACCGGCCAAAAATATGAAATGCAGATGAAAACCTACGCCCTGCTGTTAGCGCAGCTTTTCCCTGACCAGCCGGCCTACCCGGTGTCGCTCTATTTTCTCCTCCCGGAAAAGGAGTATCAAAAGGTTTACTCCCCGGCGGAGGTGCAGGAGATCTACCGGGAGTTCGCCGGGCTGGTCGCGCGGATTAAAGAGTATTACCCGTTTGGGGAGGGGCTGCCGGGGCCGGCAATCGCGCCGACGAAGAAAAAGGTATTGATTCCAAAGGCAAAATAACCAAACTGAGGGGGGATTTATCCCCGGGTCATGCCAGGTGCGTAACATCAGTTGCTAAAAAACTTGTTTTTGGTTTTGCAAATCGCCCCGGAATGAGTTATGTTTTCCCCTTCAATCCGCAATGAAAACGCGAGAAATCGCCTGCCCGGCAACGGCGATTTACTTCTCCATGCAGTCCTTTTTTATTGAAAGCAGTTTTCCGTTCTCCTTCAAATAATGCGCTTAATTCGGCAGGGTCTGTCCCTCCATCGCATATCATGTTCTATTCCAACCCAAAGGAGTTTCTATGGTAAAATTTTTTCGATCTATTTTATTGATCGCGCTGTTATCGGCGACGGCTTTTTCCCAGGATAAAATTGCCCCGCCGCTGCTGGACGCCATCGACGAGGCGATCCGCACGAACGGCACGGTTCACGCGCTGGTCATGTTAAGCGACGCGGTCGATATTCAAACCCTGGATCGCCAGCTCTATCAGCAAAAAGTAAGCGTGCAGGATCGCGCCTATATCGTCATTACCACCTTGCAGCAGAAGGCGTTGGAAACCCAGGGCCCCCTGCTCTCCTACCTGGCCTCCCTGCCCTCCACCGAGGTGGTGAAATACCAGAGTTTCTGGGTGGCCAACATGATCGCCGTGGAAGCCACCCCGGCGGTGATCATGGAATTGAGCGCCCGCGCCGAGGTGGAGTACCTGCAAATCGACGGTATTTTAGAACGGGATGAGCCGGTCAATTCCGCCCCGGCGGAAATGACCCCCAACGGCTCCGAGCCGGGTTTGAGAGCCATCAATGCCCACAAAATGTGGCAGGCCGGTTACACCGGCGCGGGAACCATCGTCATGGGCATCGACACCGGCGTCGATGGGAACCACCCCGCCCTCAATTACAAATGGCGGGGAACCCACGTGCCCGCTTCCCAGGCCTGGTTCGATCCCAACACCGGCACCAATTTCCCCAATGACTGCGACGGGCACGGAACCCACACCATCGGCACCATGAACGGGCTGCAAACCAGCACCAGCGACACCGTGGGAGTCGCCCCGGGCGCGGAATGGATCGCCGCCAAGACCCTCTGCGCCGGCACCCATACCTCCGCTTCCATCGCTGCGTTCCAGTGGGCTATGGACCCGGACGGCAACCCCGGCACTACCGATGATATGCCGGTAGGCATCGGCAATTCCTGGTACGATCCCAACATTCCTTCCGCCAGCCAGTGCAACCCGGCCCAGAATCCCTATATCAACGTGCTCACCGCCGTGGAAGCCGCCGGGATTGCGGTGGTCTTTTCCGCCGGAAACAGCGGGCCGAGCGCATCCTCCATTACTTCTCCCAAAAATGTCAATATCGATGAAGTGCATTTCTGGGCTACCGGGGCAGTGGACGGCAATAACCCCGCTTACCCGATTGCCAGCTTTAGCAGCCGCGGGCCGGTGGTGGCGGCCTGTTCTACCGGGGTTCCTTCCCTGGACATCAAGCCGGAAGCCTCCGCGCCGGGCGTGAACGTTCGCTCCTCTTACGCCGGCGGGGGGTATCAATTTTTAGACGGAACCTCCATGGCCTGCCCCCACGTGGTGGGCGCCCTGGCGCTTTTGAAAGAAGCCCATCCCGGCAAAACCGGCCATGAGCTGAAGATGGCGCTGTATCAAACCGCGGTGGATTTGGGCGCCGCGGGCGAAGATAATACCTACGGGATGGGAATCATCGACGTGTGGGCGGCGCATGAATCCTTAGCGGATCCCAACGACCCCAACGATCCGGAAAACGTGACCGCCTACAGCGATTACACCACTCCCAGCTCCGTTCTGCTGAACTGGACCGACCCGACCACATACGTGAACGGCGATCCCCTGACCAACTTCAGCATCGAAATCTTTCGCGATGGGGCCCTGGCCGCTTCCGTCGCCAGCGGTTTGGAAACCTATACCGATCTGGGGCTGAATGACGGGCAGTTTTATCAATACACCGTCTTTGCAAAAGATAACAACGACAGTTTGAGCGGCGGCGTGGACGTTTCCGCGTATGCCGGAGGCTCGCCGGTTCCTGCCCCGCCGACCGGCCTGGCGGCAACCACCACGACCTCGGATGCCACCCTCACCTGGACCGATCCCACTACCCAGTCCGACGGCACTCCGCTGGATGACCTCGACCACATCAACATTTACCGTGACGGCGTTTTAGTTGGCAACGTCGCCCCGGGCGTCGAGACCTATACCGACGCGCCCCCGCCGGGGTTTTTCTATAACTATACCGTTACCGCGGTGGATAACGAAACGCCTCCCAACGAAAGCGCTCCCAGCAACGCGGCGGGCGGTTTTGTGGGCAGCGCTCCCAGTTATTTAGTGTGGGTGGGGCCGGACGCCGTCGGGGCCAGCGCGGCCAGCGGCGACAGCCTCTTTGACGCCCTGGTCGCCAACGGCCAGAGCGCTCTCCTGACCAACAACCTGTTCGAATTCGGCACGGATTTGAGCATCTACGACGGTATTTTTGTGGTGTTGGGGATTTATTCCAACAACCACGTGATCGCTTCCGGGGACCCGGAAGGCGCGGCCTTGAACACTTATGTGCAGGGCGGGGGAAGAATATTCCTGGAAGGGGGCGACTGCTTCAACTACGACCCCGAGACCGGCGGTTATAACATTCGTCCCTGGTTCGCCCTGAACGACGGGCCGGACGGCAGCGGTGATGTTTCCGGGGTAACCGGTTTGAACGATCTTTCGGCCTTCTCTTTCACTTACAACGGGGATAACAACTGGATGGATGAACTCCAGGTTGCCGGTTCCACTCCCATCTGGAAAAACAGCGCCAATGCGGACATCAGCGGGGTGTTCAACGTGGGCGCCGGCGGAGTCGGCCTGGGAAGAGCGATTGGAGTGGTTCCTTCCTTCGGCGGGTTCGTGGACAGCCCCGAACCGTTAAGCCCGCGCCGGCGGACGATGGAAAACTATCTTCCCCAGCCTCCCCTGGCGACCGAAACCATCAAGCCCCGGCCGCAGCGGGGAGAGCGCCAGCCGTTTGTAAAGAAAGCGGCCTGGTACCCGGAACGGAAAGGGGAGATCAACCGCAATGAGTTGTACCGCATCACCCCCAACGGGATCGAGATGCTGGCCAATACCAAAGAAGATTTGATGGCCGCCTACCTGGAACTGTTCGGGGTCGGCGGCGGCACCGATCCGGAAATTACCGTGGAGCCGCCGGCGCTCGCGGATACTTTGTTGACCGGGTCGAACGCCACCCACGTCCTCTCCATCAGCAACACCGGGGGCAGTTTAGCCGGGGATTTGGTATGGAATATTAGCGAAAACCCCGCGGTAACCTGGCTGGAAGTAACCCCGGCCGCGGGCACCACCACCGCCAACCAGACCACGGAAGTCTCCGTGCAGTTCAATGCCGGCGGCCTCTCGGCAGGTAATTATTCCACCACGCTGGAGATCGCCAGCAATGCGGCCAACAGCCCGCTGGTGACGGTGCCGGTAAACCTGCTGGTCAGCGACGCCCCGGTAATGGTGGTAACTCCGGAAACCCTGGATGTAACCCTTCCCCCCGGCCAGAGCACTGCCGAGACCTTCAACATTTCCAACCCCGGGGTTGGCCCGCTGGAATTTGCCATCACCATCGAAGGGGTAGCGGCGGCGAATGCCAAGGTTGACATCATTCGCG
>JABWBP010000046.1 GCA_013360445.1 Calditrichaceae bacterium | reverse complement strand
CATCGATACCGGGGAAACCGGGGTGAGCCTGAATCCCCAGGCGAATAACGTAGAAATCCTCTACAAGTTAAAAGCGGTGGATTTACAGGAGAATAAATCTGATTTTTCGGAAACGGTAACTTTTAACCAGAGCGGCGGCAGCCAGGACAAAATCGCGCAGAATCCTGCGGCGCAAGGCACCTTACCCAACGAATTTACGCTCTATCAAAATCATCCCAACCCCTTCAATCCCATCACCACGATTCAATTCGCGCTCCCGGAACCCCGTGAGGTTGAAATCGCGGTTTATAATTTGGCCGGACAGAAGATCGCTGTCCTGGCAAGCGGCGTCATGGAAGCGGGATTTCACCAGACAACCTGGGACGGGAAAGATCAGCAAGGCAATCCGGCCAGTTCCGGCGTGTACCTCTACCAACTGAAAGCAGGAAACCAACGGCTGGTCAAGAAGATGATGCTCATCAGATGAAATTATCCTCCTGGGATTCTCCTGAGACAAAAAATCTCTGCCTCTCTGCCAGGTGAGGCACATAGTTCAATCAAAACGCCCCGGTTCTGCCGGGGTGTTTTGTATGCCGGTGCCATGTACTTTGAAAATGCGTCGCACTTGCAAAATCGTTTAATACCTTTCCAATGCCTCGTCTTTTCATTAACTTATGCCGGTTTATTTTACGGACTCAGGGTTGATGGAGCTTTACCCTTAACTTTCAGGAGCGCCCATGCTGGAGAATATCGATCTTTCCAGGAAAATCGAAAAGGAGGAGTACAAAGCGGCGATGCCCGGCCTGGAGCTGAAGTTAGGGGTTTTGCAGCGGGAGGCCATCGAGCGGAAAATCCCCGTCATCATCGTCTTCGAGGGCTGGGACGCCGCGGGCAAGGGAACGCTCATCAACCGCCTGATTTTGAATCTCGACCCCCGCCATTTCAAGGTCTCCTCCGCCCTGAAACCCACCGAGGAAGAGCGCCTGCGCCCCTTCCTGTGGCGCTTCTGGATCAAAACCCCGGCAAAGGGGAAAATGGCCGTCTTCGACCGCAGTTGGTACCACCGGGTGTTGGGCGAGCGGGTCAACAAGACCGTGAAAAAACCGGAGTGGCTGAATGCTTATAAAGAGATCAACGCCTTCGAGCGGCAATTGGCCGACGACGGCAACGTGATCGTGAAGTTTTTTCTGCACATCAGCAAAAAGGAGCAAAAAAAACGCTTCGAGGAGCTGGAAAGCAGTCCCTCCACCGCCTGGCGGGTAACCAAAGAGGACTGGCAGCATCTCCAGCAGTATGACGAGTACGCCGGCGCGGTGGAGGACATGATCGCCAAAACCGGCAGCAGCCAGGCCCCCTGGACCATTGTGGAAGCGCACGACCGCCGTTTCGCAACCGTGAAAATTTTCAAAACCGTAATCCAGGCCCTGGAAAGCCGGGTGCAGGCTCTCAAAGCCGGGGGAGAGCAAACTGCCCGGGTTCAGGTTTCCGATAATAATCTGAATGACGTCTCTACCTCGATTTTAGACCGGGTGGACCTCTCCCTGTCGCTGACGGAGGAAGAATACGCCGCAAAGCTGAAAAAATACCAGGAGCGCATCCGGGAGTTGGAGCACCAGGTGTACATGAAGCGCCTCCCGGTGGTAATCGTCTATTCCGGGTGGGACGCCGCGGGAAAGGGGGGCAACATCAAACGGCTGACCCAGAACATGGACCCCCGGGGCTACGAGGTAATCCCCATCGGAGCGCCGAACGATTTGGAAAAGCAGCACCACTACCTGTGGCGTTTCTGGAAGGAGATTCCCAAGGCCGGGCACATCGCCATTTTCGACCGCAGTTGGTACGGGCGGGTGATGGTGGAGCGCATCGAAGGGTTCTGCACCGAAGCGGAGTGGAAGCGCGCCTACCGGGAGATCAATGAATTCGAGGAACAACTGGTCAACTTCGGCGCGGTGCTGGTCAAGCTCTGGCTGCACATTGATAAAGACGAGCAGTTGCGGCGCTTCCAGGAGCGGCAGGAGAATCCTTATAAACAGTGGAAGATCACCGCGGAGGACTGGCGCAACCGCGAGAAATGGGACCTCTACAAAATCGCCGTGGACGAGATGCTCTACCGTACCAGCTCTCCCCACGCGCCCTGGACCATCGTGGAAGCTAATTTCAAGTACTACGCCCGCATCAAGGCGCTGAAGACTGTGATCGCCGCGATCGAGCGGAGGATGGGGGGAACGTAGGGCGTAAAGCGTAATGCGTAAAAGGGAGTTCGTATTTCGTATTCCGTTTTAGTTACGCATTACCCGGCGATCCGGGGCGCTACGCAATACGCAATACGTAATACGTAATGCGCACCACCACGCGCCACGGAACTTGCTAATGACCCAAATGACCCGTTACAATCTACCGGATGCTTTCGATAAAGCGGATTTTTTGAAGCAATTAGCGGAATCTTACCCCTTGCAGCGGGAGCGGGAAGTTCGCGATCAGGCGGTTTTTTACGATACCTTCGACTGGCGGCTGTACGAAAAAGGGCTGTTGTTGCTCCACCAGGATGAAACCCTGGCGCTGGCGCCGCTAAAGGATGAGCATTTGCCGCTATGTGTTTGCACCGTGGCAGAGACCCCGCTGTTTGCCGAAGATCTTCCGGAAGGAGAGCTGCGAAACCGGCTGACTCCGATCATCGAAATGCGCGCGTTGCTGAAGCTGTTCGAGAAACGCTCCCGCTTGCGCACCCTGCGCGTTTTAGATGAAGCGCAGAAAACTGTGGCTTACCTGGCGCTGGAAACCGCCCTCCTCTCCGGCGCGGGCAATAAGCGGCATTCCCATACCGTTCTCTGGTTGAGACCGTTGCGCGGGTATGAAGCCCAGGCCGAAAGCTTGCATAATTTCCTGAGCGAGAGCGGATGCCGCCCCGCCGGGGAAAGCTGGCCGGAGATTGCCGCCCCGGTAACGGAGCGCGCCCCCGGCGACTATTCCACCAAACTGCGCGTTCCCCTGGAAGCGCAGCAGCCCTCCGGCGAGGCGGCAAAGACCATTCTGCGCGTCTTGCTGAGCGCCATGCGGGCCAACGAAGAGGGCATCCGCAAAGACATCGACACGGAGTTTTTGCACGATTTCCGGGTGGCCGTCCGCCGCACCCGCTCCGCCCTGGGGCAGTTGAAGGGAGTGTTCCCGGTAGCGGAGACGCAGCGCTTCCGAAAGGATTTTTCCTACCTGGGAAAGCTCAGCAACCGCCTGCGCGATTTAGACGTGTACCTGCTGCATGAAAAGGAGTATCAAAACCTGCTGCCGGAGGCGCTGCGCGGGGGCATCGACCCCTTGTTCGATTACCTGCGGGTGGAACGGCGGAAAGAGCAGCGAAAAATGGCGCGGGCGCTGCGCTCCCCGCGCTACTTGCAAATTTTGCAGGATTGGGAAGCGTTTTTGAACGCCCCGGCGGAGAATTCACCTTCTGCCCCCAACGCCGGTGTTCCTACCGGCGAACTGGCCGGGGCGCGCATCTACAAACGCTTCCGGGCAGTGCTCAAAGCCGGGCGGGGCATTAGCGGCGCTTCTCCCGATAGCGAACTTCACGCCCTGCGCCTGGAGTGCAAAAAACTGCGTTACCTGTTAGAATTTTTCTCTTCCCTCTATCCGGAACAGGAAATCCAGCGCCTGGTGAAGCAGCTCAAAGGTTTGCAGGACAACTTAGGGCGCTTCCAGGACCTCTTCGTGCAGCAGGGAACTTTGCTGAGTTGGGTGGAGCGCTTCTCCGCCGCCGCTGGAGAGGGGGAAAAGACCGTCATTGCCATCGGGAGCTTAGTGGGATCGTTAGAAGCGGAAAAAAGGCAGGTGCGCAGCGCTTTTCCCGGCATTTTTGCAAAATTTGCTTCCGGGGGGAACAAAAAGTTATTCAAGAAGCTTTTTGCGCCGCCGGAGCCGGCCGTTGCTGCGCCGGACCGCAAAGGTTTTTGAAACCTTTGAGGTCTATGGGGGATGGCAGCCGTCATGTTACGGCATGTTCATTGAGCAGAAACATATTTGTAACACAACGCTAATAATTTTAGCATCGCCTCCCCGGGCTGGGACAGGCAGGGTGGATAAGGAAGAACCGGTGAAGATCATTGCAGTTTATCATTTTAAAGGCGGGGTAGGGAAGACCGCCACGGCGGTTAATCTCGCCTACTTAGCGGCGCAATCCGGCGCCCGCACCCTGATCTGCGATCTCGATCCCCAGGGGTCGGCCAGTTTCTATTTCCGGGTAAAAGCAGAATTCGTTGCCGGCGCCAAAGGGCTGCTCAAGGGCGGGGGGAACCTGGAAAAGAGCCTGAAAGGCACGGATTACCAGCGTCTGGACCTGCTCCCGGCGGATTTCTCCTTCCGCAACCTGGATCGCAAATTAGATGGTCTGGACTCCCCGAAAACCCGGCTGGGCAAGGTGCTCGGTTCTCTCCGGGACGAGTATGAATACATCATCCTGGACTGCCCGCCCAATATCACCATCGCGGCGGAGAACGTTTTCCACGCGGCGGATTTTTTGCTGGTGCCCATCATTCCCACCACCCTGGCGGTGCGCAGTTTTGCCCAACTGCTGTTGTTCTTCAAAAAGAAGCGTTATGATCACAAGAAAATTTTTGCCTTTTATTCTATGGTAGAGAGCCGCAAATTACTTCACCGGGAGTCCATGGCGTTCGTCGAATCCCGGTTCAAGCGGGTGCTGCACACCCGGATTCCTTATGCCGCGGAAATCGAGCGCATGGGAATGCACCGGCAGCCGGTTCCGGCGTTCTCGCCGAACTCTCCCGCCGCGGCAGCTTACCGCAGCCTGTGGGAAGAGGTGGAAAAAATCATCAAAACGTAACTCGAAACTCAAAACCCGAAACTCGCCTGCCTGACCGCGTCTTAGGCAGGCAGGAAACTCAAAACCCGAGGTAAACCCCATGAAAACGTTATTCCTGGTTAGACACGCCAAAGCCGAAACTTCCCGGGAGCCGGAATTGCAGGACTCCGAGCGTTCCCTGGCCAAAAAGGGCAAAAAATCAGCCCAGAAGTTGGCCAGGACCCTGCGGAAAAATTCCCCGGCGCCGCAGTTGATCATTTCCAGCCCGGCGAAGCGCGCCCTCAAGACCGCGCAGATTTTAGCCGCGGAACTCGATTACCCGGCAGAGGCGATCGTCCTGAACGAAACCCTTTACCGGCAGCCGGAAGAAGGCGGGGAAGCGGCGCTGTTAGAGATGATCCGCACCATCGACAACCAATATAAATCCGTGATGATCGTCGGCCACGATCCCCTGCTCTCGAAATTTGCCCGTTTTCTATATCGTGATTTTGCGGAAAACCTGCCCGCCGGCGCGGTTGCGGAACTGGAATTTGCGATCAGATCCTGGAATCGGGTCAAAGCCGGGGCGGCGGCGCTGAAAACGTTCGATTTCCCGGGCCGTAAAAAGCAGCTTCGCAAAGACCGGCAGAGCGACCTGCAAGCGAAGATCGAAACCGCCATCCGGCGGGCGGCGGGGAAAGTGCAACCGGAAAGTGCGGAAGCGGCCTCCGATAGCATCCGGAAAGTCAGCCGCAAGTTGGCCCGGAATCTGGTGAAAGACCTGGAGACGCCGAAGAAAGCGCCACAAACCGGCGAAGAAATCCCGCCGCAAAAGGCCGCCGCGCCGGAATTGAAGGCCGCGCCGGAAGCGCCGGTTGAGAAAAAGACCGTGCGCCGGCGCCGAAGCAAAACTGCTGCATCTCCGGCGGCGCCCAAAAAGACCGCAAAGCCGAGGAAAGCTGCGACGCGGAAACGGGCCGCCGCCCCCCAAAAGACCGCTTCCCCGAAAAAGATAACCGCCGCAAAACGGGCCGCCGCCCCCAAAAAGACCGCTTCCCCGAAAAAGATAACCGCCGCAAAACGGGCCGCCGCCCCTAAGAAAACAGCATCCCCGAAAAAGATAACCGCCACGAAACGGCCCGCAGCGCCTAAAAAGGCAGCTTCATCGAAAAAGATAACCGCCGCAAAACGGGCCGCCGCTCCTAAAGAACGTGTTTCCGCGCCGAAAAAGGCCGCCGCGCCGAAACGGGCTGCTGCGCCCGGAAGATCAAAAAGTGCTGCAAAGCCGAAAAAGGCCGCGCGGCCGCAAGGGACCCGGAGGAAGCGTGAAAGTAAAAATGCGCAGTAAAGAACTTAGCTGGCTCTCCTTCAACGCCCGGCTGTTGCAGGAAGCCCGCGATCCCCTGGTGCCGCTGTTGGAGCGCATCAAATTCCTGGGGATTTTTTCCTCCAACTTAGATGAATTCTTCCGGGTGCGCGTGGCCACCCTCAAACGCCTGGAAAGGTTAGGTAAAAAAGCGGTCAAGCTGATCGGCGACAGCCCCGAAAAGGTGCTCAAGAAGATCCACGAGACCGTGCTGGCGCAGCGGGGGGAATTCGAGCAAATCTACCAGGAAATCCTGAAAGAGCTGGCGCAGGAGAAGATTTTTATCATCAATGAGCGGGAGTTGAGCGAGGAACAGGCCGGGTTCGTGCGGCAGTATTTCCGGGAGCAGGTGCGCCCGGCCATCATCCCGATCATGATCGACCGGCTGGAGAAATTCCCCGATCTGAAAGACCACGCCATCTACCTGGCCATCCGCATGTGGAGCAGCCAGAACCCCGCCAAAATCCGCTACGCGCTCATCGAAGTGCCCACGGATGCGCTCCCGCGCTTTATCCTCCTGCCGGAAGATAACGGCAATCAGTATATCATGCTGCTGGACGATTTGATCCGTTTTTCCTTAGGCGAAATCTTCGCCATGTTCCTTTTCGACCGCCAGGAAGCCTACACCATCAAACTGACCCGGGACGCGGAATTAGACATCAGCGATGATTTTTCCGACAGCTTAGTGCGCAAAATTTCCAAGAGCCTCACCCAGCGGAAGCGCGGCAAGCCGGTGCGTTTTATCTACGACCAGCAAATCCCGGAAGACCTGCTCACGTTCCTCATCAAGCGCCTGAAGTTGATGAAAGACGAGAGTAATTTCATCCCCGGGGGGCGCTATCACAATTTCAAGGACTTCATCAATTTCCCCGCCGTGGGGCCGGAAACCCTGCGCTACCGTTTTCCCAAACCGCTTCCGCACCGCCATATCCAGCCCGGCCGGAGCCTGTTGGAAACCATCCGCGAACGGGATATCCTGCTCCATTACCCCTACCAGACCTTCGATCACCTGATCGATTTCCTGCGCGAAGCGGCCATCGATCCCACGGTCAGCTCCATCAAAATGACCCTCTACCGGGTGGCGAAGAATTCCAAAGTGATCAACGCCCTGATCAGCGCCGCCCGGAACGGCAAGTCGGTGACGGTTTCCATCGAATTACAGGCGCGTTTCGATGAGGAGGCCAATATCTACTGGTCGAACCGCCTCCAGGAAGAGGGCGTGCGGGTGATCCACAGCGCCCCGAACATTAAGATTCACGCCAAATTGCTGTTGGTGACCCAAAAGATCAAGCGCAAAACCATTCGCTACGCCAGCATCGGCACCGGCAATTTCCACGAGGCCACCGCCCGGCTTTACACCGACCACAGCCTCTTCACCGCCGATTCGCACATCACCGAGGAAGTCAAGCAGGTTTTCGACGTGCTGGAAAACAACTACCAGCGCAGCAACTTCCGGCATTTGCTGGTTTCCCCGTTCAATATGCGGAAAACCTGGCTGCGTTTGATCCAGAACGAGATCAAGCAGGCGCGCGACGGGAAGGAAGCCTACATTATCGTGAAGTTGAACAACCTCACCGACCCGGACATCATCAAAAAACTCTACCAGGCCAGCCAGGCCGGGGTAACCGTTCAATTGATGGTGCGGGGAATGTTTTCCCTGGTTCCGGGGGTGGAGGGAATGAGCGAGAACATCCGCGCCGCCGGGATCATCGATAAATACCTGGAGCATTCCCGCCTGTTCGTATTCTGCCACGGCGGAGACGCTAAATATTTCCTCTCCTCCGCGGATTGGATGCCCCGCAACTTAGACCGCCGGGTGGAGGTGGCCTGCCCGATTTACGATGAAGAAATTCAGCAGGAAATCCGCCGGTATTTAGACATCCAGTGGCGGGATAACGTGAAAGCGCGGGCGCTGAATAAGGATTTGGATAACCAGTACCGGGTCACTTCCGGGGATGAGCGGGTGCGCTGCCAGGAAATGCTTTACGAGTATCTGCAGCAGGCGCACCAGGCGGGGGTAGAAGCGGAGAAGATATAATTGGCAATTGCCAATTGGCAATTGGTAATTGGCAATTAGATTCAGGAGAAGACGGTTGAAATTTGCCGCGATAGACATCGGCTCCAACGCCGTGCGCTTATTGCTGACCCGGGTGTACGAGAACGGAAATCGCCCTTTTTTCAAAAAAGAGGCGCTGATCCGCATGCCCCTGCGGTTGGGGGATGACGCCTTCGTGCGCCGGCGCATCTCTGAGGCGAAGGCGGAGATGCTGGTCAGCACCCTGCTCGGTTTCAAGCATTTGATCGACGCTTACCAGCCGCTCGCTTACCTGGCCTGCGCCACTTCGGCGATGCGGGAAGTGGAGAACGGGGCGGAAATCGTGCAGAAAATTTATGCTCGCAGCGGCATCCGGCTGCACATCATCGACGGGGCGGAGGAGGCGGAGATGATTTACGCCAACCATTTCGAGGAGCGGCTGGAGAAGGATAAATCTTATCTGTACGTGGACGTGGGCGGGGGGAGCACGGAGTTGACCTTCTTTTCCGGGGGACGCAGCGCCGCATCCGCTTCGTTCAACATCGGCACGGTGCGGATTTTGGAGAACTTAGTGCCGGAAGAGCGCTGGCGGGAGATGAAAAAGTGGATCAAAAAGAGCGTGGTGAATCGGCAGAAGGTTTACGGGATCGGCAGCGGGGGGAATATCAACAAGCTTTTCGAGCTGGCGCGACAGAAGGAGGGCAAACCGCTCTCCTACAAAAAACTGCGGGAAATCTTTCAGATGGTGGTTGCTTACAGCTATGAAGAGCGCATCAAAATCTTAGACCTCAAGCCCGACCGGGCGGACGTGATCGTGCCGGCCCTGCGGATTTACCTTTCGGTGATGAAGTGGGGCGGCATTAGCAAGATTTACGTACCGCAAATCGGTTTGGCGGATGGGATCATTCACGTGCTCTATGAGCGGTACAAGCGCGGGGAGGGGTAGGGGGATGCTCACGGCCCTGCCCCTCACCCGGCAAAGCCGCATCCGAACGTTTTACTCGCCCCGCTCGCTCATGCCCGCGGGGCCGCTGCCGCGCGGCTTGAGGCGGTGCAGCAGCTTCATATCTAACTGCTGCGCCGCAAGGGGAAACAATAACGCCAATAAACGATTTTGTCAAGAATCAATTCCGTTGCGATTGCCATGGCTCCCCGCTATATTCTTCAAAAATGAGGAATGAGCGTCATGGCTGTTGTTGAGAAGAAAGCGGCAAAAAAACGCGCTGCCGCCAAATCTTCCGGAAGGAAGGGTAAATTCCGCAACGAAACTCATCCCGCCGGGGAATACCTGTATTTTGTAGAAGGAACGCTGGAGGATTTCTACAACTTAGAAGAGCAGAAGGCGGAATTTTTAGAGGAGGGAATCCTGGTCATGCACTCGCCGGCAAGCGTCACCCATGAAAGAGTATTCAGGCAGATTTTCAGAAGCTTATGTGATTTTGTGGAAGAAAAAGGCCTGGGGGAAGTTTTAGGTTCCCAGTTGACCATCGTGCTGGGCAAGCGCCGTTTCGCGCCGGACATTGTTTTTATCAGCAAAAATAACCCCGGGAAATTCGGCGAGGTTGAATTCATCGGCGCGCCGGAATTGGTAGTGGAGATCGTCTCCAAAACCACCCGCCCGTACGATTTAAAGATCAAGCGGGAAATTTACCGGGAATACAAAATCAGAGAAATTTACTTCATCGACTACCTGAATAAGACCCTGATAGTGGACGTGCTGCAAGGCGATGGATATGTTACCCACACCCTCAAGGAAGGGCAGTTCGCCAGCGTCCTGCTGAAGGGGTTTGCAGTAAAATGCTTTGGCGCAAGCAACTCGAGCACCTGAACACATTATCCCCCAAACCCTTATTCCAAACTGTAATAAGAATATTTTCTTCGATTTGGTTTTTCTTGGCTTCTTCAGGGTAAACCGGGGCCGTGCGTTTAGTTTTCACCGGCTTTTCAGTTAAGGAATAAAACGGAGCATTGGTCACATAGTTTTAGAGCTTCTTCCGCAGCGCCTCCTCAATCACCTCGCGGAAGGTCTCGATAGTAAACGGTTTGGGCAAAAAGCGCACCCCGGGATCGCGGGCCAGGTCGGCGACTTCCCGGCGCTCCCCGTAGCCGGTGCATAGAATCACCCGCAGGGCGGGATTGAATCGTTTCAAGGCCAGGTAGGTCTCTTTCCCGTTCAAATCCGGCATGGCGTAATCCAAAATCACCAGGTCGAATTTAGCGGGGTCGTCTTTATAGGCTATAATCGCCTCTTTGCCGGAGGCCGCCTCCACGCTGCGGTGGCCCAGGTGCCGGGCCATGCTAACCAGTACTTCCCGCAGGTACACTTCGTCATCCACCACCAGCAGGGTGAGGGATCTGGCTTCCGCCCGGGGAGGGGGTTGGGAAGAAGGGGGGGCAGATTTTTTCCCCGCCGCCGGCAGCAATACCTTAAAAGCGCTGCCCTGGTTTTCCGCGCTTTGCAGGGTAATGTAGCCGCCGTGTTTCTTCAGAATGCCGTACACCACGCTCAACCCCAGCCCGGAGCTTCCCCCGGCGGATTTGGTGGTAAAGAAGGGCTTGAAAATTTTATTGCGAATCTCTTTGGGAATGCCGGGGCCGGTATCGCGCACGGTCATTTCTACATAAACGCCCGGCTTGACCGCCCGGTAACGATCCGCTTTTTGCGGGACCACCCGCCGCCGGGTAGAAATGAAGATTTTCCCTCCCTGCGGCATCGCTTCCCCGGCGTTGAGCGCAAGGTTTACCAGCGCTTGCAGCAGTTGGTTGCGCTCCCCGGTTATGTTCGGCAAATCTTCCTCCAGCGCGTATTCGATGGCGATGAGCGGGCTGGCCATCTTCTTCAGCAGGTCGCGGGATTCCTGAATCAGGGCGTTGAGGTCGATGGATTCCTTCCGCTCTCCCGCCAGCTCTGTGTAGGAGAGGAGATAGCGGTTGAGCGCCGCGGCCCGCTGCGCCATGTGGAAGATCAGCCGGGCGCGCTGCCCGGTTTCGGGGTGAGAGGGGTCTTCCATGGTCAACTGCGAAGCCGGAATGATAGCGCCCAGGGTGTTGTTGAAATCATGGGCGATGCCAGCGGCGAGGTTGCCGAGGGTTTCCATTTTCTGCGCCTGGAGAAGCTGCCGCTCCAGGGCGCGTGGCCGGGAAATGTCCGCGATTTCCCACAGCACCGCCGCTTCACCCTCTTGTTGGATGCCGATCAACGTTGCGGCGCAGGGGAGCGCCTCTCCTTTGCCGGTTTTCATTCGCAGCTCCCCCTGCCATATTTCCGGGCTTCCGGATAGCTGCCCCAGGCGCTGCCGGATTTCGGAATGCTCCCCCGGGTCCAGGTAATCCCAAATCGCCCCCCGCTCCGCCGCTTCCGCGGCAGCGCCCACCAGGGATAGGAAGGCGCGGTTGAAGGATACCAGCCGCTCTTGCCGGGTGATGCAAATCGCCAGGGAAGAACTCTCGAAGAGCGCCAGGTAATTTTTCTCCGCCTCCTGAAGCTGCTGCCAGCGCCGCGGATCAAGGGAGGAAGGGGATTCGGCAATGGTGTAGAGCACCTTTGCCGGCTCGGTATTCAGCAGGTGCTGCTTGTGATATACGCTGCTGGCCTCGAAGATAACCCCTGCAAAAGCTGCCGCGGCTCCATCGGCCTGGTAGGTGATGCGCCCCAATTCCACCACGTGAAGCCAGTGTTCGGAGTGGTGCTTCAGGCGATAGGCTAATTCGTAAAACGGAAACCCGTTTTCGACTAACTTTGCGATGGTGGCCTGCAAGTTCCGGTAATCTTCCGGGTGAACCAGGTTCTCCCAACCCGATTGGCGGAAATGCCCCCAATCCACCCCGGTCCATTCCCGGAACGCCGGATTGAGGTAGCCCTTTCCGAAGCGTTCATTTTCCACATAAAAAGCCATGGTTTCCAGCCCCTCTAACTGGGGCGGGTGAGCGATTCTCTCGTCGCCCGTTTTCAGGGAAGCGGCGCGGGCGTAGCGTTCCCGCACCAGCCGGAAGATGCTGTCGAACAGGGAGACCAGGCTGGCGATGGCCTGTTCTTTATGCTGCCGAGCCAGGCCGGGATTATTTAGCAGATGATAAAACACCAGGGAGCGGAATTCCGCCATTCCCTCCGCCGCTGCCTCAAAAGGCACTTCATGGCGAATCAGCGCCGGCAGGTGCGAATTTAGCAGGCGCAACACTTCTCCGGCTTTGGAAGCCTGGAGCGATTTCAGCACCGCCTCCAGGAAGATGAACCACTCTTTTTGCGGAATATGGCGGCAGAGAAGCGGGTGCTTGTGCAGCCATTCTTGCAAGGAACGCGGCCTCGCCTGATTGTTGGTCATTTGCTGGGGATTCTCGATAGAGGCCATCGTAGGCTTCACCACCTGAGTTTTTAGCAAAAAAACGATTACCGAGCGATTAAAAACACATTCCCAAAGTCGAATATATCGCAGGATTCCCCGCTTTGCCAGTGCTTTTTGTAATGCGATCTAGGGTGGGAAGATTACCAATAGGCAGTAGGCGAGTAGGCAAGTAAGCAGTAGGCAGTAGGCAGTAGGCGGTAGGCAAGTAGGCAATGCTGGTTACGACGCCAGTGATTTTACCGTACTTCCAGTCGCCCCTGCGACTGTCCCCTGCCTACTGCTTACTGCCCCTGCTCCTGCTCCTGCCCCTGCCCTTCCAACTGCCGCAAACGCTCACCGCAGCAGCACCATCTTGACCGCTTTGGTAAAGGAGCTGGCCCTCAGCAGGCTCATATAAATCCCGCTGGGCAGGCGATTGCCATAAACGTCTTCGGCGTTCCAGACTACCCGGTGGCGGCCGGCGGCGAGGGCCTCGGAGACTAAGGTAGTTACTTCCTGCCCCAGGTTGTTGTAAACCTTCAGGCTCACTTCGCTATCCACCGGCAGGCTGAATTCGATGGTGGTGGAGGGGTTGAAGGGATTGGGATAATTCTGATGCAGGTTATAGGCCCGGGGAAGCTCTGCCCCGCCCGTTCCGGCAATCGGGGTGGAGCCGGTTTTGGGATTGGGATCGTAGATTTCCTCGTCGAAAATCGTTCCGTCGCGCAGAATGTGGCGGTATTGCAGCACGTTTCCATTGATGCTCAGCTCGCAATAGCCGTAGTCTTTGATATAGTTCTCGACCATGTAGCCGTTGCCTTCGTTATCCGGATCCACGGTTTTCAACGAAGCGGCGCCGTTTCCGGCCACGATTTGCACGGTGCCGTCATCGGGGTCAAGGGGCGGATGTTTGTCGCCGTTAAGCCCTAACTTTTTGGTGCGCACGTAATAGTGGGCGTGCCCCATGAACATGATATCGCAGCCGTTTTGATAGAGGGGAATTCCCCAGGTATCATGGATTTCATCCTCGTAACTCTTGGGGCCGAAATCAAAGATAGGATTGTGCCAGACCGTAAACAGCCAGGTTTTGGGATTCTGCTCGATGGCGTTCAGCAGCATGGTATATTGCGCTCCGGTGAGGGAGGAGACGTCCGAATCCAGAATGACAAAGCGGGCGTTCAGGTAATCGAATACGAAAAATTTACCTTCGTTGCCGAATTGCTGCGCCTGGCCGGGCAGGTAGGCGTGCCAGTTCGCCAGCCCGGCGGATTGATCTAAGTTATCATGGTTTCCGGGCGTGGCCATATAGCGCGGGGGAATGCTGCTTTGCCCGCTTCCGCCTAAAATGTCATCAACCGCTTCCTGCCAGATTTCCCAATCCGACGTGGAAGTTCCGTTATTGACCACGTCGCCGGCGTTGAGGATGAACGCATAACCGGGGGAGTTCGCGGCCATGGATTGCAGCACTTCGCGGTGCTTATCGTCGTTGGAGCGCGTGTCCCCATAAACGATGAATTTCCAGGACTGCCCGAACATCCCCAGGGGCAGATAGAGGGCGCACAGCGCGATGTAAAGCGCCATGCGTTTGCTCGAACGGTGTTGGACTGTATATCCCATACATTCCTCCTGTTGGGTTAGTGGGTGAATCATCTATTTGTGAAATAGGAATTGCCGGATGTATAGGATTTGCACATGTGATTTTCGATTTTTTTCAATTTTTGAACATTCTTTCACGTGATTTTGCATCCATAATGTATTTTTTAGCCTTCTTTCAATCCCGGTCGCCGGTAAAGTTCGCAAATTGTGTGCCCTGAATAATTCCCGCCCAATCGTTTCCCCATGGCGGTCTGTAAAACCGGGGAAATTCTCCCCGGCGGTTGCTTCCGCGGCGGCGCTCTTGATCTTTTCATGCCGGATGAGTATTTTAAGCCCGACACTGGAGGCGAAAATGAAAAGTTGCCTGGCGATACTGAGCGCGGCGATGCTGCTATGGCCGCCGGCGCACCTGAACACCATCCTGGCCCAGCGCCTGCCGGCAGGCGAATTCCATTCCACCCGGGAACGGGCCATCGACCTTCTGCACTACTCGGCGGATTTGAAATTAAACATCGCTGAAAAGAGCGTTTCCGGCGCCGCGGAGGTGGTTTTTCACCCCCTGCGCCGGGCCGACGCCATCTCTCTCGACGCCATCCGGCTGAATATCGAAGCCGTGCAGTTGAAGCGGGAAGAGGGGGCGGCGGAGTTGTCCTTTGCCCCGCGGGGAAATTCCCTGCTAATCTCTCTCGACCGGGTTTATTCCCCCCCGGATACCCTGGCGCTGCTGATCCGCTACTCCGCCCGGCCCAATGCGGGAATGTATTTCCAAACCGACCCCGATCACCCCGAACGAACCTGGGTGTACACCTACGGCGAGGGCGGGCTGCACGCCAACTGGCTGCCGATTTATAACGACGTCAACGACAAATTCAGCAGCGAGATGCGCATTGCCGCGCCGCTTCCTTACACCGTCATTTCCAACGGAACGCTGTTAGGCGTCGAAACCGGCGGCGAGGGGCAGCGAACCTTTCACTGGAAGCAATCCCTGCCCCATTCCAACTACCTGATCGCGCTCTACGCCGGGGAGTTCGAAAAAGGAGAGCTGCCCCCGGCTTTCGGCGACATTCCCCTGGCCTGCTGGGTTCCCAAAGGCCGCCTGGCGGAAGGGGCGTATGCGTTTCGCAATACCACCCGGATGGTGGAATTCTTCTCCCAACGCTTCGATTACCGCTATCCGTGGGAGAAGTACGACCAGGTCGCGGTGCCCGATTATTCCATCGGGGCGATGGAGCACACCTCCGTAACCGGGCATCGCGCCTCGGTGCTGCGCGACGCCTCCGCGCCGGAGGATTTCGGGGGACCGGATTTCGACTATTATTACAACGTTTGGACCGCGGAGGGCACCATTTCCCACGAGTTGGCGCACCACTGGTTCGGCGACAATGCCACTTGCAAAAACCTGGGCAGCATCTGGATGAACGAGAGCTTTGCCACCTACCTGCAATTCCTCTGGGATGAAGAATCCCTGGGGCGCGAAACCCTGCTCTTAGACTGCCAGACCGCGCTGGACCGCTACCTGGAGTATGTCGAAAAGGAGCGCCTGATCCGCCCCTTAGAATATCACTACTTTGATAAAACCAGCGACATTTACAATGAAGAGCACACCTACCTGAAGGGCGCGATTGTGCTCCACTGCCTGCGCCGGGTGTTAGGCGATGAACCGTTTTTTAAGGCGTGCAGCTATTTTTTGCGCCGGGGCGAGTTTTCCAACGTGGACAGCCGCGACTTTGCCGCCGCCATCGAAGCCGTAACCGGCAGGAACTTAGACTGGTTTTTCGAGGATTGGATCTATGGGGCCGGCCACCCGGTCTTCGAAATCAGCTACTCCTACCTGCAGGATCGCCAATTGCTGGCGCTGAAGGTAAAACAGGTGCAGCCGATGGTGGAGGGACAGGGTTTGTTCACTCTGCCGGTAGATGTAACCCTCGTAACTGCCGGGAAAACCGAGCGGCGCACTTTCTGGGTGGATGAGGCGGCGGCGGAATTTTTCATCGAGTGCGAGCAGAAGCCCCTCATGGTCAGTTTTGACGGCGCGGGGAACTTAGTCGCGGAAATCCGCTTCGAAAAATCCCTCGAGGAACTGGCGTATCAGATCGCGCACGACGAATTTGCCGGGCGGATCCGGGCGATGCGGGAAGCGGCGCGGCGGTTTCCCGGCCATCCCCGCACCCTGGCGGCGCTTTCCGGCGTTTTAAGCGCTTCCGCATTTTGGGCATTGAAGGCCGAGGCGGCGCTGCTGTTGGGACAAATCCGCACTTCCGAAGCAGGGAAGGTGATGGCGAAAGCTTTGCAGCAGCCGGATTACCGGGTGCGCAAGGCCGCGGCGCTGGGGTTGGCGCAATTTCCGCCCCAGTTTGCCGCCCCGCTCTTGAAAAACCTCCTCGAGAGAGATTCCCATAGCGACGTAGCCGCCGCGGCGCTAAAAGCCCTGGCAAAGAACCGCCCGGCCGGCGCCGCGCCGCTCATCCGCAAGCACATTAACCGCTCGGCCTGGTACCGGGAAATCACCATTGCGGGGCTGGAAGCTTTCGGGGAGATCGGCGATGCGGCGCTGGCGGCGGAGATTCGCCCCTACGCCGGGGAAAATTACCACCAGGATATTCGCATTGCCGCCCTGAACGCCTGGAAAAGCTGCGCCCCGGCGGACCCGGCGCTGCACGCCACGCTGGTTGATTTTGCCGCGAACGCCCCTTACGAGGTGAAACTGGAAGCGATCCAACTGCTGGGACAGTTGCGGGTGCGCGGCGGCGAAGCAATTTTGAAACAGATCGGCGAAGAATCCGGCGACGTGAATTTCCGGGTGGAAGCGAAAAAGGCGTTACAGGCGATTGAGCGGGCGCGGTAGAAAGTAAACTTTATTGGAAATAAAAAATCTGCCAGGATACATGGCGAAGCTACCCCTTCCCTGGGGCAGGATGAAACAGGGTAAAAATGTCGAAAAATTGGGTTTTCTACCTCCTGTGAATCCTGTTGATCCGGTCAAAAAATTATTTCCAATTTGAAAGTAATTTTGTTTCTCCGGCAGATTGTATTTACTTTGAATATCGAAAGCAAAATGCAGGAGTGATGCAATGACGGTGAAAATAGAATTATCCCCGGCAAAAACCCGTAAATTGAATAAGCAAGCGCGAAAATTGGGAATATCCGTGGAGGAGCTTGTTGAACGCTTGATCGATGTTGCGGTGCAGGTATCGGAAGAAGAATACGAAGGTTGGCTGGAGACCCTCGAAATTCTTTCGGATCGGGCGTTTACTGCCAGATTATTCGAAAGTATCCAGCAAGCGGAAAAGGGGAAACTTGTCGAATGGGAAACCGCCAAGCGGGAGCTTGGGCTGGTATGAAATACTCAATTATGCTGACCGTACTCGCGCGAGAGATGCTCGGCGAAATATCCGACGCCCGGATCAGAAATAAAATTAGTGAACGCATAGACCGGTTAACGGATTCTCCGGATTTACAGGGGAAACCGTTGAAAGGCGCATTTTCCTCTTACCGCAGCGTGCGGGTAGTGGGGCAGCGGTATCGCATAGTTTATAAAGTTGAAAAAGAGAAAGTAATCGTTTACGTTGTGGGAGTTGGAATCCGTAAGGAAGGCAACAGAGATGACATTTACCACCGGCTGAAAAAATTACTTGAAATGATTCGATCAGAAGTCGGCGACGCGGATCAAGACAACGGTAGAAAATCCTGACAGAAATAGGGAAGTGCACGGAGCACATTCAGTTGGCCATCATCATCGAATACGTTCTTCTCGCCATCTCTTTGTTATTGCTGTTGAGCGTCATCGCCAGCAAAATATCCGACCGTATCGCCATTCCGGCGCTGCTTTTGTTCCTGGCCATCGGCATGTTGGCCGGATCCGACGGGCCGGGCGGCATCTACTTTGACAACGCCCTGACGGCGCAATTCGTGGGCGTGATTGCGTTGGCGTTCATCCTCTTCTCCGGCGGGCTGGACACCGATTTTAGCAGCGTTCGGCCGGTTCTCAAATACGGGTTGATACTTTCTACGTTAGGCGTTTTTATCACCGCGCTGGTGGTGGGGGTTTTTGCCAAATTATTGTTAGGTTTTTCCCTGGTAGAAGGTTTATTGCTCGGCGCCATTGTTTCATCCACGGATGCGGCGGCGGTTTTTTCGATCTTACGCTCAAAAAACGTCCACCTGAAAGGGCAGCTGAAGCCCTTATTGGAACTGGAATCCGGCAGCAACGACCCCATGGCGGTGTTTCTGACCATCGGCCTGGTGCAACTGCTCACCCAACCGGGCGCTTCGTTCGGCAAGCTTCTCCTGTCATTTGCGTTGCAAATGCCCCTGGGAGCGGTTGCCGGCTATCTCATGGGTAAAGGTACCCTGTTTTTGATCAATCGCTTGAAATTAGGCTACGAAGGTTTATACCCCGTTTTAACCTTGTCCTTAGTGGTTTTGACGTACAGCCTCACCTCCGTCATCGGAGGCAACGGATTTTTGGCGGTTTATTTGGCCGGCATCATCGTCGGCAACAAAGATTTTCTTCACAAACGCAGCCTGCTGCGCTTTCACGACGGATTGGCCTGGCTGATGCAAATCGCCATGTTTCTGACCCTGGGGTTGTTAGTGTTCCCTTCCCGCCTGGTGCCGGTGATGGGATTCGGGATGTTGATTGCCGGCTGCCTGATCTTCATCGCCCGGCCGGCGAGCATTTTCATCAGCCTGATTCCCGGCGCATTGAGCCTGCGCGAGAAAATTTTTGTCTCCTGGGTGGGATTGCGCGGCGCGGTTCCCATTGTTCTGGCAACCTACCCTTTACTGGCAAAAGCGCCGCAAGCGGAGTTGATGTTCAACGTGGTTTTCTTCGTGGTGATCACCTCCGTGCTCCTGCAAGGAACTACCATCACCCCGGTTGCGAAATGGCTGCGCCTGGATGCGCCGATGCCGCGCCGGCGGGTTTATCCCCTTGAATACACCGCCGTTGGGGGCATCAAGGCCGAGCTTAAAGAATTGAGCATTCCGGGAGGCTCCAAGGTGATTGGCAAAGCCATCGTCGAGTTAGGGCTTCCTGCCGGATTTCTGATCGTGCTGGTCGATAGGGACGGAGAGTTTATCTTGCCGGGCGGGGGCACCACCCTGCTGGCCAACGACCGGTTGTTGGTGTTAGCGGAGAAAGAGATGTTCGAGCAGGTGCAGGCGCAAATCCACGCCGGGGGTTGAAAAACGGGGAAAGTTACTACTCAGCCACTTGGAGCAAAACTTTAGTTTTGCAGATGCAGTGCAAAGCTGAAGCTTTGCACTCCCAACGAGGGGAGCCAGAAAAAAATAATGTACCCAACTGAGCGCACAGAGTTATTGAAACACATTAGCGTTCAGTGGTACAATAAAAAGGGCGAAAGCCCTTAATTCGTGAAATTAGTGCAATTCGTGCTTGAACCCCGTTATTTCTCCGCCATAAAGGGGTAGCGCCAGTCCTTCGGCGGGGACATGGTTTCCTTGATGGTGCGAGCGGTCATCCAGCGCAGCAGGTTCATGGCGCTGCCGGCTTTGTCGTTGGTGCCGGAGGCGCGCCCGCCGCCAAAAGGCTGCTGGCCGACCACCGCGCCGGTGGGCTTGTCATTGATGTAGAAATTCCCCGCGGCGTTGCGCAGCGCGTTGGAAATCTTCACGATTGCGGCGCGATCCTGCGCAAAAACCGCCCCGGTGAGCGCGTAGGGCGAGGTGGTATCGCACAGTTCCAGCGCTTCATCCAATTTGCTGTCCTCGTACACGTAAATCGTCATCACCGGCCCAAAAATCTCCTCTTCCATGCTCTTGAATTTGGGATTGTTAGTAACAATGGTGGTCGGCTGGATGAACCAGCCCTTCTTGTCGTCATACTCCCCGCCGGTGATGATTTCCGCTTCCTTCGATTTCTTCGCATGGTCGATGTAGGCGGTAATGCTCTCGAAAGCCCCCCGGTCGATCACCGCGCCCATGAAATTGCTGAAATCCTCCGGGTCGCCCATTTTGATTTTCTTCACTTCCGCCGCGTATTTCTCTTTGAACTTCGGCCAGATGGATTTGGGAACGTACATCCGCGAGGCGGCGGAGCATTTCTGCCCCTGGTATTCGAACGCCCCGCGCAGCGCCGCGACCACTAAAGCGTCAACATCTGCTGAATTATGGGCGAAAATGAAATCCTTGCCCCCGGTTTCCCCCACGATGCGGGGATAATAGTTCATGCGCGAGATGTTCTCGCCGATGGTTTTCCACATATCCTGGAACACCGCGGTGGAGCCGGTGAAGTGAATGCCGGCTAAGTGGGGGCTGTTCATCACCGGGTTGCCCACCTGCCCGCCGGAGCCGGGCACGAAGTTGATCACCCCCTCGGGCAAACCGGCCTCTTGCAGCAATCGCATAATATGGTACGCGGAATACACCGCGCTGGAAGCGGGTTTCCAGAGAGTCACGCAACCGACCATGGCCGGGGCGGTGGGCAGGTTGCCGCCGATGGAGGTAAAGTTGAAGGGGGTCACCGCAAACACGAATCCTTCCAGGGGGCGGTATTCCAGGCGATTCCACACCCCCGTGGGCGAATAGGGCTGGTCGCCCATGAGCTGCGCCATATAGTAAGCGTTGAAGCGCCAGAAGTCGATCAGCTCGCAGGCAGCGTCGATTTCCGCCTGGAAGGCGGTTTTCGACTGTCCTAACATGGTAGCGGCGTTGAGGGTGGAGCGCCAGGGGCCGGCCAATAGCTCCGCGGCTTTCAGGAAGATCGAGACGCGGTGTTCCCAGGGCATTTCCGCCCAGGTTTTGCGGGCTTTCAGGGCCGCTTCGATGGCCATGTTCACTTCTTTTTCCCCGGCTTTATGGTACACGCCCAATTTCACGGAGTGGTCGTGGGGTACCAGCAGTTCCGCGGTCTTGCCGCTGCGCACCTCTTTTCCCCCGATGATCAGGGGCGCTTCGATCTGCTGAGATTTCATTTCTTTGAGTTTCGCCTTCAGGGCGGCGCGCTCCGGCGAGCCTGGCGCGTAGGATAAGATCGGTTCATTGATGGGGTGAGGGACTTTGAAATAGGCGTTAGACATGGGTGGACCTCCGTTTAGTAAAGGTTTGAGTAAGGGTTTGTTTAAACTTTTCCAGGCGTTTGTTAAGACTTTTTGGCATCCTGATCGTTTTCAAAAAGCTTTAATTGGGGATGATGCTTCTGATTGCGTGTGCCTGAATGTTTTTTTTCGGTCATGCCAGTTGTTCGCGCTGCGGCGCAGGCTTCTCCCCAATCTATGAAGTACTGATCAAAATATTCAATCGGATATTCACTATATAATCGAACCTCTTCGCGAGAGGGAATTTTACCTAATTTTTGAAAAATCTTTTTTATCTCAAGCTGAAGGATTTTTTTACTTACTTTGTATTTCTGCTTAGGGAGTCTTTTTACCCGGCTATTCTTGGCGTTTGGAACATTTTCGTTTTTTCTGAACGGATCAATGCCGGATCGCAATTCTAAATGCCTTTTCTTAGAAATTTCGTAATAATAGGACGAAATTTCAATTCCGATGAACTTCCGGTCGAGTTTTTCAGCCGCCAATGAAGTGGTGCCGACGCCGTTGAACGGGTCTAAAACTATCTCCCCTTCGTTAGTAAACAATGAAATTAATCGATACATCAGGCGCGGAGGCAGTTGAGTAGGATGGTCAACTCTTTTGCTGTTATGTTTAAGCCGGTGTATGTCCCACCAGAGATTGGTGATGTTTTCCTGGTCTTGAATGCCGGCTTTTTTACGCGATTGAATGCAGGAAGCGCGCAAACAGTAATCGTCTTTTAGAGTCAGCAGCGAATTCAGCTCCAGTGGAGTGTGCGCATCCCTGGTAAGGCCGGGTAAAGGGCTGGCGGGTCCTTTTGAAAGTGTTAAAAGTGTATAATGGGCAGGCATTATCAATCTTACCGGAAGACTCAAACCATCCCAAACGATCCAATTATAAAAAGCCATTATTTTTGTCAAATGTGCATAATGCCGGATCGCCCAGAGGGGAATATTCAATATACAACAAAACCTTCCGGGTTTTAAAACCCTAGCAAGCTCGGAAAGCCATAAATCACACCAGTCAAAATACTCTTTTAGATCGCGGGAATCATCCCAGTTATCATACTTTTTGGCGATGTTATAGGGAGGATCGGCAAAACAAAAGTCAATGCTTTCGGATGGCATTTCCCGCAGCGCCAAAAGACAATCTTGATGAATTAGCTTAGATTCCCGGGCAATTTCGTGATCATTGTTCTTGAATAAGTTACTATATACAGCGGGCGGCTCATTGATAGTAAAAACTGCGCCGGAAATTTTTCTTAGATCCACAACCTTTAAGGTTTTATGGGGCAAAATTCCAAACAGATCCTGCAATCGCTGGATGATTTGTTCCGGGAACTCATTTAATTTATAGCTAATGTCGCGCCAGATATCCGACATCAGCGTTCCGTATTCATGATAGAGGTGTTTTTTCCCGCCGTAGTCTTTTGTAGTTCGCTCGCAAAAAGGGCAATAGGTATATGATATTCTCGTTCTGGTGTGTTTTAACGAATCAGGGTATTTGCTAAGCACGAGAAGGGCGGCGTGATGCGCAGGAAGAACACCGGGGGTTGAAACCGGGGATTCCAGCTTGACGACAACCCATAATTGAAATTTCAGATGCGGCTTAAGCTGCAAATAAATTTCCGCCGCCTGCTCAGAAGAGGTAAGTATGGTTAATACGCTGTCGTCTTTTAATCTTTGGGCTAAGTCAACAAGACATGAGATTGCTTCATTTTTAATCTCTGAATTATTTTGATTGGTGAGATATGGCAATAGTAAACACCAAACATCCGCTTCAGCGGATTTAATGCTGCTTAATTCCGAAAGACTCTTTAGATCGAAAATCAGCCGCCCTAAAGGCCGGGCGTTTTCACTTAAATGAGCCATCTATCAAACACCATCATTTTCAAATTGCAGCAGAAAATTTACCAATTTGTTCAATTCCTCTTTTCGAAACGTAACCGCGCAATCGCTATACTGCATGATGGTTGACAGGGCGGATTTGCGTTTGAAGTTTCCTGCCCCGTCAATCACATAAGCAATCTTGTGACCGCCATTTTTTAGTTGCAGGTATCGTGAACGGGCCTGGCCGGATTTTCTTTCAATGGTGCTATTGGTGGTAACCTGGAAGCTTACTTCTATGGCGCAATATTTTGGATTGGGTGAAATTGCGACAATATCGAAGCCAACCGGCGTTCGGCCATCATTCTGGCTGATGCCGGGGATATGTTTTGAAGTGAAATCCCAATCAGGCAACTTGTTGATCAAATATTCCTTTACATATTCCTGGGCTAATTGACCCATCATATTTGCTTTGGCGCCGCCAGTTATTCTACTTACCCATATATATCTCTGGCGAACGAAGAGATCAAGTTCTTCTTTCTTGCCTAATAAAGTTCCTATGATACAACGGTCATAGATTTCCTGGGGTAAATTCTCCGCGGTGCAAAGCCCCCCATACAAGAGAAGCATACTTACGTCTTCGATGATCGGGGTTAACAGTTGAGGGTTGACGATATTTTCACCATCAACGTATAAATTCTTATTGTTCCAACTCCTTCCATCAAAAAAACTTTGAAAAGAATAGATGTACGAATTTCCCTCCCAGGTAAATTCCATTTGTGGCTCCATTAAGCTCAATTCCAGTTCATTCTTAAATCGTTCCAATCTTTCTCCCCCAATGTCCGAAAGCACCATTAGATGCTTTAGAAAAAGATTTGCCGGAAGGCTTCTGGAATTTTGCAAAGTGTTCTTCCACGCGATCGGATTTGCATCGGAGATGTTGAGTAAGCTGATAAATTTATCCTGAGATTCTAAAAGCGCAGGAATGATGCTGGCTGCTTTTTCCTTCTCTGACAATGCTACAGGCCAGAATTTCAAGCCCTGTTTTTCTAAGGTTTTGTAATCGTTCACGCCGAAATCCATCTTTAATTGACGCACTTCAAACTTCTTTTATTCCTGCCAAAGCCAAAATAATTTTAGGCTTTTTCCCCTTTGATGTCAAGCCAATTGGCAGATTTCAGGGGAAACGGGCGCCCCTACAACCGGGCAAACTGCTTGCGCTTGGATAAATTTTTCAGACGAGAATGCCTGCTCTCCAAACGGATTAATCCAACCATTGAATTTGTACCCCGCTTAGCAGTACATTCTCCCCGGCGCAGGCGAATGCGGAAACGTTCGAGCTGAATTTTGCCCCGCGCTGAGAATTTGTAGTAAGTGGCAGGCGCATGGCCTGCTGCTTACTGCCTACTTTAACCTAACTCCACAGGAGGTCGTCATGGCGGAAAGTGTGTATAAGATCATCGAACTGGTGGGAACCAGCACGGTATCCTGGGAAGACGCGGCCAAGAACGCGGTCGATCTGGCCAGCAAAAGCCTCCGCGATCTGCGGGTGGCGGAAATTGTGAGCCTGGACCTGAAAATCGAAGACGGGCGGGTGACTGCTTACCGGGCGAAAGTGAAGGTTTCCTTCAAATTCGAGGGCGGCAACTAATAAGGTAGAAGGAAAGGGTATTAAGGTATGGGGTATAAGGATGCACTATCACGCAGTTTTTGACAATCCCTTCGCCAGGAAGCAGAGCTTCCCCAATTGCGTTGCGATGCAGAGCATCGCAACGAGTTGTCCGGTACAATGCTCGTCACGATGCTCTGCATCGTGACGCCAGGGGCGGGAAGCTCTGCTTTCCATTCCTCCCGGCAATTGTCAAAGCCCACGTGATAAACAGGGTATAGGGTATAAGGGTAGATGACGGCGTGTTTTATCCTCACACCTTATACCCTGCATCCTCCCTGTAGCGCTATTTTCCACGCCTCCACACCCATTTGACCCCATTCCCCCAGAGGAGAGAATTCATGCGCAGAGAAATTCACAGTTGGTGGAGCCACCGCTTGCAAAAGGAGATGCCCATCGCGGTGTACGGCCATTACGGATTCGCGGTGCTCATTTTTCCCACCGCCGCGGCAGATTTTTTGGAGCTGGAGCGCTTCCAGATGATCCACGTGCTCGCCCCGCTCATCGAAAGCGGCAAGTGCAAGGTCTTTTCTATCAACACCGTGAACAGCGAAAGCTGGCTGAATAACCACATGAATCCCTACGATAAAGGGGTGCGGCATCAGGCATTCAATGAGTACGTGGTGGAGGAGGTGGTCCCTTTCATTCATGACGACTGCAAAGGGCTGGTTTCGATCATCACTTCCGGCGCTTCCGTGGGGGCGCTGCACGCCGCCAACAGCTTTTTCCGCCGCCCGGATATTTTCTCCGGCACTATCGCCATGAGCGGGATTTACGATCTGCGCTATTACACCAAAGGGTATTTCGACGACAACGTCTATTTCAATTCCCCGGCGCACTATTTGCCCGGCTGGAATGATGAATACATGTTGAACAAAATGTGCGAGGGCAAAATTGTCATTGCCTCCGGCCAGGGCGATTACGAAGACCCCGGCGCCTCCGTCTATCTCTCCGGCATCTTGAACAACAAAGGCATCAACCACTGGCTGGATTTGTGGGGCCACGACATGCGCCACGACTGGCCCACCTGGCGGCAAATGCTGCCCTATTTTATCAGCAAGATGTGAATTATGGGCAGGTTAGATTCTTCATGCCGAAATCTGAGAGTTTGTCCCTAACTTTTTTTAGCCACCCCCAAAGGGGTTCCTTTGGAAAGAGTTCACGGAGATCACAGAGTTTCGGCATAGCTCCACTTTCTGGCTGGCATAATTTCTTAATTCCTTTGTGCTCTCAGTGTTCTTTGCATGGTGAGTTTATCGAACCATGTGGCAAATTTCAAATATTTTTGGCTATAGTTCGGAGTTACTTTTCCACCGATGATTTGCAATCTGGAATCGCATCCGAAATAACTTGAGTGAAAAAACCGTTTTGCCTGCTCCTGCTGCCTGCCGCTGCCCCTGTCAGTTTTCTTCCTTTGCATCCCGGGTCATCAGCTCCGTAACGGCATTATGGGGGCGTTTATCATCGAAAAGCACCCGGTACACCTGCCCGGAAATGGGCATCTCCACCCCCAATTTTTGGGAAAGCTGGTGCACCGAGCGGGTGGTTTTCACTCCCTCGGCGACCATTACCATGCCGTCTAATACGGCTTTGAGGGTTTTTCCCCTGCCGATCTCTTCCCCCACGTAGCGGTTGCGGCTGTGCTTGCTCATGCAGGTCACGATCAAATCGCCGATGCCGGACAGTCCCGCGAAGGTCTCCGGCTGGGCGCCCATCATCACTCCTAAGCGGCTGATCTCCGCCAGCCCGCGGGTGAGCAGCGCCGCTTTGGTATTGTCGCCGAAGCCGGCCCCGTCGCAGATGCCCGCGGCGATGGCAATCACGTTCTTCAACGATCCCCCGCACTCCACCCCGGTGATGTCGGTGCTGGAATAGACCCGGAAATAATCGCTGCGGAAAAGCTCCCGCACCCGCCGGGCGGTATTCAAATCGCCGGAAGCGGCCACCACCGCGGTGGCGATTCCCCGGCTGACCTCTTCGGCGTGGCTGGGACCATACAGGGAGGCGATTTGCTTCTCCGGCAGCGCCAGGGTTTCCGCAATCACCTCAGACATCCGCTTTAGCGTATCGTTCTCGATCCCCTTGGCCACGTTGACCACGCAGTGGTTTTTGCGCACCAATCCGGCAATCTGGCCGCAAACGCTGCGCATGGCGTGGGAGGGAACGGCCATGACCAGAAACTGGGCGGATTCGACCGCCATTTGCAAATCGCCGATCAATTTCAACTCGGCGGGCAGGGGGACGCCGGGCAGGTAACGCGCGTTCATCCGCTCTGCCTGCATTGCGGCCAAAATTTCCGGCTCATAAACCCACAGGGTAACACGGTAGCCTTTTTTAGCCAGCAGAATGGCCAGGGTGGTTCCCCAGCTTCCCGCGCCGATGACGGAGATGGTTTCGGTCATGGCATTTTCCTATTTGGTCATTTGGCGATCTGGTGATTGAGCGATTGGGCAATTTGGCGATTGGGTAAACGATAACTCAATCACCAGATCACTCAATCGCCAAATCCCCTGAACACTATAACACCTGAACACTACAACACAGATTTCCCGGTCAGAATGCGCAAAATCTCCTGGTATTTTCGAGAAGTATTCTGAACCACGGTTTCCGGCAATTCTGGCGGCGGGGGGGTTTTGCCCCAATCCAGGGTTTCTAAGTAGTCGCGGAGATATTGTTTGTCGTAGCTGGGCTGGGATTTGCCGGGCTGGTACTGCTCTTTGGGCCAGAAGCGCGAGGAATCGGGGGTGAGCGCCTCGTCGATCAGGATCAATTCCCCATCTACCAGTCCGAATTCGAATTTGGTATCGGCGATGATGATCCCCTTTTCTTCCGCCACTTCCACTCCCCGGCGGTAGATTTGCAGGCTTTTTTCCCGCGCCGCCTCGGCAATTTCATGGTTCACAAGCTTCAGCATTTCTTCGAAGGTGATATTCTCATCGTGCCCTTCTTCCGCCTTGGTGGAGGGGGTGAACAGCGGTTCCGGCAGCCGGGAGGACTCTTGCAATCCCGCGGGCAGCCTGGTTTTGTGCAGGGTGCCGGATTTGCGGTACTCCTTCCAGCCGGAGCCGGCCAGGTAGCCGCGCACGATGCACTCCACCGGCAGCGGCTGCGCTTTTTTGACTAACATGGCCCGCCCCTGAAGCTGATCCGGGTAGCGGTTGAAGGGCGCCGGAAACTCCCGCACCTCGTCGGTGACGAAGTGGTTGGGGACGAGGTCGCGGGTCAGCGAGAACCAGAATTTGGAGATTTGGGTGAGCACCGCGCCCTTGCCGGGAATTCCTTCCGCCATTACCACGTCGAAGGCGGAGATGCGGTCGCTGGCGACGATGAGGAGATGCTCGCCGGCGTCGTAAATATCCCGCACCTTGCCGCGGTTGCGCAGCCGGGCGCCGGGGATGTCGGATTTTAAGAGAACATTTGCCACGATATTCATTCCTTTCCATTTTCCGAATGTGCTTCTTCAAACACCGGGATAAAACTTCCCTGTAAGCTTGCTCTTTCCGGGCCGATTACCTCTCCCCGGAGATAGGTGATATCAACCACTGCGCCATAGTGGATAAAAACATCATAAAATTTTTGATACTTCTTCCCCCAATAAATCATGGCGCAGGACATCGGCGCTCCTTTTCCCCCATCCTGCCCGTATTCTAAAAATTTTAACCGGGTATCATAATAAAAAGCAGATTGCAGCTGCCTTTCCAAAGACAAATTTTTTCCAATGATTTGTATTCGTTGCTACCGGAACCAATGCCAAAACCTCCGAACCAAATTTCCGATGGGCTTCGGCGCACTTTGCCAACCAATTTTTTATCGTCGTATTTCGTTCTTTATCCTTCCCGTAAGGCGGATTCACGTAAATAGTAGGAAAATCCCAGATCTCTTTTAGACCGTCATGTTCTGGCAGCATGAATTCTACCGTAGCATTGACTAGCGAGTGCTCGTTTGAGCAAGGATCAAGATCGATTTTACCCCCAAAGACTTCTCTGACTGCTTTGATATATTTAGAGGGAGTACCCCAATCTTTATTTTCTGTAAGCGTTTTGCGCCCGGCAGTCATACGATTTCACTCCAATCAACCAACGTTCCAAGCGCCTCCCTGCTTGCTGCTTTTTTCCAGTGCGGAATACGCCACCTCTTTGGCGGATTGCACGTTTATCACCGAATAATTCCGCCGTTCGGCGACGGTTTTATTTGCAGGCTTCATTGCCATTCAAACTCCCATTTTCTTCATAATCTAATAACAATAACCCCGTATCCCAAAACAAAGCTGAATGGATGAATGGCTGGATGGTTAAATGGTTATCCAATCCTTAACCATCCAACCATTCAACCATCCAACCATTCAACCATCCAACCATTCAACCATCTAACCATTTAGCCATCCAACCATCCATTACTCCCCCCAAAATCCTCCCCGATCCGCCGCAGCAAATAGTAGCTGAACAGCCCGGTGATTACCCCGGTAAGAATCCCGGTCAGGAGCAGGTAGGGCAGCAAATACCACAAAATCGCGTTTTTGAAGAGCAGGTAAATCGCCGCTAAAAGCTGCCCCAGGTTATGGGCCAGCGCCCCGGCAATGCTCACGCTCAGGAGGCTGAAAATTCGCAGGTGATATATCGCTCCCATCACCAGCACCGCGCTCATTCCCCCGCCCAGCGATAAAAAAAAGCCCGGGGTGAAGAGGTTCCCGGTAAAAAAAGAGCCGATCAAAATGCGGTACAACGATACCAGGAACGCCGCCTGCCAGCCCATCCAATACAGGGCAATCAGGGTAGCGATATTGGCCAGCCCGAATTTCAACCAGGGAACCGGGCGCGGAAGGTAGGCTTCGAAAATGAACAATAGCAGCCCCACCACCACCAATCCCGCCAGGCGCGCCTCTTCCCGGTCAGCCGGTAATGGCCTTGACAGATTTTCCTGTTTCATGGTACGCGGGAATATAAATGAGAATTTTTTTGGGCACGCAGACGATCATCTGCCCGGGGCGGGAAATCGCTCCCATTTTCAGGCAGATGTTTTGCGGGCAGTCATTCGCGATGATGGCGAGAGTACCGCTCCGCACCGCGATTTTTACCGGGGGGGAAAATTCATCCAGTTCATATTGCCGGTCGAGTTTCAGATCGATCCGGTACTCCACTTCTCCGGCAATTTCTACCACTGCAACGTTGTCCGCGGTGTTGGAAGAAGCGATAATCGACTGATAGAACCAGGCTCCGCTAAGCAGCGCCAGCCAAAACAGAATGTCGCCGGTTTTGAATAGCGCCAAGGCGTTTTTTTTCATACACCTACCGGCTGCGAACTTTGTCGATAATGCGTTTGATAACGAACGCCAGCAGGGCGGCGTCATCCGCGAACCCTAACGGCCCTAACAGCGCCTCGGGGAGCAGGTCGAGCGGGGAAAAGAAATAGATCGCGGCAAAGGCCAGCAATCCCCAGAACTTCCAATCGAATTTTTGCGGCGCTTTCTCAGGCTCATTGCGATTCACTTCCTTTACCGCCACAACTTCCCCCTCATCCCTCGTTTCATTATTGTTTTTTGCCAAAACAGGCTCCCCGGTTATTATTTGATGATTTTGTAATTTGGCGATTTATTGGAGCTGTCACTCGCCACTCGCTCTCCCGCCAAATCAGATGACTGCCACCTCCTGGTTGTTTTCGACAAAAATATACTTGTTATTCATCTTGGAGGTGGACACCTTCAGCCGGGCGTTGCGTTTGTTGCCGGTGGTGTGATAAAAGTTGTTCATGAAAGGAATTTTAACGTACACGTAAGGTTTTCCGCTATAGGGATCGATCTTGCCGGGAAGCTGGAAGGCTTCCCCTTCTCTCAAATCTTTGAACAGTTTCTGCATCGCGTCTCCTTTCTGTTTTATGGTTCGGCGCTCAAAGATAATCATAAAGTAAAAAAAAAGCACCAGCTATGGAAAACACAAAAAATATTTTTGAGAAGGATATGAGGCGCAAACCCGCTAAATTTTGTCAGGTTGATTCTTACAGAGGGCACAGAGAAAATCAAGTATTTATTGAATCTGAGGCTGCACTGAGAAGCAAAAACGCTAAAAAGGTGATTAAAACTCTGTGTTCTCTGTGTCTTTTGCATGGTGAGTTTACCGAACCATGTGGTAAAATGCGTAACATCAGTTCTTAAATAATGCAAGAAAGGAGCTACCGGCATGAATAGATCATTTTTTTACCTGGTAACTCTCTCTCTTACCGTCGCAACGGCTGCAATCTTGTTGTTAGCGCAAATACCGCTCCCCAAATTGCCCGTTCATCTTCCCCACCGGGCCATTAAGAATTACTACTTGCCAATTACTGACAGTTATCCCCACCACCGGGCAATTGAAAATGGGTACCCCCTGCGATACCCGGGGGCAGCGTCCCAATCTCACATAAATGTGCCATGGAGGCACCCCGGAAGCCCCCGGGTTGATTTCCCCGGCGTTCCCTCTTATCCCTATTCGAACCCCGCCGCCAACCCGTTCTATCCCTTTCCGCCGGGATATGGCCTCGCGGCCCATAATCCCTCGCCATCCGCTTTTCCCAAAACCCTGGGGGTCAGGGAAGAATGGGTACGGGTTTATGAAAGCGCGGAGATACCCGGCTCCAGCCGGGCGATTGGCCTCGCCGTGGACGGGCAGGATCACATCTACGTAAGCGGTTACAGCCCCAATCTCCCCAACGGCATGGATTTTTATACCATCGGGTACGATGCGGCCGGGAGTGAACTTTGGGCAGCCTATTTTGACGGGGAGGGGCATGGTGATGATATTGCCGGAGGCGTTGCGATAGATGGGTTTGGTAATATTTACGTGGGCGGGGAAAGCGCCGGCGTTGCCGGCGGGGCTGATTTGGCAGTGGTCAAATACAATCCCGCGGGACAGCAACAGTGGGCGTACCGCTACGGCGGCTCCCCCCAGGGTGACGCGCTGTTCGGCGGAATAGCAACCAACCCTTCCGGCAATGTCTATTTTACCGGCCTGACCGCCGGAAGCAGCTATGCGACTATCAAACTGAATGCTGCCGGGTCTGAAGAATGGGTAACTGAATATGTGGTTTCAGGGTACCCGCTCCCTCCCCGGGGTATTGCCATCGACGTGGCCGGCAACGTTTACGTAGTTGGCGAGCTCCGGGAATCTCTCTCCATCGCCGCGTCGGAAATCCTGCTCCTTAAATACAGCCCCGCAGGGGTTTTGCAGTGGGAAGCGCGCTACAAGCGAACCGACGTCTCTTTTAACTCCCCCACCGCCATGGCCGTGAACGATTCCGGCGAGGTTTACCTTGCCGGGGTGAACAACGCGGGGTACGACGATGCTTTCCTGACCATCAAATATGAGCGAGATGGCAACCTGCAATGGGTAGAAACCTATGACAGCGTGGGTAATGACGTACCATACGGGCTGGCGCTGGATACCCTGGGAAATATTTACGTTTCCGGCGTCAGTGGAAATATCGACGGGCGTTACGACTGTCTTACCCTGAAATACAATTCCGCCGGGCAGCAATTGTGGGAAGTCCGCTACGGCGGCGAAGCCGGGATTTCCGCTCCCTCGGGATTGAGCTTGAGCGACGGGGCGGGCAATATTTACGTTGCCGGCGGAATGAAAACCGGGAATGCCGGCGTCGATTGGTTCATCCTCAAGTATAATTCCGCCGGCATCCTGCAATGGAGCGGGCAATACGACGGTCCCGGCCATTCCAACGATTTTCCCGCGGCGCTGGCGCTTGACTCGCAGCGCCGCCTGATTATTACCGGCGAAAGCAGCGACATGGACGACGGGTATCAGTACACCACTGCGCAGTACGATCCCGGCGGAGTTCGGCAATGGGAATCTCATTGGCGGGGCAAAAATATCCAAAGGGGAGAAGCTCTCGACCTGGCGCTGGATTACCAGGGCAACGTTTACGCCCTCGGAACTGACAATTCGAACACTCTCATGGTAAAGTATAACCCGGAAGGCTCGCTGCTATGGGCCGACACGCTGTTCAAAGGTCTGCCGGTGGCCATGGAGGCGGATGCGCAGGGCAATACCTGCACTATTGCATACCACAACAATGATATTGCCGTCATTAAATACAATTCCGCGGGAGCGCGGCAATGGGTTGCCCATTATGACGGGCCGCCATTGGCGTATGGAGCTTCTTACGACGTGCCGGTAGCCCTGGCGCTCGACCGCCACGGGAACGCCTATGTTTTAGGCGGCAGCTCTGATGAATATGGCTGGGGGGATTTTGTAACCCTGAAATATGCCCCCAACGGCCAGCTCGAGTGGCTGGCGCGCTACCAGGGCGGGGAGCAATTTTCCGATATTCCCCGCGGCCTGGCAGTAGATTTTCATGGAAATGTTTACGTTACCGGGGATCGCCAGGGACCGCAAGGCTCCGGTTATTTAGATGATTTGGCGGTGATTAAATACGACTCCCGGGGCAAACAGGAATGGATGGCGCATTTTGACCAGGGGAATTATGAACAAGCGCTATCCATCGGCGTTGACGGCTGGGGGAATGTCTATGTAAACGGCAAATACGGGCATTTCGACGCCGACTCATACTCGGAAACCCTGGTTACGATAAAATACGCCCCATCCGGAGAGCGTCGGTGGGTTGCCAGCTATCACGAACCGGGGCATATTTTTGGATGGACCAGCCAAATGAAGATCGACGCCGTGGGAAACCCCTGCATCAGCGGGTTTATCTGGAATACCGTAAACCTCAACCAGGATTATTTTACCATCAAATATGATACCGATGGAAGAGAACAGTGGGTTGCCCGCTACGACGCCGCCGGTTCCTGGGACCGGGTGGCCGATTTAGCCCTCGACCGGGAGGGAAACGTCTATATAGTCGGGGAGGCTCGCTACGCCGGCAGCGGGTTCGACTTAACCGCCATTAAATACAATCTCAACGGCGAAACAAGCTGGATTTACCGCCATGCCGGAAGCGGTAACACCTGGGACACCGGCAAGGCTCTGGAGGTGGATGGTTACGGCAACGTTTACCTGGCCGGATATACCGCCAGCCCCTCATTTTGGTGGAGTTTTTTCAAAATTTTTAAGCTCTCCCAAACTGGCGTCGATTCCCTGGGCGCGCTGCAAATCGGCAGTTATGAATTAGAGCAGAACTTCCCCAACCCCTTCAATAATCAAACCCTGGTGTGGTACCGCTTGCCCGCGCCCTCCCGGGTTACTTTCCGGATTTACAACAGCCTGGGAGAAAAGATCAGCGAAGAAGATTTGGGCCGGCAGGAGGCGGGGCGCTATCCTTTCTATGTCCGGGCGGATAACTTAGCCAGCGGGATCTATTTTTATCAGATGAAGGCCGATGACATCGTAAAAACGCGGAAAATGATCCTGGTGCGTTAAAATCCTCGATCGTTTGTAATCCTAACAAGGGCAATTTTGATTGATATGGAAATCCTCTCACCCACGTCGCTGCCCTGATCGATTATCACATTAACGAAAGGTAAGAAGCGAAATAGCGTATGAACTTTTCTGCCCTGCTGAAAAAACGGGAAGCGCGGATCATCATCGTCGATCTGCTGATGATCGTTATCCTGATCATCAACTTGAACCTGATTGTTTTCGACTGGATTTTTGCCATCCAGGCCGTGCAAAACCTGCTCGCACAGTATCTACCCTCCTTTTTTCATTATTACAACGAGAATATCCACAAAAACTTTTTGAATATCGACCTCTATTTTGTGGCCATTTTTGTGATCGAACTGCTGCTGCGCTGGCTTCTCGCCATCATTGAGAAAACTTACCCGCGCTGGTATTACTACCCCTTTTTCCACTGGTACGACGTGCTGGGCTGCATTCCCGTAGGAGAACTTCGTTTTCTGCGAATCCTCCGGGTGGCTTCCATTCTGCTCCGGCTGCAAAAGTTAGAAATCATCGATTTGACCAAAACCTATCTTTTCGACCGCTCCGCCCACTATCTCAATATCCTGGTGGAAGAGGTCTCCGACCGGGTGGTGGTGAACGTGCTGGAAAACGTTCAGGATGAGATCCGCATGGGGAATCCGCTCTCCGGGCGGGTCATCAACGACGTGGTGGTGCCCCACAAGCTGGCGCTGGTGGACTGGCTTTCCCGGAGATTGCAGCGGGTATCCGGAGACGCTCACCGGGCTTACCAGGAAAGCATCAAACAATATGTAGAGAAGCGCATTGCCGAAGCGGTTAAACAGAACCGGGAGATCCGGGATATTACCCTGATACCGATCTTAGGCGACCGCATCGCCGCAAGCCTGGAAAAAGCCATCGGCGATATTGTGTTCAGCGTGGTAAACGGGATCATCGAAGACTTGGCCTCGGACAGCAATAAAACCATCGTGAAAGACCTCACCGACCTGACTTTAGAGACGCTGCTGGCGGAAGAAGGGGATTCCCGGATGAACGAGATGGTAAAAGAAATGGCCTTGCAAGCCATTGAATTGATCAAGGAGCAGGTGAAGGTCAAAAAGTGGAAGGTGCGGGAAACCGCGGAACAGGAAGCGAGGGTGAAAAGCCGCCTGAAAGAAGCGCTGGAATAAAACGCCGGGTGGTAATCAATATCGCCATTCCTGAAATGGCAAAATACTATAAATGAAGTTTAGGGATTGTGGGTTAACAAGTTGTGATGAGCCAGCGCCTCTTCTGCAACCGGTACCAATTCTTGTAATATCTTTCCACCCTCGCCGTCTTCGATGATGGCGACTAAGATATATTGGCGCTTCCCCTCTTCCCAGACCAGCGCGGAGTCCGAGTGCCAGGCCCGCCAGGTACCGGATTTGCGGAATACCCGGGCGTTGGGCGCAAGCGAATCCAGGGCGTGAACGAATTTGTGATGCAATCCCGGCTCGGACATGATTTCCAGCATCTCCCGGCTGCGCTCCGGATTCACCAACCGGCCGGTGGCCAGCAGGTAGTAGAACCGGCACACCTGGTCCACCGTGGCGGCGTGGGATAATCCCTCCATGGGATCGGGATGGCGCTCCCCGGATTTGGCATACCGTTTTCCCACCCACAACCCCCCGCCGTTTTTGGGATCATATAATTTGTATTTGGGGGAGCGGAGCACGGTTTCGATCTTTTTGAAACCCAGGAAATCGATCAGGCGGGTGGCGGCCTCGTTGCTGGAATAACGGATCATATTCACCAAATCTTCGAAGATCGCCGGGGTTTCTTTCAATATTCCTTCTTCCATGGACTGGCAGGCTGCTAACAGCACCGCGATTTTGGGGAGGCTGGCGGCGTACATCATCCGGTCGCCGTTTACCCGGGCAAATTTAGGATCGAGAGGGTTGCTCAGATCCACCAACCCCACCGCCATTTTATGGTTGCTCACCAGGGTGCGCCACAACGGATTTTGGGCGATTTTATTCTCCAATCGCTGCTGAAAATCCGCATTGAATGTTCTCTCAAGCGGTTTCCATTGCTGCTCCGGGATGGTGAGCGGCAAACCCATGTAAGGAGAGTCGGAGTTGGTCTGGTGAGGAATTAATAAAACGAAGCTGATCAAGAGTATTGAAAAGAAGATTTTTCTCATATAATTTCCCGTAACAATCTACCATGTGAACATCCACAAGCCGTTTTTTCGATGGAATTCCTTTTCCTGCGGCTTCAATTACCAGTAAGTAAAGTGCTAAATCTAAACTTTCGTTTTAAGCCGCTTTTGACCGGCGTTATAAAAACTTATAAAAAAACCCTGAAAATCAGGGTAACGGGAGAAGATAAGGGTCTGGAGGGAAATATGCAAAAAAATTTTACGATAAAAACTTTTTTTGCCTTGTAAAACCCCCTTCAGCGTGATATATTTTTGTCTTTTTATGTGAATGACATCACAATTTGTTGAATAAATTGGAGTTACAGGTGCTATGCGCTGCTTAAATTCAACAATCCTATCCGTCGGTTCGGCGGCGGGAATGTTCCGTATTTACCTGAAAACCTGCCTGGTATTTTTCCTGTTATTGCTGCCGGCAGCACTATTAAACCAACCCCTTTTCGCCAATGAGACCGGCAGGGAAACGCCCATTGGCCTGAATGAACAGTTGGGGCGCGTCGTCAACCTGGATTATACCTTTGTGAATGAGCAAGGCGAGAACGTAAGGTTGCGGGACCTGGTAGATCGCCCCACCATTCTCAACTTTGTCTATTATAATTGCCCCGGCATTTGCACCCCGGTGTTGGGAGAATTGCAAAATATGATAGATAAAGTGGATCTGGAACCGGGAAAGGATTACCGGATTCTCACCATCAGCATCAACGAGGATGAGACCCCGGAATTGGCCGCGCGGAAGAAAGCGAACTACGTGAAAGGGCTGAAACGCCCCTTTCCGGAAGAATACTGGACCTGGATGACCGGCGACAGCGCCAGTATCAAAGGCCTCACCGACGAGGTGGGATTCGTCTTCCGGCGCACCGGCAACGATTTTGCCCATCCCGCCTCGTTGATCGTGCTCTCCAAATCGGGCAAGATCTCCCGTTACCTGCCCGGGGTCGCCTTCAACCAGTTCGACGTGAAAATGGCGTTATTGGAGGCTTCCGAAGGCCGGGTAGGCCCCACCATTGCCACGGTGATCAAATTCTGTTTCAGCTATGACCCGGCCGGGCGGAAATACGTGTTCAACTTCCTGAAAGTGGTGGCCACGCTGATGATCGTGTTCGCAGTCGGATTTGTGGTACTGATTTCCCTGACCTCTAAACGTCGAAATAATAAGGAGACCTCTTAGTATGGCCAGTCATGCAATCGTCGAAACGACGCATGAAGAAAATTATCTTCAGTATAAAGGTCGGCATGGCGGTTTATGGTCCTGGATTTTTTCCACCGACCACAAACGCATCGGCATCCTTTATATGATCGGAATGTTTGCCTTTTTCGTGGTCGCCATTACCCTGGGGCTTTTAATGCGCCTGGAGCAGCTCACCATGGGCCCCACGATCATGGAGCCTTCGACCTATAACAAAGTTTTCACCCTGCACGGGGTGATCATGATTTTTCTGTTCATCGTTCCGGGAATTACCGCCACTTTTGGTAACTTTTTCCTCCCCATTCATATTGGGGCCAAAGATGTGGCCTTCCCGCGCCTGAACCTCTTTTCCTGGTGGCTTTACGTGATCGGGGCGGCCACGGCGCTGATAGCCGTGTTTACCGGTATGGCCGATACCGGCTGGACCTTTTACGTTCCCTACAGCGTGCGCACCGGCACTAACGTCACCCTGGCGGTGTTAGCCGCTTTTATCTTAGGATTTTCATCCATCCTGACCGGCTTGAATTTCGTAACCACCGTACACCGGATGCGCGCCCCGGGAATGGGCTGGTTCCGCATGCCCCTGTTCGTCTGGTCATTATACGCCACCGCCTGGATCCAGGTGCTGGCCACCCCGGTGGTGGGCATTACCTTGTTATTGATCATTTTAGAGAGAACCCTGGGCATCGGGATTTTTGACCCGGCGTTAGGCGGCGACCCCATCCTCTATCAGCACCTGTTCTGGATTTACTCCCACCCCGCGGTGTACCTGATGGTGCTGCCGGGCATGGGAGTGGTTTCGGAGATCATCCCTACCTTTGCGCGGCGAAACATTTTCGGGTATAAAGCCATTGCTTATTCCAGCGTGGGCATCGCCCTGGTGGGAACCCTGGTGTGGGGCCACCACATGTACACCAGCGGGCAGAGCTATACCGCGGCCGTGGTGTTCTCTTTTCTGACCTTCCTGGTCGCCATTCCCACGGCCATTAAGGTGTTCAACTGGGTGGCGACGCTCTATAAAGGATCGATCCGGGTGGAATTGCCGCTTTTATACGCCATGGCGTTTATTTTCCACTTCTCCATCGGGGGGTTTACCGGCTTGATGAACGCCGCCATCTCGGTTGATGTGCACATTCACGATACCTACTTCGTGGTGGGACACTTTCACTACACCATGTTCGGGGGAACCGTCTTTGCCATGTTCGGGGCGCTCTACTACTGGCTGCCCAAAATGTTCGGCAGGATGTACAGCCAGAAAATCGGCATCACCGCGTTTGTTTTGCAGGTCATCGGCTTCAACATGCTCTATTTCACCATGATGATAATGGGCTACATGGGCATGCCCCGCCGCTATTATGATCACCTGCCCCAGTTCCATGAAGGGCATATTATCGCAACCGTCGGTTCCTGGTTCCTGGTCGCCGGCCTGTTTTTGATGATCGGGAACCTGGTCTGGTCGGTCTTCAAAGGCGTGAAAGCCGAGGACAATCCCTGGGGCGGGACCACCCTGGAATGGCAAATTCCCTCTCCGCCGCCCCTGGAAAACTTCGACAAAATTCCCCAGGTGGATCGCGGGCCGTACGAACATATCCCCGTGGAGGTGAGCAAATGAGCCAGCATACGGAATCAGTGGTTGCGCACAAGCATCCCAGCGACTTCGTGGGCGCTAAAATCGGGATGTGGTTATTTCTGTTCACGGAAGTGCTCCTGTTTGGCGGGCTGTTTTTGCTCTACGCGGTTTACCGCGCCAAATATCCGGTGGATTTTCACCTTGCGGCAACGGAATTGGATACCTTTATCGGGACGGTAAACACCCTGCTGCTGCTCACCAGCAGCTTGACCGTGGTGCTCTCTATCGAAGCCCTGCAGCGGGGAAATCGCAAGCTTTCTATCTGGATGTTGGCGACGACCATCCTCTTCGGGCTGGGGTTCATGGTCAATAAATATTTTGAATGGGGCCACAAGATCGAACACGGCCTTTATCCCGGCTCGGAAAAGCTGCTGTCCCACAGCCAGGGTGAAATCACTTTCTTTCAACTCTATTACGCCATGACCGGCCTGCACGGGCTGCACGTGCTGGTAGGGATGGCCGTTTTAGGGGGAGTGCTCTATTTCATCGCCCGCAAGCCGGTGAATAAAGAGCACATGAATCCAACTATTCTCAAGCGCTTCCAGGGGTCGGCCCGCCTGGCGGTTATCTCCGATAACGGCAATGAATTGGGCACCGTGGCGCGCATCGATGAGGACGTGCGGAATATCGACATTCGGATTTCTTATGAGCACGGGGAGAAGCGTTTCGACCCCCGCAATCTCATCAAATTAGAAAATTCCGCCCTGTACTGGCATTTGGTGGATGTGATCTGGATTTTTCTGTTCCCGCTGTTTTATTTGATTACCTGATCGCCCCGGGGCGTAATGCTTCATCACGAAGCAGAGATAGCGAATGATGAAATGATGAGGAAATGAGAATGCAACACGAACATCATGATAGCGCCGCCCATGAACAGGCCCTGCATGGGCTGGGTTACGGCCTTTATATATTGATCTGGATCGGCCTGGTGGCTTTGACCGGGGTAACCGTGGCGATTGCCGGGGTGGACGTGCGGCAATTGGCGGTGCTGGTGGCGATGCTGGTGGCCAGCGTCAAATCTACCCTGGTGATGGCCTACTTCATGCACCTCAAGTATGAGCCGCCGGTCTTCCGCTGGATGTTCCTGGTCCTGCTGGTCACCTTTGCGATTTTTATGATCCTGCTCTTTTCCGACGTGCTGTTCAGGGAATCGCCGAACGTCTTGTTCGGATGAATCGGCTAACCAGCGGTCAGTTTTCAGCTTTCAGCGCCGGATATCAATTGATAGCTGATGGCCGAGAGCTGACAACTATCAGCTTCTTCAAACCATACACATTTTTAAGGCCCAAGAGGAAAACCTATGTTCTCAGGTTCTTCGACGTTTGTTTCCGAGGTAGATCAAGCGTTTTTGTTCATTTTGATTATTTCGGTGATCTTTTTCGTGGGGATTGTTTTTGCGATGATCTATTTTGTGGTGCGCTATCACCACAAAAAAAACCAGACCGTCTCCCAATCCTCCGGCAACCTCACCCTGGAGCTTCTCTGGACCGTCATCCCGACGATTCTGGTGTTAGCGATGTTCTATTACGGCTTCATCGGTTACCGGAACATGAAAACCATCCCCCCGGACGCCCTGGAGATTCAGGCCCTGGGGCGGATGTGGTCCTGGCTCTATACTTATGAAAATGGTTACCAAACCGATACCCTGACGGTACCGGTAGGCAAGCCGGTCAAAATCCGGGTCGAGTCCGCCGACGTGCTGCACAGTTTTTACATTCCCGCTTTCCGCATCAAACAGGACGCCGTGCCGGGCATGAAAAACTACGTCTGGTTCGAGGCCACCGAAACCGGGACTTTCGATATTTTCTGCGCCGAGTATTGCGGCGACCGCCACTCTTATATGCTTTCACTGGTAAAAGTGGTGCCGCAGGAGGAGTATGCTTCCTGGTATGATGGAACCGCGCAATTTGCCTCTGCGGCCAGCGGCGGCGCGGCGGGCGGCGGCGCGGAACGAAAGCCCGGCAGCCGCGGCCCCATGTTAGTGAAGATCAAAGGCTGCGTGGCCTGCCATTCTATCGACGGCTCTCCCCTGGTCGGGCCGACTTTCAAGGGGGTATTCGGGCACCAGGTGGCGGTCATTACCGACGGCAAAGAGCGTGAAATTTTAGCGGACGAGGAATATTTGCGCCGTTCCATCCTGGAACCGCAGACAGATAGGGTCAAGGGATTTGAAAATATTCCCATGCCTCCACAGAATCTGACCGAGGAGGAGTTGGCAGAAATCATCGCCTATATCAAAGAATTGCAATGATCTACAGCCACAGCATTTCTACGCTTGCTGGCCGGGTCAAAATCGCTGTTGAACTGAGCAAAATCCGAATTTCCCTGCTGGTAGCCCTTTCTACCTTCGTCGGCTATCTTCTGGCCGCGGACGGGCTGTCCTTCCATATCCTGGTTCCCACCATCGGCGTTTTTTTGCTGGCCAGCGGTTCGGCGGCGCTCAACCAGTACCAGGAGCGGGAATTCGACCGCTTAATGGATCGCACCCGCGGCCGCCCCGTTGCTTCCGGGCGCATATCTCCCGCGGAGGGCTTGTTCATCGCCCTGTCTTTTATGCTCGCCGGGGCGCTGATTTTGCTGCGGGGCGCCAACCTCGCCGCCTTAGGGTTGGGATTGCTGAACGTGTTGTGGTACAACGGTTTTTATACTCCCCTGAAGCGTAAAACTCCCTTTGCGGTGGTGCCGGGGTCGGTTATCGGCGCCATTCCCCCGGCCATCGGCTGGGTTTCCGGGGGAAGAAGTTTGGCGGACCCCCAGATTTTAGGATTGGCATTTTTTTTCTTCATCTGGCAGGTTCCCCACTTCTGGCTGCTGTTGTTGAGCTTCGGAGATGATTACCGGAAAGCCGGTTTCCCCTCTCTCACGGAAAAATTTTCTCTCCCGCAATTAGCGCGGATCACCTTTGCGTGGATCATCGCCACCGCCATGGCCTGCCTGCTGATTCCGCTCTTCGGGCTGGGCGAGACCATCATTCTCTACCTGGTATTGGCGCTTTCCGCCATCTGGCTGGCCTGGAAGAGCCGCAAATTGCTCCAGCACCCGGGGAATAATTTTTCTTTCCGCCCTGTTTTCCACACGATAAATATTTATATTCTGGTGATCATGTTCTCGCTGTCGGTAGAAAAGCTGATTTTGAGCTACCGGTAGCGGAATTGAAGATTGAAAACTGAAGATTGAAGATTTTTTACGCATCACGCTTTACGTTTCACGTATTAATTTTTCACCTGTCAATTTGAACACAACGGAGATGACGATATGGATTTTGACGTGTTGGTAATCGGTTCCGGGCCGGGCGGCTACGTGGCGGCGATCCGGGCGGCGCAGTTGGGAAAGAAGGTCGGCATTGTGGAGCGGGCGGAATTAGGGGGCATCTGCCTGAACTGGGGCTGCATCCCCACCAAAGCATTGCTGCGCAGCGCGGAGGTGTACGAATTGATCAAGCATTCCAACGATTTCGGGTTCTCGGTAGAGAATCCTGCGATTGATTTCCCGAAGGTGATCCAGCGCAGCCGCGACGTCGCCGGGCGGCAGGCCAAGGGGGTGGCCTTCCTGATGAAAAAGAACAAGATCGAAGTCATCGCGGGAACCGCCCGCCTGAGCGGAAAAAACAGCGTGGAAGTCAAGCTGAACGACGGCGCTGCCCGCAGGGTCAGCGCGACGAATATGATCATCGCCACCGGGGCGCGGGCGCGCCAGCTGCCGGGGATGGAGATCGACGGCAAGCGCGTGCTTGGCTACCGCGAAGCGATGGTAATGAAAGAACTGCCTCCTTCCATCGCCATCGTGGGGGCGGGCGCGATTGGGGTGGAATTCGCCTATTTTTTCCGCTCCCTCGGCGCAGAAGTAACCCTCATCGAAATGCTGCCCCATCTCCTTCCCATCGAGGATGAGGAGATTTCCATGGAGCTCGGAAAATCCTTCAAGAAGAAAGGGATCAAAATTCACACCTCCACCCGGGTGGAAAAGATGGAAAAGGGCAAAAAAGAGGTGAAGCTTACCCTCAGCAAAGACGGCAAGAGCGAGACCGTCGCCGCGGAATACGTGTTGATGGCCATCGGGGTGCAGGGCAACATCGAGGGATTGGGATTGGAAGAATTGGGCGTCCAGGTGGAAAAGGGGTGGATCAAGGTCAATAAATTCTACCAGACCAATCTTCCCAACATTTACGCCATCGGGGACATCATCGGGCCGCCCTGGCTGGCGCACGTGGCCTCCCACGAGGGGATGCTGGCGGCGGAGCACCTCGCCGGGCGCGAAATCGTTCCCCTGAATTACAACGCCATTCCCGGCTGCACCTACTGCCTTCCCCAGGTAGCCTCCGTGGGATTGACGGAAAAGAAGGCGCTGGAAGCCGGTTATAAGATCAAGGTCGGCAAATTCCCCGTGCGGGTAAACGGCAAGGCCCAGGGAATGGGGGAGACGGAAGGTTTCGTCAAAATCATCTATGATGAAAAATACGGGGAGTTGTTAGGCTGCCATATCATCGGGCCGGAAGCGACCGAATTGATCACCGAGTTGACCCTGGCGAAGTCCGTGGAGGCCACCTATCTGGAAATTCTCCATACCGTGCACCCCCACCCGACCCTCAGCGAGATGGTGGCGGAAGCCACCCACGCGGCGATGGGGGAACCGATCAATATTTGATGAAGGAGCCAATATGAGCAAGGTATTGCGACTCACCGCGGTGATTGAGCGTGAAGGAGATGGCTATGTCGCTACATGCCCGGAGTTCGACATTGTCAGCCAGGGTCGAACGGTTGAAGAGGCGCGCTTGAATCTACTGGAGGCGGTGGAAGGATTCTTTGAAGTGGCCTCACCCTCAGAAATTCGACGCAGGTTGAAGAAGGAAACCTATGTCATCCCTATTATGCCGACAGTGCCAACTGCTTCCGTGAGTTAAGCCGCGAGGTTAAAACGTGCCCAGGTTGCGTGTTCTTTCCGGTAAAGAGGTTTGCAAGATCATGTCCGAGCATGGATTTCAACAGGTTCGACGCAAAGGCAGCCACATCATTATGCAAAAGAGGGAGAGAAAAACAACCATCACTGTGCCCGTGCCAGATCATGATGAACTAAAAGCCGGTACTCTGTCAGGAATCATCAGGCAGTCAGGCTTGCCTCGCTCGTTATTTGAAACTAATTAATCGTAATAGATATGAAGAACGCGATTGAAATGATTGGGATTAGCGTTCCTTCGCCCTGAATGGCGGTTGCTCTGGCGAATCAGGATTAAAAATCAAGGATCATGGTTTCATTCCCTTATAAAACCCTCACGGTTATTGATCTGAACCGCCGGCCTTACCGCCCGGTATGGGATTACCAGCGCCGGCTGCAACAACTGCGGATCAATCAAGAGATACCCGATACGCTCATTTTTGTGGAGCACGATCCGGTGTACACTATCGGGAAGAACGGCTCGGACCTGCATGTGGTCGCCTCCGCGGCGTTTTTGGAAGAAAAGGGGATCGAAGTGGTGCACGTGGACCGCGGCGGTGACGTGACCTATCACGGCCCCGGCCAACTGGTCGGTTACCCGATCTTCGATCTGCACCAGCACCGCCAGAGCGTCTCTTTTTTCATGCGCCAGCTGGAGCAGGTTTTCATCGAAACCCTGGCCGAATTTGGCCTGGAAGGCCGCCGGGAAGAAGGTTACACCGGGGTATGGATCGGGGATGAGAAGATTGCCGCCCTGGGCGTGCGCATCTCCCGCTGGGTTACCATGCACGGTTTCGCTTTCAACGTGAATACCGATTTGAGCCATTTTGCCGGTATCATCCCCTGCGGAATTTTCCACAAGGGCATAACTTCCCTGGAAAAAAAGCTGGGACGCCCGGCGGACATGGAAGCGGTGAAAAAGATCGTGCTGCAATCGTTCCAAAACGTCTTTGGATTTTCAGAAGCACGAACCGCAACGGCTGACTTGGAAACCGTGGACCGGGAAAAAGAAGTGGGAAGTGAAGTGTGATGGGGGGGGCGTATTGCGTAATGCGTGAAGTGTAACAAAAACGGAATACGCAACACGAATTACCTGCCTGACTGCATGGCAGGCAGGCGTATTACGAGTTACGAATTACGAATTACGTTTTCCGTCTCACGAATCATCAAAACCGAGAACGATCAGGAGCAAATATTATGAAAACCGAGGTACTGATGCCCATGTTAGGGGAGGGGATTACCGAAGGCACCATTGTGCGCTGGTGGAAAAAGCCGGGCGATTTTGTGAAGAAAGATGAAACCCTGTTGGAAATTTCCACCGACAAAGTGGATTCGGAAATCCCCAGCCCCCACGAGGGCAAGGTGGTAGAAATCAAAGCGCAGGAGAACGAAACCGTGGCGGTGAACACCGTCATCGCCGTTATCGACGCCGCTGCCGCAGGCGGTGCGGAAGCGCGCGAAGAAACGCCCCGCCCTGCCGCCGCAGCGAAGCCTGCTCATGCATCGCCCCCCCCCGCTCCTGCCCCGGCGCAGCCAAAACCCGCTCCGGCCTCCCCGCCGACTGCGGCTCCTTCTCCCGCCGGCGCAATGGAAGTGGAGATGCCCATGTTAGGCGAAGGCATTACCGAAGGCACCATCGTGCGCTGGTGGAAAAAGCCCGGCGATTTTGTCAAAAAAGACGAAACCCTGTTGGAAATTTCCACCGACAAAGTGGACTCGGAAATCCCCAGCCCCTTTGAGGGCACGGTGCTGGAAATTTTGGCCGCGGAGAGCCAGACCGTTACCGTGGGCAGCGTCATCGCCAAAATTAGCGCCGAAAAGGGCGCTCCTGCAGCCGAAAAACCCTCTGCTCCCGACAAAGGCAGGAACGTCCCTGTTCCTATGTCGGGATCGAACCGTCCGGGTTCAACTGCCCCTGCTCCTCAACCGGCAGCCAGAACCAACGAAATTCCCCGGCGCGAGAGCGGGGGACGTTTCTTCTCGCCCCTGGTGCGCAATATTGCCCGCGCGGAAGGGATCGGTAAGGATGAGCTGGCAGAGATTCCCGGAACCGGTTTGGAAGGCCGGGTGACCAAACAGGACATCTTGAGCTACCTGGAAACGCGCGGCGCTGGGCCTTCCCGCCCTGCGCCAACTCCGGCGGCGTCCCGCCCGGCCCCGCCCCAACAGCCTGCCGCTCCGGCCCGCCCGGCGCCCTCCGCCGGGGAGGTAACCGAAAAATGGCAGGGTGAGCGGGTGGAAGTGCTTCCCATGGACGCAATCCGCAAGAAGATCGCCGACCACATGGTGCTGAGCAAGCAAACCTCGCCCCACGTGTACGGGGTGGCGGAGTGCGATTTTACCGCGGTGTTGAACCTGGTGAGCAAACATAAAAACGCTTTTCAGGAGCGGGAAGGGTTCAAACTGACCATCAATCCCTTTATTCTCTATGCCGTAACCAGGGCGGCAAAGGATTTTCCCGGCGTCAACGCTTCCGTGGAAGGGTACAACGTTATCCGCAAGCGCTTCATCAATATCGGAATGGCGGTGGCGACCGAGCGGGGATTGATCGTGCCGGTGCTCAAAAATGCCGATGAACTGAACTTTACCGGGATTGCCCGCACTGCTTACGACCTGGCCATGCGCGCCCGCGACAAGAAATTGAATATCGAAGACGTGCAAGGTTCCACCCTCACGGTCACCAATTACGGCGTATTCGGCAATATCATCGGTTTCCCGATCATCAACCAGCCCAACGTGGCGATCATGGGCGTGGGAGCGATCAAAAAGCGCCCGGTGGTGCTCGAAACCGAGCAGGGAGACGTCATCGGCATCCGCGCCATCGGTTTCCTCACCCTCTCTTACGACCACCGCATCGTGGACGGGGAACTGGGGGATAAATACCTCCAGCGGGTGCGACATTATTTGGAGACGTTTGAAGAGGCGTGGATGTAGTGCGTGAAGGTGCGAGTGGAGTACGCGTTGATTTAAGGAAGCAAAGCCAATAAAAGGAACAATACCATGAACATTATAACGTTAACTGCTCATTTTGACGGCAAACAAATCAAATTAGATGAGCCGTATAAATTAGAGCCGGGCACTAAACTGCTTGTCGTTCTCCTGCCCGAACAACAGCCTGACAGCGAGCGCGAAGGATGGTTGATGCTGTCGAAAAGAGGTTTAGAAAATGCATATGGCGAGAATGAGAATGAGTACCCATTGCACCTGATCAAAGAGGCGAATCCTGATTATGAAGGAAGGTGATGTAATTCTTACCCCAGTTCCACAAGCTGATGGAAATGTAAAAAACCGGCCGGCGATAATTTTACGTACGATGCCGGGAGCCAGAAAAAAATAATGTACCCAACTGAGCGCACAGAGTTATTGAAACACATTAGCGTTCAGTGGTACAATAAAAAGGGCGAAAGCCCTAAAGACTTTGATGAAATTATCTCTCCTGTTGATGCTGACTTCATATCAAGCGGGCTGGTGTCAGAATCTATTATAAGGCTTGGATTTTTAGCAGTGTTACCGCGTAAAAGTATTGCAGGCTCAATTGGTAGCATATCGCCGAAACGCCATAAACGATTACTAAAAACCCTTAGTGATTATCTTGTGCAGGTCTAATGTACATTTGTCAAAGAACCAATTTTTTCTTACCCAGGAATCTTAAGGCATAATACCATGCAACCCAAACGCACCCGCCCCGACTGGCTCAAAATCCGCTTTGCGGTGAATGATAACTTCCGGGAACTGCACCGGATCGTGAAAGACAACGCCCTGCACACGGTCTGCGAAGAAGCCCGCTGCCCCAACCAGAGCGAATGCTGGGGCAAAGGTACCGCCACCCTGATGATCTTAGGCGACGTCTGCACGCGCTCCTGCGGATTCTGCGCCGTGAAAACCGGCCGCCCGCCGCAATACGACCGCCAGGAACCCTATCGCGTGGCCCTGGCGGTGCAAAAAATGAATCTTCGCCACGTGGTCATCACCTCCGTCAACCGTGATGAGCTGCCTGATCAAGGCTCCGAAGTCTGGGCGGCCACCATCGAGCAGGTGCGCCAGCTCAACCCCGCGACCTCGGTGGAGGTGTTGATCCCTGATTTCAAAGGGGTTTGGGAGCCTTTGAAACATGTGATCGACGCCCGCCCGGATATACTGGCGCACAACGTGGAGACGGTTCCGCGCCTCTATCGCCGGGTGCGCCCGCAAGCCAAATACGAGCGCTCCCTGCGGGTTCTGGAGCAATCGAAACTCCACGGGATGACCACCAAAACCGGCATCATGGCCGGGCTGGGGGAAACTTACGATGAGGTGCTTGCGCTGATGCAGGATCTGGCGGCCATCGGGGTAGATATCTTCACTATCGGGCAGTACTTGCAGCCCACCAAACGCCATTTGCCGGTGGAACGGTTCGTGCATCCTGATGAATTCGCGGAATACAAGCGCGCCGGGGAAGAAATGGGGCTGAAGCACGTGGAATCCGGCCCGCTGGTGCGCAGCTCCTACCACGCGCAGGAGCAGGTGGAGAAGATGAGCGGCGCCCCGTGCGGTGGACCAATTGCGAATGTGCGGTTGGGTGTGGGCTAATTTTAATGAAGCCGCGGAGTGAGAAATAAGATGGCAAACAAGACACTACTCGAGCAAGAGCGCCTGCACGCCGCCCATACCTTTCTGGATGCCGTGGAGGAGACGCGGTGCGGCGTCTTGAAGCGCCTGGAGCGGCGTCGCCGCGCTCTTATGGGACAGTTTTTCACTCCGGCGCCACTGGCGCTCTTCATGGCAGGGATGTTCGAGGTGCGGCAGCCGGTTCTTCGGGTTTTAGACGCCGGCGCCGGGATCGGGTCTCTTTCAGCTGCTTTCGTTGCCGATATGCGCCGCCGAACTCACCGGCCGCAAGCAATCTCGCTCACCGCTTACGAAATCGACTCCAGGCTTATTGGCCATCTTCAGGCTACGCTCGAGCTCTGCCGGACAGCCAGCCTGGAGGCAGGCATTCAATTCGAATTCCGCGTCATTGAAGAGGACTTCCTTGAAGCCGGGGCAAGGTCGCTGGCCGGAGATCTCTTCACGCCGAGGATTGAGGAACCATTCGACTGTGCCATTCTCAATCCACCCTACCGGAAGATTCGTTCGCAATCCCGGGAGCGTAAGCTCCTGCGCGCAATCGGTTTAGAAACGAGCAACCTCTACACCGGTTTTCTGGGGGTCGCCATGAAACTTCTCGCCCCGGGGGGTGAAATAGTCGCGATTACACCCAGGAGCTTCTGCAATGGTCCTTATTTCGAGCCTTTTCGCCATTTTTTTCTGAAGGACATGCGCTTCCGGCGTGTTCACGTATTTGACGCACGAGATCGCGCCTTTGCCGACGACGAGGTCTTGCAGGAAAACATCATATTCCGGGCCGTTAAGATATCTGATCGGTCTGATGACGTGGTTGTTTCATCGAGCCGCGATCCCGGTGATTTCGCCCTGCGCAGTCGAACGATAAAGCATGATGATCTTGTTCGGCCCGGTGATCAGCAGCTCATCATCCACATCGTCCCGGATGGGGATGGAGATGCAATCCGCCACCAGATGCGCAAGCTGGATTCCACCCTGGAAGATCTTGGTCTGGCGGTATCCACCGGGCGAGTGGTGGATTTCCGGGCAAAACACCTCCTTCGCCGCCAACCGGGAGCGGAGACAGTGCCTCTTATCTATCCCTGCCACCTTCAGCGCGGTTTTGTGGAATGGCCTGGCGCTGGGACCCGCAAGCCGAATGCCCTTGCGCCTGGCCCGGGAGCGGAAGATCTTCTTGTTCCACGCGGCTACTACGTTCTCGTTAAAAGGTTTTCAGCTAAGGAGGAACGGCGCCGGGTGGCGGCGGCAGTGTACGATCCTCTGCGCGTCCCCTCTGACAGCGTCGCTTTCGAGAACCACTTGAACTTCTACCATATTCAAGGCTCCGGCTTACCGGCGAGCGTAGCCAGGGGCCTCGCCGCGTTCCTGAACTCGACGCTGGTAGATTCCTACTTCCGCCAGTTCAGCGGCCATACCCAGGTGAACGCCGCGGACCTTCGCGCATTGCGCTATCCGGCATGGGAGAGGCTGGTGATGCTTGGCGAGCGAATCGGCGAGACCTTTCCCGATCAAGAAGAGCTTGACCGTCTTGTAGAGGGGGTAATTTACCATGGCTAAGCGGGTTAGTGGGAAGCAAGCGGAGGCAGCCAGGATGGTGTCGGAAGCGCTGAACATCCTCCAGGCGCTCGAGGTTCCTAAAGAACAGCAAAATGAGCGGTCTGCCCTGGCGCTTCTCGCCCTGCTGGGCATGATCCCACGCAAGCGATGGGCGGACGCGGGCGCGCCGCTGCTCGGCATCACCGAAATGATGAACTACTTCGAGAAGCACTTTGGTAAGAAATATGCCCCCAACTCCCGCGAAACGGTGCGCCGGTTCACCGTTCACCAATTCATCCAGATGGGTTTAGTCCTGGCGAACCCCGATGATCCTGGCCGGCCGGTGAACAGTCCCGACAATCGTTACCAGGTTGCTCCGGCTCTCTTGAAGCTCGTTCGAGAATATGGCTCACATTCCTGGGGCGAGTCGCTTAGGAATTTTGTGAACAGTTCCGAGACGCTCCGCCGTCTCCAGCCGAGGGAGCGCCAAATGGCACTGATTCCGGTGAGGTTCCCTGATGGCCGGGAACTAAAGCTTACTGCCGGCGGGCAAAACGAGTTGGTCAAGAAGATTGTCGAGGAGTTCTGCCCGCGCTTCACGCCTGCCGGCGTGCTTGTGTACCTGGGCGACACCGGCAACAAACAGCGACATGTCGAAGCAGATTACCTCGCCAGGCTTGGTATGGCCTTCGACGAGCACGGCAAGATGCCAGACATCATCGTGCATTTGCCGGACAAGAAGTGGCTTGTCCTTATCGAGGCCGTCACCAGTCACGGCCCCATCGGCGTCAAGCGACGGAACGAGCTAAGGGAACTGTTTAGAGGGGCCAAGGCCGGATTGGTCTTCGTGACCGCGTTTCTCACCCGTCGTGCGATGGCGAAGTATCTCTCTGAAATCGCATGGGAGACAGAGGTCTGGGTTGCAGAAGCGCCGAGCCACATCATCCATTTTAACGGTGAGCGATTCCTTGGTCCTTATGAGTAACAAGGAATCAATAGAAGAGCGCCGTTGAGGCATGTCGCCAAAGCCTGGCCGGGGCAATTGAACTTTAGAGAGTAAGAAATAAAGAAATTTCTCTGCGGCCAAAAAAAATCTACTGCGCATGATCCATCCCCGAAATTCAAGGCTGAGCGCCGGTTTTAGTGCTCCCCATGACAAAAATCATTAAAAAACCTAACCAAAGTCATTGTTTTTGTGCCTCAAAAACGTGAACTTCATTTCTTGATTTGAAAATATGCCGGTTTGCAGGGTTTTTGAATGATGTTTTATTAATTCACCGCAACTTGATTAAGTATCGAAAGAATGGAGATAGCCTATGATTGCAGGTGTGCTCAAAGAAACTTTCCCCGGCGAAAAACGGGTCGCTTTGGTACCCGTGGGGGTTCAAACACTGGTCAAAAACGGATTGGAAGTGTTAGTAGAACCCGGCGCGGGCGAGGCCGCGGGTTTCCCGGACGCGCAGTACCAGGAAAGAGGCGCGAAAATCGCTAAGGACCGCAAGGAAGTGCTCTCTACTGCGGATATCTTATTGCAAGTGCGCGGCCTGGGCGCAAATCCTGAAAAAGGCCCGGCCGACGCGGTGCACATGAAGCCCGGCCAGATCCAGATCGGGTTTATGGAACCCCTTACCGCTAAAAAGGAAGTAGAAACGCTGGCAAAACAAAAAATGACTGCGTTTTCTATGGAGCTGGTTCCCCGGATCACCCGCGCCCAGAGCATGGACGCCCTCTCCTCCATGGCCAACCTGGCCGGTTACAAGGCGGTGCTGTTAGCCGCGAATTACCTGCCCAAAATTTTCCCCATGATGATGACCGCCGCCGGCACTATCGTCGCCGCCAAAGTATTCATCGTCGGCGCGGGGGTGGCCGGTTTGCAGGCCATTGCCACCGCCCGGCGATTGGGCGCGGTGGTTCACGCTTATGACGTGCGCCCGGCGGTAAAAGAACAGGTGCAAAGCTTAGGCGCCAAGTTCGTGGAAATGGAATTAGACGCCGCAGCAGCGCAGGATAAAGGCGGCTACGCCAAAGAAATGGGCGAGGAATTCTACCGCAAACAGCGCGAGCTGATGGCCAAAGTCGTGGCGGAAAGCGACGTGGTGATTACCACAGCCGCGGTGCCGGGCAAAAAAGCCCCGGTACTGGTCACCGAGGAGATGGTCAAACACATGCATCCCGGCTCGGTGATCGTGGACCTGGCCGCGGAACGGGGCGGCAATTGCGAGGCCACCGAACCCGGCAAGGTGGTGCAGAAGCATGGCGTCACCATCGCCGGCCCCCTCAACCTGGCCTCGGACATTCCCTTCAACTCCAGCCAGACCTATTCCAAGAATTTGACCAACTTCATGGCCTTGCTGGTCAAAAAAGGGCAGTTAGAAATGAACATGGAGGATGAAATCATCCGCGAATCCATGGTCACCCGCGACGGTCAGGTGGTCAATCCCCGGGTGAAGGAAGCGCTGGGGCTGGGCTAACCTGCCGGGCCAGCGGATGGATTGGCGGATGAATGGATTGATGGATGAGTGGATTGATGGATGAGGGGTTGGTGGATAGTTGGCTGAATAGGATGATGGATGGATCAGTTCTCCAATCATCCAATCATCCATTAATTCATTATCCAAAACAAACAAACTTCTGACGAAAAAACTTTTGGAGGAGTTTTTATGGATTTCGTAAGCATATTGACGATCTTCGTGCTCGCCATTTACGTGGGGTGGGAGGTAATCACCAAGGTTCCCCCCATCTTGCATACCCCTTTGATGTCCGGATCGAACGCGATCTCCGGCATTACCATCGTTGGGGCGCTCCTTTCTGCCGGCGGGGCCATGGTCGCGAATGAACACGTTTTTTTAACCATCCCCGGCCTGGAGATTCACCTTTCCCTGGCCAAGCTGTTAGGATTTTCGGCGGTGATATTCGCGACGATTAACGTGGTCGGCGGGTTTATGGTGACTCACCGGATGTTGGAAATGTTCAAGAGAAAGGATTGAGCCATGGTATTGCCTCAAGCGATTATAAACATTGCCTACTTGATTGCTTCGATTTTGTTTATTGCCGGTTTAAAGGGACTCTCCCATCCCCGCACCGCCATACGCGGTAATTTGATGGGAGGATTGGGGATGCTCATCGCCATCCTGGCCACCGTGGCCGCCAAGAAATTGGACCTTGAGCTGATCATCCTCGGCATCGTGATCGGCTCCGCGATTGGCGCAGTGCTGGCCACCAGAATTCAAATGACCGCCATGCCGCAAATGGTCGCCCTGCTGAACGGTTTCGGAGGCATCGCCTCCGTGCTGGTGGCCGGGGCGGAGCTGCTGAAATCGGTGCTCAACCCGGAAACTCCCGATCCGGATCTGCAAACCCTGGTGGCGATTGCGGCCTCCGGGTTTATCGGCGGAGTCACCTTCTGGGGCAGCCTGGTCGCTTTCGGAAAACTCCAGGGGGTGGTGGTGCCGGACCGCCCGGTGCGGTATTCCGGGGAACAAATCGTTAAGGTACTGCTGCTGCTCATCAGCATTGCGCTCGCGGTATTCATCGTGCTCGATCCCCACGACACCTACCTGTACTGGGTTTTGGCCGGCGTTGCCTCCATTTTGGGGGTGCTGCTGGTCATCGCCATCGGCGGGGCGGACATGCCCGTGGTGATTGCGCTGTTGAACTCTTACTCCGGTTTGGCCGCGGCGGCGACCGGCTTCGTGCTCTCCAATAACGTGCTGATCATTGCCGGCTCCCTGGTGGGAGCGTCGGGAATCATTCTCACCGACATTATGTGCAGAGCCATGAACCGTTCCCTGGCCAACGTGCTTTTCGGCGGCTTTGGGGAAATCGTGGTAACGGCCAGCGGCGACGACGTGTACGGCGGCAAGGTAAAATCGACCTCTGCGGAAGAATTGGCCATGCTGTTGGAAACCGCCCAGCGGGTAGTGTTCGTTCCCGGCTACGGAATGGCGGTGTCGCAGGCGCAGCATGCGGTGCGGGATATGTTCAACCTGCTGGAATCCCGGGGCATCACGGTAGAGTTTGCCATTCACCCCGTGGCGGGACGGATGCCCGGGCACATGAATGTTTTGCTTGCGGAAGCGGACATTCCCTATGATAAACTCATCGAAATGGATGATATTAATCCCACCATGGGGCAGGTGGACGTGGCCATCGTGTTAGGCGCCAACGACGTGGTGAACCCGGTGGCGCGCACCGATCCCAAAAGCCCCATCGCCGGCATGCCCATCATCGACGTGGACAGGGCCAAAACCGTGATCATCATCAAACGCAGCCTTAGCCCCGGTTTTGCCGGCATTCCCAACCCGCTCTTTGCGGCGGACAATGCCCTGATGCTCTTCGGCGACGGCAAAAAGGTGATCCAGGAATCCGTGTCCGCGCTCAAAGAAGCTTCTTGAGAGTTTGAGCCAAGACCTCAAAGGTTTTTGCAAACCTTTGAGGTCTTGGCATATACCATTTTACTCCCTAAATAATTTTTTCCGGTTTTGATATTTCAAAGGCGCTTTGTTATATTTACGCCTGTTTTTTGTGAAGTTTTTATCTTCCCGGCTTGCACAGGAGTTTCCCCTTCCGCCATGACAGAGGGTGGGGGCGCGTTTTTGCAAACAATTTTTCCGTTAATCGTATTTCCCCGGTCTAACCTATTCAAGGAGACGGTATATGAACTTTCTGGACAGCTTTATTTCTCCTCCCAGAGCCGATCATATCTTAATTGCCAAATACATTATCATTGCCGTTTCGTTATTTTTTATCCCTTACATGAGCATTCTGCTCGGCAGCACCCTCTTTTCCCTGGGGTTCAGCTACCGCGGGAAATCGGAGAATAATCCTGTTTTCACGCGCTTCGCTAAAGATTTGGCGGAGACCTTTCTCGGCAATACCGGCGCGGCGCTGATCATGGGCGTTCTGCCGGTAATCGCCATGGCGATCTGTTTCGCGCAAATTCTCTACGCCACTCCCTACAATACCGGGCAGTACTTTACCATCACCCTGCTGCTGGTCGTGCTGGCCCTGGTCGCCGCCCGCTTATACCGGAACAGCTTCAATAAGCCGGATGCGTCGCCCCTGCTCCATTACGGCCTGGGCATCGCCGCGCACGGGCTGACGGTGCTGGCGCTGCTGGCTTTCTGCAGTTCCGTGACGTTCGTTCTCTTCCCGGAGGAGTGGCCGATCAACAAAGAGCCGATTCCCCTGTTATACGACTGGAATGTGATCGCCCAGTTCATGTTCGTCACCGGTTCCGCGGTGGCCTTAACCTGCCTGGCGATTCTGTTTTTCTTTTTCAGTTGGATGGGCGGCAAGCAGGACGTCAGCGGAGAATATGCCGTTTATGTGCGAAAATTTAGCAGCATTACCGGCTTGATCGCTACCCTGCTGCAAACCCCGCTTTTTCTCTGGGCGATCGGCACCCTGCCTTTTTCGGCTAAATCCTATATGGTTTATTATCTCGCCTTCGGCGCGCTGGCGGTACTGTTTGTGGTCAGCTATCTGCTTTATCTGCTCATTCGGGATGCAAACGCCGGTTTGAGTGCGCTCATTTTTCCGTTATTTCTCATCTTCTGGCTGGTGTTTTTGGTGAACGAGAACTTTGCCCGGGAGAACGCCCTGGTATATCAGAACTACGCCCTCAAGAAGATCGATGCCGAACTCCGTGCAAAGATGGAAGCCGAGCGGGAGGAGCGCGGCGGGGTGGTTGCTGCAAACGTGGAGTTAGGCGAACAGGTTTACACCGCCAAGTGCACCGCCTGCCATCAATTCGAGCAGAGAGTGGTCGGCCCCCCGTACGTGGAGGTGCTGCCCAAATACGCCGGGGACGTGCAAAAACTTAAAGATTTCATCCTCAATCCCGTGAAAGTGAACCCGGAGTACATCCAGATGCCCAATTTGGGGTTGAAGCCCCACGAAGCGGAATCGGCGGCGATGTACCTGCTCAAACACTATGAAGAGTTATCGAAGAAGTAGAGGCGTTGCACTGCAACGTCTCTATCATCTGTGAAAAGCATAGACTCGGGAGAGACAGCAATGCGGATTATTTTTCCCCTGGCGTTGGTAGCGGTTTTTGGAATATTTGCGCTGGTGATTGTGGGATTTGCCTATAACTGGGTCAGTTTCGAAAAACCCCTCGGCGAGCAGCCGGTGGCCTTCCCCCATGATATTCACGCCGGTTCCGGGCTGGGCTACCTCAGCGACGGAACCCAGGTCGGCCAGTTGAACCTCCCCTGCGTTCAATGCCACCTGTACGTCGAAAAATCACGTTTCGCCACCGTTCCCCCCATGCAGGTTTGCAAAAACTGCCACCAGAATCTTCCTGCCCGCACCTCGGAACAACAGAAGTTGAAGGTGTACCTCGATAATAACGAAGCGATCCCCTGGGTAAAAATCCACAACGTGCCCAAGCACGTCTATTTTTCCCACAAGCGCCATATCAAAGCCGGGGTGCCGTGCGAATCCTGCCACGGGGACATGACCGTGGTGAAAACCGTTACCCGGGTGCGCTCCTTCGAGATGGGTTTTTGCGTATCCTGCCACCGGGCCAACAACGCCCCGCAAGATTGTTGGACCTGCCATCATTAAAGGGTCATTTCTGATGCCTGGTGTTACGCATTACGTTTTACGTAATACTGTAATGCGTAAAACGTAATGCGTGATCCGTAAACCGAGTCAATCAACCGAGTGAGTAATCCGAAGCGAGGAAACTCCATGAATAGACGTGATTTCTTGAAATTCGTAGGAATGGCTTCCAGCGCTACTGTTCTGGCGTCCTGCGGTGTTCAGCGAAGCAATGAAAGGCTTATTCCCCTGCTGCTGCCCGCTGAGGAAGATTACCTGCCCGGGGAGGCGATGTTCAAGCCCTCCGCCTGCACCGAATGTCCCGCCCATTGCGGCGTTTCCGTCAAGCTGGTCGAATATAACCCCATCAAATTAGAGGGGCTGGAGAACCACCCCCTGAACGACGGCGCGCTGTGCCTGCGCGGGCAGTCTTCTTTGATGCGCTTATACCATCCCGCGCGAATCCGCGGTCCCCTGCGGGCGAGGCAATACGAGCTGGTGTTAGACCAGATGTCCGGCAGCCCCTTTCAGCCCGTTTCCTGGGAAGAAGCGTACCAATTGCTGGCCGGTAAAATGAAAGAAGCCGCGCAGGCCGGGCGGAAAAACGTCTATTTATCCGGCAGAACCAGCGGCTCTCTTTCGGTTTTGATCGATGAATTCTGCCGCGCCGCCGCGGTGGAACGCCTCCCGGAATATGAAGCGTATTCTCACGCTAACCTGCGGGAAGCCTACCGCCTGCTCTTCGGAAGACGGGAAATCCCCGCTTACAATATCGAAAATAGCGACTTCCTCCTGACCCTGGGCGCAGATCTGCTGGAAACCTTCGTCTCCCCGGTGAATTACGGGGTGCAGCTCCGGCGCGCCCGGGAGCGCCAGCCCCGCTTTCACTGGATGCACCTGGAGCCGCACGCTTCCCTCACCGGCTTCAAAGCCGGCCAGCGTTTGACCCTCAAACCGGGCAGCGAACCGTTCCTGCTCAGCTACCTGCTGAATTTCATTATTACCAGCAACCTGATGGAAAACAGCCTCCCGGATACCGTGCGGCAGGCGATTCCCCGGCTAACCCTGGCCCAGGCTGCGGAAAAAACCGGCATCCCGCAGGAAAAGATCAATGAAATTACCCAGCGCCTGGCCGCGGCCCAAAATCCCCTGTTGATTGCCGGCGGGGTTTCTACCATGCAGGCCAACGGGTTGGAAACCGCGCTGTTAGCCGGGCTGGTGCAATGGGCTACCGGCATGGCCGGTTCCACGGTGGATTTCTCCCGGGCGGAGGATTACACCCGGGTGGGAACCCTGGCCGACATGGAGAATTTTTCCCGCCGCCTCCAGGGCGATGAGATCGGGGTGGCCTTCATCTCCCGAACCGATCCCCTGCTGAGCACTGTTCCCGCGGGCCTGCAATTCGGCGAGCGCCTGAAAAAAGCCACTTTCCGGGTGGCCTTTACCGATATTATGGCCGATGAGCATATCAAAGCGTACGCGGACGCTTATGACCTGATCCTTCCCCTCTCTCACGGCTTCGAAAGCTGGGGAGACGTGGAGCCGCGCAAAGGGATGGTCAACCTGTTGCAGCCGGCGCTGCGCGAGACGCTCTTCGATACCCGCAGCGAGGGCGATATTCTATTGAGTTTGAGCCAGGTCGCCCGCGGCCAGCAGCCCGCCGCGACATATAAAGACTGGCTGACGGCGCAATGGAACAAGCGCTTTGGGGAAGCCCGGGTCGCGGAGCTTCTGAAACAGGGATACAGCGCGGAGGCCGTTTCCCCCGCCGCGGTGGCCCTGAACGCCAATGAAACCGCCGCTTTCCTGCGCGGGGCGAAGTTCGACGCCCCCGCTGCCGGCGCAACGCTCTACGTAATGCCCTCCATCCGCTCTTTTGACGGGCGCAGCAAAGCCCTGCCCCTGGCCACGGAAATTCCCGATCCCCTCACCACTATCAGCTACGGTACCTGGGTCTCGATGCCGGAAGCGTCTGCGCGGGAATTGGGAGTGTCCGATGAAACCCTGGTGCACAAGCATCGCGACGAAGTGCAGGTTGAAGCCAACGGCGCCAGTGCGAAATACGGGGCCATGGTGCAGCCGGGGCTGCCGGAGAACGTCTATACCGTGCAGCGGGAGCAGGTTCCCGCGGCCATGCTGGCTTACGATCCCCGCAGCGGGGAGACCCTGGCGCGCATCGACGGGGCGGCGCTTTCCAAAACCGGGGCCAGCCAGCCCCTGGCGATTTTGGCCGGAGCGTTAGAGCAGGGACACCGCAAAATCATCCCGCGCGGGCATGAAGAACACAAACACGGGCAGGAATATCTCAAAGGGGATGAAACCCTCTACCCGCAGCCCAATCACCCGCTCTATCGCTGGGCCATCTCCGTGGATCTGGAGACCTGCACCGGCTGCTCCGCCTGCGTGGCCGCCTGCCACATGGAAAACAACATTCCCTGCGTGGGCGAAGAAGAGCATATCCGCGGCCGGGAGATGTCCTGGATCCGGGTGCAGCCCTATTACCACGAAGACGGCGGGATGGACCACCTGATAATGATGTGCCAGCAGTGCGATTTTGCCCCCTGCGAGAACGTCTGCCCGGTATTCGCAACCTACCACAACGACGAAGGGCTGAACGTGATGGCTTATAATCGCTGCGTGGGCACGCGCTACTGTCATAACAACTGCCCCTACAAAGTGCGGCGGTTCAACTGGTTCGATTGGACCGACCGGGGCGCCTGGCGGGAGCCGATGACCCGGATGCTGAACCCGGATTTGTGGGTGCGCCCCAAGGGGGTAATGGAAAAATGCACCTTCTGCGTGCAGCGCATTCGCCACGCCAAAGACCGGGCGAAAGACGAGAATCGCCCCGTGCGCGACGGGGAAGTTACCCCGGCCTGCGCCCAGACCTGTCCCGCCAACGCCATCACCTTCGGCAATATTCTGGATACGGAGTCGGAAGTGTATAAAAAATCCCAATCGAAAAGAAAATTCCGGGTTCTGGAAGTATTGGGCACCGGCCCGGCGCTACATTACCTGCGCAAGGAGGAACACGCATGAGTTCACGCACCACCGAGACACTTGAACCGGGCGGCCATGCACACGAGCACGTCAGCGATCCGAAAGCGGTAAAGGACCAGATCGAACATGATATTTACGCCTCGGTTGGTAAACCCCGGCCGCTTTTCTGGATTGCCCTGGCGCTATCGTTGGGGGCGGTGGGGATCGGGGCGGTTTGCTGGGCCTACCAGATCTATACCGGCCTGGGCGTGGCCGGGATTACCAACCCGGTGGGATGGGGAGTTTACATCGTCGATTTCGTGTTTTGGGTCGGTATCGCCCACTCCGGCACCCTCATCTCCGCGATTCTCTTTCTCTTCCGCGCCAAATTCCGCAGCAAATTCAACCGCGCCGCGGAAGCCATGACGGTTTTTGCGGTATTGACCGCGGGGCTTTTTCCGCTGGTGCACTTAGGCCGGGTATGGTTTTTCTACTGGTTGTTTCCCTATCCCAACCAGCGCTTGTTGTGGATCAACTTCCGCTCCCCGCTCATCTGGGACGTTTTTGCAGTCAGCACTTACCTCACCGTGAGCGTGGTATTCTGGTACATCGGGTTGGTGCCGGACATCGCCTTAGCCCGCCGCCTTAAGCAGGTAAAAGAAGGGAAAATTGCCCGGGTGTTGTACGGCATCTTCTCCGGAGGGTGGAGCGGTTCCTTCAGAGAGTGGCAGCATTACGGCCAGCTTTATAAATACATGGCCGCGCTGGCCGCGCCCCTGGTGTTGTCGGTGCACTCGGTGGTGTCCTGGGACTTCGCCATGGGGGTGGTGTACGGCTGGCATACCACCATCTTCGCTCCCTACTTCGTGGCCGGGGCGATCTTTTCCGGCTGCGCCATGGTGCTCACCCTGGTCATTCCCATGCGCAAAATCTACCGCCTGGAAAAGTACATTTCCATCGACGATCTGGAAAAATTAGCCAAACTGCTGATGTTTACCGGCTTGATCGTGGGCTACGCCTACATCATCGAGCTGGCCCTGGCGGTTTATTCCGGAAACGTGTATGAATACGAGCAGTTCATGTACCGCATGGGCGGGGATTACGCCTGGGCTTACTGGACCATGATGATCTGCAACATCGGAACCCCGCTGCTCTTGTTTTTCCGCAAGCTGCGGCGCAGCATCGGCTTCCTTTTCGCCATTTCCATCCCGGTCAACATCGGAATGTGGTTCGAGCGCTTCAATATCATCATCATCTCCCTGGCGAAGGATTTCGATCCCTACGCCTTCGGGCTTTATACCCCATCTCTTATCGAATTGGGAATCACCTTAGGCAGCTTCGGCTGGTTTTTTACCTACTATTTAGGATTCACCAAGACCCTGCCGGTGCTATCCGTTACCGAGTTGAAGGAGGAAGTGGAGCACGGGCATTGATGTTTATACCCGTAAAGGTCCGGAGTGCAAAGCTTCAGCTTTGCGCCGGCCGGTTAAGTTAGCGATTTGAAGGAGAAAATGGATCATGGAATACCGGTTCAATAACAAAAAAGATTTCATGGAAAAATTGGAAGCGCTTTTCAAAGACGGGATGCGCCTGAAAAAGATGAAAATTTATATGCCCCATCCCGAGCACGACGTGGAACACCTGGTGGAAAAATACGAAAAGCCCAGCCGCTTGAAGTTCTTCACCCTGGTGGGCGGGTTGACCGGGTGTTTGACCGGCTTTGCCTTCACCACTTACACGGTATTCAGCTGGCCGCTCGTTACCGGCGGAAAGCCGTTCATCTCTATTCCTCCCTTTACGGTTATCGCCTTCGAGCTGACCATCCTGTTGGGGGCGTTGTTCTCGTTTGCCGGCATCATGATTTTGGCGCGGCTTCCCAAAATCAGTAAAATGTTCGCCGAAGAGGTGCACGGGAATGAGTATATAATCATCACTGATGACGCGAGGTAAGAATGCAGATATCCAGAACCATCCTCATCGGGGCGTTTGCCGGCTGCGCCCTGCTCATTGCGATATTGGAATGGACTTTTGCCGAGAGCGGCTCCCTGATGTATTCCATGCTCTTTTTCGTGGCTCTTTCCCAGGGGCCGTTAGCGATTGTGGCGGCGGCGGACATCTCCCGCTCCGATTGGCTTCGCGCGTACCGCCGGGAACTGCTCTCCGTGCGCCACATGATCCTCTTCGTCGCCCTGCTGTTTGCCATCTTTGCCGCCAGCGGCAAGGTGGGTCTGTACGACTGGGCCAAACACCCCAACGCCTGGTTGAACCCGCAATTTTTTATCATCCGGAATATCGCTTTGCTGCTGCTGGCCTGGCTGGTGGCCAATCGCTTTGCCAGGGAATCGCTAAACGACGGGCCGCACAAAACCATGTGGGCGATTTTCTGGGTTATCACCTTCGTGGCCAGCCAGACCATCGTCGCCTTCGACTGGGTGATGTCCCTGGATTACCCCTGGATCAGCACCCTGTTCGGGGCCTACTTCTTTGTGGAAGCGTTTTACGCCGGGCTGGCCCTGGCGGCGATCATGACCTACTTCAACCACCACAATTTCGTGGAAGAATTCAGCGAGAAGACCTTCCAGAAAAGCCAGATGGACATGATGACCATGTTCTTCGGGTTCAGTATCTTCTGGGGCTACCAGTTCTTCTCCCAGTACATCGTCATCTGGTACGGCAACATTCCCGAAGAAGTGGCTTACATTCAATATCGTTTGAATGAATATTCCGCGCTGCTCTACCTGGTCATCCTGATGCTCTTCCTGGTTCCCTTCGTGCTCATGCTCTCCCGGAAAATCAAAGCGAATCCCCGGCTGGTCATGCCCCTGGGCTTTTGGGTGTGGGGCGGCATTCTGTTAGAGCGCTATTTCATGATCGGCCCGCACCTGAATTTGCATCCCCTCATCGCGCCGGTGGAGCTTATTCTTGGCGCGGTGGTCTTCCTGGTTACGCTTCTATATACCCGCCGGGCGGCGCTGGCCGGGTGAATGGCTGGATGGCTGGATGGCTGAATGGTTAAATTGCTAAATTGCTATCCATCCATCCAACCATCCATCCAACCATCCAACCATCCAGCCATTTAGCCATTCAACCATCCATTTATCCCCTTAAAAAAGCCCGATTCGCTTGAATCGGTTTTTTTTATGCCCGGAAAGCAAATCGGCGAAAAAAATCCTTGCACAATCCGCAGCCGTTTATCATATTCCATCGTGCCTGCTTGTAGTAAGACTCATCGCACGTTTGATATCGGTGTATTCTCGGCGCCTCGTTCAAAGCTTGAAGAAGTTGTTCATACTCCTTAACCGGCAGGGCAAAACTTGTCTTTTTACCTTTTATTCTTGTTACTATTCAGCTATCAGCCTTCAGCGGTCAGCCGTCAGCAAAAAGCGTTCTCAGAGATACTTGCTGTGATGACCTTCATGTTTGGGTTTACGATTTTGGGCTGTGTACAGCATTTTTTAAGCTGAAAGCTGATGGCTGATAGCTGAAGGCTGAACAGTTACTTATCCTTCAACCATCATAACCCGGGGAGCCGCTTATGATCAAAATCAAAGATGTTTTGGCAAGGAAAGGAGCGGAGGTGGTGACGATTCATGAAGACCAGAGCATCCATGACGCCATAAAATTCCTGGTGCAGCACAACATCGGGGCGGTGCTGGTGCGCGACGAGGGGGGCGAGATTGTCGGGATCGTCAGCGAGCGGGATATTCTGCGCGAGGGAAGCCGGAATAGTGAAAAGTTGAAAGAGACCCGCGTCAAGACGGTGATGACCCGCGATCTGATCGTCTGCGAGCCGGATCATACCATTGAATACGTGGAACAGGTGATGGTGAAGAACAACATTCGCCACCTGCCGGTAATTGCCGAAAATAAACTGACGGGCATCCTTTCCATGCGCGATGTGGTGCGGGCGCGTTTGAAGGACGCGGAAGTAGAGAACCGCTACCTGCGGGATTACATCGAGGGGAAGTACCCGGGGTGAGAGCCGGCGTAAACCGAAGTAAGTACTTTTTAATTGCCAATTGCCAATTGACGATTGCCGATTGACGATTGACGATTGACGATTGACGATTGACGATTGCCGATTGACGATTGACGATTGACGATTGACGATTGGCAGGGGGTAGCTGATCGCTGAATGGCCGCGAAAAATCTATCCCCCGCCATTTTTGACTGGAATCACGCGCAAACCGGCGAATGGATTTAATATTGTCTCAAGTGTAATAGAAAATTGGCGATAAATGAACTTGCTTATATCCAAGCGGAGGTGTTGTTAGATGAAAACCATTTACATCACAATATTCACCCTGTTGCTGGCGCTGCCGGGGACGGGCCTGTACGCCCAGCCCACTTACGATTTACAATTTCGCCTGGAGCAGAACGAGGCAACTGTAAACGGGATTTACGAAGTGACCGCCCAGATCAAGGCCAACGTGGACACGTTTAGAATGGGCTCCAGCAACCTGGTATTTACTTACAACACCGCCGCCCTCAGCAGCCCCGATCCCATCGGCCCCGGCCCCGATACCCTGCAAATCCAGGCCATCCACAACTTCAGCGGGGGCGGGGATTACGCGAAGATAACCCTCACCGAGCCGGCGCCCGGCAGAATGTCCCTCAATATCGAATTATTCGAGCCGGACTCCGGCGCCATCGTTCCGATGAGCTTTGTGGATATCGCCACCATCCGCTTTACCATTGAAGACGAAACCGAACTCAGCAACCTGGCCTGGCGCAGCGAGTCGCCCAACCCCCTCACCCTGTTTCAGAATGACGAAGCCACGGTGCTCAATTCCGCCAGCTTAGCCGACGAGGTGCTCTTAGCCGACCTGAAGGTGTTTTTGGAAGGGCCGTACAGCGGGGGGAGCATGAGCACGACCCTGAATACCGGCGATTATTTACCTCTCGAGCAGCCCTTTAATACCGCCCCCTGGAATTACGCCGGAACCGAAAGCGTGGCCGGCATACCCGCGGGCGTGGTGGACTGGGTGCTGGTGCAAATCCGCTCCGACGAAACCACCGAGCAGGCTACCCGGGCAGCATTTTTAAAGAGCGACGGGATGATCGTGGATTTGAACGGAACCAGCCCGATTACCTTTGACGTGCCGGATAATAATTACTATATGGTAATCTATCATCGCAATCATTTGGCGATTATGAGCGCCGCGCAGGTGGGGTTGAATGAAGCCAGCACGGAAGCGCCGTATGATTTTACCACCGGACAGGCGCAGGCGTATGGGACTAACCCAATGAAAAACATAGGTGGCGGATCAGCATTTGGGATGTTTACCGGCGATGCTAACAGCGATGGGCAGGTAACTTCTACAGACTTCAATATTTTCAGCCCCGACTTTACAAGCGCCCAGACAGGATACCTCTATTCAGATTGGAATATGGATGGTCAAGTGACTTCTACCGATTTTAATATGTTCAGTCCTAATTTTACAAGCGCAGCCCAATCCCAAGTGCCATCCCTCAGCCCTGGTGATAAAAATATACAACCTTATATTGATCCTTCTCAAAGTGGTGCTCAATCGGTAGGAGAATCTGCCCGTGTAAATCGCTCGGGCGCGACCCAATCAGAAACTCAAAAAAGAATTGTAATAACCAAGGAGAAATCCAATGAGAGGTAGTTTACGTTTTGCATACATATTATTTTTCTGTGCATTTATCCCCCTTGCTTTGGGTGCTCAAAGTATTGAGCAGCGGCTGGCGGTGGTAACGAATGACATGACCGTTGGGGGAGACTTTCAAATTGAAGTTCAAGTGAAACATACCGGCCTTCCGGTAGTGGGAACTTATTCAACCACGCTTGGTTCGGCAACCATCGATGTTGAGTTTGATCCTGCAAAACTTGATTATGTTAACAGTTCAAATACTGCTTTTGGGCCTTTTCAAGGTTATACTTTCACCCAAACCGATAATGGTACATTCATCAGATTAGGAGTCTTAGCTCCTGGTTTTATTCCACCATTTCCAGGTTATGATCTCACGTCAAGTTATACCAGTTGGGTGCAGTTGAATTTTACCATATTGAATAACTCTGGTAACACCAATCTGTTTATCAGGCCTGGAAGTAATGCGATCGGTGTTTTCCAAAACCAAGGAAATGTTCCAACGAATGGAGTAATTAACAACGTTACCCTGTCTCCTCCTCAAAATCTGAATGATGTAAGCCTCCCCGTCTCACTCACCGCCTTCAGCGCCACGCCGGAAGCGGATAAAATCGTCTTGAAATGGACCACCCAGAGCGAAGTCAACAACCTCGGCTTCGAGGTGTACCGCTCCGGCGAGGAGACCGGCGCTTACGCCATGATCGCCTCCTTCGAGAATACTCCCGCGCTCCAGGGCGGGGGCAACTCCAATACCGCGCGGGAATACACTTACGAAGACGCCATTCTCAGCAACGGGGGAACTTACTGGTACCAAATCGCGGACGTGGATTACCAGGGCGTGCGCACCTTCCACGGGCCGGTGTCCGCGCAAGCGCCGGACTTGATCCCGGAAGCATACGCCCTGCGGCCCAACTATCCCAATCCCTTCAACCCGGAGACCACCATCCGCTTCGAGGTGCCCGCGGATCCCGCCAGCAACGGGAAGATCGCCCTGGCGATTTACAACAACTTAGGCATGGTGGTGCGCACCCTGGTCTCCGGCAGCGTGCAGCCGGGCATCCACACCGTCAAATGGGACGGCCGGAACGACCGCGGGGATCAAATGGCCAGCGGGGTCTATTTCCTGCGCCTGCAAGCGGGGAGTTTTGTGCAAACTCAAAAAATGTTGTTAGTCCGCTGAGCTGTCAAGCGTTTTACCGAACCGGCCGCCCCGCTTGCCCGGGCGGCCGGGGGTTATCAATTCTCTCCGCATTTCCATCATTTAAAATCTCCGCTCATGGGTTCAAAGCGATATTAGAATGAGCGTTTATTTTCCCCCAGGGAGGAATTTTATGAGCCGGGAAAAGGCTGCACGGAAGCGTTTCTACCTCACCTTCTCAATACTGTTTTGGGGAGTTTCATTCTTGCTGCTTGTTAACCACCAACCTGTTTTCGCCCGGGAGCGGATGGAATTATTCTCCCCGGAAAGCGTAACTGCCGCGGAAGCGGCGTCGGTCGCAAAGCCGGCGGTGTGGCAAAAAATCAACGAGCAGGTTGGGGATTATACCCTGCGCCGGCATCGCTATGCCCGCAGCGGGTATCATTACCTGGCGGAAAGAAGCGACCCCGCCAGAAGCAAAGATTTGCTGGCGTTGAATTTGTTCGCGGATCTGTCGGTTGCGGCGCTCAAAGAGAGTGAAACGCGAAGGGGAGAGCAGGAGTTCACCTGGTTCGGGAAAATTGTGGGCGCGCGTTATAGCCAGGTGGTGCTGGTGGTGAAGGATGACAACATTACCGGCAATATCTGGATCGGCGATAAGCTATACCAGGTGCGCCCGCTGGGCGACGGCGTTCACTCGATCGGCGAAATCGACCAGGCGTTTTTTCCCGGGGAAGAAACCCTCTTGCAGCCGGAATACGGCGCGGATCAGCCCCCTTCCACTAACCTCCCCGGCGACGCTTCCTCCGGGATAACTTATCTGGATGTTCTGGTAGTCTATACCCCCCTGGCGCAAAGCTCCTCCACGGATATCGAGCGGGAAATCCGCTTAGCCATTGACGAAGCCAACGCCTCCTACGCCGGCAGCGGCGTCGGCCTGGGGCTGCGCCTGATTTATACCGCCCCGGTCGGCTATACCGAAAGCGGCTCTTTTTCCACCGATCTTAGCCGCCTGCAAGGCAACGGCGACGGTTTTATGGACGACGTGCACCTCTGGCGCGACAGCTACGGGGCAGACCTGGTCTGCCTGTGGGTGGAGTACGGCAACCCCGGCGGTTGCGGAACCGCTTATCAAATGACCGCGGTCTCTCCCGCCTTTCAATCCGATGCTTTTAGCGTGGTGCGGCGCTACTGCGCCACCGGCAACCTGGATTTTGCCCACCAACTGGGCCACAACTTAGGCGCCCGCCATGACTGGGTTACCGACCCCCTCAACAACAGCCCCTTCACCTATAACCACGGCTACGTGAACGTCAGCGAAGGCTGGCGCACCATCATGGCGCTGGGAAACCAGTGCGGCTCCTGCGTGCGGCTTCCCTTCTGGTCCAACCCGGATCTGAATTACCCGGTCACCGGCTCGCCCACCGGCGTTCCCGAAGGCAGCCCCAACGCCGCGGACAATCGCAAAACCCTGCAAAATACCGCTTCCACCGTAGCAGCGTTCCGGAGCGCCCCCGCGGCCTATCTCCACGCCGCTCCCGCGGAGGTCAAAACCGGGTACCTGGCGGGGGAGAAAGAGATCGCGGTATCCAACATCGGCAGCGGGATCATGGTCTGGAACGCCAGCGTCACCGGCGGGGCATCCTGGCTGAGCATCGTTTCCGGCGGAAGCGGCATCGGCAACGAGAAAATCCGCATCGCCTTTGATGAAAACGGCAGTTCCGCCTCCCGCCAGGGAACCCTGCAAATCAGCTCTTTCGACGCGGTGAACAGCCCCGTGGAGGTGGCCGTGACCCAGTTCGGGGTGCAGAATTTTGCCCCCCTGCCGTATGCTACCGGTTTTGAGAGCGGGTCGCCGGATCAATACTGGCGCACTGCCAGCGACCACCCCAACGGGCGAATCCGGGTAAGCAGCGCCAATTCCCCCCATTCCGGCAACTATCACCTTCTCCTGGACGTGAGCACCAGCGGCGCTTTCGTGACCAACGAGGCCTGGCTGCACCTGGACCTCTCCGGAAACGCCAACGTGGAGCTGAAATTCTGGTGGAAAGATTTCGACGATGAAACCCACCTGCGCGACGGAATTTACTTTTCCGATGACGCCGGGGGAACTTTTGTGAAAATTCTCGACCTCTGGCCGAACGCTTACGCCGGCTGGCAGGAATTCACCCTCGACCTCGATTCGCTGGCCGGGCTGCAGGGAATGAGCCTGACCCGCTGGTCGGTGCTCAAATTTCAGCAGTATGATGAATTTCCCATCACCTCGGACGGCTTCGCCTTCGACGATATCAGCGTGGTAAACGCGGACCTGAAACTCTACACCAAAGCCTGGCTGGAAGGCCCCTACCGGCTGAGCAGCCACGCCATGGACGCTTACCTGGCCGATCAGGGCCTGCTGCCGCTCTCCCAGCCCTTCGGCGGCGCTCCCTGGAACTATGCCGGCGGAGAAAGCGTCGCCTCCCTTCCCGCGGAGGTAGTGGACTGGATGTTAGTGGAGTTGCGCTCCAACGTTAGCGAAGCCGCGGCGGCGGATACCCAGGTCGCCTTTATCAAGAAAAACGGATCGGTGGTGGGATTGGACGGCGCCAGCCCGCTCAAATTCGATCTAAAAGAGGGCAGTTATTACATCGTGCTCTATCACCGCAACCATTTAGCGGTTATGAGCAGCGCCGCCCAGGCGCTTTCCAAAACCGGCGCGATCACCTATGATTTTACCACTGCCCAGAACCGCGCCTACGGAACCCAGCCCATGAAACGCTTAGAAACCGGGGTTTTCGGGATGCGCGCCGGCGACGCCAACGCCGACGGCAGCGTTAACCTGTCCGACCGGGTATTCGATTGGCGTCCCCAGAACGGAACCGCCTGGGAGTACTTGAAAGCGGGCGATTTCAATTTAGACGGCGGCATCGACGCCGCGGACCTGGATCTGTACTGGCGCACCAACGAGGGCAGGAACACCCAGGTGCCGTAGGTGTTTTAGCGTACGTTTTTTCTCATTCGAGACGGTCATAATTGCCAATTTTTGAACCGACCGGAGATTGTCGATCTTATTCCCTGAAGCGCCTGTTGACTCCGCAGGATGCACCCGTATTCCCACCGGCCAGGGAAGGCTGAGAAGCTGTTTTAAAAGTAGCCACGAAGTCACCAAGACACAAAGAATATGAAGAAATCATTATAAAAACTTAGTGCCTTGGTATCTTTGTGGCTAAAATCAGGACTTTTAAAACGGTCTCTGCGCAATGTATGAAAGCGTGATTTCCGGCTGTTGGCGAAGGGAATCGCAGCGAAAATAAAGTTTCGATATTTTCGCCAGCCTTTTCTGTTTTCCGAATCTTAAAATTAGAGGAGGATTCGCCGTGGGTAAGAGATTCCATACCCGGATTATCATCGCCGCCGCTATCGTGCTGTGCGCGGCGGCGTCTCTCTTCGGGCAGACGAAAACCCCGCCTTCCGGCGGCAACTTCACCGGCGCAAGGATCGTGATGGATCGTTTCGGGCGCTCCCCGGTCTCCATCCGCTTCCCGGAAGGCCGCCAGCCCGGCGTCGCTTCTTTCTTTCAAGAATACCGCGAACTCTTTTCCCTCTCCCCGGATCATCAATTCCGCTTGCGGCAAACCCTTACCGACAGGTCCGGCCAGACCCATTACCGCTTCGATCAATATTACAAGGGCGTTCAGGTGTTGGGCGGGGAGTACCTTCTCCACGAGCGCGCCGGGCGGGTGTTTTACGCCAACGGGCTGCTGATGCACGGGCTGGAGGCGGAGGTCGCCCCCCTGCTTTCCGAAACGGAAGCCCTGCAAGCCGCGCTCCGGGACGTCGGCGCGGAATCCTACTTCTGGGAGAGCGAAGCCAACGAAGCCTTCCTGAAAAAAGAGCAGGGCGACCCCAACGCCACTTTTTATCCCAGTGGAGAATTGAAATTAGCCTGCGGCTACGCGGAGATGCTCCCGGGGAACTTCCGGCTGGCCTATCGTTTCGATATTTACGCCGAGAATCCCCTGGGGCGCTACTATGTGGACGTGGACGCCCGCAGCGGGGAAATTTTAGCGAAATACCCCCGCATCCACGACGCCGATGTGGCGGGAACCGGAACCTCGCTCTACAACGGCACCGTCAATATCATCGTGGACAGTTTTGCGGGCGGCTACCGCCTGCGGGAAGCCGGCCGCAGCGGGGTGCAGACCTATAATATGCAAAACGGCACCAACTACGGGGCGGCGGTGGATTTCGTGGATTCCGACGTGAACTTTACCGCCGCGGCGGCCCACGCCGGGGTGAGCGCCCACTGGGGCGCGGAAGCCACCTATGATTACTACCTTTACGAGCACGGGCGCAACAGCTATAACAACGCCGGCGGGATATTGCGCAGCTACGTGCACTATGGTAACAACTATAACAACGCCTTTTGGGACGGAACCCGGATGACCTACGGCGACGGGAACGGGGTAACTTTTTCCCCCCTGGTCAGCCTGGACGTGACCGGCCACGAAATCACCCACGGGGTCACCGAATATTCCGCCGATCTGGTGTACGCCAACGAATCCGGCGCGTTGAACGAATCTTTCAGCGACATTTTCGGAACTGCGATTGAATTTTACATCGAAGGCGCCGCGGGGGACTGGCTGATCGGCGAAGACATTTACCTGGCCGGGCCGGCCTTGCGCTCCATGGAAAATCCCAATTCCGCGGGCGACCCGGATACTTACTTCGGAAATTTTTGGGCGCCGCTGTCTTCCAATCCCAATTCAGCCAACGATTACGGCGGGGTGCACAGCAACAGCGGGGTGCAGAATTTCTGGTTTTACCTCCTCTCCGAAGGGGGCAGCGGGGTGAACGATAACGGCGACGCCTACTCGGTCAGCGGAATCGGGATTGATGACGCGGCGCAAATTGCTTACCGCAACCTGACCGTTTATCTAACCTCCAACTCCCGGTTTATCGACGCCCGCAACGGTTCCATCAATGCCGCCGAAGACCTGTTCGGCGATCCCTCCCCGCAGCTTCAGGCGGTCAAAGACGCCTGGGACGCCGTGGGAGTTTATGGGCCGCCCGCGCCCCCGGAGATCGAGCTTTCCCCGCTCTCGTTCGAGTTCATCTTAGAGCCGGACGCAACCGCTTCCGCGTCGCTGGCGATCTCCAACCTGGCCCAGGGGCGCGCCCAGGCCCTCAACTGGTGGGCCGGGGAGCAGGACGTGACCCTGGCGTTGAGCAGCGCGCGCACCCCGCTCAAGCCGGCTCAGTTAAGCCCGGAAAACGGCGCAACCGTCGTGTTCGCTGAAGAAGAAGCGTATCCTGCCAAAGCCCTGCCAGTGCACAACCCTTTGGTTGATGAGTCTGCCAGGGATGAATCGCAGGCTGCCGTAGTAAAACCCGGGGCAACGCTTTCCCCGGCTTATCCCCCGATCTATCCCCCGGTTTTCCCATTCACCGAGTATATTTTGTATGATAACGGCCCGCTGGCCAACAGCGCCGGCAGCGGGGTAGGGGGAGCGGATGAAAGCATTCTCCAGAACGTCAGTTTAGGAATGACCACCCTGGGGTTGGGGCATCAATTTTCTGCGGACAACCGCATTGCCGATGATTTTACGATCTCCAATCCCGGCGGCTGGAGCGTCGATTCCCTGGTGTTTTTTGCCTACCAGACCGGTTCTTCGACTACCTCCACCATTACCGGGGTGTATTATCAAATCTGGAACGGCGATCCCCGCAACCCCGGCAGCAGCGTGGTGTTCGGCAACCTGACCACCAACCGGCTGATCAATACCCGCTGGGCTAATCTATACCGGGTGGATGAAAATACCATGAGGGTCGCTACCAATCGCCCGGTCATGGCCAGTACCGCCAGCGCCGGGTTTACCCTAACCCCGGGAACCTACTGGATCGTCTGGAAATGCGCCGGAAGCCTCGCCTCCGGCCCCTGGGCCCCGCCCATCACCGTCACCGGGCAGGCGGTTACCGGCAACGGGCTGCAATATACCGGCGGCGTCTGGCAGAACGCCCTGGACGGCGGCGCCCTTACCCAGCAAGGGTTTCCGTTCCTGATCTATGGCAGCAGCGGCGACGACTGCCCCTGGTTGTCGGTAACCCCTTTCAGCGGGGCCGTCCCTCCCGGCGGGGGCGCGAATGCAAGCTTGAACATCGATGCCGCGGCTTTAAGCCCCGGAACTTATACCTGCAACGTGCTGATCTCCAGCAACGACCCGGATGAAGCGCAGCTAACCGTCCCGGTGCAGCTCATCGTCACCAACGGCCTGGCGGCGAACCTGAAAATATTTTTGGAAGGTCCCTACAACAACGGCAGCATGAGCAGCTACTTAGGCGACAACGCCAAACTGCCCCTGGCCCAGCCTTTTGGCGGCGCGCCGTGGAATCACGGCGGCAGTGAAAGTGTGGCGAGCATTCCGCCCGGGGTAACGGATTGGGTTTTATTGGAGCTGCGGGGCAATTCTCCGTCGTTCGAGAAAAAGATTTCCCGGGCGGCCTTCATCGAGAGCAGCGGCGCGGTGGTAGATTTGGATGGGGTTAGCCCGGTGCGATTTCTCTACCCCCCGGGCAGTTATTACCTGGTGGTGCGCCACCGCAACCACCTGGCAATTATGAGCGCCAATCCCGTCCCCCTCAGCGAGTCCAGCGCATTGTACGATTTCACCGCCGCCCCGTCGCAGGCTTACGGAACCAATCCTATGAAGCTGCTTGGCGGCGGGGTTTATGGAATGATCGCCGGGGACGGCAACAGCGACGGCAGCGTGAATATTACCGACCGGGAAGATGTCTGGCGGGCGCAGAACGGCGCGGAGTGGGATTATCTCAAATTCGGGGATTTTAACCTGGATGGGGGAATCGACGCGCGCGACCTGAATTTCTTCTGGCGCCCGGACAGCGGCAGCGTTACCCAGGCGCCTTGAAGCAGTGTTATAGTGTTCAGGTGTTCAGGTATTATCGTGTCCAGGTAATATAAGCATCCAAGCACTAAGAAAGTGTTTGAAAATTCAGTTCAGTACCTCAAAATCGTTCGAATGGCACACCGATAACACGGATGACGCGGATTTACACAAATTTTTTTAGCAATATTCTTTAGTAACTATTCAGGTTTTTTGCCACAGAGTTCACAGAGAGCACAGAGATATGGAAAAGTGCGCTAAACAAACCTCTTTAGTAGAAAAAAATGTTCCATATACAAGAATAATGATTCTAAGAGTCTTAAATTCTTTCTCTGTGACCTTTGCATGGTGAGTTTATCGAACCATGTGGCTGAATAGTAACATTCTTTAATTTATCTGCGAATATCCGTGTCATCCGCGTCATCCGTGTTCCATCTTTTAGCAGTAAACGAGTGAAAGAGAGTTTTCAAACACCCGCTAAAACACTAAAACACCAAAAAACTAATTTGCCGCCGCCGTCTCCTCGTACAAAACCCCTTCGTAGTTGCCCTGGAGCTGGTTGTTTATTAAAGTGGGGCGGGCCGGTTTCAGAATGCTGATGCCGTAGCCCTGGTTTCCCTTGCAAATATTATTGCGCACAAATCCCCCCGGGCTGGAGAGCAGCAGGCTGATGCCGTCGCCGTTGTTTTGAATGATCTCGTTGCCGTCCACCGTGGGGGCGGCTTTGTCGGAAATCTCGATTCCGTCGCCGTGGTTGCCCTTGATGATATTCTCTTTCAGGGTGGGATGCGAGGAATTGGTAATCTTAACCCCCCCGGATTTGTTGGCCTGGATGACGTTATAGCGCACGATTCCGCTGGCGCGATCATTGTATTGTATCCCTCCCATGCCGTTCCACTGGATTTTATTGTCCTCGATGGTCGGCTGGGATTCATTGGTCAATAAAATACCTAAATCGCGGTTGTTAAGAACCTGGTTATTGCGGATAGTCCCGTTGAATTTCGCGCCGTAGAAAAACAGGCCGTTGGCCTTGTTGTCGATCACCTGGTTTGCTTCGATCTCCGGCTGCGCCTGGTCTAAAATCGCGATCCCGTTATTGAAATTCTCCCGGATACGGTTGCTCTTCAACACCGGGCGGGCGTTTTCGGAAATTTGCACCCCGATGTGGTTGCCCCAGATTTCATTGCCGCTCAACAGCGGTTGGGATCTTTGCCGGGCGTTCACCGCGATATAATTCCCGTTGAAGCGGCTGTTCTGCACCTTCCCGCGGCTGTTCCCCTCGAAAACCAACCCGCTCCCCCCGCTGCGCTGTTCCTGGTTATAAACCCCTCCTTTGAACATGCAGTTATTGAAATTCGCCGCGCTATTGCTTACCCGCAGCACGTCCGCCCAGGCTTCTCCCTGGTGTTCGAACCCGATATTGGCAACGGAAAGCTCCCCCGCGTCCTGGATCAGCAGGACCGCTTCCCCGGCGCTGGAAATAATCAGGGTATGGTTCGGCCCGGCCCCTCGCAATTCCAGGGATTTGCTGATCCGCAGGGGCTTCGGGAGGGTAAAAATACCCTCGCCTAAGTGGATAACACTGCTCGGCGCGGCCCGGTCGATGGTTGCTTGCAGATTCGCGCCGGAGGGCACGGAAATCCTGCCGGGGGAAGTCGCCGCCGCCCGGGGCGGGGCCGCCGCCGGCTTGTTGATTTCGCCGAGCCGGCTCAAAATGTAGGGATCTTCCGGGGAGGCCAGCAGCGCCGCTTCGTAAGCGAGCCTGGCCGCTTCCAGGTCGCCCGCGGCAAACAGCGAATCGGCGCGGTTCAACTGCCCGGAAAGAAGATTTTGCTGCTTCTGCTCGTCGGCTTTCTTCTCGAACTCAAGGAGCAACCGTTCGCATTCGCGGATTTGCGCGATCAGGTAAGGCTCTTCCGGCTCCAAAACCAGCGCGGAGCGATAATTTCCCAGGGCTTCCGGGTAATTTCCCTCTTCGAACAGCCGGTCGGCTTGTTCAATATAATGCCGGTAAGCCCGGGATTCGGTGCGATCTTCCTGGATAAACCGGTAAGCTAAAATTCCACCGGTCAACATCACCGCCCCGACGATAATGGATACCCAGGTCAACATCAATTTGCGGCCCTGCCGGCGTTTTTCCCGCAGCCTTTCCCGGCGAATGCCGTCCATGCTTTTCTTCTCTTCCGCCGGTTGGGAGAAGAAGCGGTAGCCGCATTTTTCACAGGTTACCCCGCCTAAGATTTCTTCAATCGTAAAATAATTCCGGCTCCGGCATTCCGGGCAGTCCAGGGGAGTCAACGGCCCGGCGTGGGGCTGCGGTTTCGGCTTCGCAGGAGCGGGCGGGGCGGCGGGGCCGGGTTCGGCGATGGCTTCGCCGGGAGATCGCTGCGGTTCCTCTGCCCGGGTGATGCGCTCTTTGGCCTCGCGGCCCGCGGCGGGAGCTTCTTCTACGGCAGCCGGGGGAGGCGCGGTCTCAGAACCGGCATCGCGGGGATGGTCATAGACGCCTTCGGAGATTTCCACCAGGTTTTCAGGCGGGGCTGCAATCTGCTCGGGCGCTTCCGCTCTTGCGCTCTCTTGGATGATTTCCGGGGAAATCGCCGGCGGCGGAGGCGCTTCCGCAACCGGAATCTCCGGAGACAATTCCGGCGGGGCAGGGGAGGGGGGGGCAGGAGCAGGGGCAGGGCTGGGAGAAGGGGCGGGCAGGCGGGCTCCGCACTCCACACACAGGGCAATGGTGCCCAGGTCGCTGATCAATACTTCGTTTTTCACGCCGCAGGCCAGGCAGGGAACCAGGGTGAAGGCCTCTTTCGCGGAAGTGATGGCTTCCGCTTTCCGGGAGGGCGCCTGCTTGATGCGCACCTTCACCGCGGGAACGGCTTCCGGCTCTACCGGGCGGGGCGCCGGCGATACCGGCTCTGCGGACGGAGCCGGCAGGATAGTTCCATCGTCGGCCACCAGCGGATGATGGCAGGCAAAACAGGTCGTGGTGCCGGTTTCCAGGTCGGTGCGCAGAACTTCGTTGACGACTCCGCAATAGGGGCATTTTGCCCGGCTGAAGGCTTCTACGGCCGAGGAAGGCTTTTTGCGCTCCCAGGCGTACCAGCTTTCCAAAATAGATTCTTTAAACGCCTTCATGGTCTGGAAGCGCTCCCGGGGATTCAAAGAAAGCGCTTTCAGCAGCACGGTTTCGGTTTCCCCGGTAACATCCGCGCCGAATTCATGCGGGGGCGGTAAAGGTTTTTTGCGCAGCCGCTCGGCGGCGGCGGTGGGGGCCTGGCCGCTTAGCGCAAAAAACATGGTGGCCGCCAGGGAATAGATATCCGACCACGGGCCTACCTGCGGGGCCTTGCTGTAGAATTCCGGCGGCGAATACCCCGGCCGGGAGAGCGAGGAGAGAATATTCCATTTTTGGGCCAGCTCGAAGCGCGTGGCCGTAAAATCGACCAGGGTTCCCAGGCCGTCCCGCCCCACGATGATGTTTTCCGGGTAAATATCGTGATGCAGCACGTGGTGTTCGTGGGCTTTTTCCAGGGCAACCATTACCGGGGTCAGGATTCTGACCAGGTGGTGAAAAGATACCTGCCCCCCCTTGCCGGCCAGGTACTCCTGCAGATGGGGACCCTCGATAAATTCCGTCAGTTGGTAAGCGGTGCCGTTGGCGCGCACGCTGCCCTGGCCGCGGGCCAATCCCGGGAGATATTTTATCTTCTCCAGGGCCATTCCTTCTTCAATGAACTTGCCCAGTCCGAAATTGAAATCGCTCTCGTGCTTTAGATCGGCAAGCGCCAGGTTGGGATTGCCCACGTTGCGCCGGGCGATGTCCCGGGGGTAAAATTCTTTGATGATCAGTTTTTGGCGGGTCCTGAGATTATAGGCGAGGTAGGTAATGCTGAATTTCCCCTCGCTGAGGACTCTTCCGATCAGGAAACGGTTGTTCAGAACCGTGCGCAGGGGCAGGTGATGGAGATACTGGAGCGGGCCGCTTTCTTCCCAATGGCAATGGGGGCAGGTTTTAACCGGCCCCTTGTTGCGCATACAGCCCATACACAAGTGCTTCAGCGTTGTTCCGATATCTTTATCACTCATCACTCACGCCTCTGCTCAAATAATTCTCCCGGGGCTGTGCGGGATCCTGAAAAAATGTGGCCCCCGGAAAGACAAACTAACACAATCATAGCGCGATAACTATGATTCACAGAACAATTTAAGCAAATTCCTTTCCAAAAAGAACTGATAAATTTGGCGCTCCGGTCATGGCATTGCCGGGAGAAGTGAAGCGTAAAACGTAATGCGTAACTTTTGCGGGTATTCCGTATTGCGTATTCCGTATTCCGTTTTTTACGCATTACGTTTCACGATGCGCGTGATGCAATAGAACATCATCAATAGTCGGGATGATATGATGAATAACGAGTTCCTTATTTTTAACCACAATATGATCAATTAGCATT
>JABWBP010000133.1 GCA_013360445.1 Calditrichaceae bacterium | reverse complement strand
CAGGCGAGATACTGGATTGCGACAGTATTATGAACACCGTGAACAGGAGCAGGGACCAGCCCGTCAGAATCACTTCCAGGCGAGATACTGGATTGCGACACGAGTCGCAGGAGCAGGGAGCGGAAGCAACGGGTTGGGAGGGTCAGAATCACTTCCAGGCGAGATACTGGATTGCGACAAAAATTCCTCCAAAGAAAAACCCCGCACTCCCCCCAATCGTCAGAATCACTTCCAGGCGAGATACTGGATTGCGACGGTGGTCTTGGGGCTCATCCCACCGCTTTGTGCTCCCCCAACGTCAGAATCACTTCCAGGCGAGATACTGGATTGCGACCCCGTACTACCTCGGGCGCGCCGGTAATCTGGTTGGTTGCCCCGTCAGAATCACTTCCAGGCGAGATACTGGATTGCGACGATAGAGAATCAAAACGCACGCCAGGACGCAGAGCAGCGTCAGAATCACTTCCAGGCGAGATACTGGATTGCGACAATCATCCACTCGTGTGCCGAAGGAGGGTAAATCAGCGTCAGAATCACTTCCAGGCGAGATACTGGATTGCGACGTTTTGAAAAACGAACTAGTTCTTACAGCGTACGGCAGTCAGAATCACTTCCAGGCGAGATACTGGATTGCGACGTCAATAACTAATTTGTCTCCGTCCGTGGCAGACAAACTGTCAGAATCACTTCCAGGCGAGATACTGGATTGCGACGTTAAACCGGAGCTCGAGCTCTCCGGCGGCCGTACGTCAGAATCACTTCCAGGCGAGATACTGGATTGCGACATTCTTTTTGCCTTGGCCACCGGGGTGTTGTCGGGATGTCAGAATCACTTCCAGGCGAGATACTGGATTGCGACTATAAATCCCGATAACAGTCCCATAATGGCAACTGTATAAGTCAGAATCACTTCCAGGCGAGATACTGGATTGCGACTTTTTCCGCCCTTTTGGAACCATTCCTTGGCGGTCGAAAGTCAGAATCACTTCCAGGCGAGATACTGGATTGCGACGTAAATCCAGTTCCGCTTGTGTTTTCGTTCCCGCCGCGGTCAGAATCACTTCCAGGCGAGATACTGGATTGCGACTTTTTCGGGGAATGAGATTTTCCCCGTCCAAAAACCCCAGGTCAGAATCACTTCCAGGCGAGATACTGGATTGCGACATCAGGAGCCTGTTCCACGGTGATAGTAATACTCACCGGCGTCAGAATCACTTCCAGGCGAGATACTGGATTGCGACGGTCGAATCCGCCAATTCGCCATCCGTGGCACGAACCTTGTCAGAATCACTTCCAGGCGAGATACTGGATTGCGACAGTATATGAAACTGATTATTAATAGCGGGGTTCTCATAGAAGTCAGAATCACTTCCAGGCGAGATACTGGATTGCGACTGGTTACGCTGTCCTCCAGACCTAACTGGTCTTTACTCAGTCAGAATCACTTCCAGGCGAGATACTGGATTTCCCGACAAAGGCGCTCACCTCCCTGTGAGCATGTCGGGATCATCCCCTCCGGGGCTTGAGCGACGGGTTTTCACCCCACAGGCCGGATTAAGAAATCCCCAATTCGAAATCCGCAATCGTGGGATCACTTTTAGGCGAGATACTGGATTGTTTTGAGAGAGGGAGAGTGGGGGTGGGAGAGGATGGTTTATTAAATTGAAATTTTTGAAGGGGAGATCGTGTGATGAACAAACGAATAACAGGATTTTTGGGAGTTGGAAGTATATAAATTGGGCTTCCGAGCGGCTTGCGAATGCCTGCGGCTACCTGCCAAAAGAGATTATCGACAGGCTCAAAAAAGAGTACGATCATCTCATCGGTAAGCTGGTCGCCATGATCAATAAATCTTCTCATACTCTTCCTCTCCCCCACTCTCCCATTCCGGAGCTTGTGCATCGTTTTGCCGGTATGTATATTACACCTGGTAATGTTCAAATGTCTTACTTTTTGGAGAAGAGCAGGAGCATTCCTGCGTTACGAACCCAATGCCGGATCTCAAAAATAACCTCAACATGCCCATGGCCGCCTCACTCCAAAACCTCCCCTTTTCCTTTGCACACTTCACCTTTCACCTCGTCGCCCGGGAGCGCCTGGAACTGCCGGAATACAAAGGCTCCACTTTCCGCGGCGGCCTGGGCCACGCCTTGAAGCAGGTATGGTGCTGCCGGCCCGGGGGAAGAATTTGCGGCAAATGCCAAAACGAAAGGTTCTGCGCCTACTCTTATATCTTTGAGACTCCCAAATCTTTTGGCCTTCCAACCGGGATGCACGCCCCCAACCTGCCCCACCCCTTCGTCTTGCTGCCGCCGTTAGGCGAATACCCCCCATCGGGGCAGGAACAACGGATTATCGAAACAGGGGAATCTTTCTCCTTCCAACTGGCGCTCTTCGGCAGCGCCATTCACCTGGTGGAGTCTTTTGTGGTGGCATTCGAACGGTTAGGCGAAATCGGCATCGGTAAAAAGCAGGGCAAATTCCGCCTCGCCAAAGTGAGCAACAGCGACGGCAGCCTGGTGTATGCCATGGGCGAAGGCCTCCCTTCAGGAGAAGAGCCGCTCAGCAGCGGTGAGGTAGTGGTCAGAAATTATGAAGAATTCGTTGCGGCTGCCCAATCCTGGGAAGGAGACCTGCTGACCTTGCGGTTCCTCACCCCCACCCATCTGCTGCACCACGGCCGCCTGGCCGAGCCGACCTTTGAGATTTTCCTGCGGCGCTTGTTAGGCCGCGCCTCGGAGCTGGCCAAAATCCACGGCGGCCAACCCTGGGATTTGGACTACCGGGGCATCATCGACAGCGCCGTTGCCGCGGTGCGCTTAGTAAACAAACAATTGCAATGGCAGGATTGGGAGCGCTACTCCAACCGCAAAGAGCAGCGCATGAAGTTCCGCGGCTTTGTCGGAACGGCCGCCTACCAGGGGCAGATCAAACCCCTGCTTCCCTTGATCATGCTGGGCCAGTATCTGCACATCGGCAATAAAACCAGCTTTGGGATGGGGAAGTATGAAATACAGGGGTAGCAGCATTAGCAGATGGCGCAGCACTGTCAGGAGCCGGCGCTGATTGCCGCTGAATTACCTCACGGTCAACGACGCTTAAAATCCCCGGTCGCCGCGCAAAACCCGCTATCTCCCTGTCGGTTCATCCGGCGTCCTCATTTTTCCATCCACTTGAAAGGCGGTACTATCACGTGACATCTGAGAATTCGAGGTTTTCAGCCGTCCCCGGCGGGCTACGGTTTATACACATCTTTACATGCACCCGGAGGAAGGCGACCGTTAATATACACAGATGTATATTTTGCCCTGAAAGGGCTTAATTCCATAGCCCAGGGTAAGCGGCGAAGTCGCGCCACCCTGGGGTAAATCATACAAACCAACCGCACCCTGAAGGGGTGCTACAAATGCAGCACTTATAAATTCACCAAAATGCCGCCATGAATGCCGATGTTTCCGGGGACGCGTTAAATATCTCCATTCGCGATAAGGTGGAGATTATCATTTACAACGTTTTGGGGCAAAAAAGCGCGGAGAATTTTCTTCGATATATGAGGCAGGGGGGACGATTTGAACTGTAAAACCCCGGCAGCATGTACGCCTTGCCGGGGTTCTTTTCTTAGAAAAACAACTTCAATCTGCAATAATTCCGGTAAAGGAGAGTAGAGCGGGCTAATACCCAAAACCGTTCAAATCCACCTTGCCGGGGGGGAAAATCATAACTCGCCGGGTAGATTATGATATTCTCCTCCCACCAGGGATTGGCCTCCGGGTTTGGGGGATGCCGGGAGTTGTAAAATGGATTGGAGATATTCTTCGCGGCTTATTGTCCTTTAAAGGCAGAATAAAGCGCCGCCACGCCAGTGGGAACGTGGCGGCGGTGAAAAGGTTTTACTGCCTTTAATCCCTGAAAGCGACGGATAAAAACCGGCGCCCCGGTGTTCTGGCTGGCAAGGCAATAGCGGCGCTGGAGAATGGGGAGGGCTGGTGTTGGTTTTGATGAACTTGCAATGAGAGCCGAATAGAGGTTATTTTTTGTGATAGCGGATTTTATGAACATCCACCACAATGGAAGCCTTTTCCCAGGTATCCACCGGGTAGGCATTCAGCAGTCTTTGTAAAGCATCGCGGGTTTGCCGGAAGCCGGTAGGATAAATGTTCAGCCGAACCACCCCATAGCCGGGGATATCCGAAATCACCAGAGGATTTTGAAAATCTTCATCATAGGTGATAAGAACCATCCGCTGCTGCTGGCGGAAGTAAAACAATTCTTCGTCAGCCATGCGTTGAAAACCCAGCGAACGGGTGGAGGTGATTTCCGCACCCTCTCCGGTAATGTTCTGCGGCCAGGGTTCTATCAAAGCGGGAATATTCTGGTCCAGCAGAACCTTGATCATGGGGTCGCGTTTATCACTAACCGGGTATCGTCAATTAGCTCTATCGCGTAGCGAAGGGCCGCTTCGATATCATCATGATTCAGTTCGGGATAATTCCGGAGAATGTCTGCAATGGAATCTCCCCCCGCCAGCGCGCCTAAAATATTGCGCACCATAATCCGGGTGCCGCGAATGACCGGCTTGCCGTGGCATATTTCCGGGTTTACTTCGATGCGAGGATCCATGAAACCTCCGCTTGTGTACTGATCTTTGAAGTTGACGAAAAAAATAATCCATCGCACTTACGGTAGGGGACTTTTGGGAATTCATCCCTACGGGAAAAGAAAATACGCACAGGCGGTCGAGAAATCAAGAAAGGGATGATTTGAAACGACATCGGGCTAAAACCGGGCCGGCTAATACCCAAAACCGTTCAAATCCACCTTGCCGGGGGGAAAATCATAGCTCGCCGGGTAGATCATAATGTTTTTCTCCCACCAGGGATTGGCATCCGGCAAAAAATTTAAAAAAAAGAATCCTGCCCCCGAAGAGGCAGGACTCCTTTTGCGGTTTTCCCTCCTGGTCAATTTATTTCAACCGGAAGTTTGTGCACCGGCGTTAAAGGCAGTTACTGGCGATCAGCAGAATCCTTCCTGCAGAATCTATAAGTTGCCGGGGTCTCCTGCGGCGCTGCATCGACGAGATTTATAACGATTTCGCCGCAGGCAGTATCATACAACTTAAAATAGAGATCCTTTAACGGTGTGAGATCGAATTCACGCACCTCAGTCACCCAGCGGTCGCAAGGATCCCCGCTATCGGCGTGAAAAACCTGCGCGAGAACCTGTAACGGTTGCGATTCCTGCAACGGGGTACAAACCAACTGGAATCCGTGAGTTCTGCATCCCCCGGTATAGGAGAGAACAAATGTCATGCGATCATTCCGGATATTAACCTGCTGCGTGACGAAATATGCATTCGGCCAGTCGGGCAGTTCCGGCAGGATAATGCACGGTAGCACATCGTTGCCGTCATGATCATTGCCGTTGTGATCCGCGAAATTTTCAACATTGTATTCTCTCGCACCGGCGATTTTTACCGCTCCGCTATACTCTGCGTTCTCCCCGCTTCCCTGGTCTGCCAGGGTATTGAGCGTTTCCTTTTCGCAGCTAAGGGTGAACAGCGTTAATAGCAGAATAACATACAATAATAGCTTTCCGTTCATAACAATCTCCTATGAGTTTTAGAGTTTACCGGATTTAGGTCTTGAATCGCAATGCGCAATGCTATCACAGAACACTTAGAGCGAAAAAGAAAAACCTTGAAAAATATTTTATGAGTGTGGATATTCTCTATCATATTACCAGATGCGTGCATGGAACCGGAAACTGTAAATACATTGGTGGGCAGAATCATAGGGGGGGATGCGCTCGCCGAGAGAGAGCTATTTGACCATTTTAAGGATGAAGTGGAATTCCTGGTCAAATGGAAGATCGGCAAAAAGAATCCGGATTGGGAAGACCTGCTGCAGGAAATTTTCGTCGCATTATTTCAAAGGCTTAGAGAGGGCCAATATGATGGCCAGAAGGGTAGATTAGGCGCTTTTTTGCAGTCAATTATTAAATTCAAAATTATGGATTACCGCAAAAGCCCTGTGTTCCGGAGAAGATGCGAATATGAGGATATATTTGATAACGACATGGAAGACACAACAAAAAATCCGGAGGAGGCGTTTGAAGAAGCGCAGGAGAGGCAGCTACTCAAAAAAGCTATTGTGGAGTTAGATGAACTCTATAAGGAAATACTATTCCTTTCCATCTATAAACAACTTAAGGTTCGGGAAATCAGCAAAATGAAAGGCTTGCCGGAACAGAAGGTCAGCAATCTAAAAAGTTATGCCTTGAGCTTGCTGAAGGAAAAATTTGGAAATAAAGGTTAAATATTTTTGCCAAAACCTCTAAGTTATATTTAGAAGAGCAATTAAGAAAATACGAGGGTGTTGATGAAACTGAAATATAAGCAATTGAGCGATGCCGAATTGAACCTTTATATTGATAAATATTTGGCCGGGAGTCTGCCGGAAGATGAAATGGATGAATTTGAAGCAAGGTGTTTGGAAGATAAAATCTTATTTGAAAAGTTGCGGGAGAGAGAACAATTTACCCAAAAAGTAGCCAAAGCGATTGATAAGGATGGGGCGGAAATATTTGAGGAATACCTGGTCGGCGAACGGGATAAGAGCGCTCCCAGAACGCGGGCCGGCTTAATGGAAAAGCTCAAAAACTTCTGGTCCCGAATACAACTGAGTAAACCTGTGCTAACCCCGGCAGCTCTATCGGAAGGTTTTCGAAGGGTTGATTCAATCGCAATAATCGCCCCTCTCAATAGAGCCAGGCTGGCTGGAAACGTCCAGTTTCAATGGAAGAATCATAGCAAAAATCCGGTGGAGTTTGTTCTTCTCAATAGTCGGGGGAGGGAGATTGAAACTAAAACCTTTGATGTGCCCACAGGTACTTTTTCCATCAAACTTGAACCCGGCTTATACTATTGGAAACTGATCGACGCCCGGGGAAACGTGATCGTCAGCAAGTTTACCGTCGCCAAACCATAGTTCAGGGACAAAGGATGAAGGACGCAGACACCCAAAATCAACCACAGAGCCACAGAGGGCACAGAGAAAATCAAGTATTTATTGAATCTGAGACTGCGCTGAGAAGCAAAAACGCTAAAAAAGGCGATTAAAACTCTGTGTTCTCCGTGTCACTGTGGTAAAATGCGTAACATCAGTAAATAAGGCACTATTTTATTTCCGGTATCCACTTTTTACCACAATGATACAGTACCTTTAATTTCGTCAAAAAACCCTGGTGGTATTGGCGCGCTTCTGCTTTTTTCCCAACCGCTGCCAGCCAGATGGAGATGAGCTGGCCGAGATATTCTTTTTCCTTCGGGTAACCTAATCCCTCCTGCACCACCCGTTGATAGCGGGCGATGGCATTGTCGATCCATTCCGGCGGCAGGGAGGCCTTGAGGCGCCGGGCAATCTCTACCGCCGCAACATGGAACATCTGCTGTTCCTGCCCAATCCCTTGTTCCACCGCCTGAAAAAATATCTCCTGGAATTTTTGGCTCCTTTCCCCGCAAACAAACAAGTTGGTCAGGACATAAGGATGATAGGGATAACGATCCAAAACCTGCCAATAACAGTCTTTTGCTTTATCAACTTCTTTTAGATTCTGATAACAACCCCCAATCTCTCCTAAATAATCCAGGGAACCGGTTAATTGGTATGCTTTTTCCAGGTATTCGAGGGCTTTGCGGGGCCGGTCATCCAGAAAGCATCTTGCCATAAGCGACAGCCAGCGAGGATTATCGGGATCTTCTTTATACAGGGATTCGGCGATATTTTGCCCCTCCTCAGTTTTCCCCATCATCAGTAAGTTTATCGCTAATTCTTCACGATAATCATGCAACTCCGGCAGATGATCATTCAACCAGGACAGGAATTCCATTTTCCGGCTGAAGAGCGCGGGTTCTTGAAAACAGTTATAAAATATATTCACCAGCGGCGAGCGGCGGATTTCCTCGGCGTTTTGGATGATGTTATAAACCTTCTCCAATCTGTCTTCACACAATTGGAAAAATAACCGCACCAGCTCCTGGCTGACAATTCCTTTGCCGAACAGGTTTGCCAGGTAATCCTGCGCTTCCCGGGGACTCCGGTCCGATATCCGCCCGGCTTTTTTCCAGTGCAGCCAGGAATCTTCCGGCCATTCCGCCAGCAATTCATCAAGAAGTTCATCCGCTGCCCGGTAATCTTTTTCGTGCAGGGCCGCATCTAAGCGATTTGAGGCATGGAAAAGGCGCAGTTCCGGCGCCCCGGGCATAAAAGCGCCGATTTGCTGCGCCTGTTTGTATTCTCCGCCGCAGAGAAACAGGTAGGTTTTAAAAACTTCGAGCACCTCCGGCTCGTGGTGGCCATGGTTCATTTCCAATTCATGAATGGCCGCCGGCATGTCTTTCAAATTAAGGGTAGCGATCAGCAATCGTTGGAGGTGGTAAAAACTGTACGGGAAACATTTACAGATTTTTCCCAGGTAAAAGAGGGCTTCATCCTCGTTACCCAGGTACGAATTCAATTGTGCCAGGCTCGACAGCGAACCTTCCAATCCCGGCATGGCCGCAACGGCGGCCCGGTGGGCTTCGATTGCTTTCCGGTAGTCGCCCCGGCGGGTCAAAATTTCTGCCATCCGGTATTGCGGCGCATGATAGGAAGGATAACCGTTGGAAAGCGCCCGGTAAATTTCTTCCGCGCCGGTCAAATCGTTGCAGAGTTCTTTTAAAACACCCAGGTTGAATTGTAAATGGGGAGATAGTTCCCGGGCGCCGCAGATATTGAGAAACCATTCCAGAAAAGCCACCGCGGCAAGGCGGGGCAATTCCATGATGTTGTACCGGTGAAGAAACTGATCCAGGGTGAGCAGCGTTGCGCCGGGTAGTTCCCCGGGCAGCAGCGCCGCAACACCCTCTTTCACTTCCGGGGTGCTGGCATACCGGCGCGCCCTTAAGAAACCGGATAAGCGAAGCGCTAAAAGCTGGTTGAATTCTTGCCAGGTTAGCCGGCCGCTCTCCTGCAATGCTAATAATTTTTGAATCGCCGGAAGGTCGTGGGGGTGTTGATAGATTTCGGCGAAGATTGCCTGTTGAGCCTTCCGGAAAAGCGCGGCTTTATCGGTATCCGTTCCGGTATCAACGGAAGGCGCTTGCTGGGAGTCTTTTTCGAAATCGTAGCGCGGCAGTTCTTGTTCACCGATCAATGCTCGCGCCTGTTTCAATATTCTATCCGCAAGGCTCTCGCGTTCCTGCCGCAGGTACCAGTTTGCCAGGCGCTGGTAACTGTAGGGGAGTTTGGGGAAATAGCGCTGATAATCCAATTCACATTTTTCATATTCCAAACCATCATCGTCGTCTAACAGGAGAACGGCTAAATCTTCTTTTAAATGGTGGTCATCGGGAGAGTGTTCAAGCGCCTGCTGCAGTTCAGCGAGCTTTTCCCGGAAAGAAAGCATTTTTCGATTGATAAAACGGATCCGATCTAAAATACGGCGGGAATCGGGGGAAATATCCAGCGCCTTCGCTAACATTTCGTTTGCCAGGGCAGGTTTTCCTAATTCCAGGTATGCTTCGGCCTTGTAGGTCCACAGCAGATCAAAGGAAGCGGATCGATCCAATAACGTATCCGCCAATTCGATCACCTGCTGCCACAGCCCTTTAAGAACCAGCGAGAGTAACTGCAAATATTTTCTCGTCCATAATCCTAACTCCTCTTCTTGCTCTTTTACGAACTCGATCAGCTCATCGATGCGATCATGGCTGGCCGTGTTCAGCAATGCGCGAATGCGGCACACCGGCGGAGCTTCGGGATCGCGTGCAAAGCGGTCCATTATATTCTGATATTCCATGGGGGCAAGGGTTATTCCCCGGCCAAAATTTGCGCAGGAGAAAAATGCGACGCTGTCCTGCGGAATATGCGCAATCAGCCGTTCGGCTTCTTCAACGTTCCCCTTGGCGCAGGCGGCTGCAAAATGAATTAAGGATTCGCCGGGGCCGGAAATCCATTCCGGCTTTACCTGAACCGTGGATTGTTTTGCAGGGCTGATCAACGCGATCAGGGCGTTCCCGGTCATCGCATACCTTGCCGCCAATTCATCAAATGACATCAGACCGATACTCCAGTGCATCGGATCGCGCACATAATAAACCTTCAGCACTTTATCATAGCCGCTGATGACTTCCACATGATTGTTGAAAACGCCTTCGATTTCACCGATCAGGGGAATGCCGTACTGCAGCATCCCCTGCACCGCTTCGTGAGTCGCCCGGATCGAGCGAACCTCGAATCCGGCGGCGGACATTTCCTCCGCCATCCGCCAAATATAGGTCCCCCCCATTCCCTTCATCCGGGCATACAATTCCCGGGGATTGAATTGGATTCCCTGGGCAAAGGCTACCATCGCAACCGAAGTGGGCACGCAGAGATTAGGCTCCTGGGAGATCATCCGGGTGGGGATGATTTTCAGATCCTGCCCGGGGGAAACAGCGGAGAATTGATCTTGCAACTTTTTGATCCCGGAATTGCGGGCAATTTCCTGCGCTTGCTCATATTCTCCGCAGTTCCAGAGCGCATGAGCAAGGAAATATTGATGCCAGTGATAGTCCTTCGAAAAATGCCAGTTTTCTCTGAATTCGCTCAGCAGCGTTTTGGCGCCCGGTATGTCGCCGGCGGCGAAGCTTTGGATGGCCTTCAGGAATTCGATGGAGGCATCCCGGTAGCCGGCGGCGATGCAGTCATCGACCAGAGCGGCGGCTTTTTCATATTGGCCGATTGCCAGGAGGGCATCGGCCAGGAACAGGCGCAGCCGCGACCAGTTGGGAGCAAGCTGAAGCGCCCGGTAGCCATAATCCACGGACTTTTCCCAATCCCGAATACAATAAAAGGCATAGGATAAGCTGTAAAAAAATTTCGGATCGTCCCCCTGGCCGCACGCCAGCGCTTTTTCTACCCAGGCTGCGGCAGAGGACTGGAAACCGCCCCGGGCATAGGTTGCCGCTAATTGCGAGGCCAGAAGCCCCTTTTCAGCTTCGGGCGCATTGTCAAAAAGCTCCATTAACACAGCAAGGGAGCGCAGGGTGAAGGCCCTTGAGGAAAGCACAACCGCCCAGGCAATTTTAAGCCGGCGCGACTCCGGCCACCTCCGCCGCGCTAATCTGATGATGGCGTAAAATTGAAGGATATTGCCGCAAGCGCGGGCAATATCCCCGCACAACAAGGCGTCTTCCGGCGTCTCCCAGCGAATCTTCCCGCGGCTCTCCAGGAGCAGATTTCTTGCCTGGAGTACCTTACCGCTTAAAAAGTACTCCTTTACGGTTTCAAATTGCGGAGAACAGCCGGGTACATTACTACGGCATTCGAAGAACATTTTTGCTCACGAATTTTGTGGATCTGATGAACCGGTTTCAAAAAAGCGGCTCAATTTACCGCAGGGGTATGAATTAAGCAAATAATTTTCCCGCGGGGGCTGAAAAATTATGGGATCGGGAAAGAATTGGGAGGTGTTGTGCGGGGGAAAGAATTCGCTGGATTGTGGGCCTGGCTCTACTTCGGCAAGGCAGAATCCATAAGGCATATATCAGCCTTCGAAGCCGTTTTATCCCGGAAAGCCGCATTCCCGTTAACCTAAGTAAAAAATCACCGCAAAGACCATTAGATTTAAAAAAAGGTGTTTTCACACTATCGTTTTTCAGATATTGTGAAAACAC
>JABWBP010000045.1 GCA_013360445.1 Calditrichaceae bacterium | reverse complement strand
GGCTCATGAAAGAACGCCACTACAAGCGGAAGTTCGATATTGATCGGAATTATCTCAGAGATGGGTAACTTCGCTTTTAAAGTCTTAAAGTAGAACTAACCAATCGGAGGAAATTATCATGAAGACAATCTTCTTATCAACGTTGATCATTCTGAGTGTTTACTTTGCCTGGGCGTATGTTTTAGAACCCTTTAAAATTCTTTATCTTGACGTTGATAATGCTTTTGATAGAGGCGATTTTCAAGAAGCGAAAATGGATTGCGAGGGGATCTTACATTTACACCCCAGCCTCTTCCGGCAAAGCGCCAATCAACAAATCGGTAAGACTCATGTCCTGGCGGCGCAGGCCGCTTTGGGCAATCCAAATCCTGATTTCGAAATGGCCTTGGCGTGGTTGAGAGGGCTGATCAACCGAACCGGCGAGGAACCTACCGGCAGCGAAGACCTGGCAAATCAAATGATCCAGGCTTTGCCGAAAGAGCACCTGCATTACGCCCGGGATATACTGTTTTATGAAAAAGAAGATTACCAGAAAGCGTTGTTAGAATTTTCCCGGATCGGTATTATGTACCAGGGTTGGCCGGAAATCCAGAAAGAGGCGCTGTTTTTCAAGGGCATTTGCCACGTCAAGCTGGCGCAATCGAAACTTTTGCATGGCTATCTGGAAGAAAGTTTATACCATTTTACCAGTTTGCTTAAATCGCCGGATGTACCGCCGCTGCTCATCGAAAGGGAGATTGCGAAAGTGCCAAACGTTACCGAAGAAACGATGCGCGCCAACATCAATAGCGGCAGGTACGTGAACGCTTTCCGGGTATTGGATTTTGTTCGCGAGAACCTTCCACATCCCATGGTAGTGGAGAAGTTGGCGCGGATGAAAGAAAAGTTCGAAAAAGAAATTTTCGAAGGGTCGCCTATTGGCGATGAATATATAAATGCGGCGATTCCGGTTAAAATTGCGGATATAGAATCCGGCGCACGTATAGCGCGGCTTTTGGTTCGGAATGAATTCGATTTCCCTGTCAAAATATTATACCGCGGCTTGATATCCTTAACAGTAGAATTAAAACCCGGAACCGAACAAGAGATAGAGCTTTTGCCGGGTGAATATCTGATGGCCATATTTCCGCAGAATGAATTCAAATCCAAAACTTATCGAGGAGAACTTCTTTTCCAACCGGGGAAATATCGACAGGTAGCAGGTTTATGATAAATATCTAAAAGGCGAAACCTTGCATAAGCGAGAGTCATACCTCCGCGATACAGTAGTTACATTACGTGATGCAGAGCATCGCGGAGTGCTGCGACGCGGTGCAGAACGCCGGCAGCGGCGTTCACCCGCAGAGGGGGTGAACGAGTCTTAAACGCGCTTCTAAAATAAATACTTCTCTCCCTACTTCAACCCCAGCTCCTTGCACATGCGATGGTAATTCGGCGGGGCAAGCCCCAACTGCCGGGCGGCCTCGGCGTCGGAGCCGGCGTTTTCCCGCACGTATTGGAAGTATTTCTGCCGGAAAAGCCTTTCCACTTCCCGCAGCGGCAGAATTTTTCCGGCGTTCCAGATATCCATTCCCATGCCCGCAGCGCCGGAGACCGGATGCACCGCCAATCCCAGGGCGCTTCGCACCTGGGTTTCATCCAATTCCTTTTGGCCGGTGAAAAGCAGGCGCTGCACCACGTTTTGCAACTCCCGCACGTTTCCCGGCCAGTCATAGCTGCTCAGAATTTGCATCCCCGCGTCAGTGATCGCGGGCGTCTCCCGGCCCATTTCCTTGCTGAATTTTTGCAGGAAATGGTCGATCAGCAGGGGGATATCCTCGCGGCGCTCTTTCAGGGGCTGCAGCCAGAGGGGCACCACGTTCAGGCGATAATAGAGGTCTTCCCGGAAACGCTTCTCGTGCACCTCTTCTTCGATATTCTTATTGGTGGCGGCAATAATGCGCACGTTCACTTTGATCTTTTCGGCGGTGCGCCCGATCTTGTCGATCTCTCCTTCCTGAAGCGCCCGCAGCAGTTTGACCTGCGCCGAAGGGGGCAATTCGGCGATTTCATCCAAAAAGACGGTGCCTTTATCGGCTACCTCGAACAATCCTAACTTTTTTTCCTGCGCCCCGGTAAAGGCGCCTTTTTCGTATCCGAACAGCTCGCTTTCGATCAGATCATGAGGCAGGCTGCCGCAGTTGATCGCCACAAATTTTTCGAAGCGGCGCTGGCTGCGGTAATGAATATTTGCCGCCACCAGCTCCTTGCCGGTTCCGGAAGAACCGCGAATCAGCACCGTGGTGTCGGATTCCGCGCATTTTTGAACCTGTTCCCTTAAATTTTCAATCTCTTTCGATTTTCCGATAATCTGCTTCGCCCGGAGAATATCCTCGATATTCTGCGCCAGTTTTTTGGTGGAGCGCTGCTGCTCCTTCTGCAAGCGTTTCTTTTCGAAGGCGTTGAAAATGCTCAGGATAAAATCGGTGGGCTGGTAGATGTAATCTTCGATGTCGCCGGGATATTTGGTGCAATACCACATCGCCCCCGCTTCGAGCAGACGGTTGGCAAAATCGAAATCAGTGATGTTCACGGTCATTTTCGTCACCACGATGATCTGCAGCGCCGGATCAACCTGTTTTATCTTGCGGATTAAATTTTCCCCGCTCAGGCTGCCGGCAATCTGAAAATCCATAATCACCACGTCATAGCGATTTTTGTTTTTCTGAAGCAAATCCAGCGCGGCATAACCGTCCGAGGTAACGTCGCGGATGACCAGGCGCTCCGCAAACGGCTTCAGGGTATTTCGAATCCGGCGCACGTCGTACGCTTCATCTTCGATCAATAAAATATTGATGGTTTTGCTGGTGATGATCATTTTTGCCCTTTTTAGCTTATGATTAACTGCTGCTACACATTTTGCCGCATGGTTCGATAAACTCACCATGCAAAAGACACAGAGAACACGGAGGTTTTATCAATTTTTTCAAGCTTTGGTTTATCGAAGCAGCCTCAGGCTCACTGAATATTTGATTTTCTCTGTGCCCTCTGTGACTCTGTGGCCAATTTTTAACCCTGCGTAACATCACTGATTAAGATTGGTTGGGAATGGTAATAACATAGCGGCAGCCGCCGTCGGGGAGGTTCTCGGCATCCAAATGCCAGCCGCAGCGCCGGGTGGAAATTTCGTAAGCAATGTAGCAGCCGTAGCCGGCATTCTGGCTGCTCTCTTTGGTGGAAGTGTTTTCCAAAAAGAGTTTCTTGATCCCCTGCTCGTTTTCCTGCAACAATTCGGGTTTAAACCCCCTGCCGTTATCCCCGATGGTAATCCGCGAGGTTTTCTGCTCCGCGGAATAGCCGGTTGTGACCGAAATGACGACCTCCTCATCGCCGGAGTGTTCCACACAATTTTGCAGGAGCGGTTCCAGCACCTCCCAGGCCACAAATTCGTTGATGGAAACCGGCGGCAGATTTTCGTCCAACTCTAATTTGAACTGGTAGGTAACATTATGGGAGGTTCGCAAAAAAATGTTTTGCACGATGAAGCGGATCACCTCGTTAAGGTCGGTTTGAAATAGCGGATTGCGGATCGCTTGCAGCGGGGGATCGTACCACTTCATATCATAAATCACCCGGGAAACGAAATTGGCGTAGCGGGTCAGGCGCTGCCGGGTTTCTGCAATATTGTCGCCGGAAAGATTGCGCAGATCGTCTTTGATAAACCCCATCACCTTTTCCGCTTTATGGTGGGTGTGGTAAATCCGTTTGGTGAACAATGCCTCTTTTTGGCGATCCACTTTTTCCATCAGGTATTTTTCCTGCTCTTGAAACAGCAGTTGCTGGGTTTCATTGCGCTCTTTTACGGTGTAAGAAGAAATGTAGAACATGGCGATCAAACCCAGGGTGATCAGGGAGGCGAAGATCAGGGCGGTTTCGTCGTAACTGGTGATGATCTTGCGGGTAATGAAGGAGAAATCCGGGACATTTTTAATATATACCGCGCCGACGAATTCTCCCTTGGGCACGAAGGGCACGAAGACATGAAACACCTGCTCCCCCTCGCGGACACTGTAAATCTGCTCATTTTCCATTAACTGATTTTTCAGATTCGTGCGATAATATTGAATCGCCTTCGAATGGTTGCCGTCGGGAGGGGGTATTCCGCGTTGGGTTTCAAAAAAATAATCGTAGAGCGTTCTACCGTCATCAATCGCCAAAATTTGATCTCCCCACTGCACCAGGATGCAAACCTCGTACACACTTTGCTGGAGCTTTTGCTGGCTTAAAATAATGTTAAACGCCTGAATGGTCTGCTGCACTTCTTCCTCGGACCGGGCGACAGATTTTCCGGTGGTTTCCAGGAGAAGTTCCAGGGAAGTGGCGGTCAAATTCGCCATCCTTTCCGCGGAGTCCTGTTGATACCAGTCCTGGGTATTCACTAACAATTCTTGCAGCGTGGTTTTATGAACGAAGGAGATGAGGATTAAAAAAAAGACCAGCACAAAAAAAATGACCAGCAGGTGTTTTAATTCAAAATGGTATTTTTTGAACCTTTCCAGAAAACCCGGTATGGAGGAATTCATGAGAACGATACCTCATCTTATTAATACTTCTTGGGAATTGATCGCCTCTGTCGCCCGCTCCAGCGCCTGCCCGACGGGAATATCCTTTTTGATGGCCGAGTGGACGTAATAGGAGATCACATCCGATATTTTGGTATAATCCGCTACCTGGGGCCGGTGCACCCCATTCTGCAACAACCGGCGATAATAATGCAGTTCGGGATTTCTTTCCAGGAATAGTGAATCCTGGTAAACCGCCTGATTCACCGGGAGATAACCTCCTTCATCGTACAGTAATTCCTGGCTCTCTTTTCGCATCAGAAATCGAATAAATTCCAGGGCAGCGCTTTTTTTGGCAGAGAACCTGGAGATCATCAAGTTCCATCCGCCATATACCGAGACCGGCTTGTGATCTTCAAAATAGGGTAACGCCGCCGGCTCCACTTTCTTCAGTTTGTTCTTCATTTCCGGGGTATCAATAGCGTCGAAATTGCGCAAAAATCCCGGCCAGCCGCGGAAGAAGAGGGCGTCGTGGCTTAGCGCGTAGCGGTAGTTGTTCATCTCATCGAATTCCGTTACCACTTCCGGGGTCATCCGGTAAGTGTGAACCAGGTCCACCAGCAACTGCAAGCTTTTTCTGGCGGCGGGGGTATTCAGCTGCACGGAATCGCCGGCAAAAATCGACTGCTCCTGGCATTCCAGCAGATCAATAAAGCTGCACACCAAACCTTCATAATTTTTGGCCGGGAACATATAAAAAGGATGGTTCGGGCGGGGCAGCCGGCGGTGCAGCTCGATAAATTCTTCCCAGGAGAGCGCATTCTTCAATTTTTCTGTTAACTGCGGATAGTCCGGCAGCGATTCCAAAAGATCCCGGCGATAATACATCATCCCGACATCAATATAAAAAGGAATGGCGACCAATTGCTCCTCGACGTAACAAGATTGCAGGGCGCTTTCCAAAATCCGGGAACGTTCATTTACCGGAACGTACATCCCTAACGGTTCTCCCCAGCGGGCAAATCGCGGAACCCAGATCAAATCTACCGCAAACACGTCGATCCGGTCGCTTTTGCTGCGCAGCGACCTGGCCAGCAGTTCCTTACGCTCATTAGTGCTGAACTTTGAAAACGGCAAATTAATCGGGATAACCTCGATTCGCCCCCGGTATTCTTCATTAAAACGCTCGATGAGTTTCTGGTGGGCGTTGGAGATATTATCGGCAAAAAAGATCTGGGTTACGGCATAGGAATCCCTATTTTTGAGTTTGAAGTAGTCATACACATAAAAAAGGATACCCAGCCCGATAAGGATACCCAGCCCCGCCAAAAAGTACCCCAGATTAATTTTCTCTTCCAGCTTTTTCATGTAGTATCCCGTTTCAATTACCATCATGATTCAGGGTATTCGCTTAAACGCTGCTAATATATCCAGATCGGGTTGGAAAACCAATTTTTATCCTGGCGGCAACCCCTCATCCCTGGCAACCGGGCCCGGCAGGCGGGCGAGCACCGTTTCGATATCCAACGCCCGGATGGCGTCCACGGCGCAATCCCAGGCGCCTTCGTGGCACAACCCGCTCATTTGGGCGTGTTCATACGCTTCCACGGCGGCCTTCAGGCAGGCGGTTTTCACCGCTTCGGCAATTCGGCGGCCCTCTTGATTGGCGGAAAAGTCGCTCATAGTCTCGCTGCCTTCCTACGGATTTCAGATGCAAAATGCCGGAACTCCGCATCCCCTCCGGCAATACCGGATCCGAAAAGATTCATAATCACCCGTCCCCCCCACAGGGGCAAGCCGTCAATCATTCCTGCGATTTGATCATCACCAGCAGCATTTTGAAGGGCCGGGCGGCGCTCAGGGCGTGCGGCTGGTTGGCGGGCATGATGATCATCTCGCCTTTTTCGAGTTGGAAGGGTTTGCCGGAGATGCGAATCTCCGCGCTTCCGTCCAGTATGTACGCCAGCGCGTCGTACGGGGCGGTATGCTCGCTCAGCCCCTGCCCGGCGGCAAAAGCAAACAGGGTAACGGTGCCGCTTTTTTTGCCGATAACGGTGCGGCTGACGACCGATCCTTCCTGGTATTCGATCATAGTTTCCAGATTCATCACTCGAGAAGTAAGATCCTGCGGCATGATTGCGCCTCCATGGTTTTAAAAGGGAGTGCTTAAGTGTTTGAGTGTTCAAGTGTTCGGGTGTTAGAGTAACTCAGGTATCCCCCACCACAACACTAAAACACTATAACCTGTAGTGCTAGTTGGTTTAAACCTCAAATACACGCGAATAAACGCGAATAACTATAGGATCAAGACCGGCCGAAATGAGTGTTTATTCGCGTCAATTCGCGGTTAGATCGAGTGTCCGTTGGTAGAACTAGCACTACAGGTACTATAACACTCTTCTATTCACTATCCATGATAACATCGCCTAACTCTTTTACTGCCGTTCGCCGGGCGCGCAGCCGGGGCGCTTCTTCCATTTCCCGGCGAATTCGCGGGAAGGCATAGGCAAGGGTTCCATCTTCCCTTACTACGATTTCACCTTGCAAATCCAGCGCCAGCTCGTCGAGGATTTTTTCCGCGGTTGTGAGGGATACGGGTTCCTCCACGGCGCCGGTATTTACGGAGCGCAGGATTTCCTTCGCCGTCCGAGGCTCCCCGCGGCTGTTGAAAATCGCCTTGAAAAACCGTTTGCGAAGGTTGTTGCGGAAACGGCGGCGGCGGGCGCGCCGGATGCCGAACCAGCGCACAAGGGGAATGAGAAAAAACAGGGCTGAAAATATGAATGGAATCCAGCCTAACAGCGCCGCCGTCGCGGGATTGGCGTGCAGCGCTCCATCCACCAGGTAGCCGATTTCACTATACTCCCCGGCGACGAACGCCCGCCCCAACAGGCCGTTGAGCACCGCGAAGGAGAAAAGCAGGTTGAACCCGTTCATCACTAAAATGGCAAAATTGTAAGCCGGGCTGTTTCCGGTCAATTCATATTCCGGCTCGTATTCATCCCAGTAATGCTCGATCTTGCCGTCCTGCGATCCGATCGTAGATTCCTTTGAAAAGGATCGAACGACGCTCGAAGGAGAAGGCTCCAAAGGAGCAGGCTGCCCCTCCCCCACTCCCCGGGTTATTTCATCGAACTGCCCGTAAACCACCCCGTTTTCACTCACTTTCACGTCCCCCCGGAAACGCACCAGACAATCGGTAAAAAACGTCTCCGCATCCGCGGCGTTCCATCCCGCCAGGGCCTGCAAGTCCGCGGTGAGCAGGATTCCCCGGTTCTCTTTCAGAAATGCGGCGACTTCCCGGGGATTATGGAGCGGATCGACCTCCACCCGCGCAGGGCCGAATACGAAATCATACACCGCGGCGATGAAATTTTTCTTGCCCGGCTTTAATATCGAGGAAGGGGGTTGGTATTCCCGGTAGCGGTAGCCGCGGCGGTCGGTGCGAAACACGGTGGCGCCGCCTGAGGTCTGCCAGCGAAAAATGGCGTAAAAAACCCGCAAAACCGCATCTAAGTTGACGGGAGACTTGCGGCTTTTTCCTTTTTGAGAGCCCGCGGCGACCAGCAACGCGAGCATAATCACCAGGAAGATCACGAAATAGATTATTAGGGTTAAAGCAATCCAGGCTTTGTAAATCACCTTGAATATCTTCCACAACCACTCCCGGAACTCATTCATCCGCTCGGAAAAGCTCTTTTCGCCGCGCCGGCGCAGCGATTCTCCGAAGTCCACGATCAAATCCCCGTTCTCGGTCACCTGCAAGCGGCAGATGTATTTTGCCATCAGCAGATCTAAACCGTCGCGCGCTTCGTCCAGGGACAGCCCGGTAACCGCGGCCGCTTCGGTCATGGTGAAGCGGCGCTGGCCTTTGCGCAGGCGCTTTTCCAGTATTGCCAGAGCATTTGCCATACCTGATCGTTTTCCCTCGTTTTTTCCTCGTTTTTTCCGGCCATATTTTTGATTACTTTTATGCGGCTCGAAAACCTTACGGCCAGGAGAGCGATCGGTTCCCGGAGGGCGGAAAATAACCCCCCCGAACCGGCGATGCAAAAAAAATTTGATTCGAGTGGGAGAAAGCGGAACGTGGGACGTAAAGCGTAATACGTGAAACGTAATGTCACGGCTATACGAGGTCGTGCGTATTCCGTTTTTATTACGCATTACGAGTTACGCCCCCCGCTTCCCGCAATCGAAAAAACGGAGACCCAGCCACCCATGACCCCCACATCCCCCCGTTTAACGGAGAGCCGCCTCGCCAACTTAGGCGCCCAGGCGATTTACGAGGCCTTTGACGAGTACCAGAATCAATTCAGAACCATCACCCGCCGGGCTAAATCCCGCTTCGAGAGCCGCGATTGGCACGGCATCCAGGGCGATGCTGCAGAACGGTTAGATCTCTATAAAAAAATCGTTGATCAAATGATGGTGAAACTGCGGGAACTGCTGGCGGAGCGAACCGAGGATAAAATGGTCTGGGCCGGCCTCAAGGCGGTCTATTCCGGGATGATCACCGGGCGCAACGACTGGGAGCTGGCGGAAACCTTCTTCAACTCCGCCACCCGGCGGATTTTCAGCACCGCGGGAGTGGACCCCCAGATCGAATTCGTGGACACGGATTTCGAGACTCCCCCTACCCCCTCTCCCCAGCCGGTGTGCCGCAGCTACCAGGGATTTACTTCCACCTTGAACCTGGCCAAAGCAATTTTGCAAGACTACCGCTTTCGCCTTCCCTACCAGGAGCTGGAGCGCGACGCCCGGTTCATCGCTACCCAAATCGAAGCCCATCTCCGGCAAATCGGGGCGCTGAAAGTGGTGGAGCGCGCCCAGGTCGTCAAAGCGGTGTTCTACCGGCGCATGGCCGCTTACATCGTCGGGCGCATGTTCAGCGGCTCCCATACCTTCCCTTTCGTTATCGCTTTACACAACCATGCCGACGGCATCCTGGCAGACGCGGTGCTGTTGGACGAAAACGAGGTGAGCATCCTGTTCAGTTTTACCCGCTCCTACTTTCTGGTGGAAACAGAACGAACTTATGACCTGGTCGCGTTCCTCAAATCCATCATGCCCCGCAAGCGGGAAGCGGAGATCTACATTTCCATCGGACACAACAAGCACGGCAAAACCGAGTTGTACCGGGATATCTTGCGCTACCTGGCCGGCAGCGATGACTGCTTCGAGGTCGCCCGGGGCCAGAAAGGGATGGTCATGGCCGTTTTTACCATCCCGGGTTACGATCTGGTATTCAAATTGATCAAAGACCGTTTTGAATATCCCAAAAAGAGTACCCGGGAGGCGGTGTTGTCCAAATACCGGTTGGTATTCAACCATGATCGCGCGGGGCGGCTGGTGGACGCCCAGGAGTTCGAGCACCTCAAATTCGAGCGCCGGCGCTTCTCGGAAGAACTGCTCCGGGAATTGGAGGAGACCGCCGTCCAGACCGTACGCGTGGAGGACAGCCACGTCATCATTAAACACGCCTACGTGGAGCGGCGCATGATTCCCCTGGATATTTACGTTCAGGAAGCGGAAGACGCCGCCGCCCGCGCCGCGGTGATCGACTACGGGAACGCCATCAAAGACATGGCCGCCAGCAATATTTTCCCCGGCGACATGATGTTGAAGAACTTCGGGGTGACCCGCCACGGCCGGGTGATTTTTTACGACTATGACGAGCTTTGCCTGCTCAACACCTGCAATTTCCGCAAGGTTCCCCCGCCCGCGGATTTCGACGAGGCGCTCTCCGACGAGCCCTGGTTTGCCATCGGCGAGAACGACGTGTTCCCGGAAGAATTCCGCCACTTTTTGGGGTTGCCGGAGCATCTTTACGAAGTATTCCGGGAACACCATGGGGATTTGCTGAACGTGGAGTTCTGGCGGGAATACCAGGAGAAGTTGAACCGGGGAGAATTCATCCACATTTTCCCCTACAGCCAGGAGCGGCGGCAATTTAAGTGAGCAGGCCTCTAACCAAACTTTTAAGAAAATTGGCTTTCCGTGGGCGAGTTGTCACACCTTCAGACATCCTATATTTCTCACTTAGTGATGCAGGGAGTGCCGCTATCGACGGTAAAAGAGATCATAGGCCATTCGGATATAAAAACCACGGAAAGATACGCCCACCTGGCGCCGAAACATACCAAAGATATGTTGGCAAGGAGACCCTACTAAGTATGCTGACTTATTGCTGACTTTTTGCATTTTTGCAATAAAAAAGGGTTACGAATCACCATTCGTAACCCCTTGTTTTTCCTTGCGTGAGCCCGGCAGGAATCGAACCTGCGACCAACGGATTAAAAGTCCGCTGCTCTACCGGCTGAGCTACGGGCCCTCTCGATTAACATGGTTGCTCAAGAAAGCGCGGCAAATATAGAGAAATACACTATAGCTGTCAAGGAAAAAAGTAGCCGGGTTTCGCCCTACTTTTCAGCATCGGAAGCGGACTTTTCCGCCTCCAATTGTTTCTCGATCAATTGCCGGTAGCGGGGGATATTCGGGTTAGTGCTCTCCGGCTTGCAGCGGTTGAGCGTTTCCAAAGCTTCCGGATACTTTTTCATTTGAATATAAACCGCGGTGAGGTTCAACAGCAAGGCATCTAATTTGGGAGTAAACTCCAGGGCTTTCTCATAGTATTCTGCCGCGGTTCGCTTATCCCCTTTCCCGTAATAAATATCCCCAATCTTCCATACCGCTAAAATGTTATAGGGATGAACCCGGCGGGCTTCCTGGTATTCTTGAAGCGCCGCGGCGGTGTCGCTCAATGCCAGCCGGGCGTCGCCGCGGTAAAGGGCCAGGGGATTTACCACCGGGTCGATATTATAAAACGCGGTTTCGGCGCGATCCAACTGCCGAATATTTTCCGGCCAGTTTTTGCGCGACTCGTACTGAAAAGCTTTCTGCACGTGAATTTCAGACCTCAGGCGGCTGTAGCCCAGCACGGCGCAAAGCGCCAGAATCGCCAGGAAAAGGAGATTGAGCGGTTGCGCCGCTTTGGGGAAACCGCCGGGGGCGCGCGGAAAAGCGCGATGGTAACCGGCGGTCGCCGCCGCCAGCATCAACAGGAGCAGGGAGGAATGAACGATTCGCTCCTTTGGAAAATCAAAAAACGCGATTCCCAGGTAGGCCAGAATCCCAAAACCCATCAGCAGCGCCAGCAACCCGCCCTGGGGATCTTTAGCATAAAAAAGCAGCCGGTAAATGTAATAAAAACCAATCCCGAAGATGGAAAGATAGCACAGCAGCCCGAAAATCCCGCTTTCCGCCCAGATCCACAGGTAATCATTGTGCGGGCGCACGTAGTTCAATTTGCCGGTATCGGAATCCAGCTCCGCTGTGCCGTAACGATTGAGCGCCATTTTCCAATTGCCCACCCCCACCCCTAACCAGGGATGATCGCCGATCATCTGCAAGGTCTTTTTCCAAAGCTCGATGCGAATTCTGGCGGTGCGCATCGGGGCATAGCTGCGCCGGAAGAACTGTGTTACCTCGGTTTGGGTTTGCCGAACCCGGTGATCACGATAGTAGTTTTCCCAGGCTGCGGAAGCGATTACGATTACCAGAAAAATGATGCCGGTGTAGAGCAGGCGTTTCCAGTTCAGGGAATTCAGCTTGCTTACCAGGGGGATGCGCTTGCGAAGGAGCGCGAAAAAACCTAACGCCAGCACCGCCGCGCCTGCCAATCCCGCCCAGGCCGCCCGGGTGTGCGCCGCCCCGATGACAAGCCCGCTCAGCAGCGTCGAAAAGACGCTGAAATCGCCCCAAAAACCCTTAAAATGAAGGATTCCATAGATCAAAAACGGGAGCATGAGCACCAGGGCGGTGGAGAGCAGGTTTTTGTTCGTCAAGGTGGCTTCCATGTAAGTGCCGGCCAGCAAGCCGGTGAACGCGAGCAGGAAATACTGGCAGATTGCGATGGCGGCCAGCAGCGCCGCGGCAATGATCAGCGCCCGGCAAAGCTGCGGGAGCAGCAGGCGGTCGTTGTCTAATATCCAGGCGGAGATGAAGAAGAAAATTCCGAAAAGAATCATCCTGGATAATTCGAACAACGCTTCCGGCAGGTTGATCGCCCCGGGCAGGGAGAGAGCGCCGAAAACAATATAAAGTAAAAATGCCGGAAAAATGAGCCGTTGCAGCAGGCGGTAATCCTGGCCGGGCTTTTTCCGGGAGAATTGCACCACCAAAGCGGCGACCACTGCAATCAGCATCCCCGCCAGGAGCAGGTAGCGGGGCAAAACCGCCGGTTCGCGGCTGGAGCGAACCAGCACAAACGGCATTACCAGGATCGTTAGGATAAACATATTCCGGACTAACGCGCCGGGCGAGGTCTGTTTGGAGGGTTTCATAGACATCGAATGATTAAGGTTGCAAATTCAATCTGGCTTCGATTTTTTTGCGGTACTCCGCCACCCGGGGATTCCAGGTGTCGGGATCGCAGCGCTGGATGGCCTGGTAGGCTTCGGAGAATTTGCCCATCTCGAAATACACCGCGGCCAGATTCAACAAGGTATGCTCGTGCCGGGGAGAAATTTCCAATACTTTGTTGAACAGCTCCACCGCTCTCTCCGGCTGGCCGGTCTTTTGGCACGCGGTTCCCAGGTTGCTCAACACCACCATGTTGTAGGGGTGGGCTTTCAGGGCTTGCTGAAAATCCTGTAACGCCAGGTCGAGACGGTTCATCCGCACCTGCGCCGTGGCGCGGAAGAGCGCCACCGGGGTTACAGCCGGATCGAGATTGTAGAAAGCGGTCTCCGCTTTGTTCAATTCCGAAATTTCCAGCTCGAATTGCCCGGCTTTACGGGCGGTCAGGGATTTTTTGACCTGAATTTCCGAAACCAGCCGGGAATAACCCACGATCAGGCAAGCAGCCAGCGTTACAATGAAAAGAAAACTCACTGCCAACCCGGCGCGGGAAGCAATTGGCTTTTTCAACGGGCCGGAAGCGTGGTAGAAAGAAACGACCACGGCCACCATCAGCAACAGGAAGGAGGATTGAACGATGCGTTCCCGGGGAAACGCCGCCAGCGCGATCAACACGTAACCGCTGATTCCAAAAATCATCAACAAAGCGATAATTTTTGCAGCGGGTTGTTTCGCCTGCGTGAGGAGGCGGTAAGCATAATAAAAAACCAGCCCGAAGATCAGCAGGTAGCTGAGGAAACCGAACGCCCCGGTCTCCGCAAACACCCACAAAAAGTCATTGTGCGGGCGCACGAAGTGGATTTCCCCGCTTTCCGAGCGCAATCCTGCGGCCCCATAACGGGGCAGCATGATTTTCCAGTTTCCCAACCCCACCCCGCCGATGGGATGATCCGCGATCATTTGCAGCGTTTTCTCCCACAATCGCAGCCGCTCATCGATAGAGGAAACCGGGAGATTTGCCCCGGCCAGCGCTTTGCTCATGCTTTCGCTTTGCATGGTGCGGGTAAAGTGCGCCAGCGCGGAGAGCAGCAGCGCCAGGGTAAAAAGGATGGCGGCGTAGGATAACCGGCGAAGCAGTTGCGTTTTCCATTTGGCCGGAAATGATAACTGCCTGGCGAAGATAAACGCTATCGCCGCGGTAATTAAAGTTGCGCCGGCCAGCGCCGCCCAGACCGCCCGGGTATGCGCCACCCCGATCACGAACCCCGCCAGCATCATGGCCATCATGCTCAAAAGCGCCCAGGCGCCTTTAAAATTCAGAATGCCGAAGAGCAAAAAAGGAAAAGTGAGGAAAATCGCTTCGGAAAGGAGATTCTTGTTGGCCATGGTGGCATAAACGATGTAATTCCCGGGCAATTTGCTGAAGGCGATGCCGAAATACTGGCAAATACCCATGAACGACAGCGCCGCGGCCAGAATGGCGAAAGCCCGGCTGAGCTCGGCCAGCATCGTTTCATCCTGCACCAGCAGCAGGGTGGCCGTGAACAGGAATATGAAATAGAGGGCGATTTTCAGAAGATCGAACAAACCTTCGGCAAAATTGACGCCCTGCACCAGGGAAATCGCTGCGAAAAAAAGATAGATCAAAAAAACGGGAAAAATGGCCCGGCGCAGAATGGCGTAATCAAAAGGGGGCTTTTTGGGGGAAAACCGAAAGGAAATAAAGGTGATTACCCCTAACAGCAAAGCGGCCAGGAGCACAAAGCGCAGCGGCAGCGCCGGCTCGATGGCAGCGCGGGTAAAAGCAAGGGGGATAACCAGAATGGTCCCGGCAATGAAAAAGAGACGCAGAATTTGCGAAAGCGGAGAATTGTTGGAGTTCATGCTTGTCAGATTACCTACCATTGATACGGTGCAAAATTTCTTGCCAAAGGCGGCACTGAGATTATACAGAAAAACCCCGCTAAATTGCAAATGGAAGAAAAAAAGCTCCCGGAGAGGGGAGGTGAAATCGGGAAAATGCCGCTTACGGTCTGTGCCGCTGCCAATGATTACCGGTCTTTGCAAAAAAATTATTTTCCACAAGGTATTTACTTGATCAGAATTTATCCGGTTGATATATTCTCATCGCTCATACTTGCATTGGCTTTCAGAAAATTTTTTGCCGGCAGCGTTTTGCTGATAAACTCAAAGGAATCTGTGTAGTATGTCCAGAATTCTGAATATCGGTTTTCTGTGGGGAATGATTCTTTTCTGTCTCCTTCCCGCCGTTTTGTTTGCCCAAAGCGGTAGCACATTTGGAGGTTTACAACCCGATATCAAATTTGAACATCTGGCAGTTGAGCAGGGAGTGCACGACAGCGGTATAATCTGTATTCTGCAGGACCGCCAGGGTTTTATGTGGTTTGGCACACGCACGGGCCTGCACAAATATGACGGTTACCGCTTTACCGTTTACACATACGATGTGCGGGATACCACCTCAATATCCAGCGACGACATCCTGTGCATCTATGAAGATCGCTCCGGCGCATTGTGGATTGGCACCCTGATCCACGGGTTCAACCGGTTCGAACGCGCCGCCGGGCGGTTTACCCGCTTCCCCTGCGATCCGGAAAACCCCAACAGCGTGGTGAATCAAGTCCATTCGATCTATGAAGACCCTTCCGGCATGTTTTGGATCGGCACCAGCGCGGGGCTCCTGCGGTTCGATCAAAAGCAGAACCGCTTTACCCGCTTTGTGCACGATCCGGCGAATGCCGGCAGCCTGAGCAATAATACTGCCCGGGTAATCTACGAAGACCGCTCCGGGAGCCTCTGGATTGGGACCAATAACGGGCTAAACCTTATTGACCGCACACAGGAACGCTTTACCCATTTCTTTCATGATCCCCATTCTTCCCACAGTTTGAGCGATAATGGCGTCACTTCGATTAACGAAGACCGTTCCGGAACGCTCTGGATCGGAACTTATGGCGGCCTTAACCGCTTTGACCGGGAGCAGGAGAGTTTTACCCGGTTTATCCACGATCCCGGAAATCCCCGCAGCCTGAGCCATAATGTTGTCTGGGCGATTTATGAAGATCGCGCCGGCGCGCTCTGGATTGGCACCGAGGGCGGGGGCCTGAACATCCTGGATCGCAGCAGCGGGCAGTTTACCCGCATTATGCACGATCCTGAGAATCCCCGCAGCCTGAGTTCCAATTATATTACCTCGATTGTTGAAGATCGCGCCGGGGCGCTCTGGGTTGGCGCCGGCGACTTATGGAGGCGCGCAAAAGGCGGCGGGTTCGGCATTAACCGTTTCGATCGCGGGCAGAACCAGTTTCATCACTTAGCGCCGGATCCGCCAAGCCGCGGAAACGAGAGCGAATTTCCCGTTCATACCACCCTGGGAGACCGCAGCGGCATGCTCTGGATCGGCAGCGTGTATGACGGGCTTTACCAATTCGATCGCCGAAGCGGGCGGTTCCGGCAATTTGTTCACGATCCCTCGAATCCCCGCAGTTTGAGCCAGAATTTTATTATGGCGCTTTATGAAGACCGCGCCGGAACGTTGTGGGTCGGCACCGCTGACGTGGGCATTAACCGCCTGGAAAGTGACGGAAGAACGTTTACCCGCTTTGTCCACAATCCCGATGACCCTCACAGTTTAAGCCACAACCGCCTCAGTGCATTCTATGAAGACCGCAGCGGAAATATCTGGATTGCCACTTTTGGCGGGGGACTTAACCGCTTTGACCGCCAGCGCCAGAACTTCGACCATTTTCTCCACGATCCCGATGATCCCCACAGCCTGAGCCATAATCTCCTTAGCTTTGTTTTTGAAGACCGCAGCGGCATACTCTGGGTTGGAACATGGGGCCGCGGCGTTGAGCACTTTGATCGCCAGCGCGGGCAGTTCCGCCATTACATAAATGACCCGAAAAATCCCCATAGTTTGAGCAACAATATCACCTGGGATATTCATGAAGATCAAACCGGCGCGATCTGGATCGCTACCAGCGGGGGTCTCAACCGCTTTGAGCGCGACAGCGGGCAGTTTCGCTATTATACGGAAAGCGACGGCCTTCCTGATAACGTGATTCATGGAATTTTGGAGGATAATCAAGGGAATTTATGGCTGGCCAGCGTAAACGGGTTATCAAAATTCGATCCGCACACGGAAACATTTAAAAACTATTATGTTGAAAACGGGCTGCAGAACGCCGCCTTTAGTTTTGGCGCGCCCGGCAAAAACAGCAGCGGGGAGATGTTTTTTAGCGGCCGCAACGGCATCGATTTTTTCCATCCCGACAGTATTAAGGATAATCCCTACATCCCGCCGGTGTTTATTACAAAATTTACCCATTATACCCGTAACGAGCCTGTTGTTGACGAACAAATTTCCGAGAAGCAGCAAATCGAACTCGCTTACGACGACCAAACGCTCACCTTTGAATTTGTGGCTCTCAATTTCCGAAACCCGCAAAAAAACCAGTATGCCTACAAATTAGAAGGCGCTCAAGAGGAATGGGTTTATTTGGGCAATCAACGCTCCATTACTTTTACCAACCTGGCGCCGGGCAACTATAATCTTCGGGTAAAAGGCTCCAATAACGACGGCGTCTGGAATGAAGATGGCGTTTCGTTAAAGATCATCATTCACCCGCCCTGGTGGAGAACCTGGTGGGCATACGCCCTATACGCGCTGCTTGCATTGGCGCTGCTGTATAGCGGCCGCCGTTACGAACTGAATCGCCAGCGCCTGAAGCACGACCTGCAAATAGAACATTTAGAAGCGGAGAAACTTCAGGAAGTGGATCGTATGAAATCGCGCTTCTTCGCCAGCATTTCCCATGAATTCCGCACCCCGCTGACGCTGATCAGCGGGCCGGTAAAGCAACTGATTTCCGGGGAGTTCAAGGGCGACCTTCGCGAGCAGTACCACCTGATCCTGCGCAACTGCAATCGTTTGCTGCGGCTGGTCAACCAGCTTTTAGACCTCTCCAAATTAGAATCCGGCAAAATGGTTTTGCAGGCCAGCCCGCAGGATATTGTAGCCCTCACCCGCCAGCTTACCATGACCTTTGAATCCCTGGCCAGCGTGCGCGATATAAAGCTGCAATTCAATGGCCCGGAAGAGCCGTTGATGGTTTACCTGGAACGGGAGCATTACGAAAAGATCATCATCAACCTGCTGTTCAATGCCTTGAAGTTTACGCCGGAGGGAGGCAGTGTGATGGTGTACATCCCCCTCGGTCCCCCTTCAAAGGGGGGAATTTCGGCTTCTTCCCCCTTTGAAGGGGGACCGAGGGGGATGTTAGAAATCACGGTGAGGGACACCGGCATCGGTATTCCCCCCGCAGACCTGCCGCATATTTTCGACCGTTTTTACCAGGCCGGCGATTTTTCTACGGTAGGGACGTTGCATGCAACGTCTCTACCGGGCAGCGGCATCGGGCTGGCGCTGGTTAAAGAATTGGTGGAACTGCACCACGGAACGATAGAGGTTTCCAGCGAGGTGGGCAAAGGCAGCGTCTTTACCGTACGCCTGCCGCTGGGGAAGGAACATTTGCGGGCAGATGAAATTGTTGGTGGTGAAATCACCGTAGGGGCGAAGCATCCCTTGCAGAAAGCTGAAATTTATACTGAAGAATTTGCCGGGGATGCTTCGCCCCAACGCTCGCGAAAAGTGGAAATGTATATCGAAGAATTTGCCAGGGATGCTTCGCCCCAACAGCCCCCGGAAACCAACGAAACCGTCCTGATCGTCGAAGACAACCCCGACATGCGCGCCTACATGCGGGGATACCTCTCGGAGTATTACCGCCTTGTGGAAGCGGAAGACGGCGCCCAGGGAATAAAACAGGCGCTCAAACACGCGCCGGACCTGATCATCAGCGATGTGATGATGCCCAATATGGACGGTTTTCAATTCTGCGAAAGGATAAAGAGCGATGAGCGCACCAGCCACATACCGGTGATTCTGCTGACCGCCCGCGCCTCCGGGGAGAGCAAGATCGAGGGCCTGGAAACCGGCGCGGATGACTACCTCACCAAACCCTTTGACGCCAGAGAGCTGCGGGTGCGGGTCAGCAACTTGATCGAGCAGCGCCGCCGGCTGCAAGAGCGTTTTCGCCGAGAGCTGGTGATTCAGCCCTCGGAAATTACTGTTACCTCCATGGATGAGACGTTCCTCAAAAAAGTGATAGCAGCGGTGGAAGCCCATATCGACGATCCCGCTTTCGAGACCGATGACCTGGCGCGGGAAGCCGGGGTCAGCCGCCGCCATCTCAACCGCAAGCTGCGCGCCCTCACCGGGCAATCGGTGCGGGAGTTTATCCGCACCTTGCGGCTCAAACGCGCCGCGCAATTGCTTCAGCAAAAATCGGGCACCGTTACGGAGATTGCTTACGAAGTAGGCTTTCAGAGTATTGCCCACTTTGCGAAAATTTTCCGGGAGGAGTATGGGGTGGCGCCGTCGGAGTATGAGGGGAATGGTTAAATGGTTGGATGGTTGGATGGCTGAATGGTTGGATGGTTGGATGGCTGAATGGTTGGATGGTTGGACGGTTAAATTGTTATTCAACCATCCAACCATTTAACAATGAAACTATGGAACAAAATCATGGAACGTAAATACCTCACCCTAAACGATATCTCCGCTTACAAAATAGCTTTCCATCTATCAAATTATGTTTGGGATATTGTGATCAAATGGGATCAGTTTGCGAAGAATACCATTGGAAGGCAATTTGTTGATGCGGTGGATTCGATTTCGGCCAATATTGCAGAAGGGTTTGGCAGGTACCATAAAGGGAGCCAGAAAAAAATAATGTACCCAACTGAGCGCACAGAGTTATTGAAACACATTAGCGTTCAGTGGTACAATAAAAAGGGCGAAAGCCCTAAAGTAAAATTTTATAGATACAGTTTCGGGTCTGTAAAAGAGTCCTTTGACTGGAATGAAAAATCCAAAGTTCGCAATCTATTAAAACCGGAGGAATACGACCATATTTATCAACAATTGTCCTTACTCCCCAAAGAAATCAACGGCCTTATCAAACTTACCAATCAAAAACTATCCATCTAACCATCCAGCCATTTAACCATCCAACCATCCAGCCATTCGATGTTTATTTGCTTCCTCCAGGGTTTTGAACTTGAAGATGCCCTGTTGGCAGGGTTTTTGGGGCTTTAAAGCGTAAAGAAGTTCTTGAAGATTAGATAATCTCCGGAGTGGATATAGCGGCTGAAGTTCCTTTAGGTGTTCTCGAGCGTCTTGAAATGATCTGTATTTGTAAACCGGCATTATTTTCTTTCCCTAAGTTTTGCTTTCAGCATTGCCACATCAAATTTATCAATTTCCCGAAAAGTTCCTTTTTTTAGCTTGATCAAGGTTTCAATGGTCGCAACCCTGACCTGAATCCCCTCCGCCTCGATGGCCTCATAATCAAGGTCCTCATAAGAGAAAGCTTCGCCGATTCGATCCATCACGTCGATATAAAAATTATCCGGCGTTCCATAGCGAACAACGGCATATTCTACGAGGTCATCATAGGTGATTTCGTCAATAGATTCATCATCAAATACAGTACGAAGGGCATTTTTCAACCTGGATATGTTGTCAGGGTTTCTTTTAACAAAGATATCAATATCTTCCGTGAATCTTGGTACGCCGTGGTAAGCCACTGCCAGACCACCAATCAAAATATAATCTACTTCACATTCGCTTAACGCCTTCAGGACCGCTTGAAATTTTTCCATCCGATCATTCATGCCCATCAAAATAGTCTGCGTTTCATTTAATATCAATGGATTCAAAAAATTTATCCCCACACCCATCCAACCATCCAGCCATCCAACCATCCAACCATATAATCCCCCCCACATGTCCCGCCGCCGGGCATCTTTGTCCCGCCAGCGTTAGCCAAATCTGTTTCATTTTATTTACATTATCGCAGCATTGTTAAAGCCGTTGGCAGTGTTCAATAAAGTATCGGTTCAATAAACCATTTATAAGGAGGCCAATATGAAATCATTTCTTCACAATAAACAATTTCTGTTCCCTGCCAAACTGATGGCCGGCGCTTCCATAACAGGAAACCCGGCGGGCATAAAGAAGGGAATAATTCTTTCCTTCTTGTTCTTCTTCCTTCTTGTTTCCGCTATATATGGGCAGGGCGGGGTAGTACACACCAGGAGTTTTGTGCATGATGGAGTTTTGCGCCAATACCTGTTATATGTACCGGCTGCCTATAACACCAGTGAAGGAGATTGGCCATTGGTCATTAATTATCACGGATTCACCAGCAGCGCAGCATTACAAATGAGTGTTCACTCCAAAATGAATTTCATAGCGGATACGGCGCATTTCCTGGTTGCATACCCGCAAGGACTGGTAGTCCAAGACCTTGTATCTGGCGTTTCCGGCACTGGCTGGAATATACCGGGATTGTATAACGCCAGCCACGATGACGTTGCCTTCACTGATAGTTTGATTGATCACGTCGATGCCGATTTCAGAGTTGAATTGGAGCGAGTCCATACCACCGGCTGGTCAAATGGCTCTGAGATGGTATTCTACCTGGCTTGCAAACTGCCTGATAGAATTGCTTCCGTGGCTGGCGTGTCAGGCCTTATGAGCTATAATCTATTAGACTCCTGTGACGTAGAAAGGCCATTTTCTACCCTGCTTATGCACGGCACCGCTGATCCGATTTATCCTTTTACCGGCTTCCCCAATTTTACTCCCTCTGCTCCGACAATCCCCTTGTTCTGGGCCTCGCATAACAATTGTTTGGATTCCATTGTTACCGAGCTGCCCGATATTAACACCGCAGATAATTGTACGGTTACGCTGATTGAGTATGTTGATTGTGACTCTGCTGAGGTTCTTTTTTACCGGATAAACAACGGGGGGCATGCCTGGCCCGGAGGACCCTATATCCCGGGAATTTTAGGCAACACCAACTATGATATAAATGGAAGCTCGGAGATTTGGAATTTCTTTACGCGCAACCCGATGCCCGATACTACCATTACGAGTATTGCCGATCATGCAGATCATCTTACGAAAACGTTCCGGTTATACCAGAACTATCCCAATCCGTTTAATCCTGTGACCACCATTAAGTATTCGCTTCTGAAACCATCCCAGGTCGAGCTGAAAATTTACAACGCATTGGGCCAACTGGTTAAAACACTGGCAGATGGCTATCAAACAACCGGCGAATACTCTGCGGTATGGGACGGGAAAGATGGCGACGGCAACCTGCTGTCTTCAGGAATCTATTTTTACCGGATTCAAATGGGAGAGTTTAGCGCGGTGAGGAAGATGGCGTACTTAAAGTAAAGGAACGGTTCCAAAAAACCGGGTTCCTTAAACACTAAATCATTCAATGTTCAATCCATTATATTAAGGAGTGCATCATGAAAAATATAATCGTGATGTTCATAGTGGGGATGGCGTTTCTTATCAGCAGTTGCCAGGAGCAAACCCAAAACCCGCTGAAGTATCCAGACAACCGTGAGCAAAGCGGATCTGCTGCGGTTTTACCCCTGCAAGCCGGGGAGGAATATAATTCGTTGGCGGTGGTTGCGGATGATGACGCTGATGCCAATATTCCGAAGTGTATATTGCTTCCCGCTCTTCCGGATTGGCCGACGGATTATTTTGACCTGGAACAGTCTGCAATCGAGGGTGATATATTGGCAATAACCCTGTCTTATACCGGGGGATGTGTACCCCATGAATTTAAGCTGGTAGTGTCCACCACATTTGAAGATACTGATCAGCCTCAAATTTCGGGCGAAGTATTTCACACTCCCGTTAATGACCCTTGCGATCAGTGGGTTACTCAGGTGCGCAAATTCGATCTATCTCCATTAAAAGAGTTCTTGCTCAGGAATTATCCTGATACTCCACCCTGCTTCGATGCCATGATTCTTCTTCAAAGCGCACCCAAACAGCCGCCGGTGGTTTATCATATATGCCGGGATGATCACAAATCCCAATAAATGCTTGCCGAGGGCCTGAACGATAATTTGTGGGTCATCAGCCTGCCCTCTGCTAAGAAGGTTCTTTCTAATATATTCGGTGGGACACCGGGGCTTGATACGTCGGGCCCTGGTGTTGCCGTTTGGGTGGGGATGAGCGTCTCCAGAGTAAATAACAAAACCGGCCGCTGAATTCAGCAAAAGACCTCCGCCCTGGTGAGAGCAGTCAAGTAGCTTCTTTTTAAAAGCCATAGATTACTTGAGATACCGGCGGTTCTTTGTCATTTGTTTTTAATTAATCCTTGCATTTCGCAGGGTCAACCCTTAAATTTTTCGCCGCTTTTACGTGGTTTTGGGGCGATAGCTCAGCTGGTTAGAGCGCCACGTTGACATCGTGGAGGTCGTCAGTTCGATCCTGGCTCGCCCCACTCACCGCAGCCACGAATGGTTCATTCGTGGCTTTGTTTAATTTATAAAAGCAGTGTTCGAGTGTTTAAGTGTTAGGGTGTTCTGGTGTTTTATATGGACAAGCGTATTCAAATTACTTTCCCGGATGGCAGCCGGAAAGAATATCCGGCCGGCGTTACCGGGAACGACGTCGTCAAGGAAATCGGCGGGCGGCTGGCCAAAGAGGCGGTCGCGGTGAAATTCAATGATAAGGTCGTGGAACTCTGGCGGCCCCTGGAAACCGACGGGGCAATCCGCATTCTTACCTTCGCCGATGATGAAGGGAAAGAGGTTTTCTGGCACAGCACCGCGCACCTGATGGCCCAGGCGATCAAGCGCAAATTCCCCCGGGCGCAATTGGGGATCGGTCCCCCCATTGACAGCGGTTTTTACTACGACATCCAGCTCGACCGCCCCATTACCCCGGAAGATTTTGCGGAATTGGAAGCGGAAATGGCCAAGGCGGTGGATGCGGATTATCCCATCCAGCGCCGGGTGTTGAGCCGGGAAGAAGCCCTGAAATTCTTCAAAGATACCCACGAGGATTTGAAGATCGAGTTGATCAACGATCTTCCCGACGAGAATCTGATCACCTCTTATTCCCAGGGGGAATTCACCGATCTCTGCCGCGGCCCGCACGTTCCCTCCACCCGGTACCTGGGCAAGAATTTCAAGCTGCTCAGCGTGGCGGGGGCTTACTGGCGGGGCGACGAGCGCCATCAGATGCTCCAGCGTATTTACGGCACCAATTATCCCAAAAAAGAGATGTTGGAAGAGCACCTGCGGCGCATCGAAGAAGCGAAAAAGCGCGATCACCGCAAGTTAGGCAAGGAGTTAGACCTCTTCTCCATCCAGGAGAGCATCGGCAACGGTTTGATTCTCTGGCACCCCAAAGGGTCGCGCATCCGCCGGGTCATGGAAGATTTTTGGGTGGAAGAACACTACAAGCACGACTATGAAATTATCTATACCCCCCACACTGCCAAGCTGAACCTCTGGGAGACCAGCGGGCATACCGGGTTCTACCGGGAGAATATGTTCTCCCCCATGGAATTGGAAGAGGTGGAATACCAGCTCAAACCGATGAACTGCCCTTTCCACCTGACCATTTATAAAAACCACCTGCGCAGCTACCGGGATTTGCCCATCCGTTACGCGGAATTAGGCACGGTGTACCGCTTCGAGCGCTCCGGCGTGCTGCACGGGTTGATGCGGGTGCGCGGCTTCACCCAGGACGACGCGCACATCTTCTGCACCCCGGGGCAGTTGACCGACGAGATCGTTAACGTGTTAGACCTGGTTTTTTATATTCTGCGAACCTTTGGATTCGAAGAGTACGAAGTGTATCTTTCCACCCGCCCGGAGAAATACGTCGGTACGGTGGAAAACTGGGATAAAGCTACGGAAGCGTTGAAGAACGCCCTGGAAGTTCGCCGGATCGATTACCAGGTGGATCCCGGAGAAGGGGTGTTTTACGGCCCCAAGATCGACATCAAAATTAAGGACGTGTTAGGGCGCGCCTGGCAGTGCTCCACGGTGCAGGTGGATTTCAACCTGCCGGAGCGGTTCGCCCTGGAGTATATCGGCGAAGACGGCAAACCGCATCAGCCGATTATGGTTCACCGCGCCTTGATGGGCTCGCTGGAACGCTTCTTCGGCATTTTGATCGAGCATTACGCCGGCCATTTCCCGCTCTGGCTGGCCCCGGTGCAGGCGGTGGTGCTGCCCATTACCGACCGGCATCACGAATATGCCGGGCAGCTTTACCGGAAATTGAAGGAGAAAAACCTCCGGGTGGAATTCGACCGGCGCAACGAGAAAGTGGGATTCAAAATCCGGGAAGCGGAGCTTCAAAAGATTCCGTACATGTTGATCATCGGCGACAAAGAGATCGAAAACCGGCAAATATCCGTGCGCCACAAAGGCGAGGGCGACAAAGGGGCCATGAGCCTGGAGGCGTTCATCACCCTGGCGCAGCAAGAAATCGAATCCAAAAAATAAGTTCAATAAAAAGATAGGAGATTCTCATCAGTAGAGACAAAATCACCAGGATCAACGACCAGATCAAAGTTCCCCAGGTTCGGGTGATTGGCCCTGACGGAGCACAATTAGGCGTTCTGCCAACCAAAGTAGCCTTGCAAAAAGCGGAAAGTTACCGCCTGGATTTGGTTGAGGTTTCTCCCAATTCCACCCCGCCGGTCTGCAAGATTATGGATTTTGGCAAACACCTGTACGAAAAGAGCAAAAAGGAAAAAGAGAGCAAAAAAAAGCAGCACGCCCCCTCGATCAAGGAAATCCGTCTGCGCCCCAAAACCGATACGCACGATCTGGAAACGAAGCTGAAACAGGCCCGCAAGTTTTTGGAACAGCGCAATAAGGTAAAATTTTCCGTGATCTTCCGCGGGCGGGAATTAGCCTATAAGGAAATGGGCAAAGAAATTTTAGATAAAACGACCGAAATCCTTTCCGACGTCGGCGTCCCGGAGGCGCCGGCAAAAATGGAAGGGCGGCGTATGATTATGATCATGAATCCCAAAACTTGACCGGAACCGCCCGGTTATGGCGTTTACCTTTTTCGGCGGATCGTTTCCCCGACCTGCGATCCGGCGAACCTGTCAAGCGTAGGAGAGTATGGTTTATTGAACCAAAAGATGTCATCAGAAAGCGAGAGGATTGCAATATGCCTAAAATGAAATCCAGCCGGGGGGCGAAAAAGCGTTTTCGCGTATCGGCAACCGGAAAAATCAAACTTCGGCGAAGTTTCAAGAGCCACATCTTGACCAAAAAATCCCCCAAACGGAAACGGAAGCTTCGCAAATACAAATACGTTCACGAGGCGGACGTTCCGCGCGTGAAAGCCATGTTGCAAGAGTAGTTTTTAATCGGGGGATTGAACTAACCTGACAATGTTAAATGAGGATTTTTTTGATGGGATTTACGGGATAAAACAGGATTATTTATCCCGGCCTTGCGGGGTTGATCATTTTGCTCATATCTATCCAGTTAATCCTGTTCATCCTGTCTAAGATTTTTAAAATTTAACATTGTCAAGCTAAAATGTTCGCCCCGGGAAAATTTAAGCAAAGACATTAACGAAACGGAGTATCAGAAATGCCACGCGCAAAAAACAATGTTGCCGCCAAACGGCGGCATAAAAAACTTTTGGGAATGGTCAGCGGCTATCGCCTGAGCCGGGGTAAACTGTACACGGTTGCCAAAGACCAGTTAGAAAAAAGCCTGCGCTATGCTTATCGCGACCGGCGAGCGAAAAAACGCACATTCCGGGAATTGTGGATTATCCGCATCAACGCCGCCTGCCGGCTGAACGGAATTACCTACTCCCGGTTCATCAAAGGGCTGAAGGACAAGAACATCGATTTGAACCGCAAGTCCCTTGCCCACCTGGCCATGCACGAGCCGGAAGCGTTTAAGTCCCTGGTCGAGCAGGTGGCTGGTTAATAATTCCTGGCCTGAATCGACTTTTCTTTGAAAGATAGGAATTGGATCCTGGATTCAATTCCTATTTTTTTTGTGCGATGGAAAGACGGGGCACACACGTAATGAGTAATAAAAACGGAATACGAAATACGCATTACGGGGCAAGTGCTCCATTACGTATTACGTTTTACGTATTACGCCTGGAAGGAACGCGTTATGAAAGAACAGATCGAAAAAGTAAAAGCGCAGCTGCTGCAAGAGGCAGACGCCATCAACGATGCTAAATCCATGGAGGATTTCCGGGTGCGCTACCTGGGCAAAAAAGGCCACGTGACCGAACTGTTCCGCGGCCTGGGACAGGTAGAGCCGCAACAGCGCCCGGAAATTGGCAAATTGTTGAACGAATTACGCTCCCTGGCGGAACAGGCCATCGCAGAGAAAAAATCCCGCTATTCCGCGGCGAGCCGGGAAGACCAGATCGACTTGACCCTGCCGGGGAGAATCCCGCGGATCGGGCGCAAGCATCCGGTCACCCTGGTGCGGGAAGAGATCAAGACCATCTTCGAGCGGTTGGGGTTTGCCGTGGCCGACGGCCCGGAAGTGGAAACCGATTACTACAACTTCGAGGCCCTGAACATTCCCAAAACCCACCCGGCCCGGGATATGCAGGATACCCTGTATATCTCCGAAGAGCTGGTCTTGCGAACCCATACCTCGCCGGTGCAAATCCGCACCATGCTGAACCAGAAACCCCCGGTGCGGATCATTGCGCCGGGGCGGGTGTACCGGCGGGATACCCCGGACGCCAGCCACTCCCCCTTTTTCCACCAGGTAGAAGGGCTTTGCGTGGATGAAAACGTCACTATGGGCGATCTGAAGGCGGTTTTGTCGGTCTTTGCGCAGCAGTTATTCCACAAAAAAGACCTGCGGGCGCGGTTTCGTCCCAGCTTTTTCCCCTTTACCGAGCCGAGTGCGGAGATGGATATCTGGTGGGAATCCAGCAGAGGCGGGCGCTGGATGGAGCTGTTGGGCTGCGGAATGGTACACCCCAACGTGTTGGAAGGGGTGGGCATCGATCCGGAGAGATACAGCGGCTGGGCTTTCGGAATGGGCATCGACCGCATCGCCCTGAACAAATACGGGATCAGCGATATTCGCACCCTGTTCGATAATGATATGCGGGTTTTGAGGCAGTTTTAGGCGCATAGAGCATGGAGCATAGGGCATGGCGTATAGTGCATGGGCAGAGCAATCCTCACCTCTACTCTTTACGCTCCGCACTCTGCGCTATACCCTATGCGCCATGCGCCGACATGAACATTAACCGTAGAAAAATGCCATGAAGATTTCCTATCGTTGGTTGAAAGAGTTTGTGGAGTTCGATTTCGACGCCCGGACTTTAGCGGAAAAACTGACCCTGGCCGGCTTCGAAGTGGAAGATGTATCGGAAAAACGGCTGGATTATCCCGGCGTGGTGGTGGGAAAGGTGCTCAAAAAGGAGAAACATCCCAACGCAGATAAATTGACCGTCTGCACCGTAACGGTGGGCGAAGCGGAGCCGCTGGCGATCATTTGCGGCGCGCCCAACGTGGCGGAAGGGCAGGTGGTTCCGGTAGCGAGAATCGGGGCCCGGCTCCCGATCGGGTTAACCATCGAAAAAGCAAAGATTCGCGGGGTGAGTTCGCAAGGAATGATCTGCTCTCGCCAGGAACTCGGCCTGGAGGATGACTCCGAAGGAATCTGGGTGCTGCCGGAGGATCTGCCCATCGGGGAGGCGCTGGCGAAGGCGCTGCGCTTCGAAACCGATTACGTGATTGATCTCAGCGTTACCCCAAACCGCCCGGACGCGCTTTCCCACATCGGGATCGCCCGGGAAGTGGCGGCGATTGCCGGAAAGCGCTTGCAGCTTCCGGAGCCCCGGTTTCCGGAAATTTCCGAACCCGCCTCGGACAGCGTGGCAGTGGAAATTCTCTCCCCGGAGAGCTGCCCCCGCTACGCCGCCCGCCTGGTTCGCAGCGTGAAGATCGGCGCTTCCCCGGACTGGATGGTGCGGCGACTGGAAGCGGTGGGGATGCGCTCCATCAACAACATCGTGGATATTACCAACTACGTGATGATGGAAACCGGCCATCCCCTGCACGCCTTCGATTACGACCTGCTGGAAGGGGGCAAAATCATCGTGCGGGAATCCGAAGACGGGGAGTTGTTCATCACCTTAGACGAGAAAAAACGGGAGCTGCGCCGGGGAACGGTGCTGATTTGCGATGCGGCGCGCCCCGTGGCCATCGGCGGTATCATGGGCGGCCTGAATTCGGAAGTGCACCCCAAAACCGCCAATATCCTCTTAGAAAGCGCCTATTTCCAGCCGGAGAGCATCCGGCGGAGCGTGCGCTACTTAGGCATCAATTCCGAAGCGTCGCAGCGTTTCGAGCGCGGGGCAGATCCGAACGGGGTCATTTACGCCCAGTCGCGCGCCGTTCAACTGATGGCGGAACTGGCCGGCGGGGAAGTTTGCCGGGGAGCGGTGGACAATTACCCCCGCGCCATTCACCCGGTGGAAATCGACCTCAAAACCGGGCAAATCAATAAACTGTTAGGAACGGCGCTTACCGCGGAGGAGATGGCAACGCTGCTGGCGGGAATCGAACTGACGGTACGGAATGGAAAAGTCGTAGTTCCGACCTTCCGCCCGGACGTGCAGCGAACCGCGGATATTGCGGAAGAGGTCGCCCGGCGCTACGGTTATGACAAAATCCCGGTCTCTGAAAAGACCGCCATCCCCTATCAAACCGTTTTCAACCCCTTTGATGATTATTTAGATGAGCTGAAGAATATTTTGACCGGCATGGGATTGCAGGAGGTGGTCACCAACAGCATGATCAATTCCCGGGTGTGGGAAAAATTGACCGGGCAGCCGATTTACCCGATTTTGAATCCCATCAACCCGGAAATGGACGGAATGCGCAACAGCCTGGTTCCCAGCCTGATGGGGGTGTTGCAATGGAACCTCAACCGGCAGGCCGGCGACCTGGCGATCTTCGAAATCAACAAGATTTTTTACCATCCCGGGGACATTACCCGGCAGCCCCGGGAAGAGTATCGGCTGGCCCTGGCCCTGGCCGGTTTGCGGGAAGGAAGCGCCTGGCATTCCGATCGCCAGCTTTTTGATTTCTATGATATTAAGGGCTTTATTCAAGGCTTTGCGGGCAAAATTTCACTTGACAATCTTGGATTTATTGCTTATGATAACTTTGCCGTTGAAAGTCAGGCGGCCAGAATTTTAGCCGGGAAAGAGGAGATCGGGTATCTCGGAAAAGTTCGCAACGACCTGCAAAAACATTTCGATATTGAAACCCCGGTATATGTTGCGGAGCTTGATCTCCAAAAAATTTATGACCTGACCCGGGTGAAAAAGAAATACCGGGAGATTCCCAAATTCCCCGCCGTAGAGCGCGACCTCGCGGTGGTCATCGAGCGGGCGAGGGCGGCGGAAGATTTGATCAGCGCCATCGAAAAAGAAGGGGGAAAATACCTGCGAAGGGCGTTTGTTTTCGATGTGTACAGCGGAAAACAGATCGACCCGGGAAAGAAGAGCCTCGCTTTCCGGCTTATTTTTCAGGCGAATGAAAAAACCTTAACCGAAAATGAAGTTAACGAAGCGATAGATAATATCTTGCGAGCGTTGGAAAAAACCTTCGGAGCGCGTCTCAGGTCGTAGGAAACCATGGCGAAAGAACCTTCATCCTTCAGCCTGCTGTCCGCCAGGTTAAACAAATTGCTGGAGATATTATCTACCCTGGAGCAGGAAAACCAGGATTTGCGCAAGGAGTTGGAGCAATACCGGGGAAGCCATTTTTCGCAGCGGATTTCCGGATTAGAGAGCGAAATTCAAAACCTGAGAAAAGAGAATAAACTACTAAAGGAGAGAGAAAGACTCATAAAAAACAAAATGGAACGCCTTGCAGTCAAACTTGAAAAGATCGAACTATAATATTATTTTGGTGATGACATTTTTCAGGATGAAATAGAAACGAATATGAACGATTCAACTGCCAGAAATGCCGTAAAGGTGCAAATTTTTGGAACCGATTATTCGCTAAAATCCGACAAAGATCCTGAATATGTCAAAAAAATCGCGAAATACGTGGACGAAAAGATTCAACGATTGTTTGATAACACCAATGTCACGTCGCAAACCAAGATTGCTGTGTTAGTGGCGCTGAATATTGCTGATGAGTATTTTCAATTAAAGAACCAGTACGAGCATACGCTGAAAATATTCGAAGGTATCGAAGTCAAAAGTAAGGAACTTTGCGACAACGTAGATAAGCATGTAAGACGATACGTAGAAGTGTCGGAATAATCCCTGCCCCGGCCCTGGTGTTGTATTTGGAAAGAACCAACACCATGAAAAAGGGAGTTTGACTCTAGGCGTCTATTGCAGGCCTTCCTTGCAGAAGGAAGCATGATCCGTTTAGGCAGACACCCACCGTGTTCATAACGGTTCTTTTTCAAAGCCACCAGGCGGCGCAGGGATTTTTTTATTTGGAGGAGGAAGAGGAAGGTGCGAAACGAAAAACGTAATGCGTGAAACGTAATACGTAAAACGTGAGGGATGTATAAGGTAACCTGCTTATTGATCACGTTTTACGCTTCACGTTTCAAACCGAAACACTAAACTGGGGTCTTTGCGCATCATACTCCAATTGCAAATAACCGGAGGTGAAAATAATGGACTGGGGCATCGCGCTACTGGTGGGCATCCTGGTTGGCGGCGGCGGGCTCTTTCTGTTCCTGAAAATGACCTCGGACAAAACCCTTCTAAATGCCAGGAAATCGGCAAAAACGATTATCGCAGATGCAGAGAAAGAGGCGGAAACATTAAAGAAAGAAAAACTGGTCGAAGCCCAGGAAGATATATATGACCAGAAGCAAAAATTAGAACATGAGTTCGAGAAAAAGAGTACCCATCTGCGGCAGTTAGAGCGGGAATTGGACCAGAAAGAGGTTGACATAGATCGTAAAGGGGAATATGTCGCCAAGAAGGAAAAAGAAGTTGGTTTTCTGGAAAAGCAGTTAAAAGATAAAGATACTTATATCAGGCAGAAGACTGCGGAACTAAACCAACAAATCACGGAAGAGATTCGAAAGTTAGAAGAGATCTCCGGCCTGACCCGGGAAGAAGCCAAGCAAATCTTGCTGAAAGATATGGAGAATGCGGCCCGGGAGGAAGGGATGCGAAACGCGCACAATTTGCTGGAACAAATTCGCCTGGAAGCCGGCCGCAAAGCGATGGAAATCATCGTGCAGGCGATCCAGCAGATCTCCGCGCAGCAGTCGGTAGAATCCACCGTATCGGTCATTACCCTTCCCAATGATGATATGAAGGGGCGGATCATTGGCCGGGAAGGCCGCAATATCCGGGCATTTGAAATGATTACCGGGGTGGACGTCATTATCGACGACACGCCCGAAGTAGTAGTGCTCTCCTCTTACAACTCCTACCGCCGCGAAATTGCCAAAATCGCCCTGGAAAAGTTGATTTTCGACGGGCGAATCCATCCCGCCCGCATCGAAGAAGTGGTCGATAAGACCGCCCAGGAGATGAAAGAATCGCTGCGGGAAACCGGGGAGCAGGCGTTGCTGGAAATGGGCATCCATGGGGTCGCCCCGGAGCTTGCGGAAGTGTTAGGAAAGCTGAAATACCGCACCTCCTACGGGCAAAACGTGCTGAACCACTGCAAAGAGGTGGCCTACCTGTGCGGAATCATGGCCGGGGAATTGGGGCTGGATGTAAAATTAGCCAAGCGGGCCGGTATTTTCCACGATATCGGCAAAGGTCTGGAGAGCCTCTCCGAAGCCGACCACGCGCAATTGGGAGCGGATCTGCTCAGGAAATTCAATGAAAACCCGGTAGTGGTCAATGCGGCGGAAGCGCACCATGACGACCGGGAGGCGATCTCCCCGATCACCTTGCTGGTGGCGGCGGCGGACAAGATTTCCGGCAGCCGGCCCGGGGCTCGCCGGGAATCCCTGGAGAGCTTTATTAAACGGATGAATGAGCTGGAACAGATCGCCCGCCAGTTTGCCGGCGTGAAACAGTCTTACGCCATTCAAGCCGGGCGGGAAGTGCGGATCATTGTGGAAACCGACAAGGTGGATGACCTCCAGGCGCGGGAGTTAGCGCGGGAGATTGCCAAAAAAATCCAGATGAACATCGAATTCCCCGGCCAGATCAAGGTGACCGTGATCCGGGAATACCGGGCTTTTGGATACGCGACATAAGGAAAAAGGGAGAAGTTAGAAGGCAAAAGTAATGCGAATTTTGTTCATTGCAGACATCGTCGGTGAAGATGCGCTGGAATTAACCTTAGACTTGCTCCCGCGCCTTCGCTTAGACCACAAAATTGAGTTCACCATCGTCAACGGCGAGAACACCGACAAAGGGAAGGGAATTACCGCCAGACAGGTAAAGCGCCTGCAAGAGAGCGGGGTGGGGTGTATCACTTCCGGCAATCATATCTGGGACCAGCGCAAACGGGAAGTGTTGGTGGATCACGCCGGTTTCCTCTTGCGCCCCCATAACTATCCCGAGGGGAATTTAGGAATCGGTTCCAATATCTTCAGGCTGCCGGACGGGCGTAAAATCGCGGTGCTGAATCTCCAGGGAAGAAGTTTTTTGTATTCGATTGATTGCCCGTTCCGCAGCGGGGAAAAAGAAATCCGGCGGCTGCGCAGCGAAACCCCTCTAATCGTCGTGGATTTCCACGCCGAAGCCACCGCGGAGAAACAAGCCCTGGCCTGGCACTTCGACGGCAAAGTTTCCGCGGTCATCGGCACGCATACCCATGTGCAAACCGCGGACGAACGCATCCTCCCCAACGGAACCGCTTACATCACCGACGCCGGCATGACCGGCCCGATGGATTCGGTGATCGGTATGGAAACTCCCCGCGCCATCGAACGCTTCTTGCTGCAATCTTACGTGTATTACGCCGTCGCAAAAGGCAATATGCGTTTGAACGGAGTGGTAATCGACATCGATGACGCCGCGGGGAAAGCGTCGCGAATATATCGTTTGAATACCAGCAAAGCGGAACTATTCAATGAAGGCGCAGATCATTGACGGAAAGAGCATCGCCGCCCGGGTTCGCGAAGAGGTGCGGGAAGAGGTCGCCGCGCTCGAACCGCGCGACCGGCCCCCGGGGCTGGCGGTGATTTTAGTGGGAGACGATCCGGCCTCCCAGGTGTACGTGCGCAGTAAAGGCAAAGCTTGTGAAGAGGCCGGGATTCACTCCATTACCGAAACCCTCCCCGCGAGCGTATCCGAATCGCAGCTTCTGGAACGCATCGCCCAACTCAACCGCGATGAAACGTTTCACGGGATTTTAGTGCAGTTGCCCCTGCCAAAGCATATCAATACCGAAACAATCATCGAATCCATTACCCCGGAGAAGGACGTGGACTGCTTCCATCCCTTCAACGTGGGGCGGCTGGCCATGGGGGCGCCGATTTTTGAGCCGGCCACTCCCGCCGGGATCATGGAATTGCTGAAACGTCAGAACATCTCCCCGGTTGGCAAACACGCGGTCATCGTGGGGCGGAGCAACATCGTCGGGAAGCCGCTCGCCAATTTGTTGATGCAAAAACATCCCCACGCCAACGCGGTAGTCACCGTGGCGCACTCCGCCGTGGGGGATATTTCCCGTTTTACCCGCCAGGCGGATATTTTGGTCGCGGCCATCGGCCAGCCGGAATTGATTCGCGGGGACATGGTGAAGGAAGGCGCGGTGGTGATCGACGTGGGGGTGAATCGCGTGGAAGCGCCGAACCCGAAGGGCTATCGCCTGGTGGGCGACGTGGCGTTCGAAGAAGCGGCGGAAAAAGCCGGCTACATCACCCCGGTGCCGGGCGGGGTCGGCCCGATGACCATTGCCATGCTGCTCAAGAACACCATGAAGGCCTACCGGCTGCAAATGGGATGAATTTTAGTTTCGAGTTGCGAGTTTCGGGTTTAGAGTTACCCCAACTCGCAACCCGAAACCCAAAACTCGAAACTCCAAACTCCAAACTCAACAAATGGCTCAATCCCGCAAAGACTTCGGTAAATGGGGAGAGGAAGTCGCGGTTCGCTTTCTCATCGAAAAGGGATTTACCATCCTGATGCGCAATTTCCGCGCCGAGCGGGGTGAAATTGACATCATTGCCCGCGAGGGGGACTGGATAGTATTCGTGGAGGTAAAAACCGGCAGGTCCGCCGCGTTTGGCCCCCCGGAGGAGCGTATTACGCCTTCCAAGCAGCGCCAGCTCTATAAAATCGCCTCCCACTTCATCCAGCAAAACCCCGGGCTGGAAGCCAACTACCGCTTCGACGCCATAATCGTGGACGGCAGCGAGGAGCAGCACCAGATTCGCCACTACCCCAATGCCTTTTATCTCCTCTGAGCTTCATTCTTCCTGACCCTGTCAGATATTCATCATTGACAATTGTCAATTGGTAATTGGCAATTGCCAATTAAAAATAGTGTACTTCTTCTTTTTAGAGGATGCCGCTCACCCCTCCGCCGGGTCCACGTGCACGTAGATAAACGACTCCTCCCCCAGGTAATCTTTCAGCTTCAGCTCCACGTTTCGTGAAATATCGTGCGCTTCCACGATGTTCAGGGATTTGTCCACCCGGATGTGAATATCCACGGCCACGTAGCTGCCAATCCGCCGGGTTCTCAAGTTGTGCGGATCGATCACCCCGGGCACCGAACCGGCCGTTTCCAGGATATTCTTTTCCGTATCATCGTCCAGCGAGGCTTCTAATAACTCCTTCAAACTGCTCCAGAAAATGGGAACCGCAACTTTGAGGATCAGCAGGCTGACCAGGATGGCGGCAATGGGGTCTAAAACCCGCCAGCTTTCTCCTAAAAAAATCGCCCCGGCGATGCCAAACATGGTGGCGATAGAAGACAGGGCATCGGAGCGGTGATGCCAGGCGTTGGCGACGACCGCGCTGCTGTTGATCCGCCTGCCTACCCCCGCCTGGTAACGATAAAGAAATTCCTTGAGCGCTATCGAAACCGCGGCCGCCAGCAGGGCGATCCATCCCGGCTGCGGCAGGATTTCTCCCCGGAACGCGGAATAAATTTTCTCTCCCCCGGAAAATAGAATTCCCAGTCCCACCAATAGCAGCGTCGCGCCCACAAAATTGCTGGCCAGGGTCTCGAATTTTCCGTGCCCGTAATCGTGGCTATCATCCACCGGCTTGCCGACGATGCGAAAGCTGGCCAGCAGCACCACGTCGGTGACAAAATCCGATACCGAATGCACCGCATCGGCGATCATAGCGCTGCTGCGCCCCAGGATGCCGGCAATGAATTTAAAAACCGTCAGCGCCAGGTTCAGCCATAATCCCACCCAGGTAACCTGGTTGGCCTCCGAAGCGCGGTGGTGATGTTGCGATTGAGCCTGCGAATTCATCGCTTACCCATTGTTAAGAACGCACTCCTCGGGACATACGGTATATGGAGTGTCAAGCTTTAGCTTGACTGTCAAACTGAAGTTTGACACTCCGATTGTTAAGAACACATCACCTCATCAGCGTCAATTATCGCAAATATTTTGTTGACATGCCATATTTCAAAAAATCTGCCTGGCGCAGGAGTGTCATCCGGGAAACCCGGGATGACATTTATGCTTTTCCGAGAGGCGCTCTGGCGACGCGATCAAGCTGAAGCTTGACACTCCGTGATGAGGCCCCCGCAAATCTTCTAATGCTTTGCATTTATAACGTGATTGTGGTTAAATTTTAATCACCGGCCGGAGCGCCACAATGTGACTCCTTCGGAGCAAAGCTTCAGCTTTGCCCTAACCGGATATAACCGGCCCGGTGCGAGTGATCAACCGAAGCCGCGCGCCGCCAGGCAGCGCGGCAATGCGGCAATCTTGCAAGGTAACATTTTCTTAGCGGGGCGCCATGCTTCCCGGGTTCAAAAAATTCAGCAGCGTGGATCAGCTTTTTGCGGTGCTGCGCGTCATTACCATCACCGGGGGAATCTCCTGGATTTTCCTCGCCTATCTCTCCCCGCTGCATCAAACCGCCCTGATCCGCACCTTTGCGTTTTTCTGCCTCTACAGCATCGTTCTCTACCTGCTGATTTTCTTCACCCCCGTAAAAATTAGAACTGTTTATACCGGCGCACTCTTCCTGGATTTGCTGTTCCTCTATTTCCTGGTGCGCCTCAGCGGCGGTTTCGAGAGCGAATTTTTGCTGGCCTTTCCGCTTTTAGTCGCGCTCCATGCTTTCTATTTCGGATTATCGCCCGGTTTGGGGGTGGCCGCGGTTTCTGCGCTGGTTTACCTGCTCGCCGGAAGCGAGAATATCGCTGCCGCGGACCCGCTTACCCTGGCGCTGCGAATCGGTTTCTTCTTTTTGGCCGCCGCGGCGATGGGATTGCTCTCCCGCAAAGAGCGCCTCGACCGGGAGAACATCCAGCGGCTCAACAAAGAGCTGGAGCAGGAAAAGGACAAGCTCTCCAAAATTCTCCAGGGCATCAACGCCGGGCTGGTGTTGTTGGACGAGCAGCGCCGGATTATCTGGCTGAACAAGATCGGCGAAGAGTGGTTCGGCCCCTTGAAAACGGTGCAAGGGAAAAAATGCCACGCCGCGATCTGGAACGGACATCGCTCCTGTGAGGAGTGTCCCACCGCGCACAGCCTGAAATCCGGTAAGATCGAGAGCGGAGAAGTAGAATTCAGCCTGAACGAACAGGAAGTGCGCTATTTCCGGATCACTTCTGCGCCCCTGCCCGATGAAAACGGCAAAGTGGACCAGTTTCTGGAGCTTTTTCAAGACGTCACGGAAGAGAAAGAATTGCAGCTTCACCTGATTCAGTCCAGCAAGCTGGCCGCGGTGGGCGAGCTGGCCAGCGGCACCGCCCACGAAATCAATAATCCCCTCAGCGCCATTGCGGTGTGCGTGCAGGAAATCGCCGAGAGCATTGCCGCGCCGCATCACTACGGCGACCAGGGTTTCGACGCCGAGATTACCGGGAACCTGGAGTACATCAAGAACGAGATTCACCGCTGTAAGCGCATTACCACCGGGCTGCTGAACCTGGCCCGCAAAGCGGAACACCGCCGGGCAGCGGTGGATATCAACCACCTGCTGCGCAACGTGGTGATGCTGGTAAAATACAAAGCCCGCAAGGAGCAAAAGGAAATCCGCCTGAGCCTGGCTGCCGATTTGCCGGAAATCTCCGGGGAACCGGACGCGCTTTCCCAGGTGTTTTTGAATTTGATTTTAAACGCCATCGAGTTCACCCCGGCCGGTCCCAGCATCGAAGTCACTTCCGGGAGGGAAAATGCGGAGTTCATCTGGGTAAAGGTGATCGACGAGGGATTCGGCATCGCTCCCCAAAACCTGGAAAACATCTTCAAACCCTTCTTCACCACCAAGCCGTTAGGCTACGGAACCGGCCTGGGCCTGCCCATCAGCCTGCGGATCGTGAAAAACCACGGCGGGCGTATCGAGGTTGAGTCGCAGTTGAATAAGGGAACCACCTTCAAGGTGGTGCTGCCCATCAACGAGAAGGCTAATTGCCAATTGCCAATTAGCAATTGACAATTGGCAATTGAAAATAGCCAATCACCAGGAAACCCTACCCCCATGCTAAAACTACTCATCGTCGATGACGAAGAATCCTTTCGCCAACGCTTAGCCAATCTCTTTCAGCGAAAGGGGTTTCAGGTGAGCGAGGCGGCTACCGGCGCGGAGGGGCTGGCGCTGGCGCGCAAAACCCGTTTCGAGGTGGTGCTGCTGGACATTGTGCTCCCGGACCGCGACGGGGTGGAAATTCTTCGCCAACTGAAAGAAGCCTCCCCGGAAATCCAGGTGATTATGATGACCGGCAACGCCACGGTGGAAAACGCCATCTCCTCCATGAAATTAGGGGCCTATGATTACCTGATCAAACCGTTCAACTTAGATGAGCTTTTCATCTTAGTGGAACGCGCCGGGGAGCTGAACGCGCTGCGCCGGGATAAAGAGATTTTGCAGCGGGAGCGGGATTGGCAGCGCAAATTCAGCGACCTGGTCGGCGAAAGCGCCCACACCCGGCAGGTGTTGGAACTCGTCGCAAAAGTGGCCCCCACGGATTTGACGGTGCTGATCACCGGCGATACCGGCGTCGGGAAAGAAGTGGCGGCTAAAACCATTCACTGGCAGAGCGAGCGCCACAGCAAGCCCTTCGTGGTGATCAATTGCAGCGCGATTCAAGATACTTTGCTGGAAAGCGAGATGTTCGGCTACGCCAAAGGCGCGTTTACCGGGGCCGCGCAGGATAAACGCGGCCTGATCGAAGTAGCCAACACCGGAACGCTGTTTTTAGACGAGATCGGCGACGTCAGCCCGGATTTCCAGGCCAAGCTGCTGCGTTTTTTGGAGAGCGGGGAATACCGGGCGGTGGGCAGCACCCACTTCGCCCGCAGCGACGTGCGGGTCATCGCCGCCACCAACCGGGACTTGAAGAAACTGATGGAGGAGGGAAAATTCCGCGAAGACCTCTTCTACCGCCTGAACGTGTTCAACATCCATTTGCTGCCCCTGCGGGAGCGCAAAGAAGACATCCCCCTGCTGGTGGAATACTGCCTGAAGAAAATCTGTTTCCGGATCGGCAAATGCGCGCCGGGCGTCCGCGCGGAGGCGCTGGCGATTTTGCAAAACTACTCCTGGCCGGGCAACGTGCGGGAGTTGAACAACGTGATCGAGCGGGCGGTGATTTTGAGCAGCGGGGCAGAGATTACCGCTGAAGACCTTCCCTCGGACATCCAGCGCGGGATACCCCCCAAAGCGCCGGAAAACCGACCCCAGTCCCTGGCAGATCTGGAGCGAATTCACATCCTCGCTATTCTGGAGCAAACCGGGGGAAACAAAACCCGGGCCGCGGAAATTTTGGGGATTAGCAAAAAGACCCTGTATCATAAGCTGCGCGAGTATGGATTGAGGGATGGATAGTGTTCGGGTGTTCGAGTGCTTATGTGTTCAAGTAGTGAGTTGCGGGTTTTGAGTTTCGCTCCTGGTTCATGGCTCTTCTCCCCCTGCCCACCCTGGCATCCGTACACTAAACACTTAAACCCCATAATACTCGTGCACTATAACACCTGAGCACGAATCCCCCCGTTTCCTTTTTACCCGCCCTACCGTTTCTTTTGGAAACGCCTCCCCTCCCCTCTCCTGCCTAAAAATTTTTCCAAAATTTCATAGATATTGAATTTTCAATAGGTTACTGAGCGGATTTCATTTCACTCTTTATATGATTTTCGGCGGCATTGCGTTTGCCTTCATTCCAATGGGGGATTATACCCATTGAGGCCGGAAGATGAAGACGATTATCTTAGGCATGGGCAACACCCTGTTCAGCGACGACGGCGCGGGCATTGCCGTCGCCCAGAGGCTGGGGGAGTTGATTCCGCAAAATGGCGACATCGCCGTGCGGGAAACCTCCTGGGGCGGGCTGCGGCTGTTAGACCTGCTGAGCGGGTACGATCGCGCCGTTATCATCGACGCCATCCAGACCGGGCAAAAGCCGCCCGGCTATGTTCACCGCTTCAGCCCCGCGGATTTCGTGCATTCCGTGCGGATGGTCTCTTTCCACGATCTCAACTTTGCCGCCGTGTTAGAATTCGCCAGGCGCCTGGGCATTCCCATGCCGGAAGAGATTTCCATTTACGCCATCGAGGTAGAAGAAACCGAGGTGATGGCGGAGCAGATGACTCCCGCGGTCTGCCGGGCGGTTGGGGAATGCGCTTTGAGCATTTTGGCAGAAATCGAAGATGGCGGATGTTTTAATTGGCAATTGCCAATTGGTAGTTGCCAATTGCCAATTGAAAAACTGGATCGTTAACCATTTGAATCATAGAAAAGGAGCAACCATGATCGCCGAAGGCTTGACCGCCCTGGAAGCGCTGGGGCTGGCGGTGCGCTGCGAGATGGACGCCCGGGCGCTTTACCAGAACCTCGCTTCCCGCATTGACAACGATCTGCTGAAGGAACGCTTTTTGAACCTGGCGCAGGAAGAAAAACGGCAGCAATTGCTGCTGGAAAAAAAGCACCGGGAGATGTTCCCGGAGGTGGAATTGGAGATTCCTCCCTGCCAGTTGCCCCGGGAAGTGCTGGAGAAAACTCCCGGCAAAGAATTGACCATCCAGGAGGTGCTGAAAACCGCCCTGGAAGAGGTCAGGCGCGCGCGGGAATTTTACCTCGACTGCGCGGAAACCACCGGCGACCTCTCCGGCAAACGCATGTTCCGCTTTTTGGCGGATATGAAATTTTCCCACCAGATGATGCTGACCGCGGAGCTGGAGATGCTCGAAAAATATCCCGCCTATTACGAAGGCCCCGGCAGTTGGGAGGTAGAAACGCGCTTGAAAGCGCCTCGAATAAAACGGTAACAACTGTGTGAGAGTGTTAATGTGTTCAGGTGTTACAGTGTTTGGGTGCTCAAGTGTTCCGGCTAAATAGTTGACTTCTCAATCCTTACACCCAAAGTTTAAACTGAAAAATCGCACCGATAGCACTGGAACACCTGAGCACTCGAACACATGAACACTAATTAGAGGTAACTGCCATGAAAATCGAAGACATCCGAACCCCCGGAAGATTGACCCCCAAAGAGAGCGAGCTGCGCGTCGCCTTTCTGGAGCAGGTGGGGGTGATTCCCGGCGGGGAAAAAATCAAAGCCTGCATCCAGTGCGGCACCTGCACCGGCTCCTGCCCGGTTTCTTACGCCATGGACGTGCCCCCGCGGGAACTGATCGCCCTGTTCCGCGCCGGGGACATGGAGGCTCTGCTGAAGAGCAAGGCGATCTGGACCTGCGCCTCCTGCTACGCCTGCCAGACCCGCTGCCCCGCCGCCATCAAGATTACCGACGTTATCTACGCCCTCAAGCGCACCGCCATGGAGCGTAAAATTTACTCCGCCAAATTCCCGGTGCACTCCTTAGCGGATTCCTTTATGAAAAGCATGTTCCGCTTCGGGCGGCTGAACGAGCCCCGGCTGATGGTGTACTACTTCCTCAAATCCGGCTTCTGGAAGGCGTTCTCCTACCTGCCCTTAGGGCTGAAAATGGCCGGCAAAGAGCGCATCGAATACCGCGCTTCCAAAATCAAGGACATCAAAGGGCTGCGAAAAATCATGAAAGCGGCGGAAAAGCTCGATATGCCCATCGAATACGAAGTGAAGCCCTACCGCGAGGAAGCGGTGGGGTATAAGGCGGTGGGGTGAAGAAGCTGTCAGCTTTCAGCGATCAGCCGTCAGCTATTTTTTTTCCTGATAGCTGATAGCTGACTGCTGAAAGCTATGTGCCATAATCTAATTTTGTCAAAACTCGGAGAAGAAACCATGCAGCAATACTCATATTACCCCGGCTGCAGCCTGCATTCCGCGCACAAGGGCTACGATATGTCCTGCCGGGCGGTGGCGGAAAAGTTGGGCTGCGAGTTGATCGAAATCGAGGACTGGAATTGCTGCGGGGCGACCATTTACATGTCCGTAAAGGAAATCACCTCGCTGGCAATCGCCTCCCGCAACCTGGCCCTGGCGGAACAATACCCCCGCGACGTGGTCGCGCCGTGCAGCTCCTGCTTTACCGTGCTCAGCAAGGCCAACCGTTATTTGAAAAACAACCGGGAATTAGACCAAAAGGTGAATTCCTGCCTGGCGGAAGCGGGATTGCACTATGGCGGCGGGGTGCGAGTGCGCCACCCCTTGGACGTGCTCACCAACGACGTGGGCACGGAAATTATTCGCACCTACGTTGAAAAACCGCTCGCCGGCCTGAAGATCGCCAATTACTACGGCTGCCAGATCGTGCGCCCGGAGCGCGGATTTGATGACCGGGAAAATCCCACTACCATGGACGACCTGTTCGAGTCCCTGGGCGCGGAAAACGTCTATTTTCCCATGAAAGTGCGCTGCTGCGGGGGCATGTTGATGACCACCTACGAAGAAGTAGCCCTGAAGCTCTCCAAAGAGCTATTGGAATGCGCGCTGGAGAACGGGGCGGATTGCATCGCCACCACTTGCCCGCTCTGCCAGATGAATTTGGAATCCTATCAGGATAAGATCAACCGCGCCTTCGGAAGCAAATTCGAGATGCCCATCCTCTTCTTCACCCAGGTCATTGGCGTCGCCCTGGGCATCGACGAAAAGACCCTGGGCATTGATAAAAATTTTTACCGCTGCAAGAAATTGGAAGAAATCGCCCGCTCGACGGCGGTTGCGGCGGGAAATGGGAAACCTGCGCCGGAATTGGTCGAAGCGTAATGCCGCGCATTATGGATAATTTCCTTCTGTAGAGACGTTGCATGCAACGTCTCTACGGTTATGGCAATGGGAAAAGCGTAGATCCCCCAAATTCACACGGGAGAATATAATGGAAAAGCATGAAAAAATCGGCGTGTACATCTGCCACTGCGGGGTGAACATCTCCCAGACCGTGCGGGTGGAGGAAGTGGCGGAAGCCCTGAAATCCAACCCCGAAGTGGTGGTCTCCACCACTTACAAATTCATGTGCTCGGACCCCGGGCAGAAGATGGTGGAGGAAGATATCCAAAAGCACGGGCTGACCCGGGTGGTGGTGGCGGCCTGTTCCCCGCACATGCACGAGTTGACCTTCCGCAACGCCTGCGAGCGTGCCGGCCTGAACCGCTACCTGTTCCAGATGGCCAACATCCGGGAGCACTGCGCCTGGGTGCACAGCGACGTGGATGCGGCCACCGCGAAAGCGAAAGCCCTGGTAAACGCCGCGGCGCGCCGGGTGGCCTGGCAGGAGCCCCTGCAACCGATGAAGGCGAAAATCAACCCCGGCACCCTGGTGGTGGGGGGCGGGATTGCCGGCATCCAGGCGGCGTTGGAGATCGCCGAATCCGGCAACAAGGTGTACCTGGTGGAAAAAGAATCCACCATCGGCGGGCAGATGGCCAAATTCGACAAAACCTTCCCCACCTTAGACTGCTCCGCCTGCATCCTCACCCCCAAAATGGTCTCGGTGAGCCACCGCAAGAACATCGAGACGCTGACCCTCTCGGAAGTCGAAGAGGTGAGCGGCTTCGTGGGCAATTTCAAGGTGCGCATCCGCAAAAAAGCCCGCTACGTGCACGATAACTGCACCTCCTGCGGGGAGTGCGCCAAAGTGTGCCCGGTGCGGGTTCCCAACTGGTTCGACGAGTTTACCCAGCAGCGCACCGCCATCCACAAGGCCTTTCCCCAGGCGGTTCCCAACACCTACGTCATCGACCGGCAGGATAAACCGCCCTGCACCGAAGCCTGTCCCATCCGCCAGGAGGCGGCCGGCTACGTGGCGCTGATCAAACAGGGTCGCTTCCACGAGGCGGCGCAGCTCATCCACAAGCGCAATCCCCTGCCGATTGTGTGCGGGCGGGTGTGCTACCATCCCTGCGAGACCGAGTGCAACCGCGGCTACGTGGACGAGCCGGTGGCCATCCAGCACCTCAAACGCTTCGCCCTCGACTGGGAAATGAAACACAACGGGCGTTTCGAGCCGCCTAAAATCGACAAAAAACGCAAAGAAAAGGTCGCGGTGATCGGTTCCGGCCCCGCCGGCCTCACCTGCGCCCACGACCTGGCGCTCAACGGCTACCCGGTCACGGTATTCGAGCAGCACTCCGTGTTGGGCGGGATGTTAGCGGTGGGCATTCCCGAGTACCGCCTGCCCAAAAAGCTCTTGGAAATGGAAATCGAGTACATGAAGGGCATGGGCATCAAGTTCAAGACCAATTCCAAATTAGGGGCGGATTTCACCCTCGAGAGCCTGCTGAAGCAGGATTTCAAAGCGATCTTCGTGGCCATCGGGGCGCACAAGGGGGTGAAGCTCTACGTGCCCGGCGAAGATTTGGAAGGAGTGATCTCGGGAGTGGATTTCCTGCGCCGGGTGAATTTAGGAATTTCCCGGGAAATCGGCCGCCACGTGGCGGTAATCGGCGGGGGCAACACCGCCATCGACGCCGCCCGCACCGCCCTGCGCTGCGGCGCGGAGAAGGTGGCCATCCTCTACCGCCGCACCAGGCAGGAAATGCCCGCCTCCCCGGAAGAGATCGCCGACGCCGAGGCGGAAGGCGTGCACATCGCCTACCTGACCGCGCCCACGGAAATTTCAGGAAAAAACGGCAAGGTAACCGGGCTGCGCTGCACCCGCATGAAGTTAGGGGAGCCGGATTCCTCTGGACGGCGGCGCCCCATTCCCATCCCCAACTCCGAACACGAGCTGGAATTCGATACCGTGATCGCCGCGATCAGCCAGTCGCCGGACATCGCCTGCCTGAACGGGAAATCCACGGTTCACTTAGATTCCACCAAATGGGACACCCTGCAAGTGAACCCGGAGACCCTGCAAACTAACGTTCCCAATATCTTCTCCGCGGGCGACGTGGTGTTAGGCCCCTCCACCATCATCGCCTCCATGGGCGGAGGGCGGCGGGCCGCGGAATCGATCGATAAATTTTTAAATAACCAACCGTTGAAGGATTATAAAACCCACGTGGTGCGCCCGGAAATTTTCCGCGGGGAGAGCTTCCGGCCCCATTCCTACGCGCCCACTTATAAAGAGACGCCCCGGGCGCCGCGCACCCACGCGCCCAAACTGGATCCCCAACAACGCGCCGCCATCTTTGCTGAGGTGGAGTTAGGCTACAGCGAGGAACAGGCCATGCGCGAAGCGGCGCGCTGCCTGAGCTGCGGGGTGTGCGTGGAGTGCCACGAGTGCGAGCGGGTGTGCGAGCCGAAGGCGGTGGATTATTCCATGCCGGATGAAATCCGGGAAGTGGAGGTCGGGCAGGTGATCATCGCCACCGGCTACGACATTTTCGACGCCTCCAAAATGTTCCAGTACGGCTACGGCAAGCTGAAAAACGTGTACAGTTCCTTAGAATTCGAGCGCATGCTCAGCTCCACCGGGCCCACCGGCGGCAAGGTGCTGTTGGAAAACGGCAAAGAGCCGCGTGCGGTGGGAATCATCCACTGCGTGGGCTCGCGCGACGCCAATTTCAACCGCTACTGCTCCCGGGTGTGCTGCATGTACGCCATGAAGTTCGCCCACTTAGTCAAAGACCGCACCAGCGCGGAGGTGTACCAGTTCTACATCGACATGCGCGCTTACGGCAAGGGCTACGAGGAATTCTATTCCCGCATCCTGGAGGAAGGGGTGAACGTGATCCGCGGGAAAGTGGCCGAGGTAGTGGAAAAGAAAACTCCCGATGGCGACAAATTCCTCAATATCCGCTGCGAGGATACCCTGATCGGCAAGTTCCGGGAAATCCCCCTGGACATGGTGATCCTCTGCAACGGTTTGCAGCCTAACAAAACTGCGGATAAAATCGCCCGCCAGTTCGGGCTTTCCCGCAGCCCGGATGGATTTTTCTTAGAGCGCCATCCCAAGCTGGACCCCTTCTCCACGGTCAGCGAGGGGATTTACTTAGCCGGCTGCGCCCAGGGGCCGAAAGACATTCCCGACACCGTATCCCAGGCCAGCGCCGCGGCCGGGCGGGCCCTGGCGATGATCTCCAAAGCGGAAGTGGACCTCGATCCCATCCGCGCCTGGATCGACGAGCGCTATTGCAGCGGCTGCCGGATTTGCAACAACCTCTGCCCCTACCACGCGATTGATTTCATCGAAGAGAAGAAAATCTCCCTGGTCAACGACGCGCTCTGCAAAGGCTGCGGCACCTGCGTGGCCGCCTGCCCGGCCGGGGCGATTACCGGCAAGGGATTCTCCGACCGGCAAATCTACGCGGAATTGGAGGGGATTTTGGCAGGGTGAAAACAGTGTTCGAGTGTTATAGTGTTCAGGTGTTATGGTGTTAGAGTGTACGGGGAGAGTTCCTATAACATTATAACACTATAACACCTGAACACCTGAACACATGAATACCATAAAGAGGCAATAATATGGAAACCCAGGAAAAAACTATCGAGCAAAAAGCGGTTCAAGCAAAAGAGAAATTCGAGCCGAGAATCGTCGGCTTCCTGTGCAACTGGTGCGCTTACTCCGGGGCGGATCTGGCGGGAGTTTCCCGGCTGCAATCCTCGCCCAACATCCGCATCATCCGCACCATGTGCTCCGGGCGGGTGGACCCGGCCATGATCCTGCGCGCCTTCGAGTTAGGGGCGGACGGGGTGCTGATCGCCGGCTGCCACTTCGGCGACTGCCACTACTTAGAGGGCAATTTCAAAACCATGCGCCGCATCGAATTGCTGAAAATGGTGCTGAAGCGCTTCGGCATCGACGAAAAGCGGCTGCGGCTGGAGTGGATTTCCGCCTCGGAAGCGGAGAAATACGCCCGGGTCTCGTTCGAGTTCACCGAGCAAATCCGGGAGATGGGGCCGCTGCAATTACAAACAAATTAAACGACCGCAGGGGCGTATCGTGATACGCCCCTGCGGTTTGGCAACCCCAATATCGGGGCGTATCGCGATACGCCCCTACGATTCGACAATTCAAATACCGGAGAATAAACCATGCCAAAACCCAAATTAGCCCTCTACTGGGCGGCCAGTTGCGGCGGCTGCGAGATCGCGGTGTTAGACATCGAGGAAAAAATCCTCGACGTGGCCGCCTTTTTCGACATCGTGTTCTGGCCCTGCGCCATGGATTTCAAGTATGCAGACGTGGAGGCCATGGAAGACCAGGAGATCGACATCACCCTGTTCAACGGGGCGATCCGCACTTCGGAAAACGAGCACCTCGCCAAACTGCTGCGCCGGAAATCCAAAATCCTGATCGCCTTCGGCTCCTGCGCCCACGAAGGCTGCATCCCCGGGCTCTCCAATTTTTACGACGCGAAGAGCACCTTCGAATACGTTTACCGGGAAGCTCCTTCGCTGGAAGAAGGCTCCCGGGGAGTTTACCCGCAGCCTAAAACCGCAGTGGCGGAAGGCGAGATCGAGATTCCGGAGTTCTGGAATACCGTCAAACCGCTCGACCAGGTGGTGGAAGTGGATTACACCATCCCCGGCTGCCCCCCGCAATCGTTCCAGATTGCTGCGGTGATAGAAGCAGTAATCGATATTTTGAAAACCGGGAAGGCCCTGCCGCCCCAGGGGGCAATTCTGGGCGCCGGGGATAAAACCTGCTGCGACGAATGCCCCCGGGTGCGCAGGGAGAAGAAGATCAAGGAATTCTTCCGCCCCCACGAAATCATTCCCAAAGAGGATGAGTGCCTGTTAGACCAGGGCATTCTGTGCCTGGGCCCGGCCACCCGCAGCGGCTGCGGGGCGCTGTGCGTGAAGGCCAACGTGCCCTGCCGGGGCTGCTACGGCTCGCCGCCCAACGTGCACGACCAGGGCGCGAAAATGGTCTCCGCGCTCAGCTCCGTCATCGACGCGACGACCCCGGAGGAGGCGCGCAAGATCATGGAAAAAATCGCCGACCCGCTGGGAACCCTGTACCGCTTCTCCTTAGCGCGTTCTACCTTTAGACGGGTGCAAATGGGCAATGGAAAAAATTCGTAGGGGCGAATTGCAATACGCCCTGTGGGAATGAATCGCGTAGGGGCGATTCGCGCAAGGGCGATTCGTGTAAGGGCGATTCGCGAATCGCCCCTACAGGGGCAAAAACCATCATTGAATATGACAGAGGATAACGAACATGAACCGCATCAAAATTGATCCGATAACCCGCCTGGAAGGGCATGGCCGAATTGACATTTTTCTGGATGACCAGGGCGAGGTGGCCAATTGCTATTTCATCGTGCCGGAATTGCGCGGCTTCGAGAAATTTTGCCAGGGACGCCCGGTGGAGGAACTGCCGCGCATTACCACCCGCATCTGCGGGGTCTGCCCGGAGGCGCACCACATGGCCTCCGCCAAAGCCTGCGACGCGGTGTACCAGGCGGAGATTCCTTCCGCGGCTAAAAAGCTGCGCCAACTGCTCTATTCCGCCTTCTTCACCGCCGACCACACGGTGCACTTTTACGCCTTAGGCGGGCCGGATTTCGTGGTCGGCCCGGACGCCCCCAAGGCGGAGCGCAATATTTTAGGGGTGATCAACAAAGTGGGGCTGGAGGCGGGCAAGAAGGTGATCAAGCTGCGGGCGCTGGCGCAGGAGATGATCCAGACCTTAGGCGGCAAGAAAATCCACCAGGTTACTTCCCTGCCCGGCGGGGTTTCCAAAGGGCTGGCCGAGGCGGAGAAGGAAAAATTCCTGGCCCACGCCGCTTATTTCATCGAATTCGGGCAGTTCACCTTCCAGGTATTCGAAGACATCGTGCTGAAAAATTCCGCTTACGTGGATATGATCCTCTCCGACACCTTCGCCCACAAGACCTATTACATGGGCCTGGTGGATGAGAATAACAAGGTGAATTTCTACGACGGCAAGGTGCGGGTGGTGGACCCCGACGGCAGCGAATTTTGCAAATACGAGCCGAAGGATTACACCCGGCACGTCAGCGAGCACGTGGAGACCTGGAATTACCTGAAGTATCCTTACCTGAAAAATGTGGGCTGGAAGGGCTTTGTGGATGGCAAACAGAGCGGGGTGTACCGCGCCACGCCGTTGTCGCGCCTGAACGCCTCCGATGGGATGGCCACGCCTTTGGCGCAGGCGGAATACGAAAAATTTTATGACACCCTCACCGGCGACCGCTCCGGCAACACCCCGGTGCACCACACCTTAGCGACCCACTGGGCGCGGGTGATCGAGCTGATGTACGCCGCGGAGCGCACCAAAGAACTGTTGGAAGACCCGGAGATCACTTCCCCCGATTTTCGCATCATTCCTACCGCCGCGCCCACGGAAGGAATCGGCATTGTGGAAGCGCCGCGCGGAACCCTCACCCACCATTACAAAACCGACGAGAAGGGCATCGTTACCGAAGCCAACCTGATCGTGGGTACTACCAACAACCACGCCGCCATTTCCATGTCGATCAAAAAAGCGGCCCAGGGCTTGATCCACCGCGGGGTGGAAATCACTGACGGGCTGCTGAACCGCATCGAGATGGCCTTCCGGGCTTACGATCCCTGCTTCGGCTGCGCCACCCACAGCCTACCCGGGCAAATGCCGCTGGAAGTGCAGATTTTTGACCGGGAGGGGAATCTGGTGGAGCAGAAAAGGCGGTTTTGAGGCGGGGGGGAGTGTTATGGTGTTATGGTGTTTTAGTCGTACTACACCAAAGGACTATAACACCTGAACACGATAACACCCATAAAAGCCAGCGAATAAATTACAGGGGGAGAAAATTTTCCTATTCTGGAGGGAAGTTTTTGTATGAATTAATGTCATAACGAAATACGATATTAAACTTTATATAAGGTACACCTAAGATAGTTTCGACCGTATCTTTCAAGCCCTGAGGGAGTGTCAGTTTTTTTGTGCTTTTGATGTAGAAAGAGATGTTGGTTAACGGAAGGAGCGGAGCGACTGAAGTTAGCCAACATCTCTGGCGAGACTG
>JABWBP010000132.1 GCA_013360445.1 Calditrichaceae bacterium | reverse complement strand
CACCGGGCTATCATATTCCGCACCCCGCATTCCCGGGGCAGGCTCTTCGGTGCTCATTTGATCAACTCAGCCCCATCGGGGCGACATATAATAGCCCGGGGCAACGCTCCGGGGTAAGGAAAAACAGCGATAGCAAGCCCTGAAGGGGCGAAATAGAAACACATTTTCAAAGTGACCCCCAAAATAAGCGAATCGTGAATTGCAAGCGCCACTTCTTACTTGCTACTTGCCACTTCTCACTTGCCACTTGCAACTTCCCCCTTCCCCCGCTCTTGCTCACAAAATATTCTTGATTTTCCACTTTTTCTTGCGGAAACGCCAGTAGTTCAAGGCCAGCCGGCTGGTTTCGTCCAGCCCCTGCACCAGCCACAGTCCCCCCAGGGAGAGCTGCAGGATAAAAGAGCATACGTACGCCCCCATCACCTCGAACAGCAACACGCTGCTGATCGCTAACCACATCAGCCAGTTGAGGTCCGCGCCCCCGCGCAGGTTGCCGGTAAATACGATATTGACCGCCTTGGGAATCTGCACCAGCGCCAGGATGAACACGAAGCGGGAGCCGAATTCGACCAGTTGCCTGTCGGAAGTAAAAATATCCACCCAGGCGCGATGGAACAAAATGAACAGCACCGCGATCACGCTGGAAGACACCAGCGCCAGCCTCCCGGCCATCCGCCCGGCCCGCAGCGCCTCGCTCTCTTCCTCCGCCCCGATATTCTTCCCCACCAGGGACATGGAAGCGATCCCGAAGCCGGTAAACACCATGCTCAAAACCGACTGGATTCTCACGAAAACCTGGTGCGCGGCCAATACCTGGAACCCCAACAGCCCGGCGTAAAAACTCAACACTAATTGCCCGGCTGCCCATACCAGTTGCTCCACCGTGGCGGGAATGCCTAACTTGAACAGGCGCTTGAAGGTTTCGAAATTGGGAGTGGTGTATTCCCGGAAGGAGAGGAAAAGCGCGGATTTGCGGCTGCGCAGGAAATAGAGCGTGATGAAAAACGCCAGGGAATGGGCGATGCCCACGGCAATCGCCGCCCCCTCGGCCTCCAGGCGGGGAAATCCGAAATGCCCGAAAATGAGGATGGGGCTGAGAATGACGTGCAGGGTATTGGCGAACAGGTTCACCTTCATGGTCAGGAGCGTATCCCCGGCCATGCGCATAATTCCCAGGGCCACAAAATTCACGATGATGAGGGGGCCGAAGTAAGAAACGATGCGCAGGTATTGAACCCCATAGACCCGGGCGGCAGGCTCCTCTTCGCGGATGATCGCAAATATTTGGGTTCCCCCGAAATACCACACTGCGGAAATCAAAACGGCCAGCACGGTGCCGATCATCAGCGCCTGGCCCAAAACGTGGTTGGCGTTCCAGGAGTCGTTGGCGCCCAGGTAGCGGTTGATGATGATCGACGCCCCCACCACAAAGGTCAACACCACGGTGAAGGTGAGGATGATAATTTGCAAGGCTAACCCCACCCCTGCCAGGGCCGCGGAGGCGAGGTGGCCGATGAAGATGGCTTCGATCAGCCAGGCGACCGTCTGGGAGGAGAGGTCGATAACCGCGGGGATGGAGGTCTTAATGATGTCCTTGAGCGGCGATGGCTTTGATGAGGACAAAACGTTTCACCTGTCGCTTCGGGCTTTCCTGAATTAATCACTGATGTTACGCATTTTGCCACATGGTTCGATAAACTCACCATGCAAAAGACACAGAGAACGCAGAGTTTACACTAACTTTTTGAGTGTTTTTAGATCTCAGCATTGTCTCAAAAACAATAAACACTCGATTTTCTCTGTGGCCTCTGTGACTCTGTGGCAAATTTTTTAAACCGCGTAACATCAGTTAACCAAAGAAGCGAAAATTAGGAGCTTCTTTATCTCAAACGTCATGAAATAACCAAACGAGTTGAAACTTCCGGCAGGCGATGTTCTTCCGAACGCCGCCTGCCGGCAAGCTTTGGCTTCGAAGCTTATTTATAGAACTCGTAATAATCGGCGCCCAGGTGGGTGATTTGCTCTTCACCCATGATGTAGCGCAGGGTATTTTTCAATTTCATGTGCTGGATGAAGAGATCGTGCTCCGGGTAAAGCCCCGGAAGGGTCATGGGGCTTTTGAAGTAGAAGGAGAGCCACTCCTGGATGCCCTGGAAACCGCTGCGCCTGGCCAGGTCCATGAACAGGGCCAGGTCCAACACGATGGGGGCGGCAAGGATGCTGTCGCGGCACAGGAAGTCGATTTTGATCTGCATGGGGTAGCCCAGCCAGCCGAAAATATCCAGGTTGTCCCAGCCCTCTTTATTGTCGCCGCGCGGGGGATAGTAGTGGATGCGCACCTTGTGATAGATATTCTTGTAAAGCTCGGGGTAAATCTCCGGCTGCAGGATTTCTTCCAACACCGAGAGCTTGCTCTCCTCTTTGGTCTTGAAAGATTCCGGGTCGTCGAGCACTTCCCCGTCGCGGTTGCCTAAGATGTTGGTGGAAAACCAGCCCGAAAGCCCTAACAGCCGCGCCTTCAAGCCCGGGGCCAGGATGGTTTTCATCAGGGTCTGGCCGGTTTTGAAATCCTTGCCGGCCAGGGGAGTGCGGGTCTGCTTCGCCAATTCGTAAAACGCGGGGATGTCCGCAGTCAAATTGGGCGCGCCGTTGGCGTAGGGAATGCCCATTTTCACCGCGGCGTAGGCATAGATCATGCTCGGGGCGATGGCGGGATCATTTTCCTTCAGCGCCTTCTCGAAAGTATCCAGGTGCTGGTGAACCTTGTGCGGTTTCATATACACTTCCGTGCTGCCGCACCACACCATCACCATGCGATCCAGCTTCTGCTCTTCTTTGAACCGCTGAATGTCTTCCATCAGCATTTGGGCGTAATCCCACTTGCTGCCCCCGGTCTTGATATAGGTTCCGTCTAACTTTTTGACGTAATCCCTGCTGAAAACCCCTTTCCAGGGCTTGATCGCTTCCATTTCCGGGCGAATGTGGTCCAGCAGGGTTTTTTCCAGCACTCCCGCGTTCAGGGCGGATTCGTAGGCGTTGTCTTCAAAAATGTCCCAGCCCCCGAAGCGGATATCCTTCAGATCCGCCAGGGGAACGAAATCCTTGATCATGGGCGAGCGGTGCTCGGTGCGCTTGCCTAACCGGATGGTTCCCATCTGGGTAAGGGACCCGATCGGGGCGCCCAAACCTTTGCGAATGGCGATCACCCCGGCAATGAAGGTGGTGGCAACCGCGCCCATACCGGGCGTTAAAATGCCTAAACGCCCCTTTGCGGGCGCAATTTCAACTTTGGGCAGGTTCTGCATTCTCTAAGCTCCTTTTCGTTCGGTTTTCCAGACGTGGTGAATCCGCTGAACGGCGGTGATATTGGCCAGCAGGGCAATGATCCAGACGACTCCCATCAGCGCGTAGGGGTGAATGAGGGAGCTGAAGCCGGTAAAAACGATCCGCTCCGCCCGCTGCATCACCCCCACTTTACAGTCGTAGCCGACCCCTTCCGCCCGGGCGCGTACGTAACTGACCATCACCGAGCCGCAAAGGCCGACGAAGGCCATAACGGCGGTGAAGATCGAAAGGCTATCTCCTTTTTCCAGGAAGTAAAACCCGATGCCGAAGAACATCAGGAATTCCGCGTAACGGTCTAAGCTGGAATCGAAGACCGCCCCGAATTTGGAAGCGATGCCGCGCTTGCGGGCAATTTTGCCGTCAAACGTATCGCTGACGCCGGCCAGCAGCACCATAGCGCCGCCCAGGCGCAAATCGCCCCGGGCGTAGAAATAGGCGGAGATGAAGGCGATGACCAGGCCGGAAATCGTGAAAAAGTTGGGATGGATTTTCCAACGGATAAAAACATCCACCAGCCCTTCGATGGAGCGGGTGTAGCCGTCTTTGACGAATTGAGGGATGAAACTGCGTTCTGGGTTTGACATTCAGCTTTCTCTTTGTAAAGGCGTTAAATGGCGATACTCTGTTCCGGCAATCAGCAGAACAATCTCTCCTTTTAAGGAGCGGGTTTTCAATGTTTGCAGCACCTCTCCCGCATCTCCCCGGATGAACTCTTCAAATTTCTTCGTCAACTCACGAGAAATAACAATATAGCGATTGCCGAAATTCTTTACAATATCTTCAATTGTTTTTTGAATGCGCGGGGCGGATTCGTAGAGAATGATGGTTCCCGGCTCCTCGCTGAGAAATTTCAGGCGGGTCTGGCGGCCTTTCTTGCGGGGAAGAAATCCTTCGAACACGAAACGGTCCGTGGGCAGGCCGGAGGCTACCAGGGCGGCAATACTGGCGGTGGGGCCGGGCAGCGGCTCGACCGGCGCGCCGGCGGCGATGGCGGCTTTGACCAGCTTGTGGGCCGGGTCGGAAATGCCCGGGGTGCCGGCGTCGGAAACCAGGGCGATTTGCCGGCCCTCCTTCAGGTAATTCAGGATTTGGGGAATCCGGGCGGCCTCGTTGTAGGAGTGGTAACTCAGCAGCGTATTCTTGATCTGGTAATGCGCCAGCAATCGCCCGGTTACCCGGGTATCCTCCGCGCAGACCAAATCCGCCTCTTTGAGGATGCGCAGCGCCCGGAGGGTAATATCTTCTAAGTTGCCGATGGGGGTGCTGACGATGTAAAGCCTGCCTCCCGGGGCAGAATCATTCGGTTGGGCCATGCAGCGGTTTAAACCTTTTAGGATTAGTATTCACGCGCCACGCTTCACGTTTCCGGGATGAACCGGCCAATAGCCGGGGTGATGCGGGAAACGTGAAGCGTGAAGGGGGCTGAAAACAGTTCAAAATGGTTTCATAGTGCCCAGGTACGCAGCGATCACGCCTAAAACAATCACCAGGATCCAGAGAATCTTGCTGAGGTCCGATTGCAGCACCAGGGCGATCAGGCCGCCTAACATTACCCAGATAATCAATTTGATGAGCACCCAGCCGGGCATGGGCCAGAGAATGCCCAAACGCGCCAACATGCCGAATCCTCCCAGCAGGATCAGCAGCAGGCCCACCCCATGGGTAATTGCCAGCGCCTTGCGCCAGCGACGAGCATCCGTTTCCATATTAATAGCGGTGGTGAGCAGGCCGCCGATGGAGAGAAACAGCATGAAGATGCCCATGAAATGCAAAATCTTATAAACTTCAATCGCCATATATTTTGCTCCTGTAGTTTGGTCTGTACGTGCATGGTTGAAGAGGTAGTGAAATGCTTACATGGTTGGATGGTTGAATGGTTATATGGTTATATGATGCCCCAACCATCCAGCCATCCAACCCTGCTTCTCAAAAGTTGCAACGATCGCAATTCCCGCAGGGCGGTTCATCGGAAAAGCCGAAATATTCGGATATGAAGACCCGGCGGCACTCTTCGGTGCGAAAATACTGCACCATGGAGAGCAGTTTCAACTGGTCGTTCTTCAACTTTTCCCGGTAACGTTCTTCGTCTAAGAGCGCCTCGGGCAGCTCTCTCAAAATTCTCAGGTTTTGCTCTTCCAGGGCGCCTTCGGTAACGCCGTAGCGATCCAGCATATTCAGGGCGGTCTCCAGGCGGAAATCATGGCGATTCTTGAAATTGAGCTGCTCGCGCAGGTAATCGCTGCCCATGGAGTTGGCCGCGGCGGGATTTTCGTAGATCAGCCCGAAGAGGCGGTCATAAAAATGCGGCTGGGGATTGGACCATTTGATGAATTCCATCTGGGTGGCCAGGTCGTTCTGCCCGTAGAGCAGCAGGCACAGGGAGGGCAGCCCGTCGCGCCCGGCGCGGCCGATCTCCTGGTAATACGCTTCCAGGGAGCCGGGCACTTCCGCGTGCACCACGTAGCGGATATCCGGCTTGTCGATGCCCATGCCAAACGCATTGGTGGCCAGCACCAGGGTATTTTCGCCCTCGATGAAGCGGCGCTGCATGCGCTTGCGCTGATTCGCCTCTAACTTGCCGTGGTAAATCCCGTGGCGTATTCCCTTGCGCCGCAGGATGTCGGAGTAATATTCCAGGGATTTGATCAGCGAAAAATAGATGATGCCCGATCCCGGGTAAGTATTGATGGCATAGAGAATGGCCGCTAATTTTTCCTCTTCGGAAATCACGTCGCGCGCTTCCAAGCGCAAATTGGGGCGCTCGATGCCCTGGTGAAAAACCTGCGTATCGGCGGGATCGACGTGCAGCTTGTCGATAATATCTTCCTGCACCTGCGGGGTGGCGGTGGCGGTGAGGGCGATGGTGAGGGGATTGCCGATCAATTCCCGGAATTCCCCGATGCGGGAGTAATCCGGGCGGAAATCGTGCCCCCATTCGGAGATACAGTGAGCTTCGTCCACCGCCAGCAGGGAAATGTTCGCGGTCTTGATTTTCTCCACGAACTCCGGCTTGCGAAAACGCTCCGGGGTCACATAGAGCATTTTGATGTTCCCGTCCAGAAATTGCTGCAAGCGGGCTTCCTTATCTTCCGCGGAAACGGTCGCGTTGATAAAGCTCGCGGGAATGTTCTTCTTGCGCAGGGCGTCCACCTGGTCTTGCATCAGGGCGATCAGGGGACTGAGCACCAGGGTCCCGCCCTCGAAGCAGAGCGCCGGCACCTGGTAGCAGAGGGATTTGCCGGCCCCCGTGGGCATCAGCACCAGGCAGTGGCCGGCCCCGTTGGGTTCTTCTCCGTTTTGGGAATCAACCAGCCGCCGAATGATCTTCTCCTGCGCCCCCCGGAAGGAGGGGAAGCCGAAGTATTGGTGAAGAATGTCGAGGGGTTCTATGCGCGCCATTCTGATTTCAGATTTCGGATTTGAAATCCGGAGGATTCCATCCGGATTTGCGAACGATGAAAGACTTCTAACCTTTCACAAAATTTGCAGCCTGAAAAGGCGGGCTAATTTAAACACTTTTGGGGTGAGTCCAAAGGGGATATTTATTCCGGGTAGTGGTTCAGTTTTGGCTGATGAAAGAGTAATTGCCACTCCCGAAGGGATGCCTTTGGCATAAGGCGCTAAGGTACGAAGCATCACAAAGGTATTAAATGCTTGGTGAAAACTTAGCGCCTTTTTCCGAAGGAACCACTTCGTGGGTGGCTTCGTGGCATGAAAACAAATGTTACCAGTCAAAATATAACCACTGCCTTATTCCGCTCCCGCAAAAGGATGCGCTCAAAAAACCTGAAGCTGCGAAAAATGTTTATACTTGACTGCGCCGCTCACGCAACAATAATTTGTAAAGGTGCGCCGGGAAGGGATTAGCGTTTGACGCTAAATTCTATAATCTTTTCGGGTGATTTTTTGAGTCGGAGGGCGATGCTTATGATCTTTTGGCGAAGCCACAGATGCCTGGAATAAACTAAACGCACGTTGAAATTTTCATTTACAGGCAATGAAGCCACATTGTAGCCAGGATTCTTTTCCGAACACCGGAGGTGTTCAACATTTGTAGAATTCACAAACCTCCAATAACCGCCGG
>JABWBP010000044.1 GCA_013360445.1 Calditrichaceae bacterium | reverse complement strand
AGCGCCGGGAGAAGGTAAGAGACCTCGATTTAAGCCCTGAAAGGGCGCAATAAGCATACAATTTCAAAACTCGAAAAAAAATGAGCGAACCGGGAGTGACAGGTGAGAAGTGGCAAATAAGAAGTAACCTTTAACTGCCCTTTTTTTTCACTTCTCACTTCCCACTTTTTCTTGGCATTATCCTTTCAAAGGGTTTAAATTGTTTCCATGAAACGGTTACGAACGCGGACATTTATCTTGTTGTTTGCGCTGGCAAGCGCCTGCACCAACCCTTTTGATACCCGCACGCCCGAGGAGCCGGATCCCGGCTCCGGCCAGCCTCCGCTGAACAATTTGCAAAACAACCCCGATTCCCTGCGGGCGCAAATGAAGCTGGCCTTTCAATTAAAAGACCCCCAGCTTTATGGCGAATGCTTCGTCAATCCCGCGTTTATCGGGACGGGATTTCTGTTTACCCCCGAACAGGATGAAGTCCCCCGCTTAATGAATTGGACCCTGGCGGATGAGACAAAATATTTCAGCAATTTCGTAAACGCCGGCGATTTAGTGAGCGTCGAGCTTCGGGATTCGGTGATTTCCCGGTTCGAGACCTCCCTGGATACCTTCAAAACGGAATTTAGCTATTTAATCACCGCCGAATTTAGAACAAAAACCGAACGCTATCAAGGGCGAAGTATTCTGGGCATCCTGCGCGCCCAGGCCGACCAGCTCTGGTACATTTACGAGTGGGTGGATTTGCCCGACCGCAGCGACAGCACCTGGTCCACTTTGAAGGCGAACTATCGTTGAGCAGCGGAAAGATTGGAGTCGGGGATCTGCCAGTTTTGTGGTAGATTTAATGACCGGGGCGTGCAACGTTACGTTTGAGCAGGCAGCAGGCCGATGAGTAAATATGGTCTTATAAAATCCCTCTTTTTTTTATTATTACCCTTATGCCTCTCCTGCCTCGGCCCCCAAAACGGCCTCTATCCCCCCTCCCAAAGCGCTCCCGCCAAAATCGTTTACGTGGTCAACCAGGGCTGGCATACCGGCATCGTCTTTCAACGCTCGGATATCGATACCGCGATCTGGCAGGCGTTGAAAAACGATACTTCCGGCTTCCAATACCTTGAAGTGGGCTGGGGCGACGCGGATTTTTACCAGGCGGAAAATACCACGATTTGGATGGGCGCGAAAGCGCTGTTCTGGCCCACCTCCAGCGTGCTGCACGTGGCCGGTTTCGACTGGCCGGTAGAGCAATACTTCCGGGGATACGATATTTTCGAAATCCGGCTCTCCGAAGAGGGTTTCCGAAACCTCTGCACGTTTATGAACCAGGCCTACGCCAGAGACAAGCAGGGAGAAATTATCCCTTTGGGCGAGGGCCTGTACGGCCAAAACAGCCGTTTTTACCAGGCCACCGGCAAGTATTTTATGACCAAAACCTGCAACAACTGGGCGGCCACCGCCCTGCGCAAAGCGGGCTGCCCGATCACCCCTTTCTATGCCTGCACCGCGCGAAACCTGCGCCATCAACTCGGCAAATTTGGCCGGAGGATCGGGAATGAGTTCTGAAAGTTTTTCCTTCGCCGAAATTGCGAAAAAATACCTCGATTACCCCGCCATCATCGGGCCGGATTACCGCATCAGCTACCGGGATTATTTTCATTGGATTTCCGCCATCGCGGATGGCTTACGAGAGCGCCATATTTCCCCCGGCGAGCGGATCGCCGTTCTCGCCCCCAATTGCCGGGAGTATCCCGCGCTGCTGATGGCCTTGTGGCAAATCGGCGCGGCGGCCGCACCGCTCAGCCCGCGCCTCCCGGAAGGGCAAATTGCCGCCCTGCTCGAAGAAACCGACTGCTCAAAATTGATCCGGCTGCGAATGGCATCCCAATCCCCAACTCAAAACTCAGAACCCGCCGCCCGCCGTTCGCCGCTCGATGCTCGTTTCTCGATACTCGACCTCAATATCCCGGACATCCGAAATCCCATCCCGACAAAATCACGAACATCCTTGTTCGCAAATCGGGATGAAATCTTCCCCGATTTCAAATCCGACCCGACCCGAGGCAGTGGGGGAATGCGCCACCCAAATATTCCCCTCGACCGCAATGCCACCCTCATTTTCACCTCCGGCAGCTCCGGCGCGCCCAAAGCGGCGCTGCACACTTTTGGCAATCACTATTACAACGCCCGCGGTTCCAACCTGAACATCCCTTTTGGGCCCGGCGACCGTTGGCTGCTCTCCCTGCCGCTCTATCATGTGGGGGGAATGGCAATCCTGTTCCGCGCCCTGGCCGGCGGCGGGGCGGTCGCAATTCCCGACCCCGGTATGCCGCTGATAGAGGCGATCCCGCGATTGCAAGCGACCCACCTCTCCCTGGTGGCGACCCAGTTGTTCCGCCTCCTCAGGGAAGATGCGCCGGGGAAAATCCTCGCGAATCTGAAGGCGATTCTGCTTGGCGGCGGCGCCATTCCCGCTTCGCTCGTCCGGCAGGCGGCGGGGCTGAATTTGCCCATCCATACCAGCTACGGCTGCACGGAAATGGCTTCCCAGGTGGCCGCTACCCCCCCGGGCGCGCGGGAAAAGCTGTCAACCTCCGGCAGGGTGCTGAAATACCGGGAGCTGAAAATTGCCCCGGGCGGGGAAATTCAGGTCAAAGGAGAAACGCTGTTCCGCGGCTACGTGCGGGGAACCGCGTTGGAACAGCGCCGCGACGCGCAGGGCTGGTTCCCGACCGGCGACCTCGGTGCGTTGGATGAAGACGGTTACCTGATCGTGCGCGGGCGGAAAGACAATATGTTCGTTTCCGGGGGAGAAAACATCCACCCGGAGGAGATCGAGGCGCAGCTTTGCCAGATGGAGGGTATCGAGCAGGCGCTGGCAGTTCCCCTGGGGGATGATGAATTCGGAATGCGCCCGGCGGCGTTCGTGAAAATGCAGCCCGGCAAAACCCTGGATGAGCAGGCGCTGCGCCGGTTTCTGGAAAGCCGCATCGCTAAGTTCAAAATTCCCCAGCGCTTTTTCCCCTGGCCGGATGAGAACGCCGCGCAGGAGGGGAGACAAACCGGCATCAAGTTGAACCGGCAATATTTCCGGGAGTTGGCGGAGGAAAAGAGAAGAGGGGGCGGAGGCCGGGAAGCGTGAGGAGTTCGGGAACAAAGAAAGATTTCGGTTGATTCTGTTTCCTGCAAGAGGGTATTATTGGGTGTAAAATTCAAAGGGGAAGCAGGCGTATGAACTATTGCAAACTATTATTTTCAGGACTGGTTCTGCTGAGCCTGGCGGCGTATTCCCAGGAGCGGATCCTGCCCCACGCCATGAGCGAAGCGGAAAAGGAGTTGTATAAACATTACCAGCCGCCAACAGGGGCCACGGAAGAGCCTAACCCGCCCCCGGTGCCGGTGCGGGGCATGGCGGAGTGGGAGGAGCTGCAAGGGATTATGATCACCTGGACCGCTTTCCCGGCGATCCTTGCGCAAATCGTGGATTACGCCCAGGAGGAAGGGCGGGTGTACATCGTCTGCACCGATTCCAACGCGGTCAAAAGTTATTTGGCCAACGCCGGGGTGCCGCTGTTCAACCTGGCATTCCTGAGAACCTCGTTCAATTCCATCTGGATTCGCGATTACGGCCCCTGGACCGCCTATTCCGAAACCTCGGACAGCCTGTTCGTCATCGACTGGATTTACAACCGCCCCCGCCCGTTGGACGATGTCATCCCGGTCACCTTCGCCAACTTTATCAACGTGCCGGTGTACGAAGCCACGGTGTTTCCCAACAACCTCATCCTAACCGGCGGCAATCTGATGGTGGACGGGCACGGCACAGCTTTCTCCTCCAAATTGATCCTCAATGAGAATTCTTCCAAAACCGAGGCGCAGATCGACGCGATCATGCAGAGCTACTTAGGGATTAACCGCTACATCAAGATGGAGACGCTGCCCTATGACGTCATCCACCACATTGATATGCACATGAAGCTGTTGGATGAAGAAACCCTCTTAGTGGGGCAATATCCCCCGGGAGTGTCCGACGGACCGCAGATCGAGGCGAATCTTCAATACGTTCTCAACAATTTTGAAAGCTGCTACGGCAGGCCCTACAAGGTGGTGCGCATTCCCATGCCCCCGGATCAAAACGGCCAGTATCCCAACGCCGGCGGCGATTACCGCACTTACACCAATTCCATGATCGTGAATAAAACCGTGATCATCCCCACCTACGAATACCAGTATGACACCACCGCCTTCCGCATCTACCGGGAAGCCATGCCGGGCTACAATATCGTGGGCATCAACTCCAACAGCATCATTCCCCTGTTAGGCACTATCCATTGCATTGTGAAAGAGGTGGGCGCGTTCGATCCCCTCTTCATCTCCCACGCCAGCTTAGAAACCATGAGCAGCGCCGCGCCATTCTACCCTGTCGCGGCGAAAATGAAAACCGCCAGCGGCATCGCCCAGGCAGAGGTGTTCTGGACCACGGACACCACCCAGGGATTTACCGCCCTGCCCATGACCGCGACCGGGAATGACAGTTTCGCGGCGAACATTCCCGCCCAGCCGGTCGGCAGTACGGTGTTTTATTACCTTTCGGCGCAATCCAACTCCGGCAAAACCATCGCCAAACCGATGACCGCCCCGGCGGGGAATTACCGTTTCCGGGTGGAATCCACCACCGCGGTCGGCGAAGGCGAAACCGGAAGCGTGCGGCAGTTTGTACTGCATCAAAATTATCCCAATCCTTTTAACCCGGAGACCGCCATCAGCTATCAGCTATCAGCGATCAGCAATATAGAATTGGCGGTTTATAATCTCCTGGGGCAGAAAATCAAGACCCTGGCGGCGGAAACGCAGCAGCCCGGCGCTCACCGGGTAATTTGGGACGGCAGGGATGAAGCCGGGGAGCGGGTTTCTTCCGGGGTGTATCTCTACCGCCTGCGGGCAGTTCCAAAAGGGCAGGAGGGCGGCTTCGTGCAAACCCGGAAGATGGTTTTGCTGAAATAAGGAGTGGCAAAATTTATTTTTCCCTTGAAATATATCGCGATTCCATACTTCTACTTTAAGACTTTGAGGGGTGATATGGAAATTCAGCAATTGTAAGCTCGTATCTCAAAGTCTTAAAGTAGCAATACCCGCGATAAGAAAACCGGCCATAGTTCAACGGTTATATGAGAATACTCGGAATCTCCGCATATTATCACGACAGCGCCGCCTGTTTGGTGGAAGACGGCAGGATTGCGGCGGCGGCGCAGGAGGAGCGCTTCACCCGCAAGAAACACGATCACAACTTTCCCGCCCACGCGATCCGCTACTGCCTGCAACACGCCGGCATCGGCGGCAAAGACCTGGATTACGTGGCGTTTTACGATAAACCGTTCCTGAAATTCGAGCGCCTGTTGGAAACCTACCTCGCCTACGCGCCGGCGGGAATCCAATCCTTCATCATGGCCATGCCGCTGTGGATCAAGCAAAAGCTCTGGATGAAGGAGTTGATCAATCAGGAGATCGGCTACGAGGGCAAAGTAATCTTCCCGGAGCACCACGAATCCCACGCCGCCTCGGCGTTTTACCCCTCCCCGTTTCAGGAAGCCGCCTTCCTCACCATCGACGGGGTGGGGGAATGGACCACCTCCAGTTACGGAACCGGCAAGGATAACCGGTTGGAGATCGCGGCGGATATCCGCTTTCCCCACTCCCTGGGGCTGCTCTACTCCGCGTTTACTTATTACACCGGCTTCAAAGTGAATTCCGGGGAATACAAGGTGATGGGCCTGGCCCCCTACGGGGAGCCGAAGTACGTGGATGCGATCTTCCGGGAACTGCTCGACCTGAAGGAAGACGGTTCTTTCAAGATGAACATGGAGTATTTCAACTACTGCGCCGGCCTGACCATGACCAATAAGAAATTCCATAAACTTTTCGGCGGCCCGCCCCGCAAACCGGAATCGAAACTGACCCGGCGCGACATGGACCTGGCGCGCTCGGTGCAGGAGGTGGTGGAAGAAGTGGTGCTGCGCATGGGGAGGCACATCCGCAAGGAATTGGGTATGAAATACCTCTGCCTGGCCGGGGGCGTGGCGCTGAACTGCGTGGCCAACGGCAAGCTGCTGCGGGAGGGAATTTTCGAAGACATCTGGATTCAGCCCGCGGCCGGCGACGCCGGGGGCGCGTTAGGCGCGGCGTTGGTGGTGTGGCATCAATACTTAGGCAATCCGCGGGTCGCCAGGCCGGGGCAGGACGCCATGCAGGGGGCGTACCTGGGGCCGGAGTACCGCAACGGGGAAATCAGCGCCTTTTTGCAGAAAAATGCCATTCCCCATGCCGAATTGAAGGATGCGGAGATCGCCCCGGCGGTGGCAAAGCTCCTTGCAGAAGAGAAAGTGGTCGGCTGGTTCCAGGGGCGGATGGAGTTCGGCCCCCGGGCGCTGGGCAGCCGTTCCATCATTGGCGACGCCCGCTCCCCCAAAATGCAGGAAGTGATGAACCTGAAAATCAAATTCCGGGAGAGTTTTCGCCCCTTTGCGCCCTCGGTGTTAGGCGAAAAAGTGTCCCACTACTTCGATCTCGACCGTCCCAGCCCCTACATGCTCTTGGTGGCGGACGTCAAAAAAGAGCGCCAGCGCCCCATGAGCGAGGAGCAGCAAAAGCTGTTCGGGTTGGATAAGCTGAAGGTGGCGCGTTCGGACATTCCCGCGATCACCCACGTGGATTACACCGCCCGCATCCAGACCGTGCACCGCGAGACCAACCCGCTCTATCACGAACTGATCTCGGAGTTCGAGAAAGCGCAGGGCTGCGGGGTGATCATCAACACCTCCTTCAACGTGCGCGGGGAGCCGATTGTCTGCACCCCGGAAGACGCCTACCGCTGCTTTATGCGCACCAACATGGATTACCTGGTGATGGGAAACTACCTGCTCGATAAACGGGAGCAGAAACCGCTGCAGCAGGACAGCGATTGGAAGAAGGAGTTTACGCTGGATTAAGGGGTAACTTAGAAAATCTGCGAGGCGACAAAACAAATTTTATGCTACGCGAAGAACTCAAATCCATCAACAGCAGTAAAGCGGAACTGCGGAAGTTCGGCCTGACCGTGGGCGCGGCGCTGGCCGCGCTGGGGGGAATTTTTTTCTGGCTGAAGAAGCCTTTCTACCCCTATCTTCTCTATCCCGGCATGGCGCTGATCGCCCTGGGATGGCTCCTCCCGGGGATTCTGAAGCCTTTGCAGCGCTTTTGGATGGCCTTTGCGGTGATCATGGGCTGGCTGATGAGCCGGGTAATTTTGATCCTGCTCTACTACCTGGTGCTCACCCCGGTCGCGCTCATCGCCCGGGTGGTGGGCAAGCGGTTTTTAGAATTGAAATGGGATCGTTCCCCAAACAGCTACTGGAATTACCGGGAGAAGCAACCGGCGGACAAGAGCGGTTATGAGAAGCAGTTTTGAAGTGAGCTAAAGTGAACTAAAGTGACTAAAGTGGGCTAAAGTGACTAAAGTGACTAAAATGAGCTAAAGTGACTAAAGTGGTGGAAGTAAACAATAGCCACTTTAGTTCACTCTTAACTTTAGCTCACTTTTAACTTTAGTTCACTTTTAACTTTAGCTCACTTTTAACTTTAGTTCACTTTAGTCACTTATCTAATCTCCATATCGTTGGTAAATCGAAAAGGAAAGCAAGCATGGGCAAACTCTCGATTTTGGCGGAATTCTGGGAATTCATCAAAGTGCGGAAAAAATGGTGGCTGCTGCCGATCGTGGTATTTCTGCTCCTGTTGGGCACGCTGATTGTGCTGACCCAGGGCTCCGCGCTGGCGCCGTTTATTTATACCCTGTTCTAAAAACTTGAAGGATCTGACCATGAGACTCAAAGAGTGGCACAAGATTGCATTAATTATCATTTTAAGCCTGGCGGGGGCATATTTTTTTCTGCGCTTTTTCACCCGGGGCATCTCCGAAGGGGCCCCGCAAGTGGTAGAAAATTCCATATTGGAACTGACCCTCTCCGGGGAAATCGCCGAGCGCACTGTGGATGACCCGGTCATTGAAGCGATGGGGGAACCTGCCGAATTGTCCATGCAAACCCTCTTGCAGGTGATCCGCAAGGCCAAAATCGACGAAAAAATCACCGGAATCATCCTGCGCCCCCTGGGAATGGCCATGGGCTGGGCTAAAACCGAGGAGCTTCGTGACGCGCTGGCGGATTTCAAATCCTCCGGGAAGCCGATCTATGCCTACCTGGAGGTGGCCGGGAACAAAGAGTACTACCTGGCCACCGTGGCCGATTCCATCGTGGGATTAGGCAGCGGGATGCTGTTTATCAACGGGCTGGCCAGCGAGCCGGTTTTTCTAAAAGAAACCCTCGATAAAATCGGCGTGGAGGCGGATTTTGTGGCCATCGGAAAATATAAAAACGCGCCGGATATGGTTACCCGGGAGGATATGTCCGAGGCGCAGCGGGAGGTGATCAATTCCGTTCTCGACCAGTATTACGCCCGCTTCATTTCCACCCTGGCGGCCGCCCGCAACCTGGATGAAGCCGCGGTGCGCGGGCACATCGACCGGGGATATTTCTCCCTCAATGAAGCCCGGGCGAACGGCCTGATCGATACGGTAATGTACTATAACGAATTCAAAGAGTGGTTGAAGGAACGGGGAGAGCAAAAATCCTACCTGGTCTCCTGGAATCGTTATAAAGACGTCTCTTTTTCGCAGTTGGGCCTTGCCGCCAAACATACCGTGGCGGTGGTGTACGGGGTGGGCACCATCGTCATCGGGGGAGAAAACCAGTTCGGGCAGGACGGGCTGATCACTTCCGAAGGGATGGCCAACAGCATCCGCAAGGCCGCGGAGGATAAATCCGTGAAAGCGATCATCCTGCGCATCGACAGCCCCGGGGGCTCCGGCACCGCCTCGGACGTGATCTGGCGAGAGGTGGTGGAAGCTCGCAAGCAGAAGCCGGTGATCGTCTCCATCTCCGATGTCGCCGCTTCCGGGGGATATTACATCAGCATGGCCGCGGATACCATCGTGGCGCACCCCAACTCCATCGTGGGCAGCATCGGGGTGTTTGCCGGGAAGTTCGCCATGAAGAAGCTCTATGATAAGATCGGCATGAATAAAGAGGTGATCCTGCGCGGTAAAAATGCGGATATCTTCAGCGAAACCCGGAAATTCACCCCCGAACAGCGGGAGCTGATGTACCAGGCGATCTTAGAATTTTACCGGGATTTCATCGGCAAGGTGGCGGAGGGGCGGGATATGAGCGCGGAAGCGGTGGACGCCATCGGCCAGGGGCGGGTGTGGACCGGGGAGCAGGGGCTGCAAAACGGCCTGGTGGACGTTTTGGGGGATTTCGATACCGCGGTGAAGATTGCCAAGCGGATGTCCGGCATCCCGGAGGACGAGCCGGTGCGCCTCGCCGTCTATCCGAAACTCAAAACCTTTTTAGAACGCCTGTTCGAGACCGGTTTCCCCAGCGACCGGGTGCTGGAAACGCTGTTCGATTGGAAACAGATTCCCCCGGCCTTCCGCAGCATTGTCCCGGCGATTCCCTATTTCCGGGCCGGGGAACCGTTGTATTTGTATATGTACGCGTTTTGAGCGCCGGGGTGATATAGTGTTTGGGTGTTATAGTGTTTTAGTGGAACATCGTCACGCACCATAACACTATAACACCAGAACACCATAGAACTATAACACTATGACGCTCTTTTCGCTTTCCGCCATCTCGAAAACCGGAATTCGTTCGATCAATTCGGAGGCGCCGTCGCGGATGGAATACGGGGGAAAGGGCCGGAAGCGCAGGCGAACCCGCGCATTAATTGTGCTGCCGGGGTTTGCAGGAATGGGAACAGAATAGAGGCCTGTTTTAGACTGAAAAGGCGCGATGCTTCCGATGCGGATGGAATCCGCTGTAAAAACATTCGCGGGCTGCCCGTTCTTGAACAGGGCGCTTTGAAACAACACCAGATCCGGGTCCCCGTTGGGATTCAGCGCGCTATGTTCATCCATCAAATCCCCGTCGGCGTCAAAATAGCCGGATTTGTAGATAGTATCCGCGCCGCTGGCAACAGTTACTTCCAGCCACATTTGCCGCACAAAGGTTACCGAGGAGGGAATGTCATGCCCGGTTTTATCATTGATCACCGTGGCTTTAATTGGCAGCAGCGCACCGGCCTGAACGGCATCGGGGATTTCCACTTCCAATGTGACCGCATTTCGTAAAAGCTGCTCCACCCTCTGGCGCTGCACATCCATATTGGGAAAATTGTCGGTTAAAGCAATATCCACCCCGGCAAAATCATGGCGGTGGAGGAATTCCCGCTGCGGCCCGCCCACCGCGGCCTGCCCCGCATAGGTTTCCATGTGGCAATCCTGGCACTCCACGCCCATCCCGGTGTAAGGACTGTAGAGCCATTCGCTGTAAGTGATTTCCGCCGGCAAACCCTGGTGGTTTACCAGGTCATGGCAGGGCAGGCAAATGTTGGAAACGCTAAAATAGCTTACACCTTCTGATTCATGAAAACTGTTGGGAGCAGGGTCCATAATGGAACCGTATTTTTTTCCGCTTTTCACATCATAGTGAAATTGGGCTTCCCCCTGCGCGGTTGGAGAAGGCTCCTTCATCAGGTGGCAGGCGTCGCAGGTGACGCCTTCTTTCACCAGGGGATCGACAGTTTCTTTATCAAACCCAACCGGGGTTTCCCCGGTAAGCACCCCGATGGGGCTGTGGCACTGCACGCAGAACGCGCCTAATTTTTCCGCGCCAACCTCGGCGCGCACCCGTTCCATCCAGAGGGTATTGATGGGATCGATAAAGGCGTAGGCGTGCATGGAGCCTTTCCATTCATTATAATGATTGGGATGGCAGCCTTTGCAGGATTCTGCGGGAGAGAAATCGGAAAGTTTGAACGGGGATTCGGGGGGCGGTTCCTCGTTCTGTGGGTCCACACTTTTCTCCGAACATCCCCATAGCAGCCCCAGGATCAAAATGCAGCCCAGAACCGGGCGCCGCCGCTTATGTATTCCTTTTTTATCCATTTTATCATCCTCCGCATCACTTTCGATGGAGTTCATTGAAAATATGAATTTTGACCCCGACCAATTGGGGCAGGCAAGGATATACAAGATGAGCGGGATGAAGGCATTGAAAAATTATGACTATTTAGCCACAGAGAGCACCGGGGGGCATAGAATTCAACGGGGAAGAATTCAAATCATAAACCTTGTCTTCATATCCTTTTCATCCTGTTTATCCTGTCAGAAAAATTATTTCCGATGTCGTCAATACTGATCGAACTTCGCCAGAGCCGCTTCCAGCTCCCGGAATTCATTTTCGGCGATGTGTTTCACCGCTAAGGGGAATACCACATTGTCTTCCCGGAAAATGTGCAGCCGCAGCAGTTCCACTAACTCTTTTCCCTGCTCCAGGGCGGCGTCCAACGTAATGGCGCGGGAGGGGGCATCCGGCAGCCGCGCCGCCAGCCCCAGGAAGTTGAAAGTCACCGCCGCCAGTTGCATTACCGTAATGTGGTCGTCTTCTAACATATCCACCGCGGTTTTGGGATACTGCCCTTTGCTGTGCTCCCCTTTTTCCAGAAGCCGCTTCTGGAGCAGGGGGAATAAGATTTTTTCTTCCTTCAGATTGTGGCGAACGATACTTTCATCCAGAAAGCTGAAAAACCGTCTCAATCCCTTATCCACCGTTTTATCCGGTTTTAATCCCTGCCGGTGAAGCCGCGACAAAATGCCCTCGAAGGCCTCTAACTCGCTTAAACAGCGGCGGTGTTCATCAACGAATTTTTTCAGGAAGGGAGGCAGGTTTTCGTAGGGAATCGCCTCCCCTGCCGGCGGCGAGTAGGCATCCGGCGGGTTCATGGGGGAAAACTCTTCCTGCTCGGTTTGCTTTTCCACCATGCGCTTCAACGGATCGGTTTCCTGGAGTTTTTTGAAATCAAACATATACCTGGTTGATGATTTATTATTGATGATTGATGATTTATTAAGCTCCTTTGAAAATCCGAATCGCCGGATTTTCAAAGGTTGTTAAATTCTTATTTCTCCGGGAATTTTTACTTGCTAACCACGGTTTTACCGCTGTCCTCTTGCATCAGTTGCCGCTCCAATTCCAGGGTTTTGGGAAAGAGGATATTGTTCTCCAAATGAATATGCCGGTGCAGATCATCCTCGAATTCCTGCAGCTTGAAGTAGGTAACCCGGTAGGTGTTGCAGGCGTCCGGCGGGGGCGTAAAATCGCCGGTGAGTTGGCGGATCTGTTTCATCAGGCTGCCGGCGTGGTCGTGCTCTTCTTCCATCATGCGGATGGGATTTTCCGCGCTCTGAAAGGGCGGCCGGGTAAATGGCTGGCCGGATTTAGCGGCGGCCTGCAACCGTTTCATATAAGGAAACAGAATGTGCTCTTCTTTTGCCAGGTGCTGATCCAACTCCCGGGCGGTTTCCAGGAATAACCCGGCCACCTGCACCGTCTCCGGGTGGCGCTCCCCGTGCACCCGGGCGACTTTCTGGGTGAATTCCAGCAGCAGGGGGAGGTTCTCCCGCACATAGTGATGATGCTCATTCACGATGTAATCGGCCAGGAAATCAATTTCCCAGGCCTGGAATTTGTGACCGTTGGAGGGGGTTCCCCGCTGTTCCACGGCGATCAGTTCCTGCGCCAGCACCTGCACGTCAACGCCTTTGGCTTCGCAGGCGGCGGCCACGCTCTTTTTCCCGCCGCAGCAGAAATCGATGCCGAATTTCTTGAACACCTGCGCCTTGCGGTAATCTTCGGTCACCAGTTCGGCGACGGTTTTATCCTGAAATCTATTTGAAATTAGTTTTGCTTCCATTACAGTTATCCTTTCTGGTATGATGGTTCTGATTTGTTGAGTAATTGAGATTCTTTTTCCACTTGTGATGCCGGGGCGCCCGCTCTCTCCGGCCGGTTTTCGGAACGGCGCAGCCACAGCAGGCAGATCACCGACAACAGCAGAATGAACATCCAGGAGCTGGTCCACACCCCGATGCCTTCTAAAAGATATCCGAAGATGATCGGGCTGAAAAATCCGCCCAGTCCCCCCAGCACCCCGACCATGCCGCCGACCACCCCTACTTCTTCCGGGTAATATTGGGGGATAAATTTATAGACCGCCGCGCTGCCCACGCCCCACACGCTGCCGATCAGGATTACCAGGCCGACAAATACCCAGATGGTAGCCTGGAAATAAATCCGGGTGTAACCCTTCGCTAAAAGCTGCTTCTTCCTCACCGTATCGCCGGGTTTTACCACCGGCTGCTGCCAGGTCTCCCGGGCCGGGAAAATCAACACTCTCTCATCCGCGTCCTCCAAATGATTGCTTCGCACAATAAGCGGGTAGCGCAGATCGCCTACCATAATCAAGGAATCGGAGACAAAGGTTACCGTTCCCTCCTGCCGGGCCATTATCCCTTTTCCGGGAGAATAAATTTCCATTTTGGGCACAATCAGCAGCGCGCTGATGGCTACGGAAAGACCCAATACCCAGTACATCACCTTGCGGGCGCCCAGGCGGTCGGACAACCAGCCCCCGCCAGCGCGAATGATGCCGGCCGGCAGGCTGAAGGCCGAGGCCAGCAAACCGGCGGTAATCAGCGGCAGGTAGTACACATTGACATAATAGGGCACCAACCACTGGGAAAAAGCCACAAAACATCCGAAGACCAGGAAATAGTACAATCCGAAACGCCACACCCGGATTTTCTTCAGCGGGGCGAGGAGACCGGCCAGGGTTTTGTTATTGGCCGCGGGCTTTTTGTTGTTGGTGAACCATAAAAACAAAACCCCGGTACCCAATAACGCCGCGGCATAGATCACCGGCAACTGCCGCCAGGCTTCGATATTGGCGCCGTCCTGCGTCAGTTCTTTCAGTAAGGTGGGAGCAAAGAGGGTGGTGAGGGCTGCGCCGAGATTGCCCGCCCCGAAAATCCCCAAAGCGGTGCCCTGCCATTTGGCCGGATACCACACCGAGGTGAAGGCGATGCCCACGGCAAAGCTGGCGCCGGTCAAACCGAATCCGAAACTGCACAGGGCAAAAGCCAGGTAGCTTTCGGCGTAGGTGAGCAGGAACATCGGGATGGCGCTGAGAAAGAGCAGGATTCCGAAGACCGGCTTTCCGCCGAAACGGTCGGTCAGCAAACCTGCCGGCAGGCGGAAAACCGCCCCGGTCAAAACCGGGATGCCCATCAGCCAGCCGATTTGCACCGGGGTCCAACGGAATACCTGGTTTTCCACCAGGAAGGTTACCAGCACCCCGTTGAGCATCCAGGCGGCAAAGCAGACCGTAAACGCAAAGGTGTTGAAAAGGAGAATTTTTTTCGCCGTTGCGGTGACGCGGTTTTCCATTGGCTTAGTTATTCCCCGGTTTTGTGAATGTCCATTCGCTATTGGGATCGCGCACCTTCTTGCGCGGCCAGGCCCACAATACCCGCTGGTAAGGCCGCCAGAGATAGTGCAGCGGAACCACCAACAGGTGCACCAGCCGTGTGAAGGGAATCAGCCCGAAAATCACATACGCGCCGACGATGTGCCACTTGATCAGCCAGGGCAGGGCGCTGACTGCAGCAATGTCCGGCTGCAGGATGAAAATGGAGCGCAGGTAGGGCGTGAGCACTGCGGCAAACCAAGTGGAACCCCAGCGGGCGTTCAGAGCGACCAGCAATCCCAGCACCACTTCCACGATCAGCAGGGCGATGATGACAATATCCATCCGCGAGGTAACCGGTTTCAGCCGTGGATTGCTGATGCGCCGCACCAGCAGGGTGATGATCCCAAACAGTACGATCAGACCAAAGGCAAAGGCGGTCACTTCCAGAATCAGCAGCCGCAGGGGGTGGCTGTTGAAGGTGATCACCTGGCGGGGAATCAAAAAGGCGGTCAGGTGCCCGAAGAACAGGAAGAGAATGCCCCAGTGAAAGGCCATCGCGCCCCAGAAAAGCTGCCGCCCTTCCAAAAATTGGGAGGAGAGGGAGGAGTAGCTGAATTTGGTCGCCTTGTAGCGGTAGATGGTTCCCACTAAAAACACAATCAGCGCAGTATAGGGCAAACCGATTAGCAAAAAGTTGTCTAAAATTGCCATGGCTGATCCTCGGTTAAGTGACTAAAGTGACTAAAGTGTCTAAAGTGACTAAAGTGATCTAAAGTTCATGATTCGATGCTCATTTCGCTTCCTATGGATTTCAGGAATTCTGCGCCCGGCACCGGGAGGGAGCCAAATTCTTTTAGATCGAAATCCGCTTCCAAAACCCGGTAGAGCGCGGTAAGAGGATATTGATAGATGGTTCCGTGCCGCGCCGAGCGTTCAATCAGCGTTTTGTGATGCTTTTGGTAGATGGCATTTTTCTGGCGCATTTTTTCCGGGTCAAATTCACTAATAATTTTCCGCAGCGCCGGGGCGACGATCTTTTGCACCAATTCCTCCCGCAGTTCCGCGTCGCTCATCCTGGCCAGCAGGCGCAGCACGTTGGGCAGGTGATCGGCCAGTTCGTTGCCGCAATCGACGCCCGCCTCGCGGTGCTCACGGTTGAGATTTACTAACAGCGCCCCGCGCTTGTAATCGTCGCCGAAAAGCACGTAGCCGATATCCAAAGTGGTAATCGCCTGCACCTCGAAAGTGCGGGCATAGAGTTCTTCTAATTGGGCAAATGTAGTACTCGGAGCGGAAACAAAACTGGTGAACCGCGCCAGTTCTTCCGCCGCTTCCGGGTAATTTTCATTTAGATAAGTCTGTACCGCGTTAACCGACTGAACAAAACTCTCATTGGGATAATTGAACAGAGATGCCAGTTTTTCAGATTGTTGATACGTCTGATTCATGTTTGCCTCTTTCCGCTGCGTGATTGAATTGATCATTCATTACCATCCGGATATACCCGAGTGAGAGAATCAACCCATTTGAGTCCTAAAACTTGAATCCGGTTCTAACCGAGAATGTGGAGAGTGCAGAAATATCCATCTCAGCCGTTAAGCTGAAAAAGGATAAGGAAAACTGGGTTCCTATAATCCCTCGCGGTGTAAAAACGGTTTCGTTATCAAGGTTTACTTTCGAGGTTGTTTCGATGGCCCACGCCAAATTGACTCCAAGCCCGAGATAGGGTGTCATCCTATTGAATCTTTTGCTAATTGAATAATCAAGACTCATAATGTGGAAATCCATATCGTGGACGCCCAGCAGTGTAGTATAGCTGGCGCGCATGGCTGATGCAAAGGGCTTCCCTGGTTGCTGGAAATGAGCGTATTTCATTTCCCCGCCCAGGAATCCGTAATTCGCATTCAGATTTTTGGTGAAATAGAGGCCAACATCGATTCTGTCGGAAAGGCCCATTCTGGCGAAGAGCTTAGGAATTTCCCTCACATCGCCGAGATAATGGGTTTGGTGAGGATGCGTGAATGTATTGTTCCAGGCCGGATCTTCATCATTGATACGGGTAATTGAGTAATCGATCCCGACTTGAATTTTCTTCGCCCCGAGAGGCTCTGCCGGCGCCAGCAACTTGAAAGTTCCGAGCATGCTCCCCTCACGGGTAAATTTTCGGAACTGGCTTTGTGTCAGCGACGGATCGAATTCGATGGAGCAGTCCTTGATATCATGATTGACATGAAGCTCTTGCCCGTATGCCGTGGAAATGAACCAGAATACGGCGAAAGCAATCGCGAACCCGATAAATAGTCCGATCTTCATAATAATCTCCTTTTAAATTGCAATCCATATCCCGTTTTGTAAGGATGAAACGCTGAAGCGTTTCGCTCCGAATAGCTACCAGCCCCGTTCCGGCTTCTCCTTAAACCCGAATCCCACCGAGCCTTTGGTATCCCCGGCGAATTCCAGCATTTCGATGGCCTGCTCGCGGTGGGCGGGGGGAATCACAAAGCGGTCGTCGAATTTCGCCAGGGAGGTGAGGTAGTAAATCCCTTCCGCGGTATCGGCGGTCAGGCCGGCGTCTTTCAGCACTGCGGCGGCTTTTTCTTCGTTCACGTCGCCGACGGTTTTCCAGCGGCGGTAAATGCGCACCGCCATCAGTTTTTTGAGGATCGCCTTGATTTTTTCTTCATCCCCGGCGCTGAACATGCTGGCCAGGTATTTCAGCGGAAAACGCGCCTGGTCGATGGTTCCCCACAACTCCTCGGTGCTGGTATTGTAGAGCCAGCCGTCGTTCCAGAACTTGGCAGCCGGGTCCATCTTTTTCGCCTGCTCCCCGTGATCCGCCGCGCTCAAAGAAGCCATCACCGGCAACAGGGGCGGCACGTAGAAGAGCATCGGCAGGGTGCGGAATTCCGGGTGCAGCGGCAGCGCCAATCCCCACTCTTTCACGAATTTGTACACCGGGGAATCCTGCGCCGCCTTGAGGGTGGAATCAGAAATCCCGTTTTCTTTCGCCGCTTTAATGACGCTCTCGCTGAAGGGATCCAGCAGCATCCCCAACTGCTGATTTACCAGGTCCACATCCTTTTCTATATTATTGACCACCTCGGAAATCGAATCCGCGTCGTAGAGCATCACCCCTAAGTAACGGATGCGCCCCACGCAGGAGTGCATGCAGGCCGGGGCATAGCCCGCTTCCAGTCGGGGATAACAGAGGATGCACTTTTCCGACTTCCCCGTACCCCAGTTGAAGTAGGATTTTTTGTAAGGGCAGGCGGTGACGCACATGCGCCAGGCGCGGCAGACCTTCTGGTTGATCAGCACCACCCCATCTTCCCCGCGTTTGTAAATCGCGCCGGAGGGGCAGGAAGCGACGCAGGCGGGATTGAGGCAGTGGTTGCAGATACGCGGCAAATAAAAGAACGCCATGCGCTCCAACTGGAACATCGCTTCCTGTTCCGCCGGGGAGAGGTCTTTCAAATTGGGATCCTGGCGGGCGTAATCCGGGGTACCGGAAAGGTCGTCATCCCAGTTCGGCCCCATTTTGATGTCCATCGGCTTGCCGGTAATCAGCGACACCGGGCGGGCAGTAGGCTGGTCGTCCCCCGCCGGCGATTCGATCAGGTCGAGATATTTGTAGGTGAACGGCTCGTAATAATCGTCGATCACCGGCAGGTGAGGATTGTGGAAAATGTTCAGCAGCCCGCGCAGCTTGCCGGCCCCTTTCAGCCGGGCGTTGCCGCCGGGTTTTTTCTCCCAGCCGCCTTTGTAAATCTCCTGGTCTTCCCATTTGGTGGGATAGCCGGTTCCCGGTTTGGTCTCCACATTGTTCCACCACATATACTCCGCTCCCTTGCGGTCGGTCCAGATATTCTTGCAGGCAATGGAACAGGTGTGGCAGCCAATGCACTTGTCTAAGTGAAACACCATTGAAATTTGCGCTCGAACGTCCATAGCGATTCCCATTTATGATTTATGATTGATTATTTACTATCCGAATCTTCTTCGGAGTGCCAAACTTCAGTTTGGCCCGTCTTGGCAGTGTCAAACTAAAGTTTGACACTCCTAAAACTCCACCCGGGTCATCTTCTTCACCACCACGTGGGTATCCCGGTTGGGCGCGGTGGGGCCCCAGTAGTTGAAATGGTAACTGAACTGCCCGTAACCCCCGGCTAACAGGTTGGGTTTCAGGTGAATGCGGGTGAAGCTGTTGTGCCCCCCGGCGCGGCGGTTGCCCCGCACCTGCGATTTGGGAATCCCCACGGTGCGCTCCGGCACGTGATACACAATGCACACGCCTTTGGGAATCCGCGAACTGACCACCGCGCGGGTGCAATAGACCCCGTGATCGTTATACACTTCCACCCAGTCGTTGTCCTGGATACCAAGATCCTGCGCATCCGCTTCGCTGATCCAGCACGGCTCGCAGCCGCGCGAAAGGGTCAACATGCGCAGGTTTTCCATGTAAGTGGAATGGATATGCCACTTGCCGTGGGGAGTCAGGCAGTTGAGCACCTTTGCCTCGCCGTTTTTCAGGGTTTCCCGCAGGTCGCCGTAGGCTTCCCATTTAGGCGAGGGCTTGTAAGTGGGCAGGTTTTCCCCAAAAGCGAGGTACATTTCGTGATCGAGGTAAAAATGCTGCCGCCCGGTGAGGGTGCGCCAGGGAACCAGCCGCTCCACGTTGTAGGTGAAGGGGGCATAAGCCCGGCCATTGTTCATCAGCCCCGACCACAGCGGCGAGGTGTTGTAGCGCCGCGGCTGCGCCTGCAACTCCGCGTAGGTCATGCGCACGTCCTTGCTGCCCTCGGCCAGATCAGCCAATACCAGGCCGGTTTTTTTCTCGGCGTTTTCGTAAGCGCGCACATTCAACACCCCGTTGGTGAGGGTGGAGAGGTGCAGCACCGCGTTGGCCGCCCACACGTCTTCCTTCAGGGAGGGCAGCGCTTTGCCGTTCAGTTTTTCCTTCGGGAAGTGCGCGGAGGCGAGCATCTCATCGTAGGCATCCTCGCATTGGTAGTGGTTGCCGTGCGCCCCCAGGCCCTTGCTGCGCACCTTTTCGCCTAAGGTGATGAACTGCTCGTAAATCCGGGTATAATCGCGCTTCACCACTATTAGCTTGTGCATGGTTTTTCCGGGAAGGGCTTCGCACTCGCCTTTATACCAGTCCTTCACTTCCGGCTGGGCGATTTCATCGGCGCTGTCATGGGAGAGCGGCGCGGCGATGACGTCGGTCTGCGGTCCGGCAAAATATTTTTTCGCCAGTTCGCCGGTTACGCGGGCGATCTCTTTGAAAATATCCCAGTCGGTTTTCGATTCCCACACCGGGGCAATGGCTGCGGAGAGGGGATGGATGAAGGAGTGCAGATCGGTGCTGTTCAGATCCGCTTTTTCGTACCAGGAGGCGGCCGGCAGCACGATGTCGGAATAGAGCGCCGAGGAATCCATACGGAAGTTCAAATCCACCACCAGGTCCATTTTGCCCGTCGGGGCGATATCGTGCCATTTGACTTCTTCGGTTTTCTGATCCTCCATGTCTCTGGCGATCAGGTTGGAATGGGTTCCTAAGTAATGCTTCAGCAAATACTCGTGCCCTTTCATGCTGCCCATGATGGCGTTGCCGCGCCAGATGTACCACACCCGGGGAAAATTTTCCGGGGCATCCGGATTCCCGGCGGCATATTCGATTTCTTTTGATTTCAGCTTTTCCAACACGTATTTCTTGATTGCCTCATCGTCAGTCGCCCCGTTCTCAACCGCTTCCCGGCACAGCTCCAGGGTATTTTTGTTGAATTGAGGATAAAAGGGCATCCAGCCCATGCGCACCGATTTGTAGATCAGGTCGGCGTGATGGCGGCGGGTCCACTCGTTTTCCGGGGTGATATTGTATTTATGGAAATAGCCGTCATAGCGGTACTGGCAGGTGTTGATGTAGTGCCACAGCGGGGCCTGCTGCAAGCGGGCGGCGTCCACCCAGTCTTTGGCGAAGGCGATGGTGCCCCAGGAGTCCATCGGCGCTAACTTTTCCTGCCCCACGTAGTGGTTCAGCCCGCCGCCGTTGCGCCCCACGCAGCCGCAGAGCATCAGCGCCATGATCCCGGCGCGGTAGATCAGGTTGTTGTGATACCAGTGGTTGATGCCCGCCCCGATGATGATCATGCACTTGCCCTCGGTGGCCTCGGCGGTATGCGCCCACTCCCGGGCAAACTGGATGACGGTTTGAGCGTCCATCCCGGTGAAAATCTCCTGCCAGGCGGGGGTGTAGGCGGCGTCTTTGTCGGTATAATCGTTGGGATAATCCCCCGGCAGGCCGCGCGCGACGCCGTATTGCCCCATCACCAGGTCGTACACCGTGGCCACGGGAATTTTCTGCCCATCCGCGGTTGTCAGGTAGCGCACCGGTACCCCGCGCAGACGCTTTCTGTTCAGCGCGAAATCGGTGAATTCCACCTGGAACACTTCGTCGTGCTGCTGCAGGAAGCTCAGCTCCGGCTGGTAGGGCTGGTGACCGGCGCCGTCTTCGAACTTCATGTTCCAATTGCCCTGCTCTTTGTCCCAGCGGTGCCCGACGCTGCCCTTGGGCATCACCGGTTTACCGGATTGGGCGTCGATGTTCAAAAACTTCCAATCGCCGTTGGGAACGTCTTTGTATTTGGCGATGCGGTTGGCGCGCACCAGGCGCCCGGGCTTGTAACGGTCGCCTTCTTTCACCATCTCCACCAGGTAGGGGCTGTCGGTGTAGCGCTTCACGTAGTCGAGGAAGTAAGGAGTTTTCTTCTCATAATGAAATTCCTTCAGAATCACGTGGGTGACCGCCATCCAGAAGGCGCCGTCGCTGCCGGCGTGCAGGGGAATCCACTGGTCGGAATACTTGGCCACCTGGTTGAAATCCGGCGCGAAGACCACCGCCTTGGTGCCGTTGTGCCGCGCTTCGGCAAAGAAGTGCGCGTCCGGGGTGCGGGTCATGTTCAGGTTGGCGCCCATCACCGCAATGAATTTGGAATTATACCAGTCGGCGCTTTCACACACGTCGGTCTGCTCGCCCCAGATTTCCGGGGAGGCGTTGGGCAGGTCGCAATACCAGTCGTAAAAGCTGAGATTCACCCCGCCGAACAGTTGCAGGAAGCGGCTTCCGGCGGCGTAGCTGAGCATGGACATGGCCGGGATGGGGGAGAACCCGATCACGCGATCCGGTCCGTGCTTTTTAGCGGTGTAGATATTCGCCGCGGCCATAATCTCCAGCGCTTCATCCCAGCTTGCCCGGCGGAAACCGCCCTTGCCGCGCGCCTGCTGGTATTGGCGGCGCTTTTCCGGATCCTTTTGCAGATTTTCCCAGGCCTGCAGGGCATCGCCGGTTTTCTCTTTCTCGGCGCGGTAAGCGTCTAACAGCGCCCCGCGAATCAGGGGATACTTGATGCGCAGCGGGCTGTAGAGATACCAGGAGAAGGAAATGCCCCGCTGGCAGCCGCGCGGTTCGTAAGGCGGCAGGCTGCTCTCCAGCAGCGGGTAATCCACCTGCTGGGTTTCCCACACCACGATTCCCTCTTTCACGTGGATTTGCCAGGAACAGCCCCCGGTGCAGTTCACCCCGTGGGTACTGCGGTACACCCGGTCGTGCTGAAAGCGGTTGCGGTAAAACTCTTCCCACTGGCGGGTTTGCGGTGATAAAACGTCTTCGATCCAGCTCATAATTTTTTGCCCGGTTTTAGTTTAAAGATTTCACGCAAAGACGCTAAGTCGCAAAGAATTAATGAATTAAACAATTCCCGGGGGAAATCAGGTTCAACTTGTTTTTGAGCAAACATCGGGAAATAATTTGGAATTTTAATCATATCAAAACTTTGCGCACTTTGCGGCTTTGCGTGAGAAATTTTTCAGCTATATCCTCAAATCGTTTTAATCTGCCGATCGTAAATTTTCCGGTTTACGCTGCCCCGTTTGCTGCGCGTCCAGAATCCCCCGAAAAGCAGCAGCAACACCAGCGCCCCGCCCAGGCCGGAGAACAGCAGTTGGGTGCGGTAATTCTTCGCCTGCTGGGTGTCGCGCACCCGGTCGGCGTGCTGTAAAAAGGCGGTCAGGTCGAATACTTCCGTTTCGGTTAAGGGGCGATTCTGGTAAGCCTGCTTCATGGCCGGGAAAGGCGGGTTTCCCACGATTGCCTTTACCCCGGCTTCCCCCAGGCGGGAGTAAGCATCGGTAAGGTCTTTTGCCAGCGCGCCGCCGCCCATTAGCGCATCGTTTTTCACGTTATGGCAGGAGTTGCAGGTAGGCCCGCCGTTGTTCAGGCGGGTTCTTCCTTCAAAGAGGTTTTTTCCGGCCTGAATATTTGCTTCGCCGGCCTCGCTCAACGGCCGGCCGGGCGCCGGGCTGATTCCGCCGGTTTCCGCAGCGCCAGGCCCGCCGGGGCTGTTCTCCGCGATGTAGGAAATAATGGCGCGGATTTGATCGTCAGAATAGTTGTTATCCGGCATCGGAATGCGGTTGTACTCCTCGAACAGCGCCGTCGCCACCGGGTCGCCGCTTTGAATGACCGTTTGCGAGGAGCGAATGAAGCGGGTCAGCCAGTCTTCCGAACGGCGCTGCTGCACCCCGGCCAGGTCCGGCCCGATCAGTTTGCCCTGCCCGATGGTATGGCAAGCGACACAGATTTGTTTGAACAGCTTCTCCCCTTCGCTTTGCCCGAAAACCGCCGCGCCATAAAATACTCCGGCGAGAAAAAACAAAGATACGATTCTAATTTTCATGGCCTTCCATTCCATCTTATTCTAACCTTCTGAATATTTTCTTTGAGTCCTGGTGTCTTAGTGGCTATAAAACTGTTAGGTACGAAATACCCGTTTTTGAAACTTGCCTTTTTTGGTTTATAAACCTTTTAAAAGATTTAAGACTCCGTTATCCTAAAAATAAATACAGTATTCTTTACCTGCCGGTTAAAATCCCGCCCCTGTGTTGCGATCCGGCTAAATCAGCCGCAGGCCTCCTTCAGTAATCTGTTTTTCCAGTTTCGCCAGGGTCGTATTCTCAAATGCTGATTTTATGCGGTCGCGCGTTTCGCCCCAGTAAGCATGAAGCGGGCAGGGCGTTCCCTCCCCACAGCCGGGAAGGGCTAAAATACATCCCCGGAAGGAGTCTTTTCCATCAATCGCATTAATTAATTCTATGACTTTGATTTTCCTGGCCGGCCTCGCCAGCGATACTCCCCCGTTCGGCCCCCGGTAAGAATCGATGATATTGTGTGCGGCCAGATTTTGTAAGATTTTGGTCAAAAAGTGAAAAGAGAGGTGCAGGTGTTCGGATATTTGGCGGATGTGCACGTACGATTTCTCCTGCTCTAACGAGGTGAGATATAAGACCGCTCGAATTCCATACATGCATGTTTTGGATAACAGCTTCATATTATCAATTCATATTTAAGACTATTTTATCTGAAAATAAAAGATAAAAATTATTTTGTCAATGGAAAATTTTTTAAAATATTTGTGGCATTTTAGAGTGTGCGATTGCTGCGAAGGTATTAAATTAAGGTTTTGGTAGTGCGAGAAAGGTAATGCTGGAGACGAATTAGGAGATTCCGGCATAAAGCCGGAATGCCATCGCACAAATCGCAGAGCTGCCCCAAACGTTTCGCTCAACGTTTAATCGGAGTTTTCAGGGGAAACTTATCAACAGAGGTAAACTTTTATGCAAGCCGTCATTCTCGCTGCCGGGCAGGGCAAACGCCTGCAACCCCTCTCGCTCACCCGCTCCAAAGCCATGATGCCGGTGTTGGGAAAACCGATCGTGGAACGGGTGATGGAAGACCTCGCTGCAAACGGCGTTTACGATTTCGTCTTGATCGTCAGCCCGGAAGACCGCGAGATCGTGAATTATTTTCAACGTGAATCAAAATTAAATGCCGCGATCCGCTTTGCGCGGCAGCCGCAACGCCGCGGCATGGCCGACGCCCTGGCCTGCGCTGCGCGCCTCATTTACGGCGATTTTTTCCTCTCCGCCTGCGACAACCTCATCTCCCCCGAACACGTGGCCGACATGCTGAGAGCCTGGGAGCAGCCGCCTTCCCCCGCCGGCCTGCTCACCCTCATGCCCATCAAAGCGGAGCAGCTCAAACGCGCCAGCGCGGTCGCTCTCCAGGGCGACCGGGTGACCGGCATCGTGGAGAAACCGGACCCGGAAACCGCGCCCTCCAAAATCGCCAGCCTGCCGCTGTACTGTTTTTCCCCGCTACTGTTGGAGTATCTGCCGAAGGTCAACCCCTCTTCCCGGGGTGAATACGAATTGCAGGACGCCATCCAGATGCTCATCGACGGCGGGGCATACGTGCGCGGGATAAGGGTAGAAAAGCGGTTGCAACTGACCACCGCCGCGGATTTGATCGAAATCAACGCCCACTACCTGTCCCGCAACGGCGATTACGTAGGGATTCCCGCGGAAAATATCGGCGCGGGTACCCGTCTGCACAGCCCGGTATTCATCGAAGCCGGAACGGTGATCGGGGCGAACTGCGCCATCGGGCCGAACGTTTACATCGAAACCGGCTGCCGGATCGGCGACCATGTTACCCTGCGAGATGCCCTGGTGTTGCGGAACTCCAACGTCGCCGGCGGGCGCACCGTGGTTGGAGAAGTCATTTTGCCATAACTCGTCTCTTCCCACCCCGGCAAAGGCGTGCGCCGATGAAAAAGTTGCTTGCAAAAAACGCTTTCCCCCGCGATATTTCTTTCCCTAAAAACATGCGTGAACATCGTGAGCTACCCGACCCTATCCCGTAATCTCTTTGAAAAAGGCAAGGTTTTTACCCTCTCCAATCTCCTGAGCTTTTTGCGCCTGTTGGGAGCGTTCTATCTTTACCGGGTCACGGTGCAGCGGCAGCTATGGCTCACCCTGACGGTTACGCTTATCCTGGTCATCAGCGACTATGCCGACGGCTATTTTGCCCGCAAATTGAAGCAGGTGAGCGAAATGGGCAAGGTGCTGGATCCCCTGGCGGATAAGTTTTGCGTTGCCCTGGGGATCATTGCGCTCTATCAACATTATGGTTTACCGTTGTGGATCACCGCGCTGATCATCGGGCGGGACGTGCTGATCATCTTAGGCTCCCTGCTGCTGCTTACCCGGCTGCCCCATGTTACCCCATCCGCCATGCCCGGCAAAATCGCCGTGGTGATCCTCTCCTTGCTGTTCTTGAGTTACATTTTGGAAATCGGGGCGCTGCAAACCCCGTTGCAAATCCTTACCCTGGTGATGCTGGCGGCCTCCGCTGCTCATTACGCCTATAAATTCTGGAAAAAATTCGCCCGGGAAAAAGTAACCGAAGGTAAAACTTGATGAAAACCGCTTCTCACAAGATAGCGCAGGAACTCCAGGAGAGCCTGGAATATATCCGCCGGCATACCGCGCAGCAGCCCCGTACCGGCCTGATCCTCGGCTCCGGCCTGGGCGATTTTGCCGATACCCTGCAAGGCAGCGAGCGCATTCCCACGGCAGATATTCCCCACTATCCCCGTTCTACCGTGGAAGGGCATAAAGGCTACCTGGTGTTCGGAAAGGTGGGAAAAACGCCGGTATTGGCAGTGCAGGGGCGCACCCATTATTATGAGGGGCATTCCATCGAGCGGGTGGCTTACGTGGTACGGCTGATGGCGCTGTTGGGGGTGGACAAACTGCTGGTCACCAACGCCGCCGGCGGGGTAAATCCCCGTTTCCGCGCTGGGGATTTGATGGTGATCGAGGACCAGATCAATTTTCTCTTCGCCAATCCCCTCATCGGCGCGGTGGTTCCCCCGGAGCCGCGTTTCCCGGATATGTTCGGCGTCTATCATCCCCCTTACGTGGAGTTGATCGAGCAAACCGCGTTGGAGTTGAAAATCCCCCTGCGCAAGGGGGTGCTGTTCGTTTCTTCCGGCCCCAGTTACGAAACTGCGGCGGAGATCAAGATGATCCAGCGCATCGGGGGGGACGCGGTGAGCATGTCCACCGTGCCGGAGGTGATCGTGGCCCGGGCGCGGGGGATCAAAGTAGCGGGAATCTCCTGCATTACCAACCTGGCCACCGGTTTGAGCAGCAAGCCGCTCTCCCACGAGGAAGTGACCGAGATTGCCTACCAGGTAAAATCCCAGTTCCAAAAATTAGTGCGGGAAGTGATTTTGCGGATGAATGACTAAAACACCCAAACACTTTTACACCGCCGTTACCGCCCAAACTTCTTCTTGATCATCAGTTCCACTACCGGGGGGACGAAGTTGGAAATGTCGCCGCCAAAGGAAGCGACTTCCTTGACAATGGTGGAGTTGAGGTAGGTATATTTCTCGTGGGGCATCAAAAATACGGTCGAAACTTCGGCATAGAGGCGGCGATTTACCAGCGCCATCTGCAGTTCATACTCGAAATCCGAAATCGCCCGCAACCCGCGGATGATCGCGTTGGCCTTCCGTTGCCGGGCAAAATCCACAATCAAGCCGTCGAACATTTCTACCGCCAGGGCGGCGTCGCCCTTGATATCGGCCAGGGCTTGTTCGATCAGGAAAACTCGCTCTTCTGCGGTGAAGAGGGGAGACTTGGCGGGATTACGGGCAACGATAATAATGATCTTGTCGAATAAGCGCAATGCCCGGTCGATAATATCCAGATGGCCGTTGGTGATGGGATCGAAGGTGCCGGGATAAATCGCCGTTTTCATACCGCGCCTTTTCGGCTGAAAAAGGTAATCACGCTGCGGTCGAACTCTTTCTGGCGGAGCACTTCGTAAGTTTCCCCCTCCCATTTGATCTCGTGGGAGCGCTCGCTCTCCAAAACGAATAACCCGAATTCGGTCAGGTTTTCCGGCTTGAACACCAGGGGCAGCAGAGCATCGAATTTATCCCATTTGAAGGGCGGGTCGGCAAAGATCAAATCAAAGGGTTGCTTATTTTTCTTCAAGAACTGTTCCGCCTCTTTGCGGATGATCCGGAAGGATTCATCTAACTTTACCAGGCTGATATTCCGCCGCAGCACCCTTAAAGAGGTCTGGGAATTGTCTAAAAAAGTGACGTTTCGCGCTCCCCGGCTCAGCGCTTCCAGCCCCAGGCTGCCGGAGCCGCAGAATAGATCCAGGGTGATGGCGTCGCTGACGAAATCACCTAAAAGCTCGAAGATATACTCTTTAATTTTGTCGGTGGTCGGGCGAATCGACTGATCTTTGGCGGAGTGGAGTTGGCGTCCCTTGTACTTGCCGGAAATAATTCTCATGCTCATGGGAGTCTCTTGATACTAAGCGGGATCATAAGCGGCGGCTTCGATCCGGGCGTTGATGTTTGCGCCGTCCATGGTGACAGCGTTGGAGGGGTAGAAAGAAATTTTCAAAAATTGCAGCGCCGGGTAGGATTGGGAAATATCCTGTATAAAATTGATCATCGCTGATTTGCTGCCATTCAACTGGGCGTATAAATAGGTCTTTCGGAAATTCCCCTCGTTTACCTGCTCGCCTTGTTGAAAATAGCTGGTTTTCAGGCCATATTTCTGGGCGACGGAGCTTATCGCGGCGCGAATTTCCCCGCTCCCCGCAGGTCTGGCGGTAAGCGTAAGGGCGCTGCTGGCAGAGGGCGCCGGGAGGGGAATGTAAAAATCGGCCAGCAGTTTTTTCTGCTCGCCCACGAACCGGTCCTGCGCGCTGACCGCGTTCATAAGGATGCCGGGATATTGGTCCTTAAGAGCGCGGCGATACTCTGCAATCGCGTCCCGCGAATCGCCCAGGATGCTCAAATAGAGATTCCCGTTGGTAATTGCCAGCAGGTAATAGTTGGAGTTGGAGGTTGCGGAGTTCAGGAACGAATTCAGGTAGTTCACATAAAGCTGGTTTTTGCCCTGGTTCTGGGCAAATTGCGTTTGCACGTAGGGAGGGACGACATTCTGCGGTTTGGGAAGAGAATCGGTGGTTGGGGTGAGGGTATAATCAGGGGTTTCCTCTTTGGTGCCGCCCGGTCCCATCAACAAATAGACGAATACGGTAATCAAGGCCACGCCAATAATCCCCAGGAGCACGTATAGCCAGGTCTTGCCGGAGCGGGAGGTAAAATCCGCCGGTTCATCGGCGTAGTCATTCCGGAAACGCTCCCGGGCAAAGGGAGGGGGTTGCGTTTTAGGAGGCTCTTCTTCGAAGAGCGGCTCTTTCCGCTCGACCTCCACGGCCGGCTTCTCTTCCTGGTCGGGGATAAACGAAAAATCCACCTTGCTCTTATTGCTTTCATATCCCGAAGCTTCGCGCTTCTTTTCCTGGGAAGATTTTTGTTCTTCCGGAACCTCTTTCAAATTGAAATCTAACATGGCATCGCCTTTTGAAAAAAATGCAACATTCAGGCCTTCGCCCTTTGTTTAATTGCGCAACACCCTTCTGCCTTTTTGCTTTTGCCTTTTTACGTTAGAAAATGTTCGATATCGGCTCTACGAAACGGTGGCTTCCCAGGGAACGGAAATTCTCATCATCCACCTGGATATGCCACTCGGTAGATTGGGCGGGATCGAGAATTCGTACCGGGATGCGAAACTGCTCCTTGATGGAATTCAACCAGGAGGGTTTGAGATAATTGCCGAACAGAAAAATATGCGAAATAGCGTAGAGGGGCATTTCCAGGATTTCGGGATGCTGGAGGTCGTCCACAATGGCGGAAAAACTGGCCAGGATTTCCTGTTCATCTAATTGGTCGATATTTTGAAGCGATTTTGAATAGGGTTTGAAGCTAAAATTCAAAAAACGAAGGTCGTCAGAGAGGATCAACTCAAAACCGCGTTCGGTAAAGTTTACTAACAGGGCCTGTCCCCGCAGGTTGGGAAAGAAGCGCCGGTAGAAATTATCGATCGTAAAGCAGTTCAGATTTATTTTGCTGGCCGATAAATTCGCCTCGGTCTCGATCTGCTGCACGAATTCGAAGACCTCCTTTCGCAGCGAAACGCTCAACAATTCCCGGGTAGCGCCGTTTTCACGCAAATATTGGGGCGGGTACACCAGGTATTCATCTAAACTGCCGGTCAGCAGCTGCTTCAATTCCGCTTTGGTAATATCGGTGTATTCCGATTCCGGAATGGCGCGATCGACCCGGATTTTCTTCACCAGGGCGAACTTGGCGGACAAAACGAAGCGCACATTTTGAGGACTCAACTCATAGGACAGCGCCAGCGAATTCAGATGGTTGGCGATTTGCAGCGCGGTGGTCGGTTTTTGAATGTTATCATAATTAATGATAAACGGCAGAGGGCTTTCTACCGCCTTTTTGACCACCACGCTCTGTCCCGGGTTGACTTCTGCCTGAACCCAGCTAACATTATTTTCTTGAAAGCAGATGCTGTTAAGCGTATCTCCCATGATGCTCCCGGTTATCTTTCCTCCCAGCTTTTGTTGCCATTTTCCACAAAACCATGATTGGTATGCTCAACGTGGAAAAAGACGCCATAGATTCGTTCGTGGTAACCGTTCAGGGTCTTCACCAGGGATTTTTCGATCTCGTCGGAAGCCTGGCGCAGCTTTTGGGCGTCCGCAGGGTTGATTGCGCTTTTGATCTCATTGAGCGCCGCATAAACGTTCTCAAAAGAATTTTTGAACGGCGGGATTTCTCTGCGAACATTGGCCGGTATTTGGGAGGTATTGGCAACCAATGAATCAATCAATTGAATTTTTCTGCCAAAGTAGTTCAACTTCTTTTCGATATCTGCCACGTCGCGCTTCTCGATATGGTCTGCCAGGGTATCCATGGGGGCCAGGACATCCTCGATCATGGGCTTCAGGGCAGACAAGCGTTTCTCCGTTTCAACGGTATCGACAAAAGTCTGAACGCGTTTGACATAGCGATAAAAGCGGACGTTTTCCATTTCTTGTTTCATTTCCGCTTCAACTTCCTTCATGCTCAGCAAAATCTCGGTGCTGTAACGGCTCAGACGGTATTTATCTTTGGTTTCGTTCATTACCTGCATGGTATTTTCCAAAGCGCCGTTGATCCTGCCGACCACCGGGTAGAGCGAAAGGTCTTTCAGCGGTGCAGTCGCAGCAATCAATTGTTTCTGAAAATTGTCGAGCAAATTGGGGCATTCCACCACTATCCCGGCGTGATCGGGGCGATAGTGGACGATATAGCGATGTTTCCCCTCGAACGTATCCGGGCAATATAAATTGTCTTCACTGAGTTTCACCAGGAGGGAATCCACTTCGTTAAGCTGCATGATTCCGTAGTTCTGGCTGACAAAGAAGTTCTGCTGAGTGAGAAAGCTTTCGTGAGTTTGATTGAGGTAGTCTTTCTGCATTTGCAGCATCTGGATATTTTCCCCCAGATTGATCCTGCCCAGGTCGTCCATCGACGCCTTGATCCGGTCGATGAATTTTTTGGTTCTATCCGCAACCGTGGAAACCAGGACGATATCGGTTTTCTTGACATCTTTTAGAAGAGTGGAAATTTTATCATACTCGACGTTCCAGGCCCGGGTAACCGTTCCCATTTCGATATTGCTGATATGCGCATTCAGGGAATCCAGGTAGCGTTGGCCCAACAGCGCCGCGTTTTGCAGCTTATAATCGCCGATCCGCTCTTTCAGAATGCTTAATGAGTCCACGTAATTCTTCATAATGGAGAAATTCGGAAAATCCACGCTGCCGCTGCTAAACCGGGGCAGGCCGGATAGCACGGCGTCGGATTGGGCGGCGATATGCTCGTACTTGGAAAAGTAGCGGCTGTTAAAGTTCAATTCATCGGTGATTTCATTCAAGGACTTGGAAATGGGTACCAGCGCCTTGATGGCGGGGAGCTGCATGATCCCGTCCAGGTTGCGGCTGAGTTCATGGGTTAACTGGCCGATCTTCTGCCGGGCAATCAGCGCGGAATCCGAATCCGCAAAGGTAATCAGGGTTTCCAGGGAGTCGCCGGGGATGTATCTCTTGGTTTTCGAGTAGTGGTAATTTTCCGCCTCATAAAGCGCCAACATGTTATCGCGGCTGGTTTCGATCAATTTTCTTTCCACATTCCAGGTTTTGTCGGGGATGTAAATAACCGCTACTAAAACCAGCGCCAGCAATACGATGAGTATCTTCAGAATCCAAGAGCCTTTGAATCGTTGCTCCGCCATGGTCTCCTCCAAAATAAGTGATTAATGAGTTTCCTGTCCTACAATCGTCGATCTAATAGCCTCCAGGTGCCAAAAGTTTAATAAAATATCCCCAAAATGTCAATTGGTATTTCATATTGGAATTCTAAAACATATTATTTTTTTGTGATTTGTGCTGTTTTTTTGAAGTTTTGAGTTCCGGGTTTCGGATTTTGAGTTTCGAGTTTCGAGTTGGCGACTTCCGATTCATTCATAACCGCCAAATCCTAAACTCGAAACCCCAAACTCGAAACTCTTATGGAGGGTTCGCTTAATTTTTTGTAACTATTCAGGCGTTTTGCCACAGAGGCCACAGAGAGCACAGAGACATAAAAAAATTCCTAATCAAATCACAAATACAGGGATATAAGGC
>JABWBP010000043.1 GCA_013360445.1 Calditrichaceae bacterium | reverse complement strand
CATATACCAGAATAATGGTTCCAAATGTTCTCCACGAAGTGGTGGATATCCAAAATGCTTGCTCTGTGCTCTCTGTGAACTCTGTGGCTGAATAGTAACTTTTGTTCTCTAACTGATTTTTGGCCGAATGGAGGTTTGCGAATTTTATGAACCGAATCTTACTGGTCATCCCCTCTTCTACTTATCGCACCCATGATTTTATGGTCGCGGCGGGAAAATTGAACGTCGAGGTGGTGGTCGCCTCCGACCACCGCCAGGCCCTGGCCGCCCTGGCGCCGGATACCACCATCGCCCTGAATTTCCGCAAGCCGGAAACCGCGGCGGAAAAAGTGCGCGAATTTGCCCGGCAGAAACCCTTCCGCGCCGTGGTAGGGGTGGACGACGCCTCGGCTTATATCGCGGCGCTGGCCGCGCAGGCGCTGGGCATTCCCCATAACCCCGTTCCTGCCGTGGCCGCTTCCCGCAACAAATACCTGATGCGCCAAAAAATATCTGCCGCCAACCTGAATTCCCCCGGTTTCCGATTGCTTTCTGCTGAACAAGACCCCGCCAGCCTTGCCGGCGGGGTGCGCTATCCCTGCGTGCTCAAACCGCTCTTCCTCTCCGGCAGCCGGGGAGTGGCCCGCGCCGATACCCCGGAACAATTCATCGCGGCGTACCGGGAAATCGAAGCGCTGCTCCGGGAGCCGGAGGTCTCCGGGAAAGGGTACGGGGAGGAAGCAAGCCAGATTCTGGTGGAAGATTATATCCCGGGAATCGAAGTGGCCGTGGAGGGGCTGCTGTTGAACCGGGAGTTCAAGTCCCTGGCGATTTTCGACAAACCCGATCCCCTGGAGGGGCCGTATTTCGTGGAAACGATTTACCTGACCCCCTCGCGCCTGCCCGGGTACGTGCAGCGCGAGGTGATCCACGCCGCGCAGCAGGCCGCCGGTGCGCTGGGGTTGGAAAACGGCCCCGTTCACGCGGAGGCGCGCATCAATGAAAAAGGCGCCTGGGTGGTGGAAATCGCCGCCCGCTCCATCGGCGGGCTGTGCTCCCGGGTGCTGCGGTTCGAAGGCGGGATGAGCTTGGAGGAGTTGATCCTGCGCCAGGCGTTAGGAGAAGACGTGAGCGCGATTCAGCGGGAAAAGTCCGCCGCCGGGGTGATGATGCTGCCGGTTCCCGGCGAAGGAATTCTCCGGGAAGTGAAGGGAACCGAGGCGGCGAAAGCCGTTCCGGGCGTCGAAGCGCTAATCATTACCATTCCTGCGGGGCAGAAAGTGCGCCCGATGGAACGGGGCGGGCGCTACCTGGGATTTGTTTTTGCGCGGGGAGACTTCCCGGAGGAGGTAGAGGATTCGATCCGGGAGGCGTACCGCAGATTGGAAGTAGTGATTGGAGCGGAGGAGGAAGGCGGTATTCAGGTATCATAGTGGTGGTAGATTGCCACACTTCAGCGTGCAATGGGAAATAGGTCTTTATTTAAGGGTTAGTAGTTGCGGTTTGGTTGCTTCAGCTTTGCACTGCACACGTGCAAAACTGAAGTTTTGCTCCAAAGGAGCCACTTTGTGGCACTCCGTCGAGAAGAAGTGTCACAAATAACCCTTAACGAGTATATAGGTGCGTAACATCAGCCGCCACAACACCTGAACACGAGCAAATCACACCCGAGCAAACTGCTCGTCGGTAGGTTCCGCTCAACAGTACCACGGTTCGTTCAGGTAGGGAATTGCTGCCCGGCTGGGGAGTGGGGCCGGTTCCGGGAGGGGATCGGAAAGGCCGAGCATCGCGTTGGCGATCTCCCAAATCTGCATAAAAATTCCCCGCCGATTATTTTCCCGCTCACCTCCAACCTTTATCATTTCCATTACCTGACGGTGTAATTCATCCACCGCCGGATCGGGATGATTCCACTCGTAGCTCAACAATTCCTCGTTGAAACCGCGAATGAACCGCTGCATTTCCTCCAGATCCAGCAGCTTCGAGCCGGCCGGAACCAGCAGCCGGATGCCTAATTGAATGGGGGAGACGCTCTCGCTCAGATTTAAGTCAGATAACAGCTTCAGCAACTCCCGGTATCCTTGCAGGGTGATCCAGGGGGTAAAGGGAATGAAAGTCGGGCTTAAATTCAGCCCGGTTTCCTTCAGCAATCGAACCGCCCGGATGAAATCCTCCCGGGTATGCCCCTTATCGAGGAGCTGCAGCACCCGGTCGTCGATGGACTCCACCGCGCTGGTTACCAGCACGCAGCCGCTATCCCGCAGCCGCGGCAGATGTTGCCGGTATTTCAGCAGGTGCTCAATTTTGACGGTCACGTCGTAGGTGAGGGCGGGGAATTCCCGGTGCAGGGCCTCCACGATGGGCAGCACGTGGCCGGGGCCGTTGAAAAAATCCGGGTCGCCGAAAGTGAGGTGCTCCGCGCCGGCGCCCACCTGCCGGCGAATGTCCGCTAACACTGCTTCTTTTTGCACGATGCGGAAACGTCCGTTGTACACCGGAACAATCGGGCAGTGGCGGCAATGGTGCTTGCAGCCGCGGGTGGTCTCGGTGTAGCCGGTTATCTTTGGAGAGAGCGGGGGGGAGCAAAGTTTGGCGTAGCGGGAAAGCGCGGGCAGGCCGCGGCGGTCGGGAGCGACAAAATGCTGGCGGTTCAGGGAAATAAGCGCTTCGGTCTGCGGATGGCCATCGCCAGCGTTCGCAGGCGCGGCGGGTTGGCTACCGCGCAGGCGGCGGCAAAGCCGGAGCAATCCCTCTTCGAACTCCCCTCCCAAAAGGGTATGAACTCCCCGCCGCCGGAGATACGCCTCGTTCAAGGGCGCATAAAGGCCATAAAAGCAGATATGGGCATCGGGATTGAGATTCCGAACCCGCCCCAGCAGTTCAACTGCCAGCCGGGCGGCGGTGTGCATGGGAACATAGAAAGCAATCACATCCGCCTGGCGAACGGTTTCGGCGGGAAGCGGATCGAGGGCGCAATCGGCGCAAAATACCTCAAAATCTTCCCGCCGCAGCCAGGCCGCCGGGGAGGCCAGCCCGAAAGGCTGGCGGCCCAGCTCGTAAGTTGAAATCAGAAGTACCTTCAACTCGAAGTGGGTTATTTTTTCTTGCCGAACAATCCGCCGAGCAGGCTGCCCAGGATATTGCCCGCGCCGCCGGTTTGCCCGGAGCCGCCCATCAGGAAACCGGCCACGTCATCCAGAATGCTGCCGTCGCCGTTTTGATCCAACAGCGCGGCGATGCCGGAGGAGCCTTCCCCGGCGTCCCGTTTTTGGGTCAGGAAACCTAAAATGATCGGCGCTAACATGGGAATGATCTTGGCGGCGGTGTTGCCGTCCAGTTTGAACTGATTCGAGAGCAGGTTGCTCGCCTGGACCCCGGAATTTCCTAACAGGCCGCCTAAAGCGGGGTCGGCCGGGCGCTGGTCATTGGCAAACGCCGAAAAAATATCCCCGATTTGGTCGAGCGCGTCGGGGCTGCCGTATTTGTTCAGGATATGATCCACCCGCGCTTCGCCGCCGTGCTCGTCTTTCTGGCGCTTCAACCCGCTGAGGATCAGCGGCGCCACCTGGGGAATGATCTGCTGCGCCGTTTTGGAATCGATGTTGAGGTTCGAGGAGAGCTGTTTGCTGACTTCCGGCCCCATCATTTTCATAAATTCAGAGATAAAATCGGACATTCGGAATTCCTTTTCTAATTTTGCAGAGGAGAGATGATTGGCTCGATCTCTCCTCTGGCAGGTTCATTTAGAAATCAGGTGACCGTTTGGTGAGAAATGGTCTTTCCATAAATCATCCCGACCCATTTTCAAACCAACCGGGAGAAGCGACTTATTTATCCAGCTTAGGAATCCGGATGACCTGGCCGGGATAGATCAGATCCGGGTTTTTGATGACTTCGCGGTTGGCCTCGAAGATCACCGGGTATTTCATGGCGTTTCCATAGTAGCGTTTGGCGATCAGTGAAAGGGTGTCCCCGCGCTTGATGGTGTAGAATTCGGTTTCCTCTTTCTTCTCTACCGGGGCTTCCAGGCCATCGCCGTTGACGCTTTCCACGCCTTTCAGATTTCCGGCCAGAAGAATGGCCTTCTCTTTGGTGGCCTGGGAATCGCATTTGCCCGTGAGAGTGACGACGCCTTTGGAAAAAGCGACGTTCAGGCCGGTTATTTTCCCGGGAAGGTCGGTCTGCAGCATCTTGGTGATCTGCTCGGCTTCCTTGCCGCCGCCTCCGAACAAATCTTTACCCACGTCTTTCAAAAATTCGATCAATCCCATAGCTTCCTCCTGATGATTAGGGGTTGAGGCCTCTCTTGCACTTACTGTTTAACTGGCAAAAAAGGCCGCATCTCGATTAAGTTAAACACTTCACCCGAGAATCTAAGATTTTTTTAGCAGGTGAGCAACGCATTAAATATTTGAGGTTCTTCCGAAATATTTATGGGAATTAGAGGATTGAATCGTGAAGCGTGATGCGTAACTCGTAATGCGTATTCCGTATTCCGTGCAAGTTGGGAAAATAATTTTCTGAAAATCTATACACGGCTATCGGAAACCCCGGAGATCCGGCCAGATTTCCGGCAGGGTTTTCTGGGGGTGTCGGCACAGGTAGAGGGGCAGGTTATTCTCGGAATCAATCACGTAGTCATGCTTGACCATGTCCATCAGTTTGATGCTGCGGTAATACCGTTTCAGGCCCTCTAAAGGAATTCCCAGCGAAATCGCCGTGGTTCCCGGTTGGTCGCCGGGGCCCCAAAGGTAATAGCTGCTGTGGAAACTGACCGCAGCGGGGAGGCGGTATTTCTCGCGGTAAAAATCGATCGCCCCGGCCTGCCCGTAATTCCCGGCCAGGAGCGCGCATTCGGCCTGCTGCTCTGCAGGCAAGGCGTGGTAAATCTCCGCAATCGCGGCGACCTTTTCCTCCCACCCGAACATATCCGCAAAATCCTGGGGAATTTTACCCGGCTCCCCGCTTTCCTTGCGCAGCGGGGCCTCTAATCCGGCGTGTTTGGCCAGGAACTGAGCGTAATGTTCCAGGTATTCCACCGGCAGCAGGGGCAGACCGTAAGGAGCGAGGAAAATCCCGGACAGTAGCAAAATGGTGATGATGCACGGCTTCATCCAATACCACCGTTTTTTGCGGAGAAAGCGGTCGATGTAAATCGCTCCCCCGGCAAACAGAACCGGGTACATGGGGGCCAGGTAGTAATGTTTGCCGTTGAAAATCAGCAGCAGCGCCGCGATGGCCAGGTACATCCAGCCGAAAACCCGGTAGGGGCGGGCGGTTTTCTTTTGAAAGAAATAGAGGATTCCCAAAAACCACACCGGGAAGGCGGCGGGGTGCATGATCAGGATTTGCCCGAGCAGAAAATCCGCCCGGCGAAGGTTGCTGAACTGGTACTCGTTCAGCTTGCCCAGGTGCTCGAAAAACGGCCAGCCCTGGCCGATTTGCCAGACCAGGTTGGGAAGGAACAGCAGGAAGGCGACGCCGCCCGCAATCCACGGCCAGGGGGTGAGAAATTGCCGGCGCAGCGGGGTGAGCAGCAGCCCGGCGCAAAACCCGAAAATCCAGAAGAGCATGGAATACTTATTCAGCAGCCCCAGCCCGCAGATGATACCGATCAATGTCCAGTGGTATTTTACCGGGGAGGCAGTGAGATTCGCCGGGAACCACGGCCCGGCGCTTTGCCGCTCCCCTGTAAGCGGAGCATCACCGCCGGAAGTTGTTCCCTCTCCTTTGCGGATCAGCAGAATCAGCACCAAAGCGCCCAGGGTCCAGTAAAACTGGTCGAAAGCCACCGGCTGAAACAGGGTGTGGGCGCGCAAGTACACCGGGGCGATGATCACCGCGACGCCGGCCAGCAGCATGGCGAAGCGGTTTCCGCCGAACTCCCATACCATCAGCCCGGTGAGCAGAACTACCAGACTACCTAAAAGGGCGGGGAAGAAGCGGATGGCGAAGAGCGAATCCCCCCCGATCCATTGGGTCAGTTTCGCAAACAGGGCAATGGAAGGGGGAACTTCCAGGTATCCCCAGGAAAGATGCTCGCCCATGGCCAGGTAGAGCAGCTCATCGCGGTGGAGGCCGTAGCTGCCGTTGGTATAAAAGTGGATGAGCAGCTTGGCCAGCGCCAGAAAAGCCAGCAGCGCCATATCGAAGCTTAAAAAACGGCGCAGGGTGGGGTGCAGATTCATGGATGTTTTTGGTTTGGGGATTTATCGCCTACCCTCTCTTATCACGTGGTCTTTGACAATCTTCAATTTTCGATCTTCAATGCGCATAGTTTACCGCCGGCGGCGGCAAAACTCAAAGGAAAATTTATCCCCTCGCCGGTAGAGCGCCTTGATAAACGTCTCCCCTTTTTTAAAAAGCTATTTTTCGTTCCGTTTTTTTGGTTAAATTGATTGCACCGATCCAGGAAAAGAAGAGAACCATGTGACAGCATAGACCATATATTTCGGCTATTTCTGCCTGAACATTCGATTCACGATATCACTTAAACCTCCCGGGGGGCGTCATGTATCGAAAATTGTTGATCATCCTAATGGGCGCTTTATGGATGGCTTTCCTGAGCGCGCCGGTTTTCGGCCAGGCCAAACTGTTGAAATTCGGATTGCGCGGCGGCTTGAATCTGGCAAAAACCACCGAAGAGAATGCCAACGTTATCGTGCCCGTGGAAGATGGCATCGATGTCATCGCCACCAGCCAGATCAAAAACCGCACTGCCTTCGGCCTCGGTGGATTTATAGAATTCTGGGTGAGTTCTGCATTTGCCATTCAGGTAAATGGATTATATAACCAGAAAGGGGAAAATGTGGAAATCAAGCTGAGCAGTTCCTTCGAGCCTGATCCGGGCACAACCGTCAATATCACCGCCGACCTGGAAGCAGCCCTTGAACTTACCTATTTCAGTTTTCCGGTTATGGGCAAATTTACGTTCGGGAAAGCGCAGGGCATCCGGCCTTACCTGATGGCCGGCCCCGAGATCGGTTTTTTGTCTTCCGCTAAAACCAGCGATATTGAAGGAACAGCGACTTTCTCGGTCCCCTCACAGGGCATCTATCAAACCGAAGACGTCAACATACCGGGAGAGGGGATAAAGGATCAGATGGAATCTGTAGAATTCGCGCTGAATTTTGGCGGGGGCATCGCCTTTCCCCTGGGCAGCAGCGTGGAGGGCTTTTTGGACGGGCGATACGGGTTGGGATTGAGCAACATTCTCAAAGAGGGAGAAGACGTCAAGAACAACGTCATTTACCTGAACCTGGGACTCACGTTCAAATAAGATTCCGCTTCCTGCAACCGCATCCGGCAAGGATTCTGTTATGAAAAAATTCTTCAGCGCAATTCTCAACGACCTCAAGAGCGGCGACAACATCGACGCCTACGGTATGCTCATCATCGCCCTGGCGTTTGGGGCAGCGGGGGTGATCGGCAAAATCGAGGCGGAAATCCTTTCCGCCATTATCCTGGGCACTCTCAGCATCCTGGCCATCAACACCCTGAACACCCGCCGCACCCTCCGGGAGCTGTCCGGGGCCATCAAAACCCTGCGCCGCGATAACGGGGCCTGCCTGCAAGATCGCAGCGCTTTTTCGCCGTTCAAAGATTTCATCGCCGAGCGGCAGACCATCTGGTTCTTCGGCCCCAGCCTGATCAGCGTGTTTCCTCCCAACGATGATTTCCTGCGCGACAAGATCAAGAGCGGCAGCGAGGTGCGGGTGCTGGTCTATAATCCGCACAGCCCGCACCTGGATAACCTGGCGCAATGCTTAGGGGTGCGCCCCTCCCGGCTGGTTGCGGACATTCGCTCCACATTAGAGAGCGTGGAAGAGAGCCTGCACTTCGGCCTCGGCAAGGGGAGTTTGGAAGTGCGCCTCACCGACATCATGCCCGGCTACAGCATGGTGATCGTGGACCCGGACAAAGAGCAGGGGCAAATGGTGGTGGAGTTCAACGGGCACGATACCCACACCAAGAACCTGCCCCACGTCACCCTGAACCCGGCGGAGCACCAGCGCTGGTACGCGGTGTACCTGGGGCAGTACCGGCAGTTGTGGGAGGCGGGGACGGTGTATTCGGTCAGGGACGGCAGCAAAAAGGACCATACCAATTGAAATCTTCCATCACCTATTGCCCGGTAGGCAGCGTGGAAGGCATCGGCGCTTCCGCCCATTACTTGCAGTTCGAGCGCTGGGGCGTGTTGTTAGACGCCGGCCTGGATCCGCACCACTACTCCGCCCGGGAAGCCCTCCCGGCCTACGATCTCCTGAACGGCCGCCCGGTGAACGCGCTGGTGATGTCCCACGCCCACTTAGACCACATCGGCAGCCTGCCGGTGGCGCTGCGCAACTTCCCCCAGGCGCGGGTGTACATGACCCCGGCCACCGTGGCCCTCACCGATCAACTGCTCTATCACTACGTGCAGGTGCAGCGCAAAAAAGAGGGCAAGCGCTTCGAGCCGCTCTACAACGAGCCGTATTTGGAGTCGATCCGCTTCATTTACCAGGGGTTCGATTACGAATCCCCCTTTCCGCTGCACGGTCAGGAAGCCAGCGGCTTGCAATTTACTTTTTACGACGCCGGGCACATCCTCGGCTCCGCCGGGGTGCTGATCGAGTGGCGGGGATCGCGGGTTTTTTATACCGGCAATACCCGCAAATCCGCCCAGTTCATCCTCAAAGGCGCCCGCTACCCGGTGGAGCGGGTGGACGCGCTCATCACCGAAGCTACCTACGGGGCCAATTCCGCCGCGGAGCACGTTCGCCGGAGCGCGGAAGTGAAACGGTTTGCCAAACAGATCGGGGAGCGCTTGAAAATGGGCGGGATCGTGCTGCTGCCGGTATTTGCCTTAGGGCGCACCCAGGAGATGATCGCCATGATCCACCAGTTGCGGGTGAAGAACCGCATCCCCGTGGCCCCCATTTACATTACCGGGATGGGCTTGAAGATCAATAAGATTTACGACCGCCTGCTCCATAAAATGTACCCGGATTTCAAGGCCGGAACGCTGCGCGCCATGACCTTCGACCGCTGGCAGCAGGGACGCAAGCTGCGCGGCCCCGCCATCCTGTTAGCTACTTCCGGGATGATGCTGCCGGGAACCGCTTCCTTTGAATTCGCCCAGGCCCTGGCCGCCAACCCCCGCAACGCTGTTTACTTTGTGGGCTACGCCGATCCCGATACGCCCGGGGGCCTGTTCCGCCAGCAAAAGCACGAAGAGCTGAAAACCACCTTCGGGTTGGAAGAGATTGCCTGCCAGGTAGAAATTTTCCAGTTTTCCGCCCACTCCCACCGCCGCGATCTGCTGGCCATGATCGAGCGCCTGCGCCCCCGCAAGGTGATCTTCACCCACGGGGAACGCGCCGCCCTGGAGTGGATGGAAGAGAATACCCGCAAAATACTCCCCAAAGCAGACACCCTGATTCCCCGGCAGGGGGAATGGTATCCGTTGTTCGGTTAGCCGGCCGCTTTTCAGAATTGGGCGGGGCTACTGCTTAACCCGGCTTCGTAGGTTAGTTCCCAATTTTGAAGGATGAATCGGCGAAACGGAGAAACGGTGAATCGGGGGGACCTGCGACGCGGTGAAATCTCCTTTTTCTCCGCTTCACCGATTCTCCGTTTCTCCATTTCTCCATTTCCTCGTTCCTGAGGCCGAATACCGCGCCCAACCGGCTTTCACTTCACCCCGGCCAGGGCAGTTTCCCCAGATCCACGTTCCCCCCGCTCAAAATAATCCCCACCCGTTTGCCCTCCACGTCTAACTTTTTCTCCCACAGCGCCGCCAGCGGCACCGCGGAAGAGGGTTCGATGACGATCTTCATGCGCTCCCACACCAGGCGCATGGCCGCGATGATCGCCTCCTCCCCGACGGTGACGATGCGCTCCACGTGCTGTTGAATGATCGGGAAAGTTTTATCTCCCAAGGAGGTTAGCAGCCCGTCGGCGATGGTTTTGGGATTGACCGAGGGGAGAATCCGCCCCTCCTGCAGGGAGCGGCAGGCGTCATCCGCGCCGGCCGGTTCCGCGGCGATCACCCGGGTTTGGGGAGAGAGGTAAGAAACCGTTAGCGCGGTTCCGCTCAGCAAGCCTCCCCCGCCCACCGGGGTCATGATGATTTCTAATTCGGGAACCGCTTCCAACAACTCCAGCGCCGCGGTTCCCTGCCCGGCGATGACCCGGTAATCATTGTAAGGATGCACGAAGGTTGCGCCGGTTGCTTCCACCACCTTCGCCAGGATTTCCTCCCGCGCTTGCAGGGTCGGCTCGCAGAAGGTAATGGTCGCGCCGTACCCCTCCACCGCGGCTTTTTTGACCGCCGGGGAGGTTCGCGGCATCACGATGTGGGCGGGAATCCCGCGAATCTTAGCCGCCAGGGCCAGCGCCTGGGCGTGGTTGCCGGATGAGTGGGTGGCCACTCCCCGCGCCGCCTCTTCCGGCGAAAGCGACATGACCGTGTTGCAGGCGCCGCGGAACTTGAAAGCGCCCACTTTCTGGAAATTTTCGCACTTGAAAAAGAGCCGCGCCCCGGCCAGGCGGTCGAGGGCGGCGCAGGTGAGCGCCGGGGTGCGGTGGGCGTAGGGGCGGATGCGCTCCGCGGCGGCGCGAATATCGGCCAGGAGAGGGGGATGGTTCATGGGATCGGCCTCGCTATGGTTTGGAATCCTTTTCAGCGAAAAATTGCTCTATCAACCGGGATGGAAAATAAACCGGGAAGCCGCGGGGAGCAAAGCTAAAAATTACCGCTCTTTAAGAAATTACTTCCCCAAAATTTGCGGTACTTCACGTTTGCCGCGGCGAAATTCTTTTATGCTACCCCGGCTTATTCGGCCAGCACCCTTTAAATAGAAGCATGAAAGCGGAGGGTTTATTGAATGCACTTTTTTAGTAACGATCTCAGAAAGACGTTTTTACCGGCATTGCTGCTGCTCCTCTGCGCGATGAGTTTCTCGCTGCCGGCGCAGAAAAAGGCCAGGGAAACCAGCGAGATTTTTCTCAACGCCGATATCAAATTAGATGAGTCCGGCCAGGCTCCCGCGGCAATCCGCTTCGAAACCGGCCGCCGGCCCCGGGTAGGGGAGTTTTTTGATGAATACCGCAAGGCGTTTCCGCTCTCCCCGGAGAATGAGCTGCGGGAAATCCAAACCCTGGCCGATCCACTCGGCAACGTCCATCACCGCTACGCCCAGTATTATAAAGGCGTCGAGGTGTTGGGGGCGCAGTATATCCTGCACGCGCAAAACGGCGCGGTGTATTTGGCCAACGGCCGCCTGGTTCCCGGCCTGAACGTAGAAACCGCCCTGCTGCTTTCGGAAGATTCGGCGTTAGAGGCGGCTTTGCAAACGGTCGGCGCCGAGTCTTATATGTGGCAGAAGGAATCCCACGAACAGTTTTTGAAGCGGGAGAGCGGCGATTCCACGGCCAGCTTCTATCCCCGGGGAGAATTGAAGCTCTCCTGCGGGGCGGCGGAGATGCGCGGCGAGAACTTCCGGCTGGTGTACCGCTTCGATATTTACGCGGAATCCCCCCGGGGGCGCTACTACGTGGAGGTGGACGCCCGCACCGGCGAAGCGCTGGCGCAAATCAGCCGCACCCACTCCATCGACGTGCCCGGCAGCGGGGTCTCTCTCTATAACGGCGCGGTCGGCATCACCGTTGATAACTTTGCCGGGGGCTACCGCCTGCGGGAAGCGGCGCGCAGCGGCCTGGAAACCTACGACATGCAGTACGGGGAAGATTACCTGGCGGCGCTGGATTTTATCGATCCGGATACCCATTTCGACGCCCCCGAAGCCGCCGCCGGGGTGAGCGTTCACTGGGCCGGGGAAGCGGTGTACGATTATTTTCTAACCGCGCACGGGCGCAACAGCTACGACGGGGCAGGGGCGATCATCCGCAGCTACGCCCGCTACGGAACCGAGAACAACAGCGCCTTTTGGGACGGAACCCGCTTCAGCTTCGGCGACGGCGACGGCTGGACCCACTCCCCGCTGGTAAGCCTGGATATTGTGGCGCACGAATTCACCCACGCGGTGGTGGAGCACTCCGCGGGGCTGGTCTATGCCAACGAATCCGGCGCGCTGAGCGAATCTTTCAGCGATATTTTTGCCGCGGCGACGGAGTTTTACAAGCTGGGCGGGGCGGGAAACTGGCTGATCGGGGAGAACGTGGCCCTGCAGGCCCCGGCCCTGCGCTCCCTGGAAAATCCCAACCTGTCAGGCCAGCCCGATACCTACCTCGGAAACTACTGGGCCCCTCTCTCCAACAATCCCAACGCCCAGAACGACTACGGCGGGGTGCACCGCAACGGCGGGGTGCAGAATTTCTGGTTCTACCTGCTCTCCCAGGGCGGCAGCGGGGTGAATGATTTCGGGCGGCCTTACGCGGTCAGCGGGATCGGGCTGGCGGACGCCGCGAAGATCGCCTACCGCGCCCTGGTCTTTTACCTCACCCCCGGCGCGAAGTACGCCGACGCCCGCGAGGCCTCCATCCAGGCCGCGGCGGATCTGTTCGGCAATCTCTCCGCTCAGGTTCAGGCGGTAAAAGACGCCTGGGCGGCCGTGGGCGTGGATGAGCCACCTCCCCCGGCCGGCGTGCTGGTATGGGAAGGGGTGTTGAACGGCGCGAATTACAGCGGGGCGTACCTCAGCGCCTACCTGGCCGACGCCGGGTTCTCGGTCACTTATACTAACGTCTTCCCCCCTTCGTTAACGGGATACGACGCGGTGTTTCTTTCCTTCGGCAATTACGGCAGCGACGGCTCCACCCTCACCGAATTCAACGCCGGCATGGCCGCCGCGGTGAAAACTTACTTAGAAGCCGGGGGGCGGGTGTACCTGGAAGGCGGCGACGCGCTGGGCTACGACCAGTCCTCCAACAGCGCCCTGCTGAACCTCTTCGGCCTGTTTTCCGCCTCCGACGGGGATAATAACCCCATCAACGGGCTGGCGGGGCAGGACGCGGCGCTCACCCAGGGAATGCTGTTCACCTCCTCCACCCAGCCGCAGGTGGGCTACATCGACCTTTACAACCCCCTGGACGGGCGGGTCGCTTTTGTGGAGAGCGGCTACGGCAACGTGGCGGTGCAGCACAACGGCAGCTTCGGGCAAAGAACCTTCTGTTTCTCCTACGCCTTAGCAAAGCTGAACGACAACGTTTCTCCCGCCACCCGCGCGGAATTGATGGCCGCGCTGGCCGGTTTTTTGATCCCCGGCGCGCCGGAAATCGTGCTCTCGCCTGCTTCCTTCTCGTTTACGGTGCCGCAGGGCGATTCCCTGGCCGGCGTGCTGGGCATCTATAATACTGGCACTTCCATTTTGAGCTGGAGCATCCGCAGCCGCCAGGCCAGCCTGCGCCGCGGGGATGAAAGCGCCCCCGGCGCGGCCCCTTCCGCCCGGAACGATGCGGAAGAAGGCGCGACGGATATATACGACAGCCCGGAGTGGGCGGAGAAATTCCGCAGCGCCTCCCGGCTCTCGGATCTGATTTTTCCCCTCGCGCCCGGCAGCCCGCCCCCGGCCACGGAAGAAACCGGCGACATTTTAGAAACCTTTCCCGCCCCCGGCACTCCTTTCCCGGTGGGCCTGGCCTACGATCCCGGCTTGGACGCGGTATGGGTGAGCGATGAAACCGCCGGGAAACTTTACCTGGTGCAAAAAACCGCTCCCCACGCGGTGCTGCAAACCATTACCCTCTCGGTCGGTTTCCCGGCGGGGCCGTACGACCTGGCCGTGGCCGGGGATACCCTCTACATTACCGATTTCAACGGCGGGGGCACGGTGAATGACGCCATCTACGCCGTCAACAAATCCAACGGGGCGCTGTTAGGCTTGTGGCAATTGGACGGCGCCAATAATCCCAATCCCAACGACCATATCGACCAGGTCATCGGCATCGCCATCAACGATCTGGGAGAATTTTTCGTGTCCAATAACGTGGACAAAACCATTCGCAAGATCGAATTGCTGCCCGGGGGCATGTGGCACACCCTGCAAACCTTCGATTCCCCGGTAGGCAAGCGCACCGCCGGGCTGGATTGGGACCCCCTGCAAGGGGGCTTCTGGGTGGCCAACATCGTGCGCGAGCGGGTTTACTTAGCCGATGAGAATTTCAACAAAGTGGATTCTTTCCCCCGCCCGGCGAACCTGGCTTCCGGGATTACCGCGGTGCCGGAGCTGACGGTGTGGATGTGCGATTTCGGCACCAACCTGATTTATGTCATCGAAAGCGCCCCTCCCCCTGCTCCCTGGATGAGCCTGTCTCCCCGGCGCGGCGCCGTGGCCGCCGGCGGCAGCGAAAACGTGGAGATTCGCCTGGACGCCTCCGGGCTGGATTTGGGCGCTTACCAGGCGGATCTGATCGTCACCAGCAACGATCCGGACGAGCGCTCCCTCACCCTGCCGCTCACCATGACGATCATTCCGGTCAACCAGCCGCCGCAGATCGCGCCGATTATCGATCCCCAGGTCAACGAGGCCGGGGTGCTGCAACTGCCGGTATCCGCCGTTAACCCGGATTCCAACAGCAGCGCCATCTTTTTGCGCGCCAAAAACCTGCCTCCCTTTGCGGCGTTTGCGGACAGCGGCAACGGCGGGGGGCTGTTCACCTTCTCGCCCGGTTACGAAGACGCGGGAATCTATCCCGGCATCCGGGTCATCGCCACCGATAACGGGGTTCCGGCGCTCTCCGATACCCTGGACTTCACCCTCACGGTGCACAACACCAATCGCCCGCCGGAGATTTCCGCCATCGCCAACGCGGCCATGGATGAGGGCGATACCTTAGAAATCTTCGTCTCCGCCAGCGATCCCGACGGCGACAGCCTGAGCTTCTCCACGGCCAATTTCCCGCTCTTCGGCAGCGTGATCGACAGCGGCAACGGCAGCGCCCTGGTGCGTTTTATCCCCGGTTTCGAGGACGCCGGGACCTACCTGAACCTGCGCGTGATCGTCACCGACCACGGAACGCCCGCCCCGCTCTCCGATTTTATCTCTTTTATGTTGGTGGTGAACCACGTGAACCGTCCCCCGACCCTGGCCGCGCTGCCCGATACCGGCATGGCGGAGGGCCAGACCCTGCACCTCCCGGTCTTTGCCAGCGACCCGGACGGCGACGACCTGGCGCTGGAGGCGCTCAACCTGCCCGCTTTCGGCAGCTTCAGCGACCACGGGAACGGAACCGGAACCATCACCTTTGCCCCCGGTTATGAGGCGGAGGGGTTTTACCCCGGCATTACCGTGATCGTGAAGGACACTCTCAACCTCACTTCCGCAAGTTCGAAATTGAATTCCGCTTCCGCGCGGGAGAGCAGGAAGCGGGGCGGTTCGCCGCTGGAATCCTTCTCCGACACCGTCTCCTTCAGCCTGACCGTGGCGAATACCAACCGCGCCCCGCAGTTGGCAATTATTGAAGATCAATTGATGGGCGAGGGCGATACCCTCAGCGTGGCGATTTCCGCAATCGATCCCGATGGAAACGCGATGGCTCTGGCGGTGAACGGCCTGCCGGCTTTCGGCAGTTTCATTGATCACGGGAACGGCAGCGGAACCATCCTGTTCTCTCCCGGCTTCAACAGCGCCGGGAATTATCCCCTGGAAGTGATCGCGGCGGACAACGGCGTTCCGGCGCTGGCGGATACCGCCGCTTTCCTGCTCACCGTGAATGGAACCAACCGCGCCCCGGTGGTGAGCGCCATCGCCGACCAGGAGATGAACGAGGCGGATACCCTGGAGATTTCCGTCTCCGCGCTTGACCCGGACGGGGATACTATCGTGCTCTCGGTTCTCAACCTCCCGGCCTTCGGCGCCTTCACGGACAGCGGCAACGGCCACGGCAGCCTGCGCTTTCTGCCCGGCTACAGCGACGCCGGCGTCTATCCCAACATCCAGGTGAAGGCCCTGGATAACGGGGTCCCGGCGCTGTTCGACCTGGAAATCTTTACCCTGGCGGTGCTGAACCTGAACCGCGCCCCCCTGTTAACCCCCGTGGCCGACCAGACCGCCAGCGAGGGCGACACCCTGCTGGTAAGCCTCTCCGCGTCGGACCCCGACGGCGACAGTTTGGTATTTGCGGTGAGCAACCTGCCCGCGTTCGGGGTTTTGGATGACAGCGGCAACGGCCGCGCGACCATCCGCTTCGCCCCCGGTTACGACGCTTCGGGAATTTACCCGGATATTCAGGTAATTGTCGCCGATACCAGCGCCCCGGTGCTGTTCGACCAGGATATGTTCACCCTGACGGTGTTGGAAGTGAACCGCGCCCCCGTGGCCGTGAACGACGCCGACACCACCGACGAGGGAATTTCCGTGCTGATCGCGGTGCTGGCGAACGATTTCGACCCCGACGGCGACGAAATTGCCATTCAGTCGCTGATTAGCGCGGGAACCGTGGGAACCCCGCTCTTCACCCCCGGCGATACCGCGGTTCTCTACCAGCCGGCGCCCAACTGGGGAGGGCTGGACCAGTTTGCCTACGTCATCGGCGATGGGCGGGGCGGGCTGGATACCGCCGCGGTCAGCATTTGGGTGCAGGCGGTCAACGCCGCCCCGGTGATCAGCGGATTGCCGGATTCCCTGCGTTTTGACGCCAACGCTTCCGATACCCTGGATATCTGGGCGGCGGTGGAGGACGAGGAAACCCCGGATTCCCTGCTGATTTACCAGTTTGCCGCCTTCCCGGATACGCTGGCGTTAGATTATGACTCCGCCAGCGGCCTGTTGGTGGTATCCGCCAAAAATCCGCTTCACGGGGCGTCTGCGAATCTGGTGATCACCGTCAGCGATCCACAGGGAGCCAGCGCCTCCGACACCATCGCGGTAGAAGTGCTGCCGGTGTTGGGCATCGAAGACGGCTACGCCGGGCAGGTTCCCAGAGAGTACCTGCTGATGCAGAACTACCCCAATCCCTTCAATCCCGAGACCCGGGTGCGTTATGGACTGCCCCGGCCCGGGCGGGTGAAGATCGAAGTGTTCAACCTGTTGGGGCAGCGCGTGGCGGTATTGGTGGACGAGTACAAGCCCGCCGGGTATCACCTGGCCGCGTTCGAGGGGCGCAGCCTGGCCAGCGGAATCTATTTTTACCTTATCCGGGTCTCTGCGGCGGACGGCAAAACCGGCGATTTTCACGCGGTAAAGAAGATGATGTTGCTCAAATAAAGCTTTTTAAGCCTCCCGGAGGTTTTGAACCTCCGGGAGGCGCAGCACAAATTGCACAAGGAACGAAATTTGTGAATGAATAGCCCCGCGCTTCAGCGCGGGGGTTACAATATCCCCAAATCTTCTTTCGGGGCTTCAACCCCGCGTTTTGGGAGCACTCAGGGCTAAAGCCCCGGTTTAATTTTCTTGGGTTTTCTTTGCCCCGCGCTGAAGCGCGGGGCTATTCATCTATATGTTTGTGCAATTTGTGCTGCGCCCACCTCCGGGAGGGTGAAGGAGCTGATTGCGCGAAAAATATCCCAATCTTGTGCAAGGAATCACGTCGCGGAGCTGATTATCTCCTGACATTGAGCCTTTAAAGAGCATCGAACGCTTGCTGGATAGCCGGGGGCGCTTTTGCAATATGCAGGTTTCGCGATGATCTTTTCCCCGGCAGCTTGTTTCCGTCGCTATTTTGACATTATCAAGCTATTCGGCTATCTCCGAAGGAGCAAGCCGCCTTCGGCAGCCGTCCCGCCCATTGGGGATATAAAATCTTATCGCTACTTCCGGTGAATGCCTTGCCGGCTGAAAGCTGATAGCCGAATAATAACCTGTTTCCAATCAATCAAGGACGTTGTCGAGTATGTTACACCAAAGGGTTGTGCGCAATTCGATCTTGCCGGGCTTCCCGGCGGGGAAGTGGGGTTTCCTGCTTCTCTGTTTTTTCCTTTTGAATATCGAGCCGGCAATCGCCCAGACCTCTACCCCGGTAATCGTGGGTTACCGGGATTTCGCCTACGGCGGCATACCGGACGGGGAGATTACCGGCGAAAAACCGGAAAGCAAATTGTGGTGGAACGACGGGCGCTGGTGGGCCTGCATGTGGGACGTTTCCGCCAGCCGGTATAGAATCTATCGTTACAACCCCGGCAATCCCCCCGGTTGGACCAATACCGGGGTGGGGATCGACGACCGCCCTAATACCAAGGCGGATGTCCTGTGGGACGGCCAGAAACTGTACGTGGCCTCGCACTATTTCTCCGGCACCAACAGCGGCGTTACCACTTCCGACCCTGCCCAGTGGACCCGCTTATATCGCTACAGCTACGCCGGGGGGAATTATACCCTGGACGCGAATTTTCCCACCTACATCAACAATGCCACCGCGGAAGCCCTGACCATCGACAAGGATTCCGGGGGAAAATTGTGGGCCGCCTGGGCGGAAAACAATAATGTAAAAGTGAATTGCAGCACCGATGGAGGAGTTATCTGGCTGGGTTCCTTTACCCTCCCGGTGCAGGGCGCGAAGCTGAACCCCGATGACATTGCCGCCCTGGCGGCCTTTGGGGGCAACAAAATCGGGGTAATGTGGAGCAACCAGAATGATAAAAAAATGTATTTCGCGTTCCGCAATGACAGCGATCCCCATACCACCTGGCAGCCGCGCGAAGCGGCGCTGGTCGATGCAACCCTTATCGATATCGCCGACGACCATGTCAACCTGAAAGCGGCCAGCGACGGCAGCGGAAACCTCTACGCCGTCACCAAAACCAGCCTCACCGGAACCGGCAAGCCCCTGAATTACCTGCTGAAGCGAACCTCTGCCGGGGTTTGGAGCCGCCACCAGGTCTGGGCCACGGAGGACCAGACCACCCGCGCCATCATGGCCATCGACTCCACCCACCGCCGGGTGTATGCCTTCGCCCGCAGCCTGGCCGACAGCGCCGGGGTAGTGTACATGAAATCCGCCCATCTCGATACCCTGGTATTTCCTGCCGGGTTAGGCGCGCCGTTCATTCAAAGCGCCGTGGATTTCGATGTCAACAACGTTACCTCCACGAAGCAATCCGTGGGCGGCGTATCCAGCCTGTTAGTGCTGGCCAGCGATAAAACCACGGATTATTACCTGCACAATTATATCAACCTGAAAGACGCCACCCCGCCGGTGATCGCCTCCTTCACCCCGGCGGCGGGCCCGGCGGGAATTACGGTCACGATTCAAGGCAGCAGTTTCAGCGGCTCTACCGCGCTGGCGTTCAATGGGGCGGCGGATACCACCTTCCAGGTGCTTTCCGACAGCCTCATCCAGGCCACGGTGCCGGACAGCGCTTCCACCGGTCCCATCTCCATTACCAACGCCGTGGGAACCGGGTACAGCAGCGAGAGCTTCGTGGTCACCACCCCGCCGTACACGCTTTCCTATTACATCATCGGCCCCGGAACATTGCAACTGGATCCTCCCGGCGGAAACTACGACAGCGTTACCACCGTTACCCTGGCGGCCATACCGGATTCCGGGTACGTTTTTAGCGGCTGGAGCGGGGATTTGAGCGGCAGCGCCAACCCGGATTCCCTGCTGATGAATGATGATAAAACCATCACTGCGACGTTTATTCCCCAGGGGGGAATCGGCGGAGAGACCATCGTGCACAAGGAGACCAAAATCGGCGGGACGAGCGGTTTTACCACTATAGCGACGTTCGAGCCTTTGACCGCAGTCAATGGAGACCTTTACCTGGCCGCCTTTGCTCCCCGCCCCGCGGTTCCGATCGTCTCCGTGAGCGGGCTGGGGCTGACCTGGACCCGGGTTCTCAGCCAGTGCGCCGATGACAACTCCACCTCCATCGAAATCTGGAAAGCCCGGGGAACTCCCACCGCCAGCGGCCCGGTAAGCGCGGTTCTTTCCGGCGTGCCTTTCGCCGCGGTGATGGCGGCGAGCCGCTATTCCGGCGTAGATACGTTGAATCCCATCGGCAATACGGTTTCCGGCAACAGCCTGGGGGTTAACGGGTTGTGCAACGGGAACCTGGAAACCGAGCTATATTCCTTTAATATCAATGCCAGCGTGGATGGCGCAGTCATATTCGGCGCGGCGGCGATGCGCAACAAGCGCCATTATCCCGGCGACGGTTACAAAGAGCGGGCGGAATATTCCGAAGGAACCGCGGGCAACGTCGCCGGCATTGCGGTTGTAGATCGAACCTTTCCGGAGGCCATGCCGGCAGTGTTGAACGGCACCTTGAGCAGCCCCACCGATTGGGCGGTAATCGGCCTGGAGTTGAAACCGCAGGGAGCGATCAACGCCCACAGCCTGGCGTTGGGCAAAACCGGCTCCGGCTCCGGCAGCATCATCGCCAATCCCCCTACCGGAACTTATCCCCACGGTACTTCCGTGGCGCTTACCGCCGCGCCGGATTCCGGCTCGGTCTTCAGCGGCTGGAGCGGGGACCTGGCCGGTGTGCAAAACCCCGATACCCTGTTGATGGACGACGAAAAGACAGTGATTGCGGAATTCACCCGCCGCTACGTGCTGCAATTGGATACTGCCGGCTCCGGCGGAATCACCCTGAATCCCCCGCCGGTTGACACCACGGCGAACGGCGACGCGATTTACAACGCCGGGACCCCGGTCATCTTAGGCGCGGAACCGGATTCCGCTTTCGCTTTCCGGGGATGGAGCGGGGACCTGAACGGTTTGGAGAATCCCGATACCCTGGTGATGAATGCGGATAAAGCGGTGAGCGCCGGCTTCATCCGCCAATTTCGCCTGGCCGTGGAAACCGTCGGTCGCGGCAGCGTGGCGCTGCATCCCGCCCCGGCGGATTCCGGCAGCAGCGGTTTGTACGACAGCCTGAGCGTGGTAACCCTCCTCGCGGTTCCCGATTCCGGCTACGTCTTCCGCGGCTGGAGCGGGGATCTGGTCAGCGCCGACACGCTCGACAGCATCCTGGTGGACAGCGATAAGTCCGTCACTGCGACTTTTGTCAGGCAGTTTACCCTCACCCTGGACACACTGATCCATGGAATGGTGCTGCTCGACCCGCTGCCGGCTTCGGGAGATTCGACCGTGGCGGTGTACGACAGCGCCACCGTGGTCGCCCTCACCGCCGTTCCCGATTCCGGGTATGGTTTCAAGGAATGGAGCGGGGATTTGAGCGGCAACGCCAACCCGGATTCCCTCCTGATGGATACCGCCAGGCAGGTCGGGGCCGGCTTTGTGCGCCAGTTTACCCTCTCCCTGGAGATGCTGGGCGCGGGAACGGTACTGCTCGATCCGCCCCCGGTCTCGCGCTCCGCGACCGCCGCGGTCTATGACAGCGCCAGCGTGGTGATTCTCACCGCGATAGCGGATTCCGCCAACGCTTTTCGCGGCTGGAGCGGCGATCTGGCGGGAATGGATAATCCTGATACCCTTGTTATCGATTCCGATAAACAGGTTAGCGCCCGGTTTGTGCGCCGGTTTACCGTAAGCCTGGCCGCCTCCGGCTCCGGCGACATTCAGTTAGACCCGCCGGGCGGGGTGTACGACAGCGCAACCGTGGTGGTTTTAACCGCCACAGCCGATTCTGCCTATGCTTTCCGCGGCTGGAGCGGCGACCTGGGCGGCCAGGCCAATCCCGATACCCTGATCGTCGATTCCGACAAACAGATCGCCGCCGCTTTTGTGCGGCAATTTTCCCTCACCCTGGCAGCGAACGGCCCCGGCGCCATTTTAGCGGATCCGCCGGGAAGCGTTTACGACAGCGCGGCGGCGGTCGTCCTCACGGCCGTTCCGGATGCCGGTTACATTTTCAGCGGCTGGAGCGGCGGGCTTAACAGTCCCCAAAACCCCGATACCCTGCTCATGGACACCGATAAAACCGTCACGGCAACCTTTAGCCAGCAATTAGGCGTTACCGTGAATACCCGGCTTTTCCTGGAAGGCGCGTACCTGGCGCAAGGAGCCATGCGCACGACCCTGGCTGACAACGGATGGATACCGCTGGAACAGCCGTTCAACGCCGCTCCCTGGCATTACCCGGGAGACGAAACGGTCGAATCACTTCCGGAAGAGGTAGTCGATTGGGTTCTGCTGGCCTTGCGAACCTCTCCCGAAGGCTCCAATGAGACATACCGCGCCGCTTTCTTGAAACGCGACGGGACGGTGGCGGATATCGGCGGGGCTGCCCCGGTCAGTTTTGTTGACCAGGCCCCGGGAGAGTATTACATCGTGGTATATCACCGTAATCACCTTGCAGTTATGAGCAATTCTGCGGTGGAATTGAACGCTAACTCGCTCCTGTATGATTTTTCAGCCGATCCGGCGATGGCATACGGAACAGGCGCATTGAAAGAATTGGACCGCGAGATTTATGGAATGTATTGCGGCGACGCGAACGCCGACGGGCGGGTAACCCAGGAGGACAAAGAGCTTTTCTGGCGGCCGCAAAACGGGACCGCCTGGGAGTACGACAAATACGGCGACCTTAACCTGGACGGGGGGATCGATGTAAAAGACCTCAACCTCTGCTGGCGCTACAATATCGATCAAATCTCCCAGGTTCCCGAAGCCGCCGCTGCCGCTGCAAAACCCGCCCGGCTTCCGGCGGCTCCCCGGCAAGGCGAAGACCGCGCCCGGGGCGGCAGACAGGAGCAGTGAGCAGGAGCGGAAGCAGGGGCAGGGAGCAGGTATAGACAGGAGTGCAAAGTTTAATTTGCACTAACCTCCCCCGCACTAACTCTGGCTGTCCCCGATCCTGCTCCTGCCCCTGCCGCCTGCAAAACTGAAGTTTTGCACTCCTGCCCCTGTTTCACGAGGCGCTCTCTCCCGGTTTATGCTCGAACAGGCCCAGGTAAAATTCCCTCATCGCCTCCTCCATGTGGCGCACTAAGTTGTTGGCAATGGATTTTTCCGCTAACAGCACCGCGTTCATAATCGCTTTGGCTTTGGAGCGCCCGTGCGCTTTGATGACTAATTTTTGAAAGCCTAAAATCGGCGCGCCGCCGTATTCGGAGTAGTCCAGGCGCTTTTTTAGCTTTTTGAGCTTGGGCGCCAGCATCACAAGGCCCACTTTGGAGAGAATTCCCCGTTTCCAGATTTGCTTGCCGGTTTGCAGGGTCAATTCCGCCATGCCCTCTAAGCTCTTCAGCACCGTGTTGCCGGTGTAACCTTCGGTCACGATCACGTCGGCGACGCCGCGCAGCACGTCCTTGCCCTCCACGTTGCCGATGAAATTCACCTGGGGGGTGCGCCGCAGCGCCCGGTGGGTATCCACCAACACGCTGTGCCCCTTGGTCTCCTCCTCCCCGATATTCAGCAGCCCCACCCGGGGATTCTCGATGCCCAACACTCCCCTGGCGTAGTGCAGGCCCATAATCGCAAAACTGACCAGTTGGTTGACGGTTCCGTGCAGGGTCGCCCCCACGTCGAGCATCACCGTCTTGCCGGGGTCGGCGGGTTTGTGCCTCACCGCCGGCAGCACCGCGGCCAGCACCGCCCGCTCGATGCTGCCGATGCGGGGAATCGCGTTGGAGCAGGCCAGCAGGGTGGCCCCGGTGCTGCCCGCGCTCACCAGGGCCTCGCCGTAGCCGTCGCGCAGCAGCCGCGCCGCCACGTTGATGGAAGCGTTGGGTTTGCCCTGCACCGCGTCTTTGGGCGGGTCTTCCATGGCGATCACCTCCGGGGCGTGGACGATCTCCCAGCGGCTTTCGCGCAGCTTCTCTTTTTTCAGCAGGCTGCGCACGCCTAATTCATCGCCCACAAAAATGCAGTGGATGGTGTCGCTCTTCCGGCACGCCTCCGCCGCACCTTTCACGATTTCCTCGGGAGCGTGGTCGCCGCCCATGGCGTCTATCACGATGCGGTTCCATTTCATATTCGGTTCCCCGGCTTTTTCAAGTGAATATACGACTCGCTATCATACATTGCATTTTTTTATTTTTTTGCAAAGGGTAGGGGTAAGCATTAAATTTCTCACTTGTTTTAAAAAAAATCGAATTTTGATTCATCTATCACGGTTTATTTGCACGAATTATGCGTAATTGTTAATATTCAGATGCGAACGCGAACGCGGTAACAAAAGGAGACTCGATGGCTAAGAAGTACGTGTATTATTTCGGTTCCAACGGCGCAGACGGCCGCGCAGACATGAAGGAGTTGTTGGGAGGCAAGGGCGCTAACCTGGCGGAGATGGTCAATTTAGGTATGCCGGTGCCTGCCGGTTTTACCATTTCTACGGAGGTGTGTACTTACTACTACAAAAACAACCGTACCTATCCTAAGGAGCTTTCCGGCCAGGTGCTGCAAGCGCTGCGAAAAATGGAAAAAGAGATGGGCGCCAAATTCGGCGACAAAAAGAATCCCCTGCTGCTGTCGGTGCGTTCCGGGGCGCGCAGCTCCATGCCCGGGATGATGGAAACGGTTCTGAACGTGGGATTGAACGATATTACCCGCGAAGGATTGATCAAAAAATCCAAAAATCCCCGCTTCGTATATGATTCCCAGCGCCGCCTGATCCAGATGTACTCCGACGTGGTGATGGAAAAGGCCGCCGGCGTCGAGCCGAAAGAGGGCAAGGGCATTCGCCAGCAGTTGGAACACGAACTGGAAAAGATGAAACACGCCAAAGGCTGCAAAAGCGACACGGACCTGACCGCCGATGATTTGAAGGAATTGATCGAAATTTACAAGCGGAAAGTGCAGGAAGTGCTCGGCAAACCCTTCCCGGAAGACGCCCTGGAACAGCTGTGGGGCGGGATCGGCGCGGTTTTCCAAAGCTGGAACGGCAAACGCGCCGTGGCTTACCGGCGAATCGAGGGGATTCCGGATGGGTGGGGCACCGCGGTCAACGTGCAGGCCATGGTGTTCGGAAACATGGGCGACTCCTCGGCGACCGGGGTAGGATTTACCCGCAACCCCGCCACCGGCGAGAACTATTTCTACGGCGAATGGCTGCCCAACGCCCAGGGCGAAGACGTGGTGGCCGGTATTCGCACCCCCAACCCGGTCAATGAGGTCGGGAAATCCGAGCATACCCGCCACCTGCCCTCCCTGGAAACCGCCATGCCCAAAGCCTATAAAGAGCTTCACCGGATTCAGAAACGGCTGGAGAAACATTATAAGGATATGCTCGACATCGAATTCACCGTCCAGGACGGCACGCTCTACATGCTGCAGTGCCGGGTGGGGAAACGGAACGGCCCCGCGGCGCTGAAGATGGCCCTGGACATGATGCACGAAAAACTGATCGATGCAAAAACCGCGGTCTCCCGGGTGAAACCGGAGCAATTGGATGAGTTGCTGCACCCGATTTTAGACCCGAAAGCGGAAAAAGCGGCTACCCAGATTGCCAAAGGTTTGCCGGCCGGCCCCGGCGGCGGAACCGGGCGGGTGGTGTTCAGCGCTAATGACGCCGTGGCGTGGGCTAAAAAAGGCGAAAAGGTTATTTTGGTGCGCGAGGAAACCAACCCGGAAGACATCGAAGGGATGCGCGCGGCGCAGGCCATCCTTACCGCCCGCGGGGGGATGACCAGCCACGCGGCGCTGGTGGCGCGCGGCTGGGGAAAATGCTGCATCGTCGGCGCGAGCAGCATCAAGGTAAATTTCAAAGAGAAATATTTGCTGGCCGGGGAGCACAAGGTCAAAGAAGGCGACTGGATTTCCCTGAACGGCAGCAAGGGCGTGGTCTATCTCGGCCAGTTGGGCATGGTGAAGACCGCGGAGGATAACCCCCTGTTCCAGGAGTTGATGAAACTGTGCGATAAATTTCGTCGCCTGAAAGTTCGCACCAACGCCGATACCCCGGAAGACGCCCGGAAGGCGCGGGCCTTCGGCGCGGAAGGGATCGGGCTGTTCCGAACTGAGCACATGTTCTACGGCAAAGGTTCCGAAGAGCCGTTGTTCAAGCTGCGCAAAATGATCATCTCCAAAACCGAAGCCGAGCGCCGGGCGGCGTTGGAGGAACTGTTTGCCCACGTGAAGAGCGACATCAAGGGCACCCTGGAAGCGATGGACGGCTTCCCGGTGACCATCCGCACCCTGGATCCGCCCTTGCACGAATTCGTGCCCCATCATCGCGAAGAGCAGGAAAAGCTCGCCAAAAGTCTGAAGATCAGCCTGGAAGAGTTCGAGAAGCGCGCCAATGCGCTGCATGAAAACAATCCCATGATGGGGCATCGCGGGGTGCGGTTGGGCGTGACCTACCCGGAAGTGACCGAGATGCAAATCCGGGCGATCTTCGAGGCCACGGCGGAATTGCTGAAAAAAGGGAAGAAACCTTATCCCGAAATCATGATTCCGGTGACCTGCACCAGCGCGGAATTGAAGCACCAGTTCGATCTGATCGCCAAAGTGCACCAGGAGGTCTGCGCCAAGTTCAAAATGAAAGCGATCCCGCACCTGGTGGGAACCATGATCGAAATTCCCCGCGCGGCGTTGACTGCCGATAAAATGGCCGAGTACGCGCAGTTCTTCTCTTTCGGAACCAACGATTTGACCCAGATGACCTTCGGGTTCTCGCGGGACGACATCGGCGGGTTTTTGCCCGATTACCTGGAGAAGCGCATCCTGCCGGGAGATCCGTTCCAACAGGTGGATCGCGATGCGGTGGGCGAGCTGATGAAGGTCGCCTGCGAAAAAGGGCGCAGCGCCCGGCCGGATATTAAACTGGGCATCTGCGGGGAGCACGGCGGCGACCCGGCTTCCGTGGAGTTTTGCCACCAATTAGGATTGTCGTATGTCAGTTGCTCCCCCTTCCGGGTGCCGATTGCCCGGCTGGCCGCGGCGCAGGCGGCGCTGCGCGACTCCGCGCCGGCGCCCAAAAAGCAGAAAAAGGGGGCAGCGAGAGCCAGCCGGAGTGCAAAACTTTAGTTTTGCCACTCACGTTGCCTGCCGACGGTGCAAAGCTGAAGCTTTGCACTCCGGCGTACTTCATTTTCGGTTAGCGGTTCGTTGATCTTTATCAATTCAATTGCCGGTGATGGGAATAACTTGCGTGGCCGGTTTTTCTGTCGCCAGCACCGATTAAACCAGGGAAGTTATCGGCACTTTTCATCAATCTAACAAGGAGAGCAAGATGGCGAAGAAGAAGGAACGTCAATTTGCCATTAAGCAGATCGTTCAAGAGGAACAGATTTCGAACCAATCCGAACTGCTATCCAGGCTGCAAGGCAAAGGTTACAACACCACCCAGGCCACATTGTCGCGGGACCTCCACGAGATGGGGATCATCCGGGTTCCAACTCCGGAGGGATACCGCTATGTTATTTCCGAGCAGGAGAGCAGTCACTCGTTTGTGAAGTTAGTGGGAATGGAAATTTTAGGAATTTACAATAATGAATCGGTTCTGGTGGTCAGAACGATCACCGGGCGGGCGACCGGGGTGGCCCTGTTTATAGATCAGATCAAACACCGCAACATCCTCGGCACCGTCGCAGGAGAAAATTCGATTATTGTAGTTCCGGATTCCGTGGCCAACCTGCCCAAGATTAAAACTGATCTGGAGAACATCGCCTGTCAGAAATGGAGCTAAAGGCCAGGATCGATGCGGAATTCTTGCCCTTTGTCAGCAAGCCTGCGCGCTACCTGGGAAACGAGTATAACGCCGTTCTGAAATCCCCTCAGCCGGAGCAGTTGCGCGTTGCCCTGTGTTTTTCCGATTTATACGAAGCGGGAATTCGCAATACTGCATTTGAGACGTTATACCACTGTTTGAACAGCCTGCCGAATATTTCCGCGGAACGGGTTTATACTCCCGGAACCGACGCGGAAGCGATTCTGCGCGCTGCCGCTATCCCGCTGTTTTCGGTGGAATCCAAATTTCCCCTCAACGAGTTTGATCTGCTCGTTTTCTACTTTCCGGATGTCTTCTCATTTACCAATCTCTTGACCATGCTGCATCTCGGCGGCATCCCGCCCCGGGCGCGGGAGCGGAACGCCGGGGAACCGCCGGTGATCGGCGTCGGCCCCGCGCTCATCAATCCCGAACCGCCGGCCGCTTTCCTGGATGCAGTTGTTCCCGGGGACCCCGCAGTTGCCCTGTGGGAAATTGCCGCGGCTGCGGGACGCGCAAAGAGCGGGCGCCGTGACAGGCAGGCGTTCCTCCGGGCTATCGCGGCAATCCCCGGGGTGTATGTTCCCTCATTTTATGAGCCGGTGTATAACGATTTTAAGGAGTTCCAGGGAATTGCCCGCTTAGAGCCTTCCGCGCCGGAGCGCATCCGCAACGCCGCCGCCGGGTCCGGCGCTAAGGACGAAAAAATCTGCCCGCTGAAACCGCTGCTGCCCCCGGGAGATTTGCCGAACAATCGCCCCGCGGCCGGCCAGTACGAACGCTTTACGGGGGAAAATAACCGCTTTGCTCCCGGGCGGGTATTTCCCCCGGCAACGGAACAATCGGCGGAGAATTTGTACCGGGAATTGCTAAAATGCTTGCAGGGGAGCGGCGCGGAGCCGGCGGCGCGGTTGTTATCCAATGATGCGCTTTTCCGGGAGACCGGCTGGGGATTTGCGAAGGAGAAATGCCTTGCGGAAGAGCACCTGCTTAGCATCTCGCTTCCTTCAACGGAATTAACGCTGCGCCTGCCGGCAACCGGGGAGCTGGCCGGCGCGCTGAAGGAGAATGGGTTCGCCCTCTCGCCCCTGGCCGGCGGCCCGCGCCTGCGCAGCGTGTTGAACCTGAACCTGCGCGACCAGGATATTTTAGACGCCGCCAGGTTGGCGCTGGAGAACGGCTGGCAAACCATCCGGCTGAATTTCATGCTCGGCCTGCCCGCCGAAAAGCCGGAAGAAATCGCCGCCATTGCCGCCCTGGCCAAAAAATGCCTGGAGCTCCTCAAATCCTATCCGGAGGCGCAGCTCCTGGTCTCGGCGCAGGGGTTTTCGCCAAAACCCCACACGCCTTTCCAGTGGGAAAAACAGGAATCCGCGGCGCTGTTAGAAGAAAAATTCGAGCAACTCCGGCAAAGCCTGGCCGACCTCCCAGTAAAAACCGTTTTTCAAAACCCCCGCCTGGCCAGCTTAGAAACCGCTCTCTCCCGGGGCGACCGCCGGACGGGCGAGGTAATCGAGAGCGCCTGGCGGCGGGGGGCGCGCCTCGACGCCTACAAGGAAACTTTTCGCGGGGAGGCCTGGGAGCGGGCGTTCCGCGAAAAGGAGATCGACTGGGAAGCCTGCCTCGCGCCCATCTCCGTAACCGTGGCGCTGCCCTGGGACCACATCGACCTGGGGGCCTCCAAAGCGGATCTCAAAGAAGAGAAGCTGCGGGCGTACCAGGGACAGTTGCATCCCCGGAACAAGGATATGGTTTCGTTAGGCTACGGGGGATTGCCGCGAACGGAGTTCGAGGCGCTGCTGCGGGGCAATCTGCCGGCGGAACGGGGAAGCGCCGACAAAGGAGCGGTTTCTCCGCCCCAATCCGCCGCGATGGGCGGGCCGCAGGGGGAAGCCATGCAATACGGCCGCCGGGAACGCAAGCGCCAGGCCCCGGTGCAGGTGATCAAGCGAAAAATCCGCATCCGCTATTCCAAATCCGGCCCGGCGCGGTTCCTTTCCCATCTGGACATCGTGCGAGTGTTCGATTTTTCGGCCCGGCTGGCGAAAATTCCCCTGGTGTATTCCCAGGGACTGCGCCCCAATCCCAAAATTTCCTACGCGCTGCCGCTAAGCCCGGGAGTCGCTTCCACGGCGGAGTACCTGGATATGGAAGTGGAAATCGGGCGGGAAACCGATATCCAGGGACGTTTCAACCAGTTTTTGCCCGGGGGCATCCAGATCCTGCAATACCAGGGTATTTTCGCCAAAGTGCCGGCCCTGGCGGCGGTGATCAACCGCTCCACTTATGAAGCGCTGTTAGCGGATTTCACCCTGCCGGAAGAATGGCTTGCGGAGTGGCTGGCCCAGCCGGAAGTGCAAATTCGCCGGGAGACCAAGGAGGGGATGAAGGAGGTCGATATTCGTCCCTACGTGCGCCAATTGACGCGCACGCAGAGCAACTTAAATGTAACGATTGACATCATCGAAGGAAGAACTGCTAAAATAACCGAAGTATTGGAATCGCTGCTTTCCCCCCGGGGAATCGAGTATCGAAAATTCCAGGTTCAGCGAACGGGACAATATATCGTCGAGAACGATTCGATTTTAACACCTTTTGATATTATTTAGTGCGCAAGTGTTATAGTGTTTAAGTGTTCAAGTGTTTTAGTGCTTGAGTGTTATCGTGTTTTAATACGAAGACACTAAAACACCAGAACACGATAACACAAAAACACTTTTCCCCCGTTCTGTACCGTGATGCAGCGACGTTCGATGCCGCGGTTACCGCAATGAGGATACCATGGCTATACGAAAAGAAATTGTTATTAATTCGACCAATGAAGATACGCGAATTGCGCTCCTGGAGGACGGGAAGTTAGTGGAGTTGTTCGTAGAACGCCCCGATAACGAGCGCATGGTGGGAGACATTTATAAAGGGCGGGTAAGGAAAGTCGTGAAAGGAATGCAGGCGGCTTTCATCGATATCGGTTTTCAGCAGGACGGGTTTTTGCATTTCTCCGACATGGGAAGCAACGTCAACCAGCTCTTTGCCGATATCGAGGAAGAAGAAACCGAGAGCGGCGGCAAATCCCGCCCGGACATGGAGCCTTCGGAACTGCTGCGCAACGGGCAGGAAGTTTCCGTTCAAATCATCAAAGAACCGATCAGCAACAAAGGCCCCCGGGTCACCACGGAGCTGACCTTGCCGGGGCGCTTTTTGGTGCTGGTACCCAACCAGCACCGGGTGGGAGTTTCCCGCAAGATCGGCACCAGCCAGGAACGGCGGCGGCTGCGCCAATTAGTGCGCAAAATGTTGCCCAAGAATTTCGGGTTGATCGTGCGCACCGTGGCGGAAGGGAAGTCCGATGAGGTGCTCAAGCAGGATTTGAACAGGCTGCTGAAGGAGTGGCAGGTCATCGAAGAGAAAATCCGCACCGCCAAGCCGCCCATGCTGCTGTTCAAAGACTTAGGAATGGCCTCCAGCGTTATCCGCGACCTGTTTACCAGCGACGTCAAACGGGTGGTGATCGATTCCCGGAAAATGCACCGTGAGATTACCCGTTACCTCAAGGAAGCCGGTTCGGAACTGTTAGAGCGGGTGGAATATTTCAAATCCCGCCGCCCGATTTTCGACGTCTTCAACGTCGAAGAAGAAATTCAAAAGAGCTTGCAGAAAAAAGTGTGGATGAAAAACGGCGGGTACGTCATTATTGAGCATACCGAGGCGCTGACCGTGGTGGACGTGAACAGCGGGCGGTATTTCGGAAGGAAAGACCACGAAAAAAACTCCCTGAAAATCAACCTGGAAGCTTCCCGGGAGATCGCCCGGCAATTGCGCCTGCGCGACGTGGGAGGGTTGATCGTCATCGATTTCATCGACATGGAAGAGGAAGGAAACAAGCGCCGGGTGTTCATGGAACTGCTGAAGGAATTCAGCCGCGACCGCGCCGCCAGCAACATCCAGGAATTGAGCAAATTCAGCATCGTGGAAATGACCCGGGAGCGCATCCGCCCCAGCCTGATTTACAATATCACCGAACCCTGCGCGGTGTGCGAAGGCACCGGGCTGGTGCCGACCCGGGGAACCGTGCTGGCGCACATCGAACGCGCTCTTCGCCGCTACGTGGCTACGCGCTTAGACCGGCGGGTGATTCTGCAAGTTCACCCGAGCATGGCGGAGTTCCTGAACAACAAGCCCTTCGGGCGGCGCTTCCGCTTGATGTGGAAATACTGGGTGAAGATCATCTTAGAAGAAGATAAAACCCTGGCGCCGCACCAGTTCCGGCTGCTGGTGAAACGCAACCGCGAAGACGTGACCGGGAAATTCTCATAAAACAGCGTTCGGGTGTTATGGTGTTCGAGTGTTTTAGTTTCGGGTATTTAGAGCCTTATATCCCTGTATTTGTGATTTGATTAGGAATTTTTTTATGTCTCTGTGCTCTCTGTGGCCTCTGTGGCAAAACGCCTGAATAGTGACTCGGGTTTTACGTTTTAAGTTTTGGTTCTCTATCATAAACACTTGAACACCGTCGCACCGCAACCCTTTTTATCAACCTTTTATCGAAGGAGATTTTTTTAATGGATTACTATCGTTTCGGAAGAGTGTTAGTGCCGGAAGGCGGCATTTTTGATGATATTCAGAGCGCGCTCCAGTTTGCCGACCGGGTGGAGGCGGAGCCGCTTGCGGAGCAAATCCAGCAGTTGAGCTTCACCACCGACGAGGAAGGGCTGCTTACCGTGCTGATCAATAACAAACGCTATTTCATTACCCTCTCGGCCCTCAAGGAGTTGTGCAAACTGTTGAAAGTGCCGGCAAGTTACATCAACAAGTTCCCGGGGCGGAGCCTGGTGCTGGAAAATTTGAATAATAATCCCTATTTGAAAGAGAACGCCGATCCCATCAAACTGGTGATCTGGAACCATGAAGAGCAGCCGGTCATTGCCGGGGTGCTGCCGGGGAACGATCCGGGCATGTCCCTGAAAGCATATTTCGAGCTGTTGCACGATGAAAAAGTGTTCGAGCGGGAAAGCACCCAGCTCGACCAGATCGTCATCACCGGGGAAGAAGCGGCGCTCTACTTCTATTTGACGGATGAGATCACCCGGGAGGGTTTCGGATTCAACCTCGGCTACGCTTTCCACTATTCGCCTACCCTCTCCGCGGATTTTGTGGTGCAACCGTTTTGCAAAATGTCCGTGGTGGCGCCCAGCGGGGAGCCGTTCGATTTCGATTTCGAGAGCACTAAAAAACTGCACACCGCCAAGCGCAAAAAAGAGGATTTTCTGCAGAAAACCCTGGAGCTGAGCCAGACCTACCAGGGGCAGGATTTAGGCATGTACGCGGAGGAAGTGCTCAAATTCGGCACCGTTGCCCGCAACCTCGACACCGTTAAATACGCCCTGCTGAAATATTTCAAATCCCGCGCCCTTTCCATCTACAATTACGGCGGGGTGAAGGTGGACGGCAACGAGGTCGCCCAGGAAGTGATCCCGGAGTACAAACAGTTCTACAGCGCCAACCAGGAGGATCTCAAGCAGATGGAAACCTACGCGGCCAACAACCTGCCGGTAAGTTTCTACCTGCCGGTCTATTTGAACCGCATTTTTACCTTCCAGGCCAATATCGAAAACCCCAATTTCCTGATTCGCTACCGCAAAGCTATCGGGGCCACCCTGAACAAGGTTTTAGATGAGGTGGGAGGGGAGCCAGAAAAAAATAATGTACCCAACTGAGCGCACAGAGTTATTGAAACACATTAGCGTTCAGTGGTACAATAAAAAGGGCGAAAGCCCTTAATCAGAGATATTTGAATTTTTTCACGCTATTATTAATTGCCAGTTGCCAATTATCAATTGCCAATTGGCAATTATGTTTTAGCAGGTTTTCAGGGCAGTTGGGCAGGGAAATTGGGGAATAACCGGGAACGCTCTAACTCTCCTCCCGGGTCAAAAAAGCGTAATTGGCCGGATTCATCGCACAGCCAGACCTCTTTTGCCCCGGCCGTGAAATACAATTGCATTTTGTGCTGCATTTCTTCATTGGTGTTGGAAGGAGAGAGAATTTCGATGCAGAGTTCCGGGGCCTGCATGTAGGGTGTATGATACCCGTGTGCCTTTAAAAATTGGTCCGATAGCCAGACAACATCTGCCACTTTAACGCCTTCAGGAGTTTGTACAGAACATTCTGCAATAAGATCCCCTGTCGATATTTCCTGCCCTAAATAACGGATAATATTCGACTGGTAATGCCCGTGTTTATTGGACGCCGGCGTCATAACGATTTGCCCCCACTCGTTAAGCTCGATCTTGAAGGGGAGATCCTTCAAAAGCGGATTGTCGCACACTTCCTGCCAGTTCATCTTTCCGTTCCTTCCGAATTGATTCGCTTAAAGATAACCGCCCTGCCGGGCTTTTGCAATTCAAAAAACTGCTCTCCCCGCAATCCTCCGGCGAAAAGATTCCCGCCCCAAAGGTATCGGCACATCTTCACTCCTCTTCTTCGTCTTCCGCTTCTTCCCCCGCCTCGCCGGTCAGCTCCGCATACTCTTCCCGGCACTCTTCGATGCGCTCCAATATCGGCTCCACCGCTTCCAGGTATCCCATTTTCCCTGCAAACCTGAAAAAGGCGGCGAAGGAATCCGGCAGGATAGCCTCGCCTTCCGGGCCGTGCTCCACCTTGCGGAGGTAGTAATCCAGCAGATATTCCTCCACCTGGTCGGCGGTGCAGTTCAACAGGGTGGCGCGGTGGGACTCTTTCAAGAAGGGATCGAGAAAAGACTGTAAATTGCCCCGGTGCGCGGCAATCTCTTCCACCGGCAGTTGGAGATATTCCAGGTAGCGCCGGAAGAGGTCTAACACCCGGTTTTGGAAATCCAGCGCTTTGGGCAGCACCGGGTTATCCGGGGCGATGAAGTCGATCTGTTGATAGTTGGCTTTCAAATAATCTTGCAATTCTGCCAAACCCGCCTGTTCTTCCGGGCTGAGCAGGGAGCGAACCGCTTCCGGATCCGGGGCGGGGACGGCGGTTGCAGCGCCGATTTCCCGCTCCCGGGGGAGTTCTTTTTCCGGCAAAAAGGTTTCGAGATCCATGGCTGCGGCTAATTCCTCCGCGGTGTAGCGGCTGCGTTCTTCCGGGCCATGGATATTGGGAAAAACCTGAATATGGCGCTTGAGCAGCAGCTCCGCCAATTCCTCGAAATCTTGTTCCGCGCGCGCCAGTTGCGAATAGGCTTCCTGCACCGGCAGCAGCATAGATGCCCGCTTTTGCAGGTCCTTTTCGGAAAAGGCTTTATGGAAACCCTGAACCACGAACGCGGTTCGCTCGGCCTGGGAGGCGTCATTGAAATCGCCGGTTAAAAACAGCGGCTGGGCAAAATCGAAAATTTTCTGCATTTGCCCCTGCATGGCCGGGGGGAGGTTGCCGGGCAGTCCCCCCGGCATCCCGGGCATCCCCGGCAACTGCGGGGCTGCTTTCTTGGGCCGGAGTTTGCGCCACTCTTTTTTTTCGCTGCGCCGCTTCAATGATTTGGCCTGGCGGCGTTTCTGGCTCTGCTTTTTGTTCTTCTTGCCCATGTTCGTTCCACAATTGTGTTTTTAAATTTTTACAGTCTATCTTACCCGTTCGGTCATCTCTCTCATCCAGTGGTGCAGGGGGGATAAATCTTTGAATTTGGCGAAACAAAAATCCGCAAAAGCGGGGGAGTGCAGCTCCGCGGGGTGGCCGCCTTCCCAATAGGCGTACAGCCCTTTGTAGAGCAGCCAATCCGCCAGGGGATGGCCGGCGTCGTAGCCGCGGGGCGTTTTTTTGTATTTGTCGCCGCCGATTTTGCAATCGGGATGTTTGGCAACCGCCTGCGCCGCTTTTGCCAGCGCCGGGCCGTGAACGGGATGCACCACGGACTGGCGGTAGGTTTCCATGATGTAAGGCGGAAACATGTACAGCCCCGCGCCTAAGAAAATTCCCGAACCGTCCAATTGAAAGTAGTACCCCGAATTTTCCATCTTTTTATGCGGTCCTTCCCAGAATAAGATGCCCAGGTGGGTTTTGAACGGCGCTTTATCCTTGCTGAAGCGAATATCGCGGTAGAGGCGGAAAATTGACTGGTCGATGCGGGGATCCGCCACAACCTTCGGGGAAATGGCGGCCAGGCGCTTGCCCAGCGCGATTACGAACGCCTGCGCGGGAGCCAGCACCTGCGTTTCATAGGTCTTCCGGTGCGCCTCGAACCATTGTTTATCGTTATTCTCGGACAATTCCCGGAAGAACTGCACCGCCGTTTTCGGGAAACCGGCGAATTCGGAAGATAGCGCCATGGCAGGCTCCTCTTTATAGTTTCGAGTTTTGAGTTTCGGGTTGGGAAACACCCCAATACGTTGAATTCAGGCTCTAAGAACCTTCAAAACCGCTTCGGTGTCGGCAAAGTTCGGCAGCGCGGCGTCGGGGGAATGTTCCATTAAGTCGGCGACGCTCCAGGCGCTGGTGGCCACGGCTAAGCTGCGCAGCCGGTTTACTCTGGCGCACTCCACGTCTTTGGGCGTATCGCCGATGATCCAGACGCTCTCCGCGGGAAAATTTTCTCCGCAGAGCGCTTCCGCCCGCCGCAGGGCGAAGCCGGGCAGTTGGTTGCGGTCCGCGTGGTCGTCGCCGTACGCGCCGAATGAGAAGTAGGAATTCAATCCCGCCGCTTCCAATTTGATCCGCGCTCCCTGCTCGATGTTGCCGGTGAGCAGCCCCGGAACGAATTCTCCGTTGCGCGAGACGGCTTCCAAGAGGTTTTTTACCCCGGGCAGTATTTCCACGGTGCCGGGAGCGCTCATCAGCGGTTGCAGCTCTTTCAGGTAGCGCACCAGTACCCGATGCAGGGCGGTTTCCGGATTCTCCACCGCGATGCCGTTTTTCGCCAGCATTTCGGCGATGATCCGGCGGTCGGTAGAGCCGGCAAAATCTTTGAACTCCATGCGGATCGGTCGCCCGAATTCCGCCTCCGCCGCCGCGACCATGGCCTGGCGTCCCCGCCCGCGGGTCAAAATCAGGGTTCCGTCCACGTCGAACAACAGCAATTTGCGCTGCGAGCGGTAAGAATTCATCGAACTCCTTTCAAAAGTGAAACGTATCGCGTAATGCGAATTTCGTAATGCGTAAAAAACGGAATACGGAATACTTATTACGAGTTACGCATTACGTTTTACACATTACGCCCCCCCCCTCAATACCCCATTCGTCGCAGCAAACCCTCTTTGCGCCGCCAGTCTTCCGCCACTTTTACGAACAGTTCCAGAAAGACCGGCCGCCCTAAAAAGGCTTCGATCTCCTCCCGCGCCAGCAAGCCCACTTTTTTCAACGCCTGGCCCTTCTTGCCGATCAGGATGCCTTTCTGCGAGGGCTTTTCTACCAGGATCAGCGCCCGGATGTAATCCTTGCCCTCCTGCGGCTCCTCCGGCGATGGCGCGGCTTCCCGGAATTCCTCGATCTCCACGTGGCAGGAGTAGGGAATCTCCTCTCCGTAGAGTTTGAAGATCTTTTCCCGTACGATTTCCGCCACAAAAAAGCGCTCCTGCTGGTCGCTGAGGTAATCGCTGGGATAGAAAGGATGGCCGAACGGCAGGTTTTTGGCGATTTCTTCCAGAAGCTGGCCTAAACCGTCGCTCTTCTCTGCGGAAATGGGAATGATGGCTTTGAAGGGATGAATCTTGGAATATTGCTCGATGAGCGGCAAAAGCTGCCGTTTTTCGAGCAGATCGATCTTGTTCAGCGCCAGGATTACCGCTTTGTTCTGGGTTAGCGCCATTTGCTTTTGCACTTCCTGCGGCGCTTGCCGCCGCTCCGCCGCGTCCACCATGTACACTAACACATCCGCATCCGCGATGGCGGATTTGACGCTTTTGAGCATCTTCTCCTGCAAAGTGTAGCGCGGCTCCAGGATTCCCGGGGTGTCGATGAATACCATCTGGTACTGCGGCGCGTTGAGGATGCCCAACACGTTTTTCCGGGTGGTTTGCGGTTTGGGCGTAACGATGGAAATCTTGAAATGCAGCAAGCGGTTCAGCAAAGTCGATTTGCCCACGTTGGGCAGGCCCACCACGGCGATGTAGCCGGCGCGAAAATTTTCAATGGGATTCATGGTTCACAACAATTGCGTGTTCACGTGTTCATGTGTTCGAGTGTTCAGGCGTTTTAGTGTTCCATTGTTTCGGCAGGCTTAGCGGCGCTAAAACACCATAACACCTTCGCACTATTCTAAAGCCGTTTTCAATTGATACATCCCTTCGAATACCGGTTGCATGGCTTCTAATTTGGTATCATCCAAAATCCGCTGGGAGATACGCTCTAACAGCATCCGGCTGTTGCCGATCAAAATGTAGGCAAAGGGAGGCAAATTGGCGACTAACTTCTCGAAAATTGCCAGATCGACCTTTTTGAGGTCCGCGGAGCTTTTCGCTTCTAACAGATACTGCCCGTTCAGGATCGAAAGGGTACGCTCTTTCTGTTCTTCGGCGACGTCCTTTTTCCCCAGCCAGTCGGTTGACTTGATGAAAAAGTTGAGCCGGGAAGCGGCCTCCATGGAAACGGCGATATAGTAGCGGCGCTCCCCTTCGGCCTTCTCAGTGCTGATCGACACCACAATATCCTGTCCTTTGAACCTGCCGGCGTAGCGGGGCCGCACTGCAAAACCGCCCCGGATGACCCGTCCGCCATAAGCGTCTTCCAAATCCAAAAAATTCTGGTGAATGGCGTCGAACTGGGCTTTGCGCAGAAAAAGCAGCATCAGGAGCATCAAAAAAATGGCCGTCATGGCCAGGGCGATAATCCATAAAATCGTCACGAAAAATCCTCCCCGGTTAAAAGTAGATCGGGAGCGGGATGAAACTGATCACAAAAATGAACAGGCACAGCCAGCCCAGGGAACGGCGATCGGGGGTCAGCTCGATCCCGTCATTGTGGGTGGGGGGATGGCGGAAACCGATCAGGCTGAGGATGATCATCCAGGGCAGCCAGATCGTTCCGGCCGGCCCGCGCTGCAGGTAGAGGAAAATGGTCAACCCGGCCAGCCCGGCAAATACCGTCCAACTCATCACGCTCGCCCGGCCCCCCAACAGGGCATACATAACGTGCCCGCCGTCCAACTGCCCGATGGGCAGCAAATTGATAGCCGTGACCAGCAGCCCCACCCACCCGGCAAAGATATACGGAAAGTGGTACACCTCGCTCATAGGCAGCCGCCCGCCGCCGGCCAGGTCGTTGAAAAAATAGAACAGCAGCGATTTTCCCAGGGTGAGGGTGGCCACGTCCTCCCCCCGGGGGGTGTCCCAGGGGTGAATGGTTTCCACGTGGGCGATAATCCCATTCAAATCCGGAAGAGTGAGGTATCCGTAAGCCAAAAATATCAAACTGACGGCGAATCCCGCCAGGGGACCGCCTACCGCCACGTCCATCAACGCCCGGCGATCCGGAATGGGCGATTTGATGCGGATGAACGCTCCCATGGTGCCGAAATGAAAAGCGTAAGGAATAGGCAGGGGAATGTAAAACGGCAGGGTTACGTTAATTTTATGCCAGCGCGCGGCCAGGTAATGCCCCATTTCGTGGCAGGTGAGGATCAGCAGCACGGCAAAGGAGTATGGCCAACCCTTGAGCAGCAGGGAATAATCGTGCAGGATCGCATCGATCTCGTAGCCCAACAGGCTGGCGCCCATCATCATGGTAGTGAGAATGGTTACGAGGAACAGCAGCGCGTTCAACCAGGGACGCTTATGCCGTACGGTTTCCCAGCGCGGCGGGGGAAGGGGAGGCAGGGAGGTGAAGTTGCCGTTATCATCGAATGAAGGATTTCTTTCCATGCAAAAGCCTCAATGTAAGCGTCAATAATACAAAATGATTCCGCCGTTCTCAACTGCAAAAAGCGGCGCAGAGCGCATAGGGCCTAGCGCATAGCACAAAATCCTTTCACGCTCTGTGCCATGCGCTATGCCCTATGCGCCGAACAGGTAATACACGTTCTCCGGCGGGATAATGGCGTCGAAAATTTCTTCGTTGTGAGAGATCATCAGAATCGCCTTCCCTTCCCGCTGCTTTTCCTGCAGGGCGGCGATCACTTTCTGAATGCTCAGGAAATCCAGCCCGTTGAGCGGCTCGTCGAGGATCAGCAGGTCGGTGTCGAGCACCAGGGTGCGCAGCAGGTTGAGGCGCTGCTTCTGGCCCCCGCTGAGGTGGGCGACTTTCTTGTTCAAAAAAGCGCCGTCGATCTCCATGTCGAACAATTCCTGCAAGCGGAGGCGAATGTAGGCGTCGTTCAACTCTACCCGGGCGGGCAGCCCGCCGAACACCTCTTTGACCTTCGCTTTCGAATTCAGGGCTTCGTCCGCGTGTTGAAAGGCCATGCCGGCCAGTTTTCCCCAGACCAGCTTGCGCCAGGCGGTTTTGGGAGTGCGCTCGCTGAATTTCCAGCGCCCGATGACCATCTCCAGGTTTTTGCACTCCTGCAATCCCATGATAATTTTCGCCAGGGTAGTTTTGCCCACCCCGCTGGCGGCTTTCAAATAGATGATTTCTCCCGGTTGAACGTGAAACATCCCGTAATCCTTGCGGCTGCCGTCGCTCGGGAATCCATGGGAGGAGATGATCATCTTTTTCCCGAAAACCTCATATCCCCCGCGGACTTGCAGCAACGGTTTTGCTGCCGGTTTTTGGGGCGCGGCAACCGGTTTTTCTGCCCGCAGCCACTCCAAATAGGCCCGGGGGGCAAAATCGCGCAGCGCCAGCCGGCCTCCCTGAAGGGATAATTCTTTATAAGCGATTTGTTCCCGCAGGCCGGTATATTTTTCGTACACCTCGCTGATAATCGAATAATCGTGAGTGATCAGCAGGGCAGTGAAGGGAAATTGCTGAAATTGCTCGAATAATAATTTCAGGAAGTGGTTGCGGAAATTGTTGTCGAGGCTCCCGGTGGGTTCGTCGAAGATAAATAAACCGGTTCCATTCCCGGCGCTGCCGGAAGACCGCCGGTTCTGCTGCCCCAGAGCGATCTTTTTGAAGGCCATGGCCAGCAGGATGCGCTGTTTTTCTCCCCCGCTGGGGCGGTAGGGTTTGGGATAAACCTCCAGGAGATGTTGAATGGGTTCGTCGCCTTCGGTATTCCACAGGCGGCGCAGGATTTCCGGCTCGCCGGGAGCATTTTCCAGGCTGCCCTCCCGCAACTGCTCGTTAAGCCGCAACAGGGGATTGAGATGCGTTGAAGGTTCCTGGAATACGAAAAACCCGTTCTGTTGAATTTTGCGGGTAGATTCCAGCGCCAGGTAGGCGGGGTAATCCAGGCCGTTGATTTGCACCTCCAACAGCGCGGGGTCCAGCAGGCCAAAAACCGCTTTGGAGAGGATGGTTTTGCCGATGCCGGATTCTCCGAACAAAAAAGTGATTTTATTTTCGGGAATCTCGAACCGGTCGATAGAAACAATGGTCTTGTTCAGCCGGGAAATGTGAATTCGGAATTCCAGGGGCATAAGCTAAAGTTCATAAGGGGGAAGTTAGGTAACTGTTCAGCCACCAGCTTTCAGCCATCAGCTTTCAGCTTAAAAAATGCTGTACACAGTCCAAAATCGTAAACCCAAACGTGAAGACCATCACAGCAAGTATCTCTGAGAACGCTTTTTGCTGACGGCTGACCGCTGAAGGCTGATAGCTGAATAGCAACTTTCACTTTTCCTTCTTCCTTTTTCCTTACTTCCCCGGGTCTTCTTTCAGAGCATCGCACATAAAAAATTCGATTTCGATACTTTTCCCCTCCATCCAGAGGGTGATGTACACCCGCTGCAAGCATCCCCAGCCGGTATAGGTATAACGGAAGCCCGCGGAAGGGTCGCTGACCTCATTCTCTTTCCGGGTAAAACTGGGATGGTTGAAAAAGTAGGTCACTTTTTGAACCTTCTCCTGAAGCTCCCGGGGAATGTCTAACCAGAGGGAAAAATGATAGCGTTTGTCGCCGATTTTGGCATATTCTGCGTTGGGAACCACCCGGTAAACCGCGCCTAACACAATCGGGGGGATTTCCCCCGGCGCGGAAACTTCCTGCTGCCAGACTTGCTGCCGCCAATCCCGCCCGGCCATATAGACGCGCATCACGTAACGGCCCTCTTGCAGCCCCTGAAAAGCATAGCGTCCGTAAGCGTCGCTAATGCTGGGGCCGATCCATTTTTTCGATTCCGAATGGTAGAGATAGACCTCGTACCCGGCCAGGGGAATGGGGGCGTTCCCGGAGGCGTTATAGAGATACAGCGAGCCGGTCATGCTCACCGATTCGGTTTGGGCAGTTAGCATTCCGCACCAAAGCGCCAAAAAGCCCACCCAGGCGGCCAGAACCAGGCGCCCCGTGCGCCGCGATAAGGTCTTTCCCGATTTCAAATCCGCTCCCGACACTGACGCGAACATCCGGTTCGCATGCCGGCTTGCCCCTTTGGGAGATGAAATCTTCCCTGATTTCAAATCCGCAATCCGAAACTCGTGGTGAGCGAAGTCGAACCATCCGAAATCCGAAATTCCCATCATCATTACCTCCTCTCCGGCGTTGACAGCATGGCGGCTTCTTCCGGCGCGCCCGGCGAGGCTAAGTCTTCCATCTCCGCGCTGAGGCGGGGGGCTTCCGAGGGCCGGTTGGCCACGGTTTCCCCGGCCGGCGGCGCGATAGGCATCAGGGTAATCCGCTGTTTCAAGGGATAATTCCAGCGCCCCGGCTCTAATTTAATGGTTTCCTCTCCCAACTCGGCGTTGGAAAAAGTGACTGTCATCTGGTTGTTCTGCTTGTCCAGGGAGATGCTGATGGTCAGGGGCGCGTAATAGAGGCTCTCGAAATTGATGGTCTGGCGCCGCCCGGTATAATTGACCGGCAGCTCGAACAACCCGCTCTCTTCGATGCTCATTTCCTTGGGCGCGACGTACACTTTTTTATCCGGGTCCTTTTGAACCTGCCCGGAGAGGGAGATGATTTGAACCTCCTGCTGAAGCTGCCAGAATGAGAATACCGGCAAACCGATGGCCACGATGGCCGCCACCACGTATAACCCCACGATGGGGATGGTGGAGCTAAGCTTGACCTTATCGAAGATCTCCAGCCGGATGGCCTCGGCATTCTCGAATTTCTGGGATTTCAGGATGTCGCTGATGGTATTTCCCCGCCGGGTGGACAGCCAAGCGGCGATGCCGGCAAAGAGAATCCCGCTGGCCAGGCAGGAGACTAAAATCCAGATAAAATTCATGTTGAACCCCTGTGAAGACTAAAAGCGTTAAGGGTAAATTGCCGTCCCTTCTTTTATCAAATGTTGATTCTCTTTCAAATCGAATGTCGCCACCGGTTTTCCGTTCCGCCGGCAGTCCCGCAGCAGCTTTTCCACGTTGCCCCCGGCGGCGGCGTGGGCGACGAATACCCGGTCGGCCAGGTCCGCCATCAAGCGGTTGCGCTTCTGCGCGTTTCCCGCGCTGGCGCGCCGCACCGATTCATCGAACGGGGTAACGATCAGCAGCCGCTCTTCGCGCAGCGCCCGCCCTATTTCCGGCTCGAGGCGCTGCTTCATGCCCCGGGCCAGGGCTAATATAATCGGCTGCCGGCCTTTGAGCAGGTAGTGCAGCACATCTTTCTCGATCTGGGAATGAAAACCGGAGATCACGCAAACGCCTTTGTCTCGCTGCTCGCCGGCCCAGTCGTAGGCTTTCAGGATGACGTGCGCCGGGCAGGTGCGGGAGCACAGGAAAGCGATTTTATGGTGCTTCAAAATTTCGGAATTGCCGTAGCTGTAGAAGTGGAAAGGTTTCATTCATAAATTTCCATGCACGCTGTTTCTGGATCTGAAATAAACTCTTCTATTTCAAGCGAGTGTTTTCGAAGCAATTCTGCAATGACCTCAGTGGGTTGGTTCCCGCATCGCAACCAGATGATCTTTGGGGGCGCGCCTCTCAGCAGGCTGAGTTCATAGAAATCGGCATCCAGGGTAACGATCACAAAATCGGTTTGGCGGGCGTATTCCCAAATTTGTAAATCTTCCGCGCGCCATGTTTAACAATCGCACTTGCTGCGATCCGGGAAACATATCCTTCAATGCTGTACAGAGCCGGAAGCTTAGATTTTGGTCAAATAACAACTTCATCCAGCCACAACCCGGGCTTTGTTATGCCGATCCGCGGCAAACGCTAAACAGGCCAGAATGTCGTCTATAGTTAATTCCGGGAAATCCGCTAAAATTTCCTCATAGGTCATACCGGCGGAAAGCCAGCCTAACACGTCCCCCACGGTGATGCGCATCCCCCGGATACAGGGCTTGCCCCCCCGCTTGCCCGGCTCAATGGTAATAATATCTTGATAGCGATTCATTTTTATTGTCCTCATGCTTTTCAAATGTAACTATTCAGGCGTTTTGCCACAGAGGCCACAGAGAGTACAGGGATATAAGGCTCTAAATGCTCTCCACGAAGTGGTGGATACCCCCAAATCTTCCTCTGTGACCTCTGTGGTCTCTGTGGCTGAATAGTAACTTTCAAATTTCCTAAACAACTTCAAATTGCAGCTTCTTCAAATTGTTTAATGGGACACGCGCAGTCACTTTTAAAATTTCGATGCCAACCACATGTTCCTTACCATCAAAATCGAAAATGATACCGTGTTTGATCTCCTCTGACTCGATTATTTTCGATTCATCAAAGCGGATGTAGATTGCGTCGGCTTTTTCATCAAACAGGACTTTCATAGTATATCCTTCTAAAGCCGATTGAGAAACTCATCCACACTCAAACCGGCCTGGCGAATAATTGCCCGCAGCGTGCCGCGGTCTAATTCTTTATGATCCGGCGCCGGCAAGCCATCGGCATCCAGGGCAGCTATATACCCTTCAATGGCTTCCTTAATGTTGCAAATCGCCTCATCTTTGGTTTTGCCCTGGCTGATGCAGCCGGGCAAACTGGGACATTCGGCTACCCAATAACCGTCTTCGCCGGGATATAGAATAACCTGTCGCATCCTTTTATCCTTTCCAAAATAAATTACAGCAAAACATCCGCAAATAAAATGATCACCCTGATATTGCGTTTTCCTTCCAGGGAGAGCGGCTCATCCAGGATTATATGATTGCGGTCCTCTAACTTTCCGGTAGTTTCGATGGCTTTGAAGGCAGTGTTCATGATGAATGGTTTCTCCTTTAAAAACTGGAACGGTTAAAAGTTATTGGTAAAGCCGGGGAATTGCAAGGGGTTTGTTAGCGCGGATTGGCCGCTGATTCTGCTGATAGCGCAGATGCCGCAGATGAATCAGCGCTATCGCTCAATCAGCGTCCATCTGCGGTCCAGAATCTTTCTCCCCTCACAACTCATACCGCCGGGCAAACCCGTTGGAAATTTTGTAAATGCACAAGAGGGTGAATACGATCAAAAACGCCGCGGTAATGCCCTGCAAGTGGGTTAAAAACAGGCGGCTGATGTAGCCGGGATGGGTGAGGGTATGCCCGATGGCTAAAATATCCTGCTTGCTGTCGATTTTGGCTAACAGGCTTCCTAAGGTCACCGGCAGGTTCACGGCGCTGACCTCGGTGGACAACCCCACGGAGACGATGAAATCGATGCTGCACAATAGAAAGATGGTAATCCCGAAAACCGCGATCAGTTTGTTGACGATGTGCGCCAGGCTGTTTTTCCAGAGAATTTCCCGGTTGATGATGCGGCTTTCCCGGATGCCGCAAACTAACATGGCGTTGTAAAAATCTAACTTTTTGTAATAGTCGATCCGCTCCCGCACCAGGTCGGCGATTTCCAGGAATACGAATACGCTGATGGTGAAGGCGATGAGCAGGATGATCGCCGCGGTACTGCGCAGCGCCCCGCCCTGGATGCCTAAAGTGATGAACACGTAGCCTGACAGGATGCCCACGATCTGGGGAACCGAGCGGATCAGGTTGAGCAGGAACGCGGCGGTAAGGTAGGGCGCGGGCGTGCGCAGCTTTTCCAAAAAGTACATTCCCAACGCGGTTGACCAGCCTAACAGCAGGGAAAAAACGATCCCCAACAGGGCGATCACCAGGGTATAGAAAAATCCGGCTTCGATTTTTTCCAGCGCCGGGCGATTGAGATGCAGAATATTCCAGAGCCACACCAATCCCACCCCGGCTAACCAGATCAGCAGCCAGAGCTTGTCCTTATCGCGATAAATGGTGGTTGCCAGTGCTTTCATGGTTGCCTCGGAAAGCGCAGAACGCATAGAGCATGGCGCATAGGGCAGAGCGCAAACGGTAATGCGTACGGGGCGTGAAAAGCTTTCGCTCTGCGCCATGCGCCTCAACGGTTTTCATACTTCCGCGTTTCCGCCTCCTGCCAGTAATCGGCGGCGATTTCCGTGGCTTTGACCACCCAGAAAATGCCTAACCCGATGGCGAAAACCACGTCGAACTGCTTGTAAAGAATATTTTGCAGCATTTCGTAACACAAGTGCCCCTGGATATTCAGCGCCATTTCGATGATCACCAGCCCGGTGATCAAAAACGAAGCCTGCTCCTTAAAAGTGGACAGATATTGATAGCGGGCGTTGAGGTAAATATGCTGAAACACGTGCCCGGGGAACTGCTTCTTCCAGCGCAAAATGGCGCGGGGCGAAATACCGTCCGCCGCGCCATAGCGGTAATTGTTGTGCAGCCCTTTGACAATCGCGGTTTCTACATAACCCTTGCGGCTTTCCGCCGCCAAGAAGGTATAAAATTTCTGGGCGTAGGTGATCAACAGCCCGTTGGAAATAACCCCCAATAGCACCAGGAAGAAAAAGGTGTCGGTATTGAAGCCGGTGCGGAAGGAGTAGGCGATTACGTACGCCGGGGAGAACAATACCAGGTAGGCAATGCCTTTCCCCGCGGCTTTGGCCAGCAGGCCGGCGGAGCGGGCGAGGTCGCTGAAAATTTGTGAAATCTCTTTCCGCAGGCGGATATTTGCCAGGGAATTCGCCAATTCCGCCAGGCAGGAATCCCGGTTTTGCTTCATCCGCACGAAGCGCAGCACCGCCAGGGTTTGCACCCCGTAGTAAGTCAGCAGCATCACCACCAGGTAGGCGAGGATGAATTTGAGATACATCCCGGCAAGCTGCCAGAGCTTGCCGCCGCTCAGCCCCTGGTACAAGCCCGCTTTCCGGGCGATTTCCTTCGCACGCCCGGCGCGATAGCGGTCGATGGCCCGCAGCAGGGAATCCGCCCGCCCGGGATGACCGGGATAATACACATTCAGAGTCTCGCGCAGGAGCGCCCGGTGCAGGGGGTTGGCGGCGTCGAGGGACTCTAATTTCAGCAGGGCTTCGATCTCCGCGTTTCCGGCGGGGTTCTGCGGCTTCTTTTCCGCTTCCACGCTGAAGATCAACACCAGGAAAATAAGCGAGACGAAAGCGATGCCGAGGAGGTGTTCGGTTAATTTGCGTTTCATGGAAAAGTCATTTGCCCCTGCCGGGGCGTCATTTGTGCTGCGCGCGTCATTTTGCACTTCGTGCGTCATTGAGCTTCGCCGTCATTTGCCCCTGAGGGATATCATTTGCGCTTCGCGCGTCATTCATAGCCATTTTTACGGGCATTACCCGAATACGCCTTTACATTTTTCACTTTGCATTTTTCATTTTGCACTTTTCATCCCCGCATTCGCGGGGACAAGCTTTGCACTTTCCACTTCCCTCACTCTTTCCGGCGCACTTCGAGGTCGCCCTGGCGCTGGGTAACGCGGTAGGGCGCGCCCAACAGGGCGTTCTCCAAATGATTCGCGAGCTGCCCGGCGCTTTCCGGGAAGGCATCCGGAGAGGGCGCGCCCTCCAAAATGCAGCGAAGCCGGCTCGCCTCGACCTCGATGATCCAGTGCGGCGGGGTGCGGCGCTGGCCGGTCTGCGCGTTCAGGTGCGCAAACAGCTCCGCCAGCACCCGGTTTGCTTCTGCAATCCGGTTTTCGATTTTTTGCACGATTTCCGGGGGAATGCTCTCCGCAACCGCCGCGGTTTTGCGATAGACGCGCCAGGTGCGCTCCCGGGATTCATTGGCCAGGTTCGACCAGCCGTACTGCGGCTCCCCGCCCGCCCGTTTGACATAGATCCGGCTGCGATGGGCAAACAGGCGCAACAGCCGCTCCCCTTTTTCCAGGTAGAACCGCTGCGCGCGTGGGGCGGATTCCGGGGCGGGATTGTGGGTGATGAACAGCGCCTGGCTCGCCAGCACCTCTACGGTGTCGCGCAGCAGGGCGCAATTTTCGAAAACCCGGTGAAAGCCGGCCCGTTCCGCGTGCAAAAGCTGCCGGTTTTCGCCGGCGAGCAGAAAAAAGAGCGCATTCCCGGCCTGCACCTTGATGCAGGGAGTGAAGCCGTCGCTCAAATACCCATCCGCGTCTAAGATTTGCAAAGGCTGAAAAGGCGCCAGGGGGTTTTCCTGCCGGGCATCGATGCGCTGCTGGAATTTATCATAAATGACCAGCTCGCGGGGGTTTTCAACGATCAGGAAATCTGCGGTCTGGGCGGGGAGAAGGCCGAGCGCAAGGAGCATAGCGCAGAGCGCAAAGCGCATTGTGCATTGCGCAGAGCGCATGGAGCAAGGAGCATAGCGCAGAGCGCATGGTGCAAAGGGGTAAGCGGAGAGCCGGCAGCACGTACGCCCCACGCTCTGCGTCATGCGCTTTACTCCCCTCACTTCAACATCCTCTTCAGAAAGTTCAGGTTTTCATCGGGGCTGAAGATTGCCGGGATGGGAATCTCGAACCCCTCGATTACCCGGCTTTTCACCGTTCCTGAGCCGGATTTGCTGAGCAGTTGGTACTCCTCGCCTTTCAGAACGTATTGCTCTAAGATTTGCTGATCCGGGTCGATGATCCAGTATTCGCCGACGCCGTGGGCGGCGTAATCCTCGAATTTGACCTCGCGGTCGAAATGTTCGGGGCCGGGAGACAAAATTTCGGCAATAAAATCTGGTACGGGAAACTTAACCTGGTTGGGTTTGAAAAGTCTTGATTTCTCGCGCTTGAAAAAGCAGATATCCGGTTCATAATCGTTGCGAGTAAATGAAACCATAATTTTTTCAATTCCCACGTAACCGAGATCGTTTATTCGAACATAATTATCAATGAGAATTGTCAATAGTTTTACTGCAGTATTGTGGCTCAATCTCACCGGGGTGTGGTAGATAATTTCCCCGTTGAGGAATTCAGCCTTATCATCTTCCTTGATTTGCCGGTAAAACTGTTTTCGCTTTTCCTGCTCCGCGGAAAGAATCTCCTGGATTTCCTCCAGGTAGAGCTTCAGCTTTGGAGAGTTGCGCAGTTTTTCTAACAAAGCGGTTTCCATAGCTTATCCCCCGGAATGTGGTGAAATTCGCGTAAGAGCATATATCCCGATTAACTCCCACGCTCCTGTTACTACCCCTGCAAAACTGAAGTTTTGCACTCCTATTCCACCCGCTCCCGCCACTTTTCAATCGTGGAAAGCTGCGAGGCCACCCCGTAGAGATCGATGCTGGCGGCTTCGAACTGGGTGCGGAAATAGGCCAGCGAAGGCAAGGAGAATAGCCACGCGCCTAACGCTAATTCCTGTTCGACCTGATCCACGTACTGGGCGTACACCTGCTTGTCGCCGATGTGGTTGGTGTGCATAAATCCGTACATGTATTCTAAGAATTTCAGGGTCGCTTCCTGTTCGGGGCCGCCGCGCGCGGCGTCGAGGCGGCAAAAATTGTTGTTCGCCTGGAACGATTGGGGAGCGGCGACCGAAGCGCCTTTGGCGTCCATCTGGGTCGCCAGGTTGATTTTGTAGGTTTCCAAATCCGGCTCCCGCAAAAAGATATTGTAGAGATCGAACAAAAAGGTGCTGCGGTAACCGTCGATGGCGATCAGCAGGGCGTCATAATCGCCCCGTTTGATCGCATCGTTGGCCACCGCCAGGGCGCGAACCCGTCCCCCGGTCAGCGCGGGATCGTTCAAAATTTCCAGCAAATCCGCGTATTCCTCGCGGTGGCCGTAATTCAGGCATCCCACAATGCGCAAAGTGTCCGGCAGCAGGGAGAGGTCCGGCGAAGAGGTATCCTGCGGCGGCGGCGCCACGATCTCTTCTTCCACATAATAAGTGCTGGAAGGGAAAACGCTGCGGTTCAGGTAGTCGGAATAATTGTCGGAGTTGCCCTTGTAATCGGTAATGTGGCGCTGCTGTTGCGTGTTCACTTTGTAGAAGCGCTCCACGATGGCGCGGTTGTTGAAGAGCTTTCGCGCTTCTTTCCGCTGCGCCTGGCTCAAACGCTGGGTGTTGAACAGCAGGGCAAAAAAGGTGGTGCTGATATTGGATTTATAAAAATACTTCTCAGGATTTTCCAGAATCGGGGAAAGGCTCCCGAAAGGAGTGCTCAACAACACGTTGAAGTTGTTGTTCTTGAACTCCGTGGTATAGGTGCTGTTGTCGATATAGGGTTTGAGGTTTACCCGGCTGATGGTGGCGCTCCCGGCGGGGCTGCGATAGTAATTGGAGGTTTCGGCCAGGGGCGTGAGGGCCAGGTAGGGGCCGCTGCCGTTATAGAAATTCAGAACGTTCAGATCGGAATTGGCCGGGATGATCTTGAAAGAGAGCACTTCCATGATGTCCGCGTCGGTCCAAATCCGGTCGCTCTTGAACTGGAAGCGAATCTCGCCGTTGGCGTCCGGCCCCTCGAAATCCCAGGATTGCAGCGCCTGGGAAACCAGGATGTAATCCGGCGAAAGGCTTCCTAAGTCGCGAATGCGCCGCAGGGTAAAGCGCAAATCTTCCGCGGAAAAATAGCGGTCCTGCGCCGGGGTGATGGTCACGTCGTCCTTCTTCACCTGCACGTTGAAGCTGCTGTGCCATTTTTTCTTGGTATTCAGGCGCACGCTAACCACGTTGTTCGCGTCAATGCCGATGAATTCTCCCAGGCCGTCCTCGTAAATGATGCCGCTGGGGTTGGCGGAAATATTGAACAGCCCGTCGAAGAGCACCTCATCTAATTTGTCGGAGAGGTCCACCGCATGGGGCAGGTGCGGATCGATCACCGGTTTCTGGTGCGAAATGTAGGGAATGGCGATCTGGTCCGATAAATCTTTGCGCAATACCAGCCAGAGAATGAGCACTAACAACGCCACTCCCAGCACGATCCCCCCGATGATGAAAATGTTCTTTTTCTGCATATTTTTCCTTTCTATCGTTCAGTTTTTTTCGCATGGCGCATAGAGCAGAGAGCAGAGCGCATGGAGCAGGGCTTGTGGCGTATGAAAATTTTACACTATGCGCTATGCTCTATGCGCCATGCTCTATGCTAATTTTTCTTGATGATCGGGCGCTGGCACATCACGCTCACTTCCAGCACCTTGAATGCGGAGTGCTTGAAGCGCACTTCCAGAATGTTGTCGCGGTTTTTGACCATTTGCACCGGGGTAAGCTGGCACTCATAGTCGTTGTCCGGGGTGGGGGAGGTGATGGTAAAGCGCCCCTCGTTTTTCAGCACGTTGCCGTTCATGGTGATGCGCTCGTACCACTGCTCCTGCCCGGCCCGGCTGGCAACCTCCCGGGGCAGTTTGATGTTCACGTCGAAGACCGGAAACTGGGCGTCGGATTCGATCTGGATGTTCAGCTTGAACACGTATTCATTGCTGGCCTGGGAATTGGCGTTCACCGGGAGCACGTAGATTTTGCGGTACTCCGTCGGTTTGGTGATCCACTTGGCGGCCTGGGGATCGCACTCCGCCACTAAGTTGCGGATTTTCCGGTCCGTGCCTTTGTAATATTTGCCGTGGGTGACGATTGCCCGCGCTTTTGCGACCCCGTTATCGCCGGGATTGCGCTCGAATTCCCGGTAGAGGTTTTCAATCGACATTTTCGGGAATTGGTCATAGCGGAAAGAGTCCAGGTAATTTTGAATCCGCTTTTTATTCGCTTCCAGAACCGATACGCCGCCGGAAGAAAAGGTCAATTCATGCACCGGGCTGAACGCCGGGTTGGCATAGAGGGAGTCCACCTTCTGGAAAACCGCCTTGTTGGCCTCGATGAAGGCGTTGATGCGCTTGCGGGATTCCTCTTCCACGGTGCTGACCAACCGCTCCTCGGCGTTTTTCACGGCCTGGTTCTTGCGCGGCAGCGCGGCGTCATAATCCAGGAAGTTGCGGTCTTCGTACAACGCCCGGATTTTGCTCTCCGCAACGCTCCACAACTGGTTCTCCAGGGCGATGTTGATGTCGCTTTCCTGCTGCTGGAGCGATAGCTGATCGATGTTGCCGTACTGCCGGGTTAGAAAATCCAGCCCGGGATTCATCTTTAGCAGCCGGATGATTTCGCTGTAATTCGATTGGGCTTTCAGACGGTTGATTTGCGGAACCAGGGCCGCGGCGGTCTGGAAACCGAGCTGCAAGGAGCGCATTTCCTCCCCGGCGGCGCGGGCGGCCTGGTCTAACCGGGTAACGCAGCGGTAAGCGGAAAATTTTCCGTAGGTCGTGGCGGAAACCCGCGGCAGGGAGGCCGCCAGTTTGTCGATTTGCGACTGCAAGCGGGGATAGAAGTTGTCCGAAGGCCATTCCCCGCTCCCCTCGAGGCTGGCCTTGATGTCATCCAGCCCGCTGCGGGCGTTTGCCACCGCCTCTGCGTCGCGGTTAAAGGTTCGGATTGCGCCGGCCGCGGCGGTAAAGCGGGCGTCGGGCTGCTGGTTGCACTCCCGGAAAAGCGCCTCCGCTTTATCTAACGGGTAATCGACCGGGGAAATGTCGGTTTTCTGTTGCAGCACTTTTTCCAGGTACGGGGCAAGCTCGGGCAGCCGGGCGCCGATATTCTGCCGCGCTTCCTGCACCACGTTCTCCGCGTACTCGTTTTTGCGCTCAAAAAAAGCCATCAAATCCGGCGCCGCCAGGGCAAAGGCATCGCCGTCGGAACTGCTTGCGCTGGCTTTGTTAAAGGCGTTCAGCATCACCTGGTAATTTTCCTGGAAACGCAGCTCGCTTTCCAGCTCGTTTTTCAGCCCCACGTAATCCAGGTACGCTTTGTCATCGGAGTTTTTGATTTCCGGGGGAAAAATGGCTTCGATTTTCTGCAACTCCCCTTGCAGCGATTTCAGGGTCTGGTTTTTCCGGCGGGTATCGGCCAACTCCTCATCGAAGCGTAAATCCTGCGCCCGGAGAGTGCTGCCCAGGGCCTCGTAATTTCCCCGATCCACTTTGTTTCTCGCCAGGGTAAGCTGAAATTCGGCGCTGCGGGTTTCGAAGCGGTAGCGCCAGATCGGCACGTAACGGTAATCCAGGGTGAGTTCCAGGTTTTGCCGGACCTCTTCCACCACCCAAAAGTAAGTAGGCGCCACCTGCCCGATTTTATACACATTGACATTGTCATCGGCGGCGCTCTCATCGTTTACCGGGATGTCGCCTTTACCCTTGGTAAATTGTTCCGTCAGGTGGGAAGTGAGCAAGGGGAGATCATTTCCCCGCAGAACCAGGTACGTATTCTCCGCTTGGGTTCCGGGGAACATCATGTAATACTTTTTTCCTTTTTTAAGCTTGAAGCGCTTATCCTTATTCAGCAATTGAATGTATTCGCCTTCCCGGGAAAAAATTTCCGGTTTAGGCTTCAGTTGTTTGTAGGGGCTGCATGAACTCAAAAAGATTAGAATAGCCAATAATGCAACGCTCAGTTTCATAATCAACCCTTTCTGTATGTGGTTTACGGGCGCACCCGGCGCGTTTCCGGATGCTTTTGCAATCGTGCTTGTTGCGGGCGCATGTTAAATTGCACGCGGTCTAATAAGAAGCTGTTTACGAGCAAAAAGTTTACCAACTGGCTGAACTTTTGCAATTTGGATGACTCCCCCCCGAACCCTCGAAACGCAAATATACTTAATAAATCAAGGGCGGAATAGCAACTTGATAATAAAAATCGGGGGCCGCACATGACGCCGTAGGCAGTAAGCAGCAGGCAATCCCCCTTGTCAACTTCTCCTGCCGCTGCCGACTGCTCCTGCGCCTTAAAAACGGGGAAAAACATTTTGTCGTTTGCAACACAATCGTCAATTAATAATTCACGTACTTGAATAAAAATTGAAAGCGCACGGAAGGCGGGAGTTCGGTTCTGTCCCCTGCGGAGTGGGTTGCTGCGAGATTTTTCGCGTGGCGGAGATCACGTATTGAATTTATAAAAATCAATTTTAGTTAACCGAAGCTCCCCGCCTGGCCGGCACGGGAAATACGCAAAAAAGTGTTATGGTGCACAAACAACGAGGTTCGGATCATGGAGCAGTATCACTCGACGATTGGCAGTGTTGCCCGGGAAATGTTACAAAATTTTACCCGGAAAGAAACCGGTAACGGGGCGCCGTTCTGGGATTTGCGGGAGAATGTAGCCTGGCAGCATCAACTAGTGATGGATGCCTGTGGAGAAAGGATAGCGGGGCCGGCAGTGTATTCCGCGGTGTTCAAAGTCTTGCTGGAAATTTACCTTGCCGAGAATAAAGAGCAGGCGGAAGATTTCCTGTATGAGATCGATCCCTGCACCGAGGTTTTCGAATTGACCGCCTGGCTGCACGCTTCGGACCGGAATATGGATTATCTCAACCGGGTGTTCTACCATGGGAAGCCGGCAGACGCTCGCCATATGTTGGCGGAAGCGCACAAATTGTATCTCCAGGACATTGGCGCTCGCTTGATCGAAGCGATTGACGGCTACATCCTTCAATATATATATAACGGAAGGGCGGCGAATTAGCCGCAATGGAATGGGTGTTCGAGCGCCGCGGCGAACAATGATGTTCGTCGCGCCTCAATCCTTGAACAACTGGTAGGGCCAGTAATGGGCGATTCCGGCTGCGGCGAGCTGGCTGTCAGCTTCCGGGTGGTAGGTGTATGCCGTGGTTACCGGGAACACCGAGACTGTAAAATTTTTTGTGTAAATCATTATCTATCCAATTTCAATCGTTCTTCAAATATAATCGCAAATTGGGAAATAATAAATGCCCATCCGGCAA
>JABWBP010000131.1 GCA_013360445.1 Calditrichaceae bacterium | reverse complement strand
TAATTCTTTATCTTTCTCAACAGCCAATCCGCGAACCGGCGACCTTTCCGACACCGGAAGTGTCGGAACGCTCTAAACCAGCTGAGCTAAGCGCCCGGATTCGTTTTCGAACCGGTTTTTTTCTCTTTATACAACAGACCCAGCGGGATAATCGCCAAAAAAGAGAATACCAGCAAAACCGGCGCAAGGGTGCGGGTTAAAAAAGCGTCCGGATGGTCGGGAATGGCCATGAATATAAACCCGATCACTAAAATGAACACCCCCAGAGCCAGGATCATGAAATTGGTGCGCCCCAACGGAAAATGAAATTTCTCCGCCGGAAATTTACTTTTTGCTTTCGATGCAGGCTGCTTGATCTTCGCCATTCTTTGCGTTCCCGGTATCGGTTAAAAAACGGAGCAGAATTTAAAGCCCCCCCACTGTAAATGCAAGACAATTTCTAATCCCCTACCGGCAAACGTCGTGCACAACTTCCCCGTTGACGATGACCGCGCAGACCCGGGTGAGGTATTCGAACGGATCCCCGTTGAAGAGCACCAGGTCGGCGTCTTTCCCGGCTTTTAGGGAACCGACCCGGTTGTCAACGCCTAAAATTCGCGCGGAGTCGATGGTAAGAGCGGCGAGGGCCTCCTGAAACCCCAGGCCGTTGGCGGCGGCGACGGCAGCTTCGTAGAGCACTACCCGGGTTTTGGGAACGTAACTTTCGTACCCTCCCTGGAAGGCGAAGCGAATCCCGGCGTCTTTTAGTTTAGCGGCGGTCTCGAAGGAGGCGTTCTGCGTATCTCCCCAGTGTCGCGCCATGGTGGGATGAATGATGACCGGAACCCCCGCTGTTTTGATTTCCTCCAGTAGCAGGTAGGCTTCCGCAGCCCCGTCTAAAATTAGCTTCAGGTTGAACTCCTTGGCCAGCCGCAGTGCGCTGGAAATCTCCGTGACGCGGTTGGCGGTCATCAACACCGGCAGCCTGCCGGAGAGCGCCTCTCCCAATGCTTCCATTTTCAGGTCCCGGGCCGGGCGCTTGGATTCGTCTTTGGCCTGTTTTTTCTTCAGGTAATCCTGCGCTTTCAAAAACTCGCTGCGGAGCATGGCCACGCCTTTGGAGCGGGTCCCCGGGGAATCGAAATTCTGCCCCACGCTGGCGCCTAAGGTAACGGTGAGCATGGCGCTGGAGTCGAGCAGCGCCTGCGCCACGGTTGCGCCGGCGGTTTTTACGATGATGGATTGGCCGCTGACGAGCGCGCCGGGAGCGTGCCCGGTGTGCAGGGTGGTAACGCCGAGGTTGCGAAGCCATTCCACCAGGTCTTCCCGGGGATTATAGGCATCCAGGGCGCGCAACTCCGGCTGGATGGGTGCGGATTTGTCCAATTGATCCTGGTCGTGCGGCTGGTTGTAAATACCCGCCAGCCCCACCACGGAATGGGCGTCGATCAATCCCGGGGTGACCACTTTGGCGCTGAGGAAACGGTAATCCGCCGGAATGGCAACCTCCCCGGCCTTGCCCACCGCAGAAATTTTTCCGTTGCTGATGAGCACGATCCCATCGGCAATGGGTGCGCCGGACATGGTGTAAACGGTTTCCCCCTTTACGGCAAGCTGCGCGTGAAGGGAAACCGCCGGGAATAACAGCAGAAAAGAGATGGTTTTCAAGCCGATGGCGGGAATCATTCTATTTCTCCCTGGTGATCGTGATAATGGGCCTGGCCGCGAAACACTTCATAGCCGCCCACGGCGTATTTGCGATGCTCGGGATTGGAGCGGTCGAATACCAAATTCCCCTCCACCCAGGTCTGCTCCACGTGGGTATAAACACTGAAGGGATCGCCGGAGAGGATGATAAAATCGGCGTCCTTGCCCTTTTCCAGGGAGCCGATGCGTTCCTGCAAATCTAACATTCGCGCCCCGGCTAAGGTAAGGGCTTCCAGGGCTTTGGCGCGCGACATGCCCTCGCGCACGCCAAAAGCGGCGGAGCGCAAAAACAGGCGCGAGTCGGTGATGCCGTCGTCGGTGTGGAAGGCCACATCCACCCCGGCTTTCTCCAATATGCCCCCGGTTTTGGCGAGCAGGTTAACTGCTTCTAATTTGCCGCCGGGGGAATCGATCACAATGATCGAGCAGGGCGCTTTGGCGGCGGCGATCTCCCCGGCTACTTTCCAACCTTCGCTGACGTGGTGCAGCACCACCCTGAAGCCGAATTCCTGCGCCAGGCGCAGCACGGTGAGGATATCATCGTGGCGGTGGGTGTGGTAATGCACGATGCGCCGGCCTTCCAATACTTCCACCAGCGCCTCCATCTGCAGGTCCCGGGCGGGCATTTTATCGGGATCGTTTTTGGCCGCAGCGATCTTCTTTTGGTACTCCTGCGCTTTCACGTACAACTGCCGCACCAGGGCGGCGGATTTGGCGCGGGTTCCCGGGAAGGGGGGATTCTTGCGCAGGGAGTTGGTTCCGTTGGCCATTTTCATCCCTCCGCAGACGTCCGTTTCAGCGTCCCGGCAGACCAGCAGATCATAAATGGCGCGCCCCTCTCGCAGCTTGAGATAGACGGTCTGCCCGCTCATCAAATAGCCGGAGCCGGGCATGACGTTGACCGTGGTAATGCCCCCGGCGCGGGCTTTCTTGAAAGTATCGTTATGGACGTCGATGGCGTCGAGGATGCGCACCTCCGGGTGCAGGGCGGCGGAGTTATCTCCCCCGTCTCCCCCGCCGATGTGGGAGTGGGTATCCACCAGGCCGGGCATGAGCACTTTGCCGGTAAGATCGTGCTCTTCCGCCTCCGGCGGGGTCTGGATCTGCCCGGAAGATCCCACGGCGCTGATTTTCCCCTGCTCGACGACCATCGCGCCGTTTTCCAAAGGCTCCCCGGCAATGGTATAGATCAAAGCGCCGCGGAATACCTGCGCTTTCTCCCGGGCGATGCCGCCGGAATAGAAACCCAGGACTGTTAGGGAGAATATCAGGAGATGACAATGAAGTTTCTGCATGGGTCCTTTCCGAAGTTTGGGGGTGAGTTACCGGTCTGTGTGATGCTTGTCGGATGAAAAATAGTAAGGTTCACTTTGGATCCGGCTTTCCACGCCGGAGAGGAAGCTATGACAAAGAGTCCACGTAATCCTTTGCTACCTTCAATCCAGCTTTCGTCAATTCAAACACTCTCCTCACCGCTTCGATACGTTGTCCCTTTGACACCAGCGGGCGAATTTCATCATCCAGTCCCAGGGGATCTTTTTCCCCGCAATGGCGGCAGGTTCGAAGCTCGTATCCAACTTCTTTCTGGCAGAACCGGCAGGTGGTTAGTCTTTCCACGCGAATCCCTTATCATTTATTTTCTGATTTACTCGCGGGCGAATTTACGCACTTTTTCCCAAAACGCCCAACCCTATTTTCCTGCGTCTGCATTTGGTATTTTACGCGGCGGTTTTTCAGAAGTAGAATTAAGCCCCGGCAATATTTTTGATGTTAACATAGTTAACAATCTGTGTGCTAACCCCGTTAACAGCCGCATAAAAAATCAATTCTTTTTTTCACGCTTTTAAATTTTTATAGCTCATAGAAACAAGTACTTAGCGATCCATTCCTCTCCCTCCGCCTTTTCTGGTATCATTTTTGAACTGATTTCGACCGGAAAGTAAAGAAGAAGGTGATGATATGAAAACTCGTTTGAACATATTCGCCAATACCCCGGCCGTAATGGCCGCCCTGCTGGCATCCCTGCTGCTAAGCGGCTGCTACACCCAGTTCAGCCGCGCCGGGCAGCCGGAAGATCAAGCTTATTATGAAGCATACCCGGAAGAATCCGGCGCTTATGAAAACGATTCTTATGAAAACGAGCCGCTCGAATCCCCGGGTTACGCCGCCGCTTACGAAGAGGAGAGCGGATACCGGGAAAACGAACCGGACCGGGTCATCATTAATAAGTACTATGTTTATGATGAACCGTTCGGGGTGTATTACAATCCCCCGGTTTACGATCCCGATCCCTACGTTTCGGTCAGTTTCCACTTTAGCTCCGGTTATTCATACGGATATTATTCGGGGGTGTATGGGTATCCGTCCTACTACTGGTATCCCCACCATTGGAGGGTGGGGTATTACTATCCTGCTTACTGGGATTTCGGCTTCTACTTTTCCTGGGGATATTGGGACCCCTGGTACGCCACCATTTACTATCCCCCGGTGGTAATCCTGGTACCGCCCTATTACCCGTACCCGGGCTGGTGCCCGCCCTACTATGATCCCTGGTATTCCGGCCATCACGGCGGCCATCACTCCGACCCCGGCTATGGAAACGATCCCTGGCCCACGGGGCCGCGGGATTGGGGACGCCGCGACCCGGTGGTAGCCGGCAACAGCGGGCGCCCCGGCTCTCCCGGTGCGGGTTCGCACGGCGGTTCCAACAATGGCGGCGGCAACCTGAAAAGCCCGCAGAGAGGCGCCATTCAGGTGGCCGGGCCCTCTACCCAATCCCAAAGAAGCCCGCGCAACCCCTCTTCCGGCCAGCACCCCGGGGTGGTCAATTCGGGGAATGCTCAAAAGGAACGGCGGCGGGAAACCACCGGCACGCGGGAACCTGTCAACACCCCGGCAAAGAAGAATCCCCGCAGAGAACTTGGAACTACCAACGCTGCCGCGCCCTCGCATGAGAATACTGCCGGTTCGCGCTTCAACACCCAGTCCCAGGAACGCAGACCCGCGCAACCCGCGGCAGGGAACGGGAACAACTCCCGGAACAATCAACAAGCCGGCCAGCAAACTCCTGCTTACCGGTGGAGCCAGCCTTTAGAAGCGCCCAAGCCGGTTTCCCAACCGGAAACCCGCAGCCGCTCCAACGATTCCGGCTCTTCGAACGGAGCGCTCCGGCAGCCGGCTGCGCCGCAGCGGAATTCAGAGAATAGCAACAGCAATTCGTCTTCCCGAACCGAAAACAGGTCCTCGAACAAAGGTTCTTCGCGCAGCGGGAGCAGTTCGTATCAGCCCCAGCCTTCCCGCTCCGCAGAGAGAAGCGGCAGCGCGCCTTCATACCGCAGCCAGCCGGCGCCGCGCTCCACGGGGAGCAGCAGCGTGCGGCAGGCCCCGGCGCGCCCCGCTTCCGGCAAATCGGAAAGCGGCAGCCAAAAACCTTCGCGCAGCAATTCCGGGGGCAGCGACCGGGCTAAGAAACGCTAAATGAGATCGTGACAAGAGATTCCTTGCGATAGATCGGCAAATCGCAGTATTGCCCATCCAAAACTAACACTTTAAAGGAGGAATTCTCATGCGGAAGATAACCCTTCTTCTTGCGGCGATCTCGCTCGCCCTGTTCGTAATAAACGGAAATCTTTCGGCGGGAAGCCAGACAGACAGTTTGCAGCATTCACCCCTGCGGAAGGGAGCCAAAGCATTACAATTCCAAATCGCCCCGGATTTTCAACTGAAATCTTTCCAGGGCGCGGTGTTCTCCGGGAAATATCATTTTTCGGAACGCTCCGCCTGGCGGGTAGGGTTAGACTTAAGCGGATCATTTTCGGATTCGGAGCAGAATCGGCAAATAACGCAGGATGATACCCTCGAGATTGCTGACAATATCGAGAGCGAGGGAAATTTCCAATCCTTAGGCATCGTTGCCCAATATGTTTATTATCCTAATCCCGGCAAAAAGATTGATTTTTACCTCGGAACGGGACCCTATGCTCAAATCAGCCGGGTTAGCAAGGATGAATCCCTGAAACAGACAAACCGCCGCGGTAATCCTGACGTCGCGCTTCATACCAAAGATACCCGCTGGTCGGCAGGGTTATCCAGCGTAATCGGGATAGAGTGGTTTATTGGCAGCCGTATTAGCCTGCTGGCTGAAAACCGGTTTCTAATCGCTTATACCTACTGGAAAAACGAAAGAACCGCCGAAGGGTCTAATTCGCAGGATCTGCTTACCGCGACCCAACGCACTGTTGAATTCAAACCTCTCAGTGTGGTTTTTGGAGTAGCGGCCTATTTTTAGAGGAGAAATGTTATGAAATCCTTGAAAAATTTCCTGTTTTTGACTGTCGTGATGATAGCCGCGCAAAGTTATGCCCAAAACGCCTTCGACGCGGTGCGCATCGTGCAGGATGAGAGCGGCTTCGGGGCGCGGGCGCTAGCCATGGGCGGGGCGTATAGCGGCGTTGCGGATGATTATTCCGCCATCTACTGGAATCCTGCCGGGCTGGCGCAAATCCGGCGCTCCAATTTCTTCGGGGAAGTTTCGCACCTGAATTTCAACAACGCGGCCACCTTCCAGGAAAGCCTGAGCGATGAGAATCAGAACTATACCCGCCTGAACTCCTTAGGATTCGCGTTTGCCCTGCCCACGCGGCGGGGAAGTTTTGCGATCGCCCTGGGATACAACCGGGTGAAGGATTTCGACCAGAACCTGGCCTTTTCCGGCTTCAACCGGGAGAGCAACGGGCTGGGATTCGACTTCGGCGACGATTTTTACCTCTTCGACAAGGACGTCTATCAAACCGAGGAGATCAACGAGGAGGGCGGGCTGAACCAGTGGAGCTTAGGCGCCGGCATGGCGCTCTCGCCCAACTTCACCGCCGGCGTCACCGGCAGCGTGTGGGACGGGGAGAGCGCATACCAGTTCACCTTTTTGCAGCAAGACCGCGACAACTTCTACCAGCAATTCCCCGCGGATTTCGACAGTTATTTGCTCTCCCGCACCATCAAAACTGACTATTCCGGCTTCGGATTGAAGTTGGGGGGCATGTTTTCCGCCGGGAACGCCATCCGGTTGGGCGGGGCGGTGGGGCTTCCCACCACCTTCACGGTGAAGGAAAATTACCAGGCCAACGACCGGATCGTGTTCGACAACGGCGATGATGACGTTTGGGAGAGCGATCCGGGCCTGTTCGAATACAAAGTGAAAACCCCTTTCTACATCGACGGGGGAATTTCCTTCTCCAACGGCCTCCTCACCCTGGCCGGGAGCGCCCGCTACCGTGACTGGAGCCAGACCCGCTTCGAGGTCTCCGGCGATCAGGTCGGCGACCCCAACTATACCGGATTATTGGAGGAAAATCAGCGCCTGCGGCGGGATTTCCGCGCCACCCTGCAATACCACCTGGGCGGGGAATTGCGGCTGCCGGGGAGCAACGTACTGCTGCGCGGGGGCTACGCGGTTTATCCCTCGCCCTTGAAAAACGCTTCCGGGGATTTGGATAAACGGGTGATCAGCGGCGGGATGGGGTTTTTGTTAGACCGCTACGTTTCCCTGGATTTCACCTACCTGCGGGGCAGTTGGCAGCAGGAATCGGTAGATGAATTCACTCCCGGCGGCACGCTCGAAGAGATTACCGCGCACAAGGTGCTGGTGGGGTTGAGCTACCGGTTTTGAGAATGTCGCGTGAGACGTATTGCGTATCTGTCACGAATTACGCAATACGATGCGCGTGATGCAATAGAACATCATCAATAGTCGGGATGATATGATGAATAACGAGTTCCTTATTTTTAACCACAATATGATCAAT
>JABWBP010000130.1 GCA_013360445.1 Calditrichaceae bacterium | reverse complement strand
CCGCACCCCGCATTCCCGGGGCAGGCTCTTCGGTGCTCATTTGATCAACTCAGCCCCATCGGGGCGACATATAATAGCCCGGAGCAACGCTCCGGGGTAAGGAAAAACAGCGATAGCAAGCCCTGAAGGGGCGAAATAGAAACACATTTTCAAAGTGACCCCCAAAATAAGCGAATCGTGAACTTGAAGTTTGCATAAATTGCTTGACACTTTATTTTTCAATTATGTATATTTTTGTGCACTATGTTTGAGTTGGTAAGTGTGCGCTGAAACGTGGTCGGAGACAAAGTCCGCGAAACCTCGTTCCCAAAGTCTCTTTGGGAACGTAATTGCACGCGAAACTCCGGTTTCGCGTGCAAATTCTGCGCTTTTTGTGGCCGGAAACAGAGTTTCCACAATTATTGCGTTCCAAAACAGGAGTTTTGGAACGAGTTGGTTGCTGAGTTTTGCGCTTTCATCTCAACCACGATTAAGCGCATACTTACCTTTGAGTTTATGGGAGATAAAAAATTGGGTAGTCCTAAACGATTAATGCTGCTTAAGTAGGTGTACGGTGTCATTCCCACGCAAGTGGAAATCCATAAACTCAGCAGAATATTGATGTTACATAAAAAAATTCTCCTCCTTCTGCAAGGAGGAGACAGATTCTCTAAGCGGTCAGCAAGAAAAACAGAGCTGGTTAGGGGGAGTATAGCGGCCTCGACCACCTCTTAGCTTGACACTTATGGGAGCAGGGGGGATGTCGAAACCTGGTTAAGTCTCCACTTCTGCACTTTTCCCTTAAGATCTTGAAGTAGAAGTAAATACAAGGAAGTAATTCATGGCGATTTCCCAAAAACAAAAATTAGCCAATAAAAAGAACGCCCGTAAAGGAGGCGTAAAAACCGCCGCAGGAAAAGAAATCTCCAAATATAATGCCCTGAAACACGGCCTGCGCGCCAGGGATATGGTGTGGCCGGGGAAAGAAGACCCCGCGGATTTTGAGGCCCTCCTGCAAGAGTTGATGACTCACTATCAACCGCTGGGGATCACTGAGAAGATTCTCGTCGAGGAAATAGCCGCTGCCTGCTGGCGTCGAGGGCGGTTTTACCGCTTTGAAACGGGGCTTTTTATCGCCCGGCAAAATGCCCTCGAGGATAAATTTTATAATGAAAGAGACTGGCAGGGGCGGCAGGTTAATACCTGCGAGGAAGCCTTAAAGGAAGAAATTGCCGCAGCGGAAGAAAATACACAATACTGGAAAAAAAACCGCGATGATTTAACCCGCATACATAAAGTCGGCGCCTCCCTTGAAGAAATTTTCCCCTGGGAGGAAAATTGGATCGAATTGCAGGGCAGGGTCGATGATTCCCTGGCACAAAAGGGAATGGACCATGAGTTGTCGCCCCCGGAATTGCGGCAGGCGCTCAATGATCTCCTCGGCTGGAGCGATGGGCAAATCTGGAAGATGCTCATTGCGCTTTGCAAGGAAAAGGTCGCCCGCTATAAGAAGCAAATGGCGCAGCTCAAAGCCGCACTGCAAAAGGAGGAACAGTTTAACCGGCTCAGGCTCCAAATCATGAGTGAACTGGCTTATGTTCCGCTCAAAGAGGAACTCGAACGGCTGGGAAGATTTCAAACCATGATCGACAAGCAATTCTATAGAGCACTCCACGAGTTGGAAAGACAACAAAGGATACGCCTGGGGGACAGAGTCCCCCCGCCCTTAGCGCTGGATATGCATATGTCAACCGATAACCATTAAAGGAGGAAGAGGAGAATGACAGAATCCGTCAGGCTGACCCCAAATTTAAAAAAACTGGCCTTAAGATATGCCCATCTGGGTTTCGACATCGAGGTAATCAGCAAATTCCTTCATGTTGAAGAAACCGTCCTGCGCCGTGAATTGAGACGCAACCGGGAATTCCGGGAGAACATCTATAACGCCATCGCTGAAGCCCGTCTGTTCGTCCTCGGAAAACTTTACGAAAACATAAAAAAAGGAGACTCCCGCGCCATTGAATATTTTATGGAACACTGCTTTGGAAAATATTGGAAGAACCTCAAAGATGATCAACCGTGGAATAATGAGAATGAGCCAACCGTAGAGGAGTTTTTCGCAGAGTTGGCAGCCCATACCCCCACACCTTACGCAATCCCACGTTCTGACTACCCCGATCCGCTTTAGGATTGTTCCGGCGGGCCGGCGCAGCGGGAAGACGGAGCTGCGAATTCGAGGCGTATTACGGGTTAGCATATTGGGAATCCACTGTTATAACGACATTTCCCCTCTTATGCCCTTGTTCGGCGTAGCGGTGAGCCTCGGCAATTTGTTCCAGCGGATAGCGTCTATCAATGACCGCTTTTAGCTTCCCCGCCTCAATAAGCTCCTTGAGAAAAAGCAGATCTTCAGTCCGTTCGGGCGCTATCCCACCGATTACTTTTTTGTTGCCTGCCATTGAGGTCCATAGCATTTGCACGATCTCCGTCAGCGTAATGACCGACGCAAGATAGATGCCTTTGGGCTTTAGCGCGCTTTTACAGCGTGCAAACGAAGTTTTGCCCACGGTGTCGAAAATAACGTCATAGGTCTCGCCGCTTTGGGTGAAATCCTCTTTCGTATAATCAACTACCTTATCGGCGCCCAGGGATTTCACCAGTTCTAAATTCGCGGCGCTGCACACCCCGGTAACTTCTGCGCCGAAGTGCCTGGCAAGCTGTACCGCATAAGTGCCTACCCCTCCGGAAGCGCCATAGATAAGAACTTTCTGCCCGCTTTGAATATTTCCCTTATCTCTCAGGAAAAACAGTGCGGTTGACGCCCCGAAAGGAACCGCGGCGGCTTCTTCATAGGTCATGTTAGCCGGTTTTTTTGCCACCGCCGCCGTTTCAGGCAGGCAGATGTACTCGGCATACGCGCCAAGACCGCTGCCGGTGAATACAAAAACCTGGTCGCCTTCCTTAAATGACTTTACAGCCTTGCCGACCGCTTCAATTTCTCCTGACAGCTCGGTCCCTAAGATGGTTCTTTTCGGCTTTCTGAGACCGGAATAAATTCGCCCGGGGAGCCAGAACAGGAGCGAAGGAATTTTGAAGCTTCGAAGCCTGTAGTCTCCCGAGGTTACGGTTGTCGCATGGACCCTTATCAATATTTCGTTGTCCCCGGGAGCAGGCTTTGCTACCTCTGTTAATTCAAGAACCTCGGGAGGCCCATACTTTTGATATACAACTGCTTTCATAAGCATTTCTCCGTCGTATTTTGATTCGACTATTTTTAGCAGCAGGAGCCACTTCGTAATCAGATTGATCTGCAGGAAGATACGGAAACGATTCGTGAATGGCAAGGATGGAACCGCAGCGGCAGCGAAGGCGTTCCGAAAACTTCAATTCGGCCAAACGAACCCATTTCCCCCTCTGAATCATTTTCAGTTTGAATTCAACACCGCTATTTCATAGATTCCACTCTTTATTCACCCATAAACCGGGGACCGACAAATGGCCATACGAGAGTTGACATACGAACAGCTTCGCAAAAAACTGAATAAGAAGTCTCTGCCTTTTACCTCCACCGATGAGCTGAAACCGTTGGATACGGTCATTGGCCAGGAACGGGCGTTGAAGGCGCTCCAATTAGGGCTGGAAATCGACGCTTCCGGCTATAACGTGTTCGTGACCGGCATGTCCGGCACCGGCCGCACCACCATTATCGAAAAGCTTCTTCAAGACTATTCCCAAAAGAATAAAGTGCCCGATGATTGGTGCTACGTCTATAACTTTGCCGATCCGGATGCGCCGGAGGCGCTGAGCCTGCCCCCCGGAAAAGGCAGGGATTTTCAACAGGACATGGCGCAATTGATCGAAACCCTGCAAATGGAACTCAAACGCGCCTTCACCGGCGAGCACTACGAGAACCAGAAGAACTCGATCATCAACAAGCTGAACCAGGAAAAACGCCACCTGCTCCAAAAATTAGATGAAAAGGCCCATAAACTCGGCCTCAAGATCCAGCCCACTCCCATGGGGTTCCAGACCCTGGTATTGCTCAACAATGAGCCGGTTACCCCGGAAATTTTCAACGGATTATCTGCCAAAGAGAAGGAAAAGATCAACCGCAACATCCAGGAGATGGAGAACGACATTGCCGAGACCCTGCGGAGCCTGGCCCGGCTGGATATCAAAGCCCAAAAGACCCTCAGCCAGCTCGACAAAGACGTGGCCAACTTTGTGGTGGAGCAATACATCAAAGAGATCAAAGATGAATACAAATCCTTTCCGGAGGTGCTCGATTACCTGGGCAAAGTTTCTAAAGACATTGTCGCGAATACCGGGGCCTTTTTAAAGCACCTGGACAAAGAGCAAGAAGAGGAAGAAACCGATCTGCTGAAATCCCCCTTCTTCAAGCGCTACCGCGTGAACGTAGCGGTGGACAACAGCCGCCTGAAGGGGGCCCCGGTGATCTTCGAGACCAATCCCACTTATAATAATCTGTTCGGGCGGATCGAAAAATACCCGGTGCAGGGCGGCTACGCCACGGATTTTACCATGATCAAAGCCGGCAGCCTGCTGAAAGCCAACGGCGGCTACCTGATGGCCGACGCCCTGGAGGCGCTGCGCAACCCCTTTGTGTACGATACCCTCAAACGCAGCCTGCGCAATAAGGAGCTGCGCATCGAAGACGTTACCGACCTCTACGGAACCATCTCCATCGTATCCTTAAAACCCGAACCCATTCCCCTGAAGCTCAAAGTGGTATTGATCGGCTGGAACCGCATTTATCAACTGCTAAGCGGCAGCGACGACGATTTCTCCAAGATATTCAAAGTCAAGGCGGATTTCGATTACGAAACCGACTCCACCGATAAAGCGATCCTGCAATACGCCCGCTTCGTCAAACGGGTGATCGATCAGGAAAAACTGCCCGCCTTCGAGCGCGACGCCATCGCAGAGATCATCCAGTACGGCCACCGCTTAGCCGGGGGGCAGCGGAAAATCTCTCTGGAGTTCGGTAGAATCATCCGGGTGATTCAGCAGGCGGCCTTCTGGGCGCAAAAAGAGAACAAAAAAAGCGTTGCCGCGGAAGACGTCAAAAAAGCGATCCTGGAATTCGAGAACCGCCACAGCCTGGTGAAGGATAAGATTCAGGAAACTATCGACCGGGATATTCGCAAGCTCATCGTTCACGGGGAGATCGTGGGAGAGATCAACGCCCTCTCGGTGTACGACTTGGGGGATTTCACCTTCGGCAAGCCCGGTCGGGTGACCGCCAAGACCTACATCGGCTCGGAAAACCTGGTGCACATCGAACGGAAAGCCGGACTCACCGGCAAAATTCACGACAAAGGCGTGTACGTTCTGACCGGGTTCTTCAATTCCAAATTCGGGGACTACATGCCCATCTCCTTTTCCGCCAGTTTAGCCTTCGAGCAAAACTACGGGAAGATCGAAGGCGACAGCGCCTCCTCCACGGAGCTGTACGTGCTGCTCTCCAGCCTGGCCCGGGCGCCCATCAAGCAGGGAATCGCGGTAACCGGCTCGGTCAACCAGAACGGGGAAATTCAGGCTATCGGGGGGGTGAATGAGAAGATCGAAGGGTTTTTCGAGGTCTGCAAATCCAAGGGACTTAGCGGGGAGCAGGGGGTGCTGATCCCGGCCAGCAACGTGGAGGACCTGGCCTTGAAAGATGAGGTGCGGGAAGCGGTGAAATCCGGGCAATTCCACGTTTGGGCGGTGGATACCGTGGAGGACGGTCTGCAAATTCTGACCGGGCTGCCGGCCGGAAAGCGCGACAAAAGAGGCAAATTTGCCCGGAATACCATTTATTTTATGGTCGAAAAACACATGCGGGAGCTTTCCGAACGCTCCGAGGCCTATCGCAAATCCGTCAGCGAGAAACACAAGAAAAAAACCGCCCCGAAAAAAGAAGCGAAAGCAACCGGCAGAAAAGAAAAACCCGCGTCTCCGCGACGTAAAAAACCGCCCGTCAAAAAAGGCAAGGAGTAGTTGAACAGGAACAGTTGAACCCGGAAGGTTCAATCCCGAACATTTTACAATGAAGGTTACTATTCAGCCACATGGTTCGATAAACTCACCATGCAAAGTTCACAGAGGCCACAGAGGAAGAATTTGGGGTATCCACCACTTCGTGGAGAGCATTTGGAACCGTTATCCCGGTATATGGAACATTTTTTTTCTACAAGAGGGGTTTGTTCAACAAATTTTTCCATGTCTCTGTGTGCTCTGTGACCTCTGTGGCAAAATGCCTGAATAGTTACCAATGAAGATGAGTGATGCGGATGGTGAAGCCAGTGAGACAACGGTGCATTTAGATTTTGCAAAAGATTGTGGTTACATTCCCCTGCCCCCGCTCCTGCCCCTGCCCCCTGCCCCTGCTCCCGCTCCTACCCCCTGCCCCTGCTCCCGCTCCTACCTACCATCCTCTTCCGTCACAGGGTTCGTCTTCCAGCGCCGGTGCATCCACAGGTACTGTTCCGGGTACTGCCGCACGTAGCGCTCTAATTTGGCGGTAAAGGCGGCGGTAATCTTCTGAATATTCTCGGTGTTGACTTCATAATCCCCGCGGTACTCAATCGGCTCCACCACGCCTTTATATCTGAACTTCCCGGTGCGAATGCTAATCCCGAAAAATAAAGGCGCCCGGCTGCGCAGGTGCAGCACTCCCGCGCCCACCGGCGTGGAAGCCATTCGCCCGAAAAAGGGCACGAAAACGCCCCGCGTTCCGGCGTCCTGATCGCACAACAACCCCACAAACTGGTTTTCCTTCAAAAACCCCAGGGCGTTATTGACAGCTCCCCGGGAGTAGATGATCTCGATCCCCCAACGCCGGCGCATGTCTGCCACGTGCCGGTCAACCAGGGAGTTCTTCTGCCGCTGCTGGATAACCGAAGCCCCCTCGAAAAACCGGGAGGCTAAATAAGCAATCGCCACTTCCCAGTTTCCGAAATGCCCGGACACCATGATCGCGCTCCCGTCTTTTACCTGTTCCAGCAACCTTTCCACCTCTTTGGTGCGCTCGAGGTTTACCATCCTGTCCAACCGCTCCGGATTCCAGGAAGAGAGCTTCATAAACTCCAGAATCAACAACGCAAAGTGCCGGTAAGAGCGGTAAGCGATGGCAAGGTGTTCCCGGGGAGATTTTTCCGGAAGGGCGTGGGCAAGATTGTCCAGGGCCACCTCGCGGCGGTAGCGGATTACCCGGAACGCCAAAAAAGCGACCCCGGAAGCGAGCGCTTCTAAAACCGGGTAGGGAAGCAACTGGATGGCTTTTTCAAAGAAACGAAAAACCAGGTACTCCAGAAAGTGTTGGATTTTTTTGCTCATAGGGTTTCCGGATGAATGGAAGAAGTGAACTTGGTCAATAGCGCAAAAGTAACCCTGTTGATAATTCTCTAACCTCACCCTTCCCCACCGTGCGTCCCGGCTTTCCGCATTCGCGTTAACCTAAGTAAAAAATCACCGCAAAGACCATTAGATTTAAAAAAAGGTGTTTTCACACTATCGTTTTTCAGATATTGTGAAAACA
>JABWBP010000129.1 GCA_013360445.1 Calditrichaceae bacterium | reverse complement strand
GGCTCATGAAAGAACGCCACTACAAGCGGAAGTTCGATATTGATCGGAATTATCTCAGAGATGGGTAACTTCGCTTTTAAAGTCTTAAAGTAGAATTAAGGATCAGTGAAAAAATAAATGGAGATTCCGGCATTCCTTCCGGAAGGCCGCATAGGCGTAAACCTAAGCAAAAAATCACCGCAAAGACGCTAAGACGCAAAGAACATAATGTCGATTTTTGTGAATATCAGCAGGATTTTCGGGCGAGAACTTTCTAAAACCTCCGCGTCTTAGCGTCTTTGCGGTAAAAAATACCTAAAGTTTACGCCTATGCGGAAGGCCGGGATACAGCCGGAATGACAATCTTGGCCAAACTTAACAAATTGTTTTTTTACCACTCCTAAAGGGCAATTCTCACTTGCCCGGCGGCAGCGCGTCCGGGGGCGTCATAACAATTCCGCCAGGGAAGCTAAATTCTTCTTGATCTCCAGCCGGATAAAACCGCTGTTGACATTCTCTTTTCCGATCACCGCGAGGTACGCATCCTGCCCGGGGATTTTGTAGAGGATGAAGATCCGCTTTTCGAATATCAATTCCGTAAAATTCAAACCCGCTCCTTTAAGAAATACAGCGGATTTCTCTGCCGCCTCGACCAGCGCGGATACCTGGCTGCCTAACTCGGTAATCATTTCCGGGCGCTCGGAGAAATTCCCCTCGTAAAAAAACGGAAAGCCGGCCCGGGAGTGCAGGAGCGCGTGTTCCACGCCCCCGGCTTTGTAAATCTTCGATAATATCTGATGAATGCGCCGCTGGCGTTGCTGTTTCTCCTTTTCCTGAATCTGCCGGGCGAAATCGGACTTTTCATCGATCCGGCGCATGCTCTCTAACAGCAGGCTTTGCCAGCCCCGGGAGATGGTCTGCCGCTCGGGAGTCTGGTTGCGCAGCACCGTGAACTCTCCCCCTTTCCAGCTCATCATGTGGTAAAATGCCGGCTCCCCCTGGGAGTGCGCGGTTTGGGCGTGGATGATGTTCCCCTCCTGGAAAAAGATCGTACCCTCCTCATCCTCGCCCTTGATGTGCAGGGCGGAGGTCAATCTCCCTAAACAATTAAGCTGAATAATATCGCTGAGCTGAAAATCGGCCACGCTGCCCTTGAACCCTTTTTGTTCCTTCAACGCGTCGATGATGAGCTGGCGCAGGTCGTTGATCTCGAACGGTTTTTCCACGTAGCTGAAACAGCCGCGCTCGGTGGCCGCTTTTTGCACGTCGGAAGTGCCGTAGGCGGTCATAATGACCACCTTGGTTCGGGGATACAGCTCTTTGATCTTTACCAGCAGCTCCAGCCCGGAGACTTCCGGCATGCGCACGTCGGTAATGACCAGGTCGAAGGGCACCTGGTTGAGGATTTCCATCGCTTCCCGCCCGGAATTCAGGCAGGTAAGCTCGAAAAGCTCCTTATCTTTGGAGAGCTTTTTGGAAAGGCTCCAGGTCAAATCCTCTTCGTCATCGACGATGAGCACGCGTTTGGTTCGTTCCGCCATGATGGTTGGGTGTTTTCGCAGCCGGTTGTTTAAAACACTGTATTGAATCACGCTCAAGCAATGGGCAGGGTGAACATTCGGTAGGCAGCATTCAGTAGGCAGTAGGCAAGTAGGCGGTAGGCAATTCCGGTCCCGAAGTTGCCTACTGCTTACTGCCTGCTGCCTACTTGCCTACTGAAACCCCCTCCTACAGCAGCGACTGGATATCCTCCACCCGGTCTAATTTTTCCCAGGTAAACTTTGCTTCGGAGCGCCCGAAATGGCCGTAAGCGGAGGTCTGCCGGTAGCCGGGCGTTTGCAGCTTCAGATCCCGCATAATGCTGCGCGGGCGCAGATCGAATACCTTTCGGATGATCTCGACGATTTCCCCTTCATCGATGTTGCCGGTGCCGAAGGTATCCACCATGATCGAGACCGGGTCGGCGTGGCCGATCACGTAAGCAATCTGGATTTCCAGGCGCTCGGCAACCCCGGCGGCCACCAGGTTCTTGGCCACGTGGCGGGCGGCGTAGGCCCCGGAGCGATCCACTTTGGAGGGGTCTTTGCCGGAAAACGCGCCCCCGCCGTGCCGTCCCATCCCGCCGTAAGTATCCACAATGATCTTGCGCCCGGTTACCCCGGTATCGGACACCGGCCCGCCGATGGTCCAAACCCCGGTGCCGTTGAGAATGTAACTCTCCCCGGACAGTTGAAAGGGCAGGTCGTATTTGCGAATCAGGGGGTTAATAATTTGCTCGTAAATGGTCTCTTTTACCTGGTCGTTGGTGTAATCCGGGTGATGGGGAACCGCCACCACCACCTTTTCGATAGAGACCGGCTTCCAGTTCCGGTAACGCACCGTAACCTGGGATTTGCCGTCCGGGCGGAGGAAAGGGATTTTTTTGTTCAACCGCGCCTCGTCGATGGCGCGGATGATCTGGTGCGCCAGGGTAATGGCAAAGGGCATATATTCCGCGGTTTCGTTGCTGGCGAAGCCGAACATCATTCCCTGGTCGCCCGCGCCGCCGCTATCCACTCCCAGGGCAATTTCCGGGGACTGTTTGTGGATGCGGTTGACGATCTCGCATTTATCATCGTAATCCAGGGCCGGGTCGGTGTAGCCGATTTCCCGGATGGTTTGTCTCGCCAGGGCCAGGTAGTCAATCGAAGCGCCGTGAGGGATGGAAACTTCCCCGGCCAGGGCGGTGAAATTCTTGGTCACCAGGGTTTCCACGGCGGCGCGGTTATGGCTCACGTCGCCTTCCATTTGATAGATCGCATCGACAATGGTATCCGAAATGGTATCGCAGATCTTATCCGGATGGCCTGCGGAAACCGACTCGGAAGTAAATAAAAAATCACCTTTCATTCCTTAATTCCTCCGCTAAGGGTTTGTAACAGTCAATGATGGGTTATGATCGAACTATTCGGCAACATAAAAAAGGACGGTTAATATAACCATATTTGTCCCCTGCCTAAAGGGGTAATATTATTTTCTGAAATCCGGAAACCGGGAAGTCCCCCGCTAAAGTGTTACTGGTATTTTTTAACCGCAGAGACATCCCAGTATATCTCCTACAATTCATTCTTCCTCTGCACAACTCTGCGAACTCCGCGATCTCTGCGGTTAAAATCGACACGCCGGAGGATAATAAGGGGATTACCGGGACCGGGGTTTAAAGAATGCATTCTCAATCCCCCACTTTGTGCGATAAGTCATCCCCCCCTGCCGATCCGGGGTTAGATTGCACGGTTGAAGAGTATTCAAACGGCCCGGTTGCAAGTAATGCGCGATGACGAAAGTTTAGAAGAAAGAACCCCCATCACGCGGCGAGAGACGCATCGGGCAACGGTCTTAATGGAGAAAGAACCAACCCAGGAAGGGATTCCGAAATGGCCCGGTCTTCAAAATCGTCCATCATCCCCATTCTTTTTATTCTCATCAGCGCAATTCTGCCGGCGCTCGGCCAGGTAACTTATACCTGGAACGCCGCCAGCGCGGATTGGGATTCCGCGGCGAGCTGGCTGCCCGCGGGCGTTCCCGGCCCGCAGGATACCGCGATCATCAATTCCGGCGCGGCTACCCTCAACCGCGACGCCCAGGTCGGCGGTTTCATCCTCAACGCCGGCATTCTCACCGGCGGCGGGTCCCTGCACGTCAGCGGGGCGATGAATTGGTCCGGGGGGCGGCTGGAAGGGAGCGATACGGTGATGGTAGCGGCGGGGGCGGCGCTCGCCATTACCAATGCCGCGGACATCGAAGTGAACGGCAAAGTGCTGCACCTGGCCGGCAACGGAAGCTGGTCCGGCAACGGAAAGCTGCGCTTGAAAAACGGGGCGGTGGTGAGCATCGCCGCCGGGGCAACCTTCGCGCTGCAAAGCAATGCCATTTTAGAAATGTCCACCGGGGGCGGCAGCATCCGCAACTCCGGCGTTTTCAGCAAAACCGGCGGGGGCGCCGCCAGCGACCTGACCGCGCCGCTCATCAACCAGGGAACCGTTAGCGTTTTCAGCGGAACCTTGCAGTTGAAAGGCGGCGGCAGCGCCAGCGGGAGCGTTTTTGAGACCGGAAGCGGAAACACGCTGGTATTCAGCGGGGGAACGCACGATCTGGACGGGGTCAATTTTACCGGGAGCGGAACGGTTCAATTCCCCGATGCGACCATCAATGCGCTGGGCGGCGGAATTACAGTGGGGAACGGGGTGAGCGCGGATTTATCCGGCTCGAACGGAAAAATTCAGGGCGGCGGGCCGGTTACCATTAACGGAACGCTGATCTGGAACCGCGGGACTATCGGCAGCGCCGGCTCCCTTACCATCAATGGAACGCTGCTGCTGGCGGGCACGTTTCCGAAAACCTTAGACGGGCGCACCCTGGCCAACCACGGCTCCGTTGCCTGGAGCGGAAGCGGGGCTTTGCGCCTGCAAAACAACGCGGTTCTCGCCAACCAGGCCGGGGGAGTGTTCGATCTCCAGACCGACGCGCTGCTGGATTTCATCGATCCGGTGGGCGGAATTTTCACCAACGCCGGCGCGTTTACCAAAAGCGGGGGCGTTTCCTTTGCCACGCTGGACGTTTCCCTGGCCAATAGCGGCATCGTGAATGTCAACAGCGGCACCTTGAAACTCGCCCGCGGCAGCGACCTGGGCGGAACCATCCAGGTCGCCGCCAACAGCGTCATGGAGTTCGACGGCGGCGTGCATACCCTGAACAACGCCGCGGTCGCCGGGGAGGGCCTCCTGCAACAAACCAGCAACACCGTCAACACCAGCGGGGCGGGGGCGGCCATCGCTTCCCCGGCGACTTTCCTGTTGCAGGGCGGCCTCTTGGGCGGGGACGGCCCCCTGGCCGTGAACGGGACCTTCCGTTGGAGCGGGGGGACGATTTCCGGAACCGGCGCGCTCGTTTCTAACAATGTATTGAGCATCGAAGGAAGCGCGATTAAAATATTGGACGGGCGCACCCTCACCAATGCGGGATCGGGGAGCTGGAGCGGGGCCGGCGAGCTGCGGCTGCGCAATAACGGAATTCTGCTGAACCAGGCCGGGGGCGTATTCGATATTCAAACCGACGCGATTTTAAATTACCTTACCCCTAATGGCGGAACGGTGCAGAACTCCGGTGTTTTTAGCAAAAGCGCCGGCGCCGGCACGACTTCCATCAACGTTTTGCTGGCCAACAACGGAACCCTGGGAATCAACAGCGGGAGCATCAAATTAGCGAAGGGCAGCAGCAGCGCCGGGGGAACCTTTTCCGTCGCCCCGGGCAGCTTGTTAGACCTGAGCGGGGACGTCCACAACTTCGATAACACGCTTTTTGACGGCGGCGGCAACGCCCAGATCAACAACGCCGTGGTGAACGTCTCCGGCGCCGGGCTTACCGTCGCCCCTTCCGCCGCCCTGGCCATGATCCAATCCGGCAGCATTCTGCAGGGGAGCGGGCCGGTCGCCGTCAACGGAACCTTCACCTGGGACCGCGGGACCCTTACCGGTTCGGGGGGATTCACGGTGAGCGGGGTTTTGAACCTGACCGGCGCTTTTACAAAATTTTTAGACGGAAAAACCCTTACCAACGCGGGAATGGTGAAGTGGATCGACCCCGGCGGGCTGCGGCTTTCCAACAACGCGGCCATCGTCAACCAGGCCGGGGCGGTTTTCGACCTTCAAACCGACGCCACGCTCCAATTTTTAGCGCCCGGGGGGACGCTCAGCAACTTCGGGACCTTGTTGAAGAGCGGCGGGGCGGGCGCCGCGACGCTGAACGCGCCCTACGCCAATAACGGGGAGTTCTCCGTCAATAGCGGAACCCTGCGCCTGGCCAACGGCGGCAGCGGCAGCGGGGGAACCTTCAACGCTGCGGCCGGCTGCGTGCTGGAATTCGACGGCGGGGTTCACAACCTGGACAATGTTACCTTCGGCGGCGGCGGGGCGGTGCAGCTTACCAGCAACACGGTAAATATCAGCGGGAGCGGGGCGATTTTTGCTCCCCCGCTGACCCTGAACCTGGCCGGGGGAATTTTCAGCGGGACTGCGCCCATCACCGTAAACGGCGTTTTCAATTGGACCCGGGGAACCATTACCGGCAGCGGCGCTTTCACGGTCAATAACCTGTTCAATATCAGCGGGGATAATGTCAAATCCCTGGACGGCCGAACCCTCACCAACGCCGGAACCGCAGCCTGGAGCGGCAACGGGGAGCTGCGAATGTTCAACCAGGCGGCGCTGCTCAACCAGGCCGGGGCCACGTTCGATATGCAAAGCAACGCCGCCATGAAATATTCCACGCCCCTGGGCGGCAGCGTAACCAACGCCGGAACCATGCGGAAAACCGGCGGGGGAGCAATCTCCAATATTGAAGTCGCGCTGGACAACTCCGGGGTTTTGGAAGTGCAAAACGGAACCCTGGCGTTCTGGAGCACCCTGTTCAACTCGCCGACCGGAACGATTGGGGGCAGCGGAGCGCTGGACGTGTCCCATGCCGTGTTCAGCAGCCAGGGAAGCCTCAACCCGGGAGCCTCGCCGGGCATTCTGACCGTGATCGGCGATTATGCCCAGCACGCCCCGGGGCAGTTGAATATCGAATTGGGAGGACTGCTCCCCGGCAGCGGCTACGACCGCCTGGCGGTAAGCGACTCGGCGCAAATCGGCGGGCCGTTGAACCTCGCTTATACCAACGGGTTTGTACCGGCCGTGGGGGATGAATTTACGGTGCTGACCTATGGGATTCACAACGGCGTTTTCTCCGGGATTACCCACCCTGCCGGCGGCGTCACCTTCACGGCGGATTATACCCCTTCCGGGGTGGTTCTGCACACCATCCGCACCAACATCGCCCCTTCCGCAAACGATGATATTGTCAGCACCGCTGAAGAAGCGGCCCTGGACATCAACGTGCTGGCGAATGACAGCGACGGCGATGGGGATACTCTGACCATCTCCGGCTTCACCCAGCCGCAGCACGGCGGGGCTGCCCAGGCCGGGGACAGCACGCTCAGTTATCTCCCGGCGCTGAATTTCTTCGGGGCGGATTCTTTTCGCTATTTCGTGATCGATGGTTACGGCGGCAGCGACAGCGCCACGGTGCGGATTACGGTGCTCCCGGTGAACGATCCCCCGGTGATCAGCAGCCCGCTGCCGGAGGTGAGCTTTCCGGAAGACAGCAGCGCCACCCTGAACCTCACTCCCTACGCCAGCGACGTGGATAACAGCGTGACGGAGCTAAGCTGGAGCGCCCAGGTGATCGGGGCGCAGCTCCTGAGCGCGGCGAAGCGGAACGCTCTTCCTAACTACGAAGCGGAGCTTCACACCATAGTGCGTTCCGTCCCGGCGTTCCGGGATCGGAACGAGAAGAGTTCCCCCAATCTTCAACCTTCAATGTTCAATGTTCAATCTTCAACCGAAGTAGATCCGGAGGATTTGCAGATTGTCATCGATCCCGCCAGCGGCATCGCGAGCTTCTCCGCCACCCTCGACAGCAGCGGGGTTTTCACGGTGGTGTTCACCCTCAGCGATCCCGGCGGGCTGTG
>JABWBP010000042.1 GCA_013360445.1 Calditrichaceae bacterium | reverse complement strand
CGCGAATGATGTCAACCTTGGCATTCGCCGCCGCTACCCCTTCGATGGTGATGGCAAATTCCAGCGGGCCAACCCCGGGGTTGGAAATGTTGAAGGTCTTCTGGGAAGTCGTCGCCGGCGGGAGGGTATCTTCCACCATGTCCGGAGAGACCACCATTATCGGGGCGTCGTTCACCAGCAGATCCACCGTCACTACCACCGGGGAGGGAACGTTCACGCCGTTGTGGGTGATTTCCAGGTTGGTGGAGTAGTTGCCGGCGGTCAGGCCGGTGGCATCTAACATCACCGATACATCCTCGGTCTGAGTAACCGTAATGCTGCCGGAAGTGGGGTTCACAGAGAGCCAGCCCACCGGGGGAACTTCGCTGATGCTGTAGGTGAGGGGGCCGGCGGTGGTGGAGCCGGAATTGGTAATGGAAAGAATGTTGGTTTTGCTGTCGCCGATCAACAGGGTATCGCTGAAGGCGGTGGGATCAACGGTAATTTCCGGATCCCCGCTGATGCGGAAGAAATCCAGGTACGCCGCCATCAGGTCTTCTTTGGTGTTGGCGAGGATTTCCACCCCGTTGGGAGTGATCTTATAGAGCGAGTTTTCCGGGGAGCGCTCTACTTTGCGTTCCGGGTAGTAAGCCGCCTTTTTGGTGAAAGGCGCCGGGGCGGTTCTCTCTGCACGCGGGGGTTTCACCGCGCTGCCGGCCAGCTCTTGCGGGAAATAATTTTCCAGGGTGCGCCGGGCCGGGTTCAGGGGTTCGGGGCTGTCCACCAACCCGCCGAAAGAGGGCACCACGCCGATGGAACGGCCGCCGAAGCCGGCATAGAACACCCCGCTAAGGTCGGCGTTGGCGCTGTTTTTCCAGACCGGGGTGGAGGACACCGGCACCAGCTCGTCCATAAAGTTGTTTTCGCCGGTGTACTGGAAGGCAAACGCGGAAAGATCGTTCAAACCGGTGATCCCGAGCAGGTCGGCGCTGCCGTCGTTTCCGTCATTGAGGCTGAACCAGGGACGGATTTGATAGCCGCCTACTTCCGGGTCGTAGTTGAAGCAGTCGCCGCCTTCTAAGTAGATATGACCGCCGGAGGCCAAATACGCTTCCAATGCCGGGCCTTCCGGGTCGGCGGCGGCAATCACGTGGTTGTTCGCGTAAATGCCCAACACCACGAAGATCGCTTCATATACGCTCAGGTCGCTGCCGAATTCGAACAGGTTATTGGTCAGGTAGCAGCTTTCGCCGTTGGCCACCAGGGCTTCAAAAATGCTGTCGCCGCTGGCCGCGCTGACGCCAAGCGCTCCCGGGCCGACCCAGACCAGGATGTTCGGCAGGCCGCCCACGTAAATCGGCGCGGCGTTGCTGGGATCGCTCTCATTGGGCGGGGTTTCGTCATCCACCGCGGTAACCGTGTAGGTGTAAACGAATCCCGGGGGAGGGGCATCGACGTAAGTCTGCACGCCCGGGGCTACGTTTCCGACCAAAACGCCGTTACGATAGATATTGATATGATCCAGGTCATCCAGGGGAGTGCCGTCTTCCTGGGTGGTGGGATCGGTCCAGGTGAGGGTGGCATTGGTGGTCGTGCCGTTGCCGCTTAAGCCGGTTGGAGCAGCCGGAACAGGTGAACCGCCGGCGTACCAGCTGGCGTTAGCGGGGGCGCTGACAGCGCCTAATCCGTCGTCCGCCCAGATTTGGTAGCTATAGAGGGTGCCGTCGCTCAGGCCGGTATCGGTATAATTTTGAGTGGCTAAGGGAACCGAGGCAATCTGGCTGCCATCCCGGGAAATCTTGATGGTGGTGCCGGCCGGCAGGGGATTCCCATTGATATAAGTGCTGGGGCTGGTCCAGTTCAGATCCATCGCGGTAGGAGTGGTAAAATCGCTGTAAGCCGTGAAGTTGCTCGGGGGATTGGGATCCGTCGGGGCCCCGGCGTCGGCCAGTTCATAGACGAAGAATATATCCGGGGTTCCTTGCATCACCCCGCCGAGGGAGGCTTTGCCCGGCGCCACGCCTTCGCCGGCCCACAAACCGCCGGCAATCGCCTGGGCGTTGGGCAGGAAATCCGACAATACATCATAGGTCACTCCCGTGGGGGTGCCGGTATTCAGATCGATCTGGTGAACATACTGCGGCGTCCCCGCGCCGGCGCCCTGGTTGAATACCCAGAGGTAGGGGCCGCCGGAAGTCCACTTGTCATAGGCGGAGCCATACTGGCTGAGCAAGCCGCTGGTAACGGTTCCCAGGACCTGGCCGGTGCGGCTGACCAGGGTCGGGGGAGTGTCCCAGGTTCCCACCCAGAAGGCGTCTGCGGCTTCGTCATAGGCGATGTGGCGCACCGCCACCGGGGAGGGAATGGTGCCGATAAGGGTCTTGCTGACAAAATCCATCTGGTAGATGGTATTCGCCGCCGCCCCGCCGTACATGAACGCGCCGTCGTAGGCCAGGTCGCGCAGGCCGGTTACCCCGGGGATGGAGAACTGCTCCACCAGGACGCCGGTCATATCCACCTTGTGCAGCAGGTTAGAAGCCCAGCGGGTGCTGTAGTAATAAGTGCCGTCGAATTCCGAACCGGCGTTGCCCAGCGCCCCGGTCACCACTTCCAAGTTGTAGCTGAACTGCAGATCGAAGGGGGCGTCGGAGACATGATAAACAGTAGAAGATTTGTTAGGGGACTGCTCGACAGTAACTTTGCTTTGCGCAAAGAGAAAGACGCTTGCGCAGAGCAATACTGCAACTACCATTACAATACTTCTCATAATTCCTCCAGATTTTGGTAGATTGACGGTACTGTAACTTAGAGAGATAATAGAAGGAGAATACAAATTCGTCCGTAAGCAGTCTCTCCCTCTCGGGCGGATGGATATGCTCCTCCTGGAACTAAAAAGGGGTGGGACACCATAACAGATTACTTGAAGGTTCGAGTCACCTCCTTTCCGCGGTTTGATTTAAAATGAATATCAGCACTTCGGTTAGTAGTCCGCATATATCCTGCCTTTCGGTGGGAGCGTGCGGTAATTTGCCCCTGTCTGGATATCTGACCGTAGAATATAAAATTATTCGAGCAAATGTTCAACACCGAAAAAAACAATTTTTTAATTTTTTTCGGTGTTGGGAGCCTTCGCCGCTGATTTATTTAGAAAATAAGGGTTAAGGAAGGGGGAAAAGGGGGGGCGGAATTTATTCTGCACAGTCAGTTCTGCAGATGAAACCTCGGTTAAAAATTTCATATAAGCCGGCGAACCGTAAATTGTCAAAGACTACGTGATAGTACACGACAAACCCAACAGGGCAGGAAGAGACGTTGGTCGAATATCCGACCCCGGCCTTCCGGGCCGAATATTCAACACTTCTGTAACACAAACCAAAAATACTTGAAATTTGCCACATGGTTCGATAAACTCACCATGCAAAGAACACAGAGGAATTGAAAATTATACCAGGGGAAACTCTGTGAACTCTGTGCACTCTTTCCAAAGGAACCCCTTTGGGGGTGGCTAAAAAAAGCCAGGGACGAACTCCCAGATTTCGGCATGAAGAATCTACCCAAACGCCCGGTTCTGCAACTACCGCAGGGGAATGGTCTCTTTTTCGTACAATCCCTTTCGCGGTAAATTTCTCAACAAATTGGCGACGCTTCCCCCGCTGCGGCCGGCGGAGTATTTTGTGAGAGCCGGCTGGCGCCGTACCCAGGCCAGATAGCGAAAGAAAGCGATGAGCAGCAGCGTTCCCACCGCGGTGATGAGCAGGGTAATGATCCGGTAGAGATGCGCTTCCCCGGCTTTTTGATAAGCGCGGATAGTCTGGCTCACCGTTTGAATGAGGTTTCCGCGCACCGCGGTCTTCAGGTAATGCAAGTGCGGATTAGCGGGGGTAAATTCCGGGTAAGGGGTTTCCAGCAAAAGATTGGCATGGTCGAGGAATTCGCGTACCCTGGCAATTGCATGGATGGGCGCGGAAAGGTAAATTTGCTTGATCTCGAAGGCGAAACGGTTACGGGGGCTGAAGCCGGGATTCCCGCGGAAGAAACTCCAATGCACGGTCTCCAACTGGCGCACCCGGGCGCGCAGCTTCCGCGTGGCCACGGTGTAGGATTTTTCATCGGAACAGGCGGCTAACTGATTGGCGGAGGCCACCACCTGCCGCGCCAGGATTCCAATATCTCCCGCGCCCGCGGCCGCGGCGCCGAATTGCTCCCGGGTTTCCAGGATCGCCCCGACGCCCCAGGTAAGCGCGCCGGCCGCCAGGGCCATAATGGCCAGGAATAAAAGCCATTTTCCCCCGCTACTCTGTTGACGAGACCGATTCCTTTCCATCAAACCCTCCGTTTTGGGTTCCGTTAAATTTATCGGATGGTTCCGAACCAAACATTAGAAGTTAGAAGTTGCAAGTGGCAAGTCAGAAGCTCACCATTTGCGACTTCCCACTTCCCACTTCTCACTTCAAACTTCTCACTCAAAAACTTTTTCCGGTTGTAAGCCTTTGAAATTACCGCTACATTCGACCTTTGTTCAGAGACGGTAAAAGCAATGATCCAAACGGTCGATTCCGGGCTTACACTTGATCGGGCATACCGGGTTTGCAGGGAGATCACTACCAGCCATTATGAAAATTTTCCGGTAGCTTCGCTGCTGCTCCCCGCGAAAATCCGCCGCCACGTCTATCCTGTTTACGCCTTTGCCCGCTGCGCCGACGACCTGGCCGACGAAGCCGGGGACCGGGACGCTCTATTACAATGGAGAGAACTTTTATACCGATCCTCTCAGGAAACGCCCGATCACCCGGTTTTTATGGCGTTAAGGGATACCATGCGCAAATTCGCTTTGCCGCTCTCCCTGTTCGACGACCTGCTGAGCGCTTTTTTGCAGGATTTGGAGAAAAATCGCTACGCCGATCTGCCGGAATTGTTAGAATATTGCCGCCATTCCGCCAACCCGGTGGGGCGGATCATTCTGCTGCTGCACGGCTACCGGGAGGAGCGATTGTTCGCCTACTCCGACGCCATCTGCAGCGCTTTGCAACTGGTGAATTTCTGGCAGGATCTCTCCATCGACCTGCAAAAAAACCGCCTCTATATTCCCCGCAGCTTCCTGGAAGCCTACCGGATCGATGAAGAGGCTTTATTCCAAAAGGTTTCGCAGGATAATTTCCGGGAAATGCTGAAAGCGTTGATCGAAACCACCCGCGGCCTCTTCCGGCAGGGGTTTCCGTTGCTGTGCTCCCTTGGCGGGCGCTTGAAGTGGGAATTGGAATTCACCGTGATGGGGGGCCTGGCGGTGCTGGATAAGATCGAAAAACTGGATTACAACGTTCTGCAATCCCGCCCGGCGCTTACCAAAGGAGATTGGGCGAGAATTGCAATCGAGGGGATTGTAAGAAACCTGGGAAACGTGACTCGTGACTCGTAACTCGTAAAGCGTAACTGGTAATGAGTATTCCTTACTGCGTATTCCGTATTCCGTTTTTGTTACGCATTACGAATTACGCAATACGCTTCACGTTTTGGAAACCGGAAAAGATTATGGGCGAACTTGCCACCAATCAACAAATTACCACTGCGAGCAACAGCAGCTTTCTGTATTCTTTTTACTTCTTGCCGAAGGAAAAACGCCAGGCCATTTATACCCTGTACGCATTCTGCCGCCAGACCGACGACATCGCCGACGTCGGGGAGTCCCCCGAAAAAAAACTGCGCCGGTTGAATCGCTGGGAACAGGAGCTGAAGCGCTGTTTTTCCCAAAAAGCCTCCAATTATTTCGATTCCCTGCGCCAGGTGGCGGAGCGCTTCAAAATCCCTTTCGATTATTTCCTGGAACTGATCGCCGGGGTGCGCATGGATTTGCACAATCTCAGCTACCGCACCTTCGATGAATTGAAGCTCTATTGTTACCGGGTCGCTTCCACGGTGGGGCTGATGTGCATCCAGATCTTCGGCTACCGCGATCCCCTGATCAAACAGTACGCCGAAAACTTGGGCATCGCCTTGCAGTTGACCAACATTATCCGCGACGTGGGAACGGACGCGGGCATGGGGCGGGTGTATTTGCCCCGGGAGGAGCTTTCCCGCTATGATTTGACCCGGGAGGATATTCTCAACCGCCGCTACTGCCCGGAGTTTTTGCGGCTGATGCAGTTCCAGGCCGGGCGGGCGCATGAATATTACGCCCTTGCCGACGCCTGCCTGCCGGAAGCCGAGCGCCGCAACATGCTGGTCTCCGAAATCATGAGGAACATTTATTACCAGCTTCTGCTCAAGCTCGAAGCCCGGCAGTACCGGGTGCTGGAGCATCCCATCCGGCTCTCCACGCCTGCCAAAGCCTGGATCGCCATGAAAACAGTTTCGCGGATCAAATTGCTGGGGTAATGCCTGCTATCGCCAATGCAATCGCCTGAAGTGATCATCGCCGGCGGGGGCATCGCGGGAATCTCCGCTGCTATCGCCGCGCTGGAAAGGGGCTGGAAGCCGCTGCTGTTAGAACGAACCGCGCAGTTGGGCGGGCGAGCGCGCTCGCTCTACGCCCGGGACGCGGGAAACCCCATCGACATCGGCCAGCACGTACTCTCCGCGGCCTACACGGAAACCTGCCAGCTCCTGCAAACAATCGGCAGTTTCGATGAAATTGATTTTCAGAAGCGACTCCGGGTAGATTTCCGGCTGCACCTCCGGCGTAATTTCCGTTTCCGCGCCTGGCCTCTGCCCGCGCCGCTGCACTTCCTCCTGCCCCTGTTGCTGAATTCTCCCCTCGGCAAAACAGACCGAAAATTCCTCTTCCGCCAGGCCTGGCGCTCGCGCCAATTTTCCCCGGCGCAATTGAAAAAAATGACCGTGCGGGAGTGGCTGGACGCCGCCGGGAAAGCGCCTTTCCTGGAAAAACTGCTCTGGGAACCGCTCACCCTGGCCACTTTGAATACGCCCGTGGAGCAGGCCAGCGCCTTTTTGCTTCAGCAGGCGCTGGAAAAAGCCTTCCTGGGAACTTCCCGGCGCAGCGGGTTGGGCATTCCCAAAACTCTGCTCGGCGATATTTTCGCCGCCCCGGCAGAGGAATATATCCGGGAGCACGGGGGAGAGATTCGCGCCGGCAGCGCGGTGAAAAAAGTATTGATAGAAGATGGCCGGGCGGCGGCGGTAGAAACCCGGGGCGGGGAAATCCTCCCCACGCCTTACCTGATTTTGGCGCTTCCGCCCCACGCGCTAACCCGGCTGATCGGGGATTCCCCCGGGCTGGCCCCCGCCTTCCGGCAGGATTTTTCCCAATTCCGCTGCTCCCCGATCATTACCATCAACCTGTGGCTCAAAAATCCTCTCCCGGGAGAATTTCCCATGGCCCTGGTGGACTCCCCGGCGCAGTGGATTTTCAAATTGCCGGATACTTCCGGCAGGGGAGAAGCATTTGGCTACGCGGTGGTGATCAGCGCGGCGTTCGAGCTGGCGGAGCGAAGCAGCGCGGAGATTTTAGAAGTGTTGAGCCGGGAATTTCGGCATTTTTTTGGGAAAGATATTTTTCAGGATTTGCATTTGCTTGCCGGCAAGGTCGTGAAAGAAAAATCCGCCACCATTTTGCAGACCCCCGGGACGCTGAAACTCCGGCCGCCCTGTCGCACCAATCTTCCCAACCTCTTCCTGGCCGGCGACTGGATCGACACCGGCCTGCCGGCGACCATCGAAAGCGCGGTGGTGAGCGGAAAAATGGCGGTGGAGGAGGCGGTAGGCAGGGGGCGGTAGGCAGTAAGCAATAGGCAGTAGGCAGTAGGCAGTAGGCAGTAAGCAATAGGCAATAGGCAGTAGGCAGTAGGCAGTAAGCAATAGGCAGTAGGCAGTAGGCAGTAAGCAATAGGCAGTAGGCAAGTAGGCAGTACTGCGTATGTAATTATAATAGGAAAGGCGCTCTCGCAGGGAGCGCCTTTTGCACCGGAGTGCAAAACTTCAGTTTTGCATTGGCAATGGCAACTAAAATTGCCTCCTGCCCCTGCCTCCTGCTCCTGCTCCTGCTCCTGCCCCTGCCTCCTGCTCCTGCTCCTGCTCCTGCCCCTGCTCCTGCTCCTGCCCCTGCCCCTGCTCCTGCCCCTGCCCCTGCCCCTGCCCCTGCCCCTGCCCCTGCCCCTGCCTCCTGCTCCTGCCCCTGCCTACCGCTCCGCTACATCATCGCCGAGGGGTCTGCCTCGAACCGATTGCAGGAGTCGTTCAGCCGCACTGCAATATTGCGCAGCCCGCAGCGGTGGTAGAACTCTTCCTGGCCTTCATCGGACTCGCCGGTGTTGATGTAGGCGAGGCGGTGCTTGCAGAATTGGCAAATCGGGGGAGCGGCGGGGGCTGTTGCCGCCTGCCGGGGAGCGGAGATATTTTTTCGCCAGAAATGCAGCGAGGAATCCAGGTTGATAGCCAGCGCCTGCAAGATATTGCGAATGCGCATCAGCAGGTACACCTGCACCAGCAGGGTGATGGCAATAATTCCCAACAAAATAATCGCCAGGGTGCTGTCTGTAAAGCTTTCCTGCATGGATCAAGTCTCCCGGGGCATTAGCAAATTTTCAATCTTCAATCTTCAATGAATCAAATACTCGTAATCGCGGCTGAAAAGTTTACCGTTTATTTGATAAACGGCAAACCGATTCCCAACCCGGCGCGGGCATACAAGCCGGTCAGATCAAACGATGAATTGCTGACGGTTTCTACTTCATTGGGATTCTCCAGGGTGGTAACCGTCCCGTCCAACTCCCCGAAATTTCCGTATTGAAGCCCGATTTCGCCCCAGAACAGCAGCGGCTTGCTCAGCCGGTAGTGGCCGCCCACCGCCAGCACCCCGGACAAAATATTGCCGGAAAATTTCCCCCGGGTTTCCAGTAATTCATCGGGATTATCGGAACCGGTGAAGGATTCCGCCTGGAGGAACATCAGTCCCACCCCGATCCCCAAATATTTGTTGAAACGTTTCCAGGTGCTGTAGTTGAAATAGAAGTGCAGGTTGATGATGGCGTCGATGGATTTCAATTCCCGCAGGTACTCCAGCCTCCAGGAAGGCGCGGGGGAAGGACGGTATTGCAGCTCGACTTTTTCCTGGAAATAAGACACGTTGAGGTTGATAAAATAATCCTCATTGAGCCGGTACTCGAGCTGCCCGCCCAATACCCCGCTTCCGTTGAACTCTCCCGGGGAAGGGACCGGCGCTTGCAGATCGCGTCTCAGCCCGCGGATGTCTTCTTCGATCTTGCTATTCACGTCGCCGAGCGAGGGGTAGTAATAGCCGTAGTGCAATTTCAGGGAGAAATTCTGCGCCGCGGCCGGCGGGAAGATTACCAACACTAAAAACAGGCATAACCACTTTTCGATCTTTTGCATCGCCGTTCTCCCGGGTCAGGAAGGAATCGCTGTTGTTCTCTTTTCAACTGCAATCTTTATAATCGAAAAGCCCTGCCGGAAGTTCCGGCCTTTTTTGACGCGCTCAAAGAACGTATTTGATGACTGCAAACCCGCCGATCAACAGCACCGTGAAGGCCAGCGCCAGCCAATCGAAATATTTGTCAATGAATCCTTTGATCCCTTCCCCGAATTTCCAGATCAGCCCGGCGACCAGGAAAAAGCGCATTGAGCGGCCAATGGCCGAGGCGATCATGAATTCCAGGAAATTGATCTGAAAAACTCCCCCGGCAATGGTGAATACTTTGTAGGGAATGGGCGTGAAGGCCGCGGTAAACACCGCCCAGAAAGCGTTCTCGTTGTATTTTAGCGCGACGAAATCGAATGCTTCGTGGGTAAAGCCGGGCACGTGGTTGAAGAAAAAATCCGCGATTACGCTCCACAATTGCCAGCCAATCAAATAACCGATGGCGCCGCCGAGCACGGAGCTGGCCGCGCATACCAGGGCATACCAGAGGCTGCGATTCGGGCGGGAAATTGCCAGCGCCATCAGCAAAGGGTCCGGCGGAATCGGAAAGAAGGATGATTCCGCCGCCGCTAATCCCCCTAATGCCGGCGTTCCATAGGGTGTATGCGCCCAGTGCAGCACCCAGTCATATAATTTGCGAACCCATTTCATAAGTTGTAATTACTCCTTGTTAAATTGCCAATTGGCAATTAGCAATTAAAAATTATTACAGCGCCCACCCATCCTTACCGACCAGCGGCACGAATTTCCGGGTATAATCCTCAAGTATATGGAATTCCCCGGTCTCGCGTGTGATGATTATCAGCTTTTGGGCGCTTTTTTCTCCCACGGGAACGATCATGCGCCCGTGCTCGGCTAATTGTTTCAGCAGCGCCTCGGGAAGGTTCGGGGTGGCCGCGGTAACGATAATGCGGTCATAAGGCGCGTGGGCGGTCCAGCCCACGGCCCCGTCGCCGATCTTTGCGCCGATGGAGTAGTAGCCCAACTGGTCGAAAATCGCCCGGGCGCGCTGGGAAAGCTCCCCAATCCGTTCGATGGTAAATACTTTCACCCCTATTTCCGCCAGCACCGCGGCCTGGTAGCCGCTGCCGGTGCCGATCTCCAATACCCGCTCCGTTCCGGTTAGCTCCAGCGCCTGGGTCATGTAGGCCACCGTGGTGGGATGGGAAATGGTCTGCCCGAACCCGATGGGCAGGGCGCGATCTTTATAGGCCTGGTGCAGGAACGCCGGATCGACGAAGGCGTGGCGGGGCACTTTGCGCATCGCCGCAATTACCCGCGCATCGGCAATCCCGCGTTCGATCACGTATTTTCGCACCATCTCTTCGCGGCTGCGTTCATACATGGCCTTTGATCCTTTCCAGGGAGAGTTTGAACACCAGGGCAATGAAATTGAGCGTATCCGGAATATGGCGGATGGCGCTGGGCGCGCCGTTGTAAATGGTGGGAATGGCCACGCCGCCGATTTTGCATCCCTGCCAGGCGCTGCGGATCACGAATTCGCTCTCTAAGTGAAAGCGGTTCTCTCGCGGAGCCACGGTTTCCAGCACTTTCCGGGAATAGAGCCGGAATCCGCACTGGCTGTCGTTGATTTTTTGGCCGATCATCCCGGAAATGATCCGCGAGGTGAGAGAATTGGAGAGAATGCGGTGCCGGGGCATCACTTTGGGATCGCGCCGGCGAAAGCCGATGATCAGGTCGCCTTCGCCGCGCTCGAATGCCCGCAGAAATTCGGAGATGTATTCCGGGGGATGCTGGAGATCGGCGTCCAGGGAAATGACTGCTGCGACCTCTTCCTGCTCTAAAAAACGCTGAAAGCCGCTGCGCAGCGCCGCGCCTTTGCCGCGGTTCTGCGGGTGGCGCAGCAAGCGGATTTCCAGGCCTCCTGTCTCGAATTCCCCCAGGGGCGGCCGGGAGCCGTCATCCACGATCAGCACGGAAAACCGCCAGCCGCGTTCCGCCTGCTGTAGCGCAGCGATCCGGTTCAATAGTTCCGGCAGGTGGCGAGGCGCATTATACGCCGGGATGAGGATTCCGCAGATCCGCGGCGGCTGAGCAGGGTTTTCGCTGGTTTTCATGCGCGAACGTTTTCGTTTTTTCAAAGTTTTGCCTCGCCAATATAGAGCCTGACTGAATTATTAGCAACAGGTGATTGCACCGCGCATAAACCCGGAACGGCCGGAACCTCTCTGAAAGACAATGCGCCGGGGTCTGCATTTTTACGATTTAAAGTAGTTTTGCGAGATGTCTGAGGATTTGATAAACAAAAAGGGGAATCCCGTTTTCCGAGATTCCCCTTTTTTACCGTCGGAGCGACTGGATTCGAACCAGCGACCCCTACCACCCCAAGGTAGTGCGCTATCCAGGCTGCGCCACGCTCCGAACCAAAACGCTGCAAATTTATAGCGCCCGCGGCGGAAAATCAAGCCCTTTGTTGCAGGAGGCAAGTAAACAGGGGCAGGAGCAGGTGGCAGGGGCAGTGGGCAAATAGGCAGGTAGGCAGTAAGCAAGTAGGCAGTAGGCACGGGGAAAGCTCTATCGCCTGTTGCGCACTGCTTACCGCCATCTACCCCCTGCCCCTGCCCCTGCTCCTGCCCCGCCCCCTGCCAACTGCCTACTTAAACTCATTCCCCGATCAATTCTAAAATCTCCTGAACTTCTAACTTGATCTCCGCCAGGGTGCGCTTTAGGCCCACGGTTTCGTTTTCCGCCAATTGAAAACGGTGGGTTCGTAAACGCGCGCGGATTTCGTCCGGGGCCAGTTTCTTCTCTTCTAAGAATTCTTTGATCAGGAAAATCAAATTCAGGTCTTTTTCGGTGTAATGGCGATTGCCAGCGCGGTTGCGCAGCGGCTTTAGCTCCGGAAACTCCTTTTCCCAGCGTTTGAGCAGCGATTCCGTCAGGCCGGTCATACCCAGCACCTGGCCGAGGGAGTAATAGAGCTTCTTTTGTAGTTTCCGGATCATCATATGCCAATGAATATCGGCATTCAAACCTTAATTTTCAAGGAATAATTCCGCTTTGAAGAGCCTTTGATAAAACGGGGTCAACGCGGCCGGCCAGCCCCAAAGAGATAATTTTAATAATTCAACGCGGGGAAGCGCCGGCCAGCGCAGCTTGTGGGCCAGGGCGCGGTTTCCTTCGAATTGATACACCGGGATGCGCTGCAACGCCAGCAGGTCGTCCTTGCCGCCCGCACCGCGAATTCCCTTACAGCCGAAGGCAAATCCGGCTTCCCCAACCGCCTCGCGCACTCGCGCCGAATGGAGGCCGAAGGGGTAGGCAAACGTTGTTAAAGGCCCGCTGCACAAGGGTTCCAGGATACGCCGCGATTCTTCAATTTCCCGCCGCAGCGCTGGATGTTTTAAGCGGGTGAGGGCGCGGTGGGTTACGCTGTGGGCGCCGATCTCCCAACCCGCGGCTTCTAATTCCCGAAGCTGACCTTCGTTCAGGTGGCGGAAGCGGATTCCCCCTAAGTTGGCGTCCCAATCATTCCACCTGCCGATGAACCCGGCGATCACGAAAATAACTCCTTTCATGCCGAATTCCCGCAGCAGGGGGTAAGCGTTGTGGTAGATCGACTCATAGGCGTCGTCGAAAGTGAGAATCAGCGGTTTGGGGGGCAGGGGAGAGGCTGACAGCACCTCCCGGAAGGTGATGGCCTGAAAACCCATTTGGCGAATAAGGCTGAGGTGCCGGCGAAATTTTTCCGGGGATACCACGTTGATCCCCACCTCCCGGCGGTTTTCGATCTTGTGGTAGGCCAAAATCGGGGTGCGGCGCAAGATTTCGTGGATTTCGCCCGCTTCGCGGGTACCATACTTGCCGGGGTTTGAAACTTGCTTTTTGGCGTTCATGGATTCCAGTGTTCCAGTGTTCAGGTGTTCCAGTGTTCAGGGATCGTCAGGGTGACTTCAACACTTGAACACATGAACCCAAGCATAAAAAATGCAACGATCAACCCTTACCGGGTATCGTCACTGTATTCCTTGAATTGGTAAAAGGGAAGGTTAAGCTCCCGGGCTAACTTCTCATTGGCGATTCGTCCTTCGTAAATCGCCAGCCCGCTCAGGAATTCCCCGTCGGTCTTCAGCGTCTCGGCAAAGCCGTTCTCAGCGCATTTGATCATATAGGGAAGCAGAACGTTGCTCAGCGCCTCGGAAGCGGAGGCCGGCACTACCCCGGCCATGCCGGGGACGCAGTAATGGATGATCCCATCGACTACGAAGGTAGGATTTTCGTGGGTAGTGGGTTTGCTGGTTTCCACGCTGCCGCCGCGCTCGATGTCCAGGTCCACCACCACCGCCCCTTCCGGAAGCCAGCTCACCGCTTCTTTGGAGACCACCACAGGCGCGATTTCATCTTCCTTTTGAACCGCGCTGATGAGCAGGTCGGTGGTGGGGAAAATTTTTTTCAAATTCTGCTCGTGGCTGATCAGGGTATCCACGTTGGGGGGAAGCATGGATTTGGCGTTCTGCAAGTCCTGAGAATCGGAGTCCAGTAAATAAACGTCGGCCCCGCTGTTGGCGGCATAGCGGGCGGCGTAGATTCCGGCGACGCTGGCGCCCATGATCACGACCTTTGCCGGGGAAACCCCGGGCGCGTTGCCGATCAAAATTCCCCGCCCGCCCTTGTGGGTTTGCAGGTAGTAAGCGCCCTGCTGCACCGCCAACTGCCCGACGATTTGGCGATCCAGCCCCAGGAGCGGGCGGCTGCCTTCCTCATCGGTTACCATTTCGTAAGCAAAGCAGCTGCAGCATTCGTTCATCATGGCGTGGGCGAGGTCGGGATTGTTGAAAAAATGGAAATAGGCAAAAATGGTATGGTCGGCGCGGATCAATTCATATTCCACCGGGCGGGGTTCGCGCACCTTCAAAATGAATTTTGCCTGGGCGTACAGTTTGTCCGGCGAAGGCACAATCGCCGCGCCGGCCTGCTCGTACACCTCGTTCCGGTAGTGGCTTATTTCCCCGGCTTTGGATTCCACCAGCACCTGGTGGCCTCTTTTGGTCAACTCTTTCACCAGGAACGGGGCTGCGCCAACCCGGTTTTCGTGGGTCAAAATTTCCACGGGGATACCGAAGATCATACATATCTTCCTGAATTCGTAAGTTGCCGAACGTAATGCGTAAAACGTAATACGTAATTTTACGCATTACTTATTCCGTATTACGTATTCCGTGCGAAATTACAAAAAATTCCGATAAAAATAAGGATTTTTAATTTTTTGGAAGGAAGATCACCCGCAGGAAACGGTTTTCATCTAAAAGCTCTTGCGCGGTTTCCCAGAGCGATTCCGGGGTTACCCGCTCGATGTCTTCGACCACGGTGTCGATACTTTGAAAATTCCCCAAGTAAATTTCCATCATGGCCAGGCGATTCATCCGCGCCGCGGTGCTTTCCAGCCCCAGCACCAGGTTTCCCTTGAGCTGGGATTTGGCTTCCTCTAATTCCCGGGCAGAAACCGGCTTCTTGCGCAGTTGCTGGAATTCCCGTTCCACTAATTTGAGCGCCTTGCCTAAGTTGCGTTTATCGGTGCCTAAGTAAACCCCTAAGATGCCTTCATCGATGTAAAAATCGAAGAAGGAATAAATCCCGTAAGCAATCCCGTGCCGTTCGCGGATGTTCTGAAACAGCCGGGAGCTCATTCCTCCGCCCAAAATAGTGTTGAGCACTAACAGGTTGAACTTGCGCGGGTGGGCAAACGGATAGGCGCTGACGCCCGTGCACAGGTGAACCTGGTGGATGGGGCGTTCTACCCGGAACTCTCCCCCGTGAAACACCGGGGGCCGGGGGATGGGAATAACCCCGTTTGCTTCCGGGAAGCGAAAATATTTTCCGGCCAGGTCGATAAGCTGCTGGTGGTTCACGTTCCCGGTTGCGGCAATGATAATCTCCCGGGCGCGATAGTAGGTGCGATAAAACTCCAGCATCCCCTCCCGGCCCAGGGCGGCCACGGTTTCCGGCGTTCCCAGGATGGGATAACCCAGGCCGTGATCCGGGAACAGCTTTTCCACGAAAAAATCATGCACCATTTCGTCGGGTGTGTCTTCTAAGGATTGAATTTCGTCTAAAATGACCCGGCGCTCCTTCTCAAACTCTTTTTCCGGGAAGGTGGAGTTGAGCATGATATCCGCCAGCACTTCCACCGCCCGGGGCAGGTGCTCGTCCAGGATTTCCACGTGGTAGCAGGTTTGCTCCTTGCCGGTAAAAGCGTTCATCTGCCCGCCCAGGGATTCGATGCTGCGCACGATTTGCCGGGGGGAGCGCCGCCGCGTGCCCTTGAACATCATGTGCTCCAGAAAATGGGCTACCCCGTTATGATTTTTCGGCTCGAAGCGCGTGCCGGTTTTGATCCACACCCCTAAGGAAATAGAGCGCACCGCGGGCATGAATTCGGAAATGACGGTTAATCCGTTGGAAAAGATGGTTTTTTTATACTCCTGGTAGATCATGGCAATTATCAGCTCCCGGCTCAGACGCCCTGTTTGCAGGGGATTCGTGAAACGTAAGGCGTAACACGTAACCTTTAGGGGTAGTGGATAGTGCGTATTACGTTTTCTTACGCATTACGTTTTACGTGTTACGAGTTACGGAATACGCAATACGAAATACGTATTCCGTATTGCGCATTCCTTATGGGAATCAATATTACAGATTTTCAATCGCGATTGCATCAATTTTATCAGGAATTTCAAACCCGAACACCCGGGCATAGAAGTAATATTCCGCTTCTAAGGCCCGCCGGAGGTTCTCGCTGCGGCGAAAGCCGTGCCCTTCTCCCTGGAAAGTAAGGTAAGCGACGGGGATCTTTTTCTTCCGCAGTGCTTGCACCATTCTCTCCGACTGGTTGGGCGGCACGACTTTATCATCCATTCCCTGGAAAAAAATAACCGGGCGGGCCAGCCGGTCGATAAAATGGATGGGAGAGCGCTGCGCATAAATCTCCCGCTTCTCCGGGTAGGGCGCGATCAGGCGGTCGGTGTAACGGGATTCGAACTTGTGCGTGTCGCGGGCCAGGGCTTCCAGGTCGCTGATGCCGTAATAAATCGAACCGGCGCTGAAAACATCATGGAAAGTGAGCGCCGCCAGGGCGGTAAACCCGCCGGCGCTGCCCCCGGTGATGATCATTCGCGTCGCATCCACCCGGCCCCTTTCGGCTAAGTATTTTGCGCCGTAAACGCAGTCTTCCACGTCCGCCACCCCCCATTGCCCGTTCAGAAGTTCCCGGTAGGCGCGCCCGTACCCGCTGCTGCCGCGGTAATTCACGTTCAGCGCCGCGAATCCCCGGCTGGTCCAGTACTGGATTTTTAGCTTCAACCCCGTGTCCGCCGCAGCGGTGGGGCCGCCGTGGATCATGACGATCAACGGCGGCGCAGCGCCTTCCGGGGCGGTAAAATCCTGGTTGCGCGGCGGGTAGAAGAAGCCGTGGGCTTTTTGGCCCCCGCCGGTATCGAAGGTGATCGCTTCGGGGAGGGAAAAATAGCCCGGCCCGATAGTTAGCTCGCCGGAGCGCCGCAGCACCCGGTGATTGCCGGTTTGGAGATTGATTTCCACTAAGGAAGGTATTTGCGTGGGCGAAGCGCCGCTAACAACCGCTTTACCGGATCCGGCGCGCACCTGGCTGATGGCGGAACAGGGAACTGCCAGGGCTTCGAGCTTTTTTCCGGCAACATCTAATCGCGCCAGATACCAGATGCCGCCCCTGGTATAACCGCAGATAAGGCATTCTTCGGATTCAAACCCATAGGCAGACATCCCGAACACCCATTGGGGAAATCCGAATTCCGCTGGCGGCGCGGCCGCATCCATTTCCAACAGCGGCTCCACCCGGCCATTTTGCAGCTTGTAGAGGTTCCACCAGCCGGCTTGTGCTGAGCCTGTCGGAGCAGCGCGGTCGGAAACGAAATATAGAACCCCTTGCGGCGACCATTCCGGCTGAAAAACCGATTCGTCGGCTCCCCCGGCAATTTTGCGATGGTTTTCCAGGCTGCCATCTTGGCGGATGTCCGCAACCCACAATTCGGTTGCATCCCAGGGCATGTTGGGATGGTTCCAGGCAAGCCAGGCCAGTTGCGATCCGTCGGGGCTGAGGCGCGGAGAGGAATAAAAATCTTTGCCGGAAACCAGTATTTCGGTTTTGCCTCCGCCGATAAGGGGCAGGGCGGCGAGGGCGTTGGCCGGTTCTTTGCCGGGTTGCGAATGGTCTTCCCGCGCCATGATCAGCCGTTTGCGGCGCCGATCCATGATGAAATCGGCGTAGCGCATGTTTTTTTCGTTCGTTACCGCTTCCGGGGATTTCCCCGGGGCAAAGCGGTAGATCTGTTGATCGCCGAAATGGGAAAAATAGATTATCCCCCCGTGCGCCAGCATCGCCCCGCCGCCGTATTCGTGCGCGGTGGAGCGGGCGTTCCAGGGTTGGGGGAGAATTTCCGCAACCCCGCTGCCGGGGATATAACGCATGATGGTATTGCGTCCCCCTTGATCCGGGCGGCTTTCGATCCAGTAAAGGTCTTCGCCGTCGATTTGAACGTCGCCGAAACGGGCGCCGGCGGAGGCGACCATGCCGGCAGTAATGGGGGATTTCCAGGCGCCGTAGGGGTTGGTCATGATTTTTTACCACGAATTTCACCCATTACACGAATATACTCAGCAAGACTTAAAACCTACTTTTTTGTGTTCATGTGTTTCCTGCAGCGAAGCCGTGGCCTTGCCAAAGGAATGGCTTCGCCGCGGGTGTTCACGTAAAAATTCGTCAAATTCGTGAAATTCGTGAAATTCGTGAAATTCGTGAAATTCGTGTAATTAGTGGTTGAGCTCACTGTTTAAACGCCGCAATCGCGCTGCGGGTAAAATCCGACAATACCAGCCGCCCGCTCATCTCGGCTCGCGCTTCTAACAGTTCATCCCAATGCTCGGTTCCTTCCCAGAACACCGTTTTCAGCTTTGCCAGGGCTTCGGGGTTGAATTTGGCCAGTTTTTCCGCCAGGGCGGCCACGGCGGCGTCCAGCTCCGCCGCGCCGCCGAAAACTTCGCTGTAGAGGCCGTGGGTTTTGGCCCAGTTTGCGTCGCGCCACTCCGTATCCAGGGCCAGGGCGCTGAAATTTCCCCGCCCGATCTTGCGCTCCACCGCGGGGCCGATCACGAAGGGGCCGATGCCGATGGCTAACTCGCTCAGCTTGAGGGCGGCGCTGGCGGCTGCCAGGGCGTAATCCGCCGCAGCGACCACTCCCACCCCGCCGCCCACGGCTTTGCCCTGCACCCGGGCGATGATCGGTTTGGGGCATTTTTTCATCGCTAATATCAGCCGGGCGAAGCCCATGAAGAACTCTTTTCCCTGCTCGAAATTGCGGATCGCTAACAATTCGTCGAAAGAGGCCCCGGCGCAGAAGGGTCCCTCGCCGTCGCTGCGCAGCACCACCACCCGGGCGTTACCGGCCTCCCCTAAACTCCGGATGCCTTCCGCTATTTCTTTTAACAGGGTTCCGGGCAGGGAATTTTTTTTCGGGTGAAAAAAGGCCAGCGTTCCAACGCCGTCTCGAATGTCAATTTTTGCGTAGCCGTTGTCAGGCATGGAGATTCTCCTGGTCTGGTCGTGGCCCCGGCAGGGGCGATTTGCGAATCGCCCCTGCCGGATCAATCTGTTATGAGAATTGCTCAACCGGAATCTGTTCGAGAAACCACCACCAGGCAGAGGGCGCCGGGTTGTGTTGGCGGAGTTTCATAAACTCGCTTTTACCGCCGCACTCTGCCATAACCTGTTCGCTATTGGCCATAAGGTTTTCATCGTCAAAAAGCAGGCGGGCAGCCTGTAACGTGGTCATCTCCTTGCGGCGCTCTTCGAGGACGTCACGATTGGTCAGCATATTGAGCACTTCAAAGCGTCCTAATCCTTTCGGGTCTGCCGCATCGGTTTCGTATGCTTTGATTAAATTTTCGATATTCATCATGTAATTAACTCCTCATCAAAAAACACAGCCCGGAGGTTGGGAACCTCCGGGAGGTTTTGATTTACAACCTTTTTTTCTCCTTATTCTATTTTTCCTGAGAGGCCATTGGTCTGGCCGCAGTCTTCATTCGTTCCCGAACCGCCTTTGGCGGCTCGATGAATACAAACCACTGCGCAGGATACAAATAATCCTCGCCGCTTTCGTCAATGACTCGCAAATCGCCGTCAGCGGCGGCTTCTTCATCAGGCAGAACCCGGTAAACTTTGAATAACTCCAACGATGCCGGGTAACCGGAGTTTTCGATGCAGATGGCGAATTGTGTAATGTTTTTTTTGTTTTTTCCCATGGCGCTAATCCAAATATCGTTTCAATATTAGTAACCTTGCCAATGATTTCAAAATGCATAATTACCCGTTTAATCCGCTTTCTTCCGCGCCACCAGCGTCAACACCGTATAGCTCGCTGCCGCTTCATTGTTCTGGTTGAATACTTCCACCGCCCACTCCACCACCCCGTTGGGCGGCTCGCCTTCGCGCGGCTCTTTGGCGGTTTTGCGCTTGCAGGTGAGCTTCAGGTGAATGGTGTCGCCGATATAGACCGGCTGGAGGAAGCGCAAATTATCCAGCCCGTAATTGGCCAGCACCGGCCCCTCCCCCGGCCAGACGAACAACCCCGCCGCCGCGGCGATGATGAAATACCCGTGCGCCACCCGCTTTTTGAAGATGTGGTGTTTGGCCGCGGCAATCTCGTCGGTGTGGGCGTAAAAATAATCCCCGCTGATACCCGCAAAATTGACGATGTCCGCCTCGGTGATGGTGCGCCGGTGGGTGGTCAGGGTATCGCCGATTTGAATTTCCTCGAAATATTTTTTGAAGGGATGAATCTGGCTTTCCGGCTGCGCCGCGCCCTTCATCCACTCGTTGGTGATGCGGGTAAGGGTGGTGGGCGATCCCTGCAAAGCGGTGCGCTGCATGTAGTGCAGCACGCCGCGGATGCCGCCCAGCTCCTCCCCGCCCCCGGCGCGCCCCGGGCCGCCGTGCACCAGGTGCGGCAGCGGGGAGCCGTGCCCGGTGGACTCTTTAGCGCAATACTCATTGACGATCATGATCCGCCCGTGATACGCCGCCGCGCCCAAAACGATCTCGCGGGCCGCCGCATCGTCGGCGGTGAACAGGGAGCCGACTAAGCTGCCCTTGCCTAACTTCGCCAATTCGACGGCTTCTTCCACGGTGTTGTAGGGCATGATCGTGCTCACCGGGCCGAACGGCTCTAAGTTGTGCGGGGCGGTATTGTTGAAGGGGTCTTCGCAATAGAGCAGGGTGGAGGGGAAAAACGCCCCCTTCTCCCGGTCGCCGCCGAGGATCTCGAAATCCTCCCCGCCGCCATAGACCACCTCGGCTTCGCGGCGCAGCTTCTCCACGACGCCGGCCACTTCCTGCACCTGGGCGCGGCTGACCAGCGGGCCCATGCGCACGCCCTCCCGCGCCGGGTCGCCCAATTTGACGCCGTCGAGGCGTTTTTTCAGCGCCTCCAGCACTTCCGCAATGTATTGGCGCGGCACGATGGTGCGGCGGATGGCGGTACACTTCTGCCCCGCTTTCACGGTCATCTCTTTGGCGACCTCTTTGATGAACAGACCGAACTCCGCGGTTTGGGGATGGGCGTCGGGGCCGAGCATGGAGAAGTTCAGCGAATCCGCTTCCATGTTGAAGCGCACCGAGTTATTCACAATCGCGGGAAGCTGGCGCAGTTTCAGCCCGGTGGAGGCGGAGCCGGTGAGGGTGACCACGTCCTGCCCGGTGAGGTGATCCAGCAAATCCCCCGCGCTGCCGCAAATTAGCTGCAAAGCGCCCTCGGGCAGGATGCCCGACTCGATGATGGCTTTCACCACCGCCTCGGTGAGGTAGCAGGTCTGGCTGGCCGGTTTGATGATCGCCGGAACCCCGGCCAACAGGGTAGGGGAGAGCTTTTCCAACATTCCCCAGCAGGGAAAGTTGAAGGCGTTGATGTGCACCGCTGCGCCTTCTAAGGGCACGCAGACGTGCCGCCCCACGAAAGTGCCGCTCTTAGAGAGCATTTCCGGGTCGCCGTCCACGTAGAACGGCTCATCGGGCAGCTCCCGGCGGGCCTTGCTGGCGTACACGAACAGGGTTCCGAAGCCGCCGTCGATGTCGATCCAGCTATCCCCTTTGGTAGCGCCGGTCCAGGCGGAGATAGGGTAGAATTCATCCTTCCGGGCGGTGAGATACATGGCCAGGGCTTTCAACATGCGCCCGCGCTCGTGGAAGGTCATCTTGCGCAGTTTCGGCCCCCCGACGCTGCGGGCGTATTCCAACATGCCCTTGAAATCCAGCCCCGCGCTGCTCACCTCGCCGATTTTCTCCCCGTTGACGGCGTTGAAGATTTCCATCCCTTTACCGCTGCCCTCGATCCACTGGCCGCGGGCGTAGCTTTTTATTTTCATGGGGTCTCCTATTTTTGAAAAAAACCGCTTTCTTCTAAAACGCGTTTGGCGAATTTGCTATCTAATTTAGGTACTCTTTCGGCACGGCCAGCATCTAAGACTTTCCCACATCGAACCGTAATATATCTCGGCACACCACTTGTTTCTTCATAAATAAAGTCCACAAAATCTTCAGTAAATGGAATTAAAAGATCGTCTTCAAATACTTCTTTAGTTCTATTGTATCTTAATCTTTTTTCGATAAGTTCACGAGTTTGATCTTTATTGAACGTTCCTAAGATTATTTTTGAGTCAATTCGTTCGCGAAGGGGTACGGTTGGTCCGCCAATTTTTGATTCCCGTTTCTCCATTTCTTGCATACCTGCCCAACCCTCTTCGGACATAGCGATAAAAAAAAACATCTTTGCAATATTTTCCTGTTCGATTTCTATGCCGACCGGTAAATCGTACAAGCTTCTCAGTAGAGCGATGTAAATACTTTGTTGGCTTTTGGTAACCAGACTGAAAAGATGTTCGAATTCATCGATGGCCAGAAGTAGAGAGTTATACCCCAGATTTTTGAGAAAACACAAGATTGCGGCCAGGTATTCTTTTACAATATCAATACTGTCTAACTTTCTAATAATTCCCAGGTTTTTCATTTGTGAGGCGTTAGGCTTAATCTCTCCTCTTAAGTAGTATAAAGCCAATTTACTTATTTCGGATTTTGCTTGTACCCTATCAGAGAACAATAAAGTATGATTAGGCGAAGTTTTCCCAAAATATATTCTGTACAAGATATTCTTAGCTTCTTCTAAAGAATTTGGAATCCGCTCGATGGCAGTTTTTAGTTCTTCATTTGTTTTACTCTCGCCAAGCTTATCAAAATTAATATTCTTAAAGACTCTGAGAATGAAATCAATGCCAGGCTTTGATTTTTCTTCTCCTTTAAAGGTTAAAAAAATGGGATATATTTTGTCATGCTTTTCCGCCTCGTCAACTATTTTGAAGAGGGAAAGTGTTTTGCCACGCCCGTAGCTACCAATGATCAAAGCAATATGGTTTGTATAGCCTGAAGCGGCTTTCTCTATTATATCTACCCATGCTTTGAGTTCATCCTCTCTATTAATCCACCACTCTAATTGCTTTTGCCTGGCGACCTTATCTGAGAAGGCCTTGATAACAGTTTGTTCTAATTTGTATGTCTCTCTTAAGAACTTATCATCAGTGTTCACAGGTTATCCTCGCTTGTAAGATTTAATGAAAATTGTCTTAAAATACTCACCTTTATTCGATCTAAATAGTTTTTCCCCTGCTCCCATAGGTTTGCCAAAGGAGATCATATAGCTTTCCGTTTCTACAGGAAGTTGTCGGAGCATTTTATCAAACTGGCCCTCTGTAAGGATTGCTCTTTGTTCTCTTAACATCTTTAAAGAAACCTTTTCCCGTAAATCTGCAATTGCCACAACTCCTGCGGAATCTCTACCTAGTTGAGAATAACTGTCTAAAAAATACCCTTTAAATGCTTCCGGGTCTTTGAGGGTTATATCCGAATCCTTAAGAGTTTGAACAAGCTTTTGCTCATTCAATGACATGGTTTCTTGATCATTCAACAGGATGCTTGAAGACGAAGAAGTGACTAACTCTACTTGTTTAAGTATTGAAAGCCATTTTTTTATTCGCTCCCGTTTTTGTAAGTTAGATGCAGCTTCGATACTTTCACTAACCCTTCTAATAACCTCTCCAACCGACAACGATGTGGGAATCCCTCCCTTTGGGAAAAGATTCTTGATCAGGTCAATAAAATGAAAAATACTCTGATCTGTTTCATAAATAACCGCTCTTGAAATTCGCCGGTTCAACTCATCATCAACGTTCTGATTTTCAATGAGTAGTTTGCCATTGGCGCTTGCTCTGATGAAGTCCCCATACCCAATGATTAACCCCAAATATCGTAACGAGGGGATAACCATTCCTCTGAAAATACTCTTTTCGCGATGTGCTACGCTTTTACCCCTTTCATCAGGATATAGTTTTAATATACAGTCTTTTTGGTTTTCCCTGCGAAAAGCATTTTGATCGATGCACTCAATACATTTTTTGAGGCGATCCAGGTGGTATTCTTTGATTAATGGTATTTCCGCATTATTGTTCATGAGATTTCAACTCCAATCCTTGTCCGATACAATACTCCTTATATTTACATCCATAGCATCTTTCCCGATCTTCGGGCTTAGGGAAAGATGGTTGATCCTCTTCTATGATCAAGGCATATGCTTCATCCCGGATATCCAAAAACAACTGTCGTAGATAATCATCTATAGGGAAGATATAGATTTGGGCAAAGGTTATAGGACGCACATAAGAACTCCTGTTTCGCGTGGGAAACAGATAGATAATTCCCCAGTTTATATCATGTGGTTCTCCGTTAGCGTTTTCATAAGCCATTGCATAGCCAGCACAGGTTAATTGGAAATGAGGCACGAATTCTGTGCCCGTTTTAATGTCGCCGACGATACCATGTTCAGGGAGAATAAAATCAGGAGTGGCGGGAGAACTTATTCCTATTAGAATGCCAGGATTAATTTCTTCATTGAGCTTTATGTCAGTGGGGGCTAAAGATTTATCGCCTTTTATAACAGAGTGTAAAGTTCTATTGGCAATATCAGCAATTCCATTCATACACAATAATTTCAAAAGCCATTCCGTATCTCCTGCATTTATACCATAAGAAATCGTTTCTTTACTTTTAAGATTGGATACTGCTTGCGCATTTTCTTCCCCTGCCATAATTCCATTGTAGAGTTTTAATCCTTCTTTCCTTATAGTTGTGTACTTTTTTTGATTTTTTTTATGCAAATTGTCATTTAATATGGATGAAATATATTGATCAGTCAAACCGCCTGCAATTCTACTCCACAAGGTTTTTCCTCTTACTCTTTGGGGTTTATTTTTTCCTTTTTCGATATACAGATCCCTTCTGGTAGGACAGTAAACATCAGCAATATTACTTACTGAGAGAGGTCTGATGGTTTTTTCTCGAAGGTAGGTTAAAAATTGCCCGGTTATAATTGTATCCTCATTATAACCTCGAAGTTTTATATCTTCAACAGCCTCATTCATCTCCTCATCAGGCCGTACCAAATTCCAGCGGGTAACAACCTCAAACACTCTCATCCCTCCTTCTTTAAGATAATGACATATTCATCTTTAATTAATCCTCCGGTGCCATTTCTGGTTCTCATCATACTCCTGGTTTTGATTTCATCTTTGAAAATGGCAATCTCCGTAAAACCAATTCCCAGGGCTGCATCGGTTAAAAGTCTATGCGTATCCACTTTCTCGCCCAAAACTTCGTTATTGCCTACCACAATAAACGCATACCCGCCATCCTTCAAAACACGATACATTTCTTTGAAAACCTTGAGCATATTTTCAAAATAAGCGAAAATTGTGATTCCTCTTTCTTTGGACTTAGAATAAGTACGATCAATTAATATGTCAATACTTTCGATACCTAACAGATAAACATCAACCGAAGAGACTCGTTCTGTTCCTATGCTCTGCTTATCTAAATTTTGAATTTCTTCCTCCGTATATCCTAACCAAAAAAGTTCCAGCCGGTTGGTTCTGATATATTTTTGGGCGGTGAGATAAGGTGGAGAAGTCAATATAACCTCAATACTGCTGGAAGCTAATTCAGTAGCGAACTCTTTATTTATTCTGCCGCCTTCGAGTAGCTGGCCATGTTTAATATGCCGGGCGTCGTCATAAATGATCTTGGCTGTTATACTTCCGTTTTTGATTTCCTTAAATCCATTAAGGCCGTCAATCCTCGTCAAGTTGTTTTTTAAAACATTTGCGAAGAGTTGCCAAACGGAAGGATTTTCTGCCTGTTCTAAGAACTTCTGCAATTTTTCATAAGTTCGCGGGTTATTTTTATATTTTTGAGGTTTCAGAACTACTGGTGGTGGAATATTGGGATCAGCCTTTGAAACTTTTCGAATGATGCTGGAGAAAGCAACTAAAAAGAAATCTCTATATTGGGTTGAGGCTTCTAAATTTTCGATGGCCCATTTCAATTTTGATAGTTGAGTAATTGCATGTGAGGAAAACCAAAGGTTGATATTTTTAAAATCAGGAACATGGCTATTAAGATTGGCGGTCTGCGAATATTGCGAAAAGAGAGAATGAAGATTATCCAATAATGATAGAACTTTAATTACATCTAAGGGTGTAGTTTTGACTTTTGAGATTAATCGGGCCAGAGGATTGATCTCTACTCCCAATGCATTTCTTTTAATGATTGGATTTATTAGTGATTCTAATAGAACTGTTCCGCTTCCTGCAAAAGGATCTAATACGGGTCCTTTGAGGTGTGAAATTTCCTCTAATGATAAAATGTAGAGGGGGATATATGGGAAAATTCTTCCCGGGTAGTAATGAAAGTAATGGATTTGCCTGTCTTTTTGAGGCAGGTTATTATTTATTAGTTCGGCAGAAGCTTTCTTGAAATCCAGTAGAATGGGCGTTTTATTTCTACTATAAGCTTCAAGCATTTTTTCAAAAGCGTATTGGGTTTCTATCATAATACAAACAAACCAAGGTTAGATGTCCAGAGAAAAAATTTTCCGTTTAGCAAACCTTTAAAAATTGGATAATAAGGGCTGATCGTGGAAAGCGATTCCCAAAAAACAGGCGAGCAGCTTTTCACGGTCGAGCTTATTGATTTCTTCAATCAACTGCGTTTTTAAGGCTTTTTCAGACAGTTTTGATGAAAGCATTTTGTCTTTCCTTAATTTTTGAGGATTTTACAAAATTTAACTGGCGAAAACAATTTACGATTTACTTCATAGAGGCCAAACTTGGTGGATCAGCCACTCAAAAAACATCCCGCCATTTTTAGAGGGAGGCTACTCAATAGAGCTATTTTTGTAGCAGAGTTTCTGGGTTAGTGCGTTCCCATCCCGTTGAGACACTCTTTTTTACTTCTTACTTTTTACTTCTTACTTCTTGCTTCCCCCCAGGTTTTATACCCCGTCTCCTGCCTGGGGCGGAATTTGGGCGCTTCCCGCAGGGGATCGCAGGCGCGCAAAGTGGCGTGAAGCTCCCGGGGCAGCGCCTGGTAGAGCCGGGTTCCCTCGCTTTTCCAGGCGATCATCTCATCGCTGACGTCTTTCACGATTTTGGCAGGATTGCCCACCACGATTTTGCGCCGGGGAATTTCCATCCCCTCCGGCACAAAACAGAGCGCCCCGATGATGCTCTCCTCGCCCACGACCACGTTGTCCATCACCACCGCGTTCATTCCTACCAGGCAGTTGCGCCCCAGGTGCGCCCCGTGAATGATCGCCCCGTGCCCCACGTGGGCGGACTCTTCCAACACCACGGTAACGCCCGGGAACATGTGAATGGTGCAATTCTCCTGCACGTTGCAGCCGTCTTTGATGATGATCTCCCCCCAGTCGCCGCGGATGGCCGCCCCGGGGCCGATGTACACGTCGCGCCCGATGATCACGTTGCCGGTTACCGTGGCGTTGGGATGGATGAAAGCAGTGGGATGCACCACCGGCTTGAAGCCGTTGAACTCGAAGATGTTGCTCATGCTTGCTGCCCTCTTTTTAAAGTAGGCAGTAGGCAAGTAGGCGATAGGCAGTAAGCGGTAGGCAGTAAGCAGCAGGCAGTATGCAGCAGGCAACCTCGTGATCGGAGTTGCTTGCTGCTTACTTACCTGCTGCCTACTTGCCTACTGCCCACTGCCTACTTGCCTACTGCCTACTTAAAATCATACCCGTTCAAGAACCACCGCCATGCCCTGGCCCACGCCCACGCACATGGTGCAGAGGGCGTAGCGTTCGTTGCGCTGCTCTAATTCGATCATCGCGGTGGCGATCAGGCGCGCCCCGGACATACCCAACGGATGTCCCAGGGCGATAGCCCCGCCGTTGGGATTCACCCGCCGGTCTTCGTCTTTGAGACCCAATTCCCGCAGGCAGGCTAAGCTCTGCGCGGCAAAAGCTTCGTTCAATTCGATCACTGCCATGTCCTCGAGCTTCAGACCGGCTTTTTTGAGCGCCTTGCGGGTGGCGCCCACCGGCCCCATGCCCATGATGCGCGGCTCCACCCCCACCACCGCGGAGGCGATGATGCGGGCGCGGGGTCGCAAGTTGAAGCTGGTCGCCCCCAATTCCGAGGCCAGCAGCAGGGCGCAGGCCCCGTCGTTGATGCCGGAGGAGTTCCCCGCGGTCACCGACCCCTTTCCATCGCTGCGGAAAGCCGGTTTCAGCTTTGCCAGCGCCTCAATGCTGGTGTTGGGGCGAATGAATTCGTCGTGCTTGAACAGCACCGGCTCTTTTTTGGATTGGGGGATTTCCACCGGGGTGATTTCCGTTGCCAGCCGCCCGATTTCCCGCGCCAGATCCGCTTTCTGCTGCGAGCGCAGGGCGAAGCGATCCTGGTCTTCCCGGCTGATCTTGAACTGCGCGGCCACGTTCTCCGCGGTCTGGCCCATGCTGTCGATGCCGTAGATCTTCTCCATTAGCGGGTTGACGAAGCGCCAGCCTAAGCTGGTATCATAAAGTTGAATATTGCGGTCGAACGGAACCGTGGATTTCGCCAGCACGTAAGGGGCGCGGGTCATGTGTTCCACTCCCCCGGCGATGAACAGGTCGCCGTCGCCCAGGGCGATGGCCCGCCCGGCCTGCACCACCGCGCTCATGCCCGAGGCGCACAGGCGGTTAACCGTCTCCCCCGGCACCGAAGGGGGCAGCCCCGCTAACAGCAGCGCCATGCGCGCCACATTGCGATTATCCTCCCCAGCCTGGTTGGCGCAGCCGAAAATCACGTCCTCGATCCGGGCGGGATCGATGTGGGAGTTCCGTTCCATAATTTTGCCGATGACCAGCGCGGCTAAATCATCCGCCCGCACCGGGGAGAGCGCTCCCCCGAATTTGCCGATGGGGGTGCGAACGGCGTCGATGATATAGGCTTCCCTCATTTTTCCTCGCTAATTCTTTTATCGCCACAAAGTCACTAAGCCACGAAGAATTCACAAAGAAACCTCAAAAAAATTAATGAAAATTAGGGTCTTCGTGACTTTGTGGCATAAAATTAGACTTCAAAACGGTTTCTATGAATCACTTTCAAAATTAAAAAGGACCACGAATTTCACCAATTACACGAATTAACCCCTCAAGTTCATTCGTGTGAATTCGTGGTTCAAACTTTCATTGATAAAACCGCCGGCCTTCCCGCGCCATCCGTTTCAACAGCATGCCCGGGCGGTACCGGTCCTCGCCGTATTCATCCTGGAGTCGCCGCATTTTTTCCAGCACTTTGTCCAAACCGATCTCATCCGCCCATAGCAGCAACCCTTTGGGATAGTTGACCCCTTTGGTCATGGCCAGGTCAATGTCTTCCACGGAGGCGATCTGCCAGAAAACCGCCTCCGCCGCCTCGTTGATCAGCATGGCCAGAATGCGGAAGAATATCTCTTCCCCTGATTCACGACTTTTAACCGGTTCGGGCGGGAGTGCGCCGGGGGCATAATCGTAATATCCTTTGCCGGATTTGCGACCCAGCCGCCCCGCTTCCACCAATCGTTTTTGGGTGAAGGAGGGCTTGTAGCGGGGATCGTAGAAAAATGCTTCCCACACCGCGGCCGTCACCGCGTAGTTTACGTCGTTGCCGATCAAATCCATCAGTTCGAACGGCCCCATGCGGAATCCGCCGATCTCTTTCATCGCCCAGTCGATGGTAGCGGCGTCGGCAATGCCTTCTTCGAAAATGCGGATCGCTTCCCCGTAAAATGGCCGCGCCACCCGGTTGACGATGAAGCCGGGGGTATCCTTCGCCAGCACCGTGGTTTTGCCCCAGGCGTCCACCAACCGCCGGCTGGTTTCTACCACAGAATTGGCGGTTGCAATGCCGGGGATGATCTCTACCAGGGGCATCAAGGGGGCGGGATTGAAAAAATGCGCGCCCAGGACTCGCTCCGGTTTGCGGCAGGCCGCGGCGATGGCGGTAATCGAAAGCGAGGAGGTGTTGCTGGCGAGAATGCAATCTTCGCCCGCCAGGGTTTCCAACTCCCGGAAAACCGCCTGTTTGGCGGAGAGGTTTTCGATGATCGCTTCGATGGCCAGCCCGCAGCCGGCGCAGGCGCTTTTTTCGGTGGTGAAACGGATGCGCTGCAGAATCTCCGCCGCGTTTTCCGGGCTGATACTCCCTTTCTCCGCCAGGCGATTCAGCGCCTTTTCCAGGTTTTTGCGAGCATTTTCCAGCGCGGCGCTTTGTGTATCCACTACCACCACGCGATGCCCATGCGCCGCGGCAACCTGGGCAATCCCGCTGCCCATGGCCCCCGCGCCGATGACGGCGATGGGGGTGGTTTTATCGAAAAGTTGCATAATCAGTTTCCTTCTTGTTCGACCGCAAGTTGGCGGCTTACGCTGCAAGCATCCCTGCTTGTCGATACACCGGCGCCTACGATGAAAATCTCATTACGCCAAGCACCCGACCGGCAGAGGTGCCGGTCGGACAGTGTCACTTCCCTACGAAGCTTGGCTTCCGCTTCTCCAAAAACGCCTGAATCCCCTCTTTGCAATCTACGGTTTTGCCGGCAACGGCCTGCAATTCCGCCTCCACTTCCAATTGGGCGTCGAGGTCGTTCGCCAGGGATTGGTTGAGGGCGCGTTTGATCAATCCCAACCCCCTGGTCGGTTGTGTGGCCAGATGTTCCGCCAGTTTCAGCGCCTCCTGCATCAGCGTTTCGGCGGGGTACACTTTGTAGATCAGCCCCCATTCCAGAGCCTGGTGGGCGGATATTTTTTCCCCTAACATCGCCATGGCGCTGGCGCGGGCAAATCCGGCCAGGCGGGGCAAAAAGTAGGTTCCGCCGCTGTCGGGAATCAACCCAATGTGGCAAAACGCCTGTAAAAAAGAAGCTTTGTCCGAGGCCAGCACGATGTCGCAGGCCAGGGCGATGTTCGCGGCGGCGCCGGCGGCCACTCCGTTGACGGCGCAAACCACCGGCTTTTCCAGATCCCGGATGGCGCGGATGATGGGGTTGTAGCTTCCGCGCACGATGTCGCTGATCTCCGGCCAGGGCTGGTCTTTCGGCGCGGCCTCGGCTAAATCCTGCCCCGCGGAAAACGCCCGCCCTTCCCCGGTGAGCAGCACCGCGCGCACGGTTTCATCGCGTTCGCAAACCCCTAAAGCATCCTGCGCTTCCTTGGCCATGGGGCGGTTGAAGCTGTTGAGCACGTCCGGGCGGTTGAGGGTGATCCGGGCGACGCCCTGCGCGATTTGGAAGCTGATGTATTGATAACTCATCTAAGTCTCCTGGTTGACAATACCTCCGATTCAGATACATTTGAAATGCTCGAACGGCTGCCGGCAGGAATTACAATTGTAGAGCGCTTTGCAGGCGGTGGAACCGAACTGGCTGGTGAGCCGGGTATCTTCGGAGTCGCAGAACGGGCAGGAAACCTTTTTCTCCTGCCGGTGCAAGGGATTCAGGTCCTGAGCCGCCACTTTTCCCGGGGGCGCGATGCCGTATGCTTTCAGTTTTTGCTTGGTTTCATCGCTCATCCAGTCGGTAGTCCAGGGGGGAAAGAACACCGTTTTGATGCTGACGTTCTCGATCCCCCTGGATTTGAGCACGGCCAGGATGTCCTGCTCCATCACCTTCATGGCCGGGCAGCCGGAGTAGGTAGGGGTGATGTCGATGCGCACCTGCCCGTTTTCGATGGCCACGTTCCGCACCACCCCTAATTCCACCACGTCAACTACCGGAACTTCCGGGTCTTTGACTTCTTTCAGGAAGTCTAAAATTTGTTCTTTTTCAGGAAGAGCCATTTGACTTCGTCATGGTTTGTCACTTGCGCTTTGCGCGCCATTTGGCTTTGCAGTCATTTGTCGCCTATTATGGGGTTACTTTCCGGAATTCATGAAGGTGAGATGTTTATCGCCGCTACCATAAGCGCCGAATTCCGTATGAATCCAGCGTGGTATCTGCGCTTACAATGGGAAGCTTCTCTACCAGAGATTGGGCAACCAGTAGGCGATCAAAGGGATCCCGGTGGTGAAAAGGGAGTTCTGCCACTTTGGCAATATGTTCGAATTCAATGTGAAATATCTCAAATCCGTTTATTTGGAGCTGCCGGGGAATGAATTCTTCGGACGGCTGGGCAATTCTGATTTTTCCGAGACTGGTTTTGATAGCGATTCCCCAAATGTTTGCCATGCTGATAAATTTATCATTAGCCGGGTGTAACTATTCAGGCATCTTGCCACAGAGAGCACAGAGAGCACAGAGATATAAAAAGCTTGCTAAAAAAACCTGTTTGGTAGAAAAAGATGTTCCACAA